>NZ_JAUCCV010000010.1:0-978908 GCF_034675905.1 Castellaniella sp. | reverse complement strand
TTGAAGAACACGTTCAGCAGCACAGCCGACAGGGACGTTAGCAGGATCCCGGATTCGATCAGGGGATGGATGGCGTGCGGCATCCACTGACGGAAATTCGGGGCGACCACGGGGATCATGCCCATACCGATGGAAATGGCCACGATCATGGCGTTGTTGCGGTTCTTGACGAAGTCCACCCCGCCCAGGATGCGGATGCCGGTGGCCGTGACCATGCCGAACATGACGATGCCTGCGCCGCCCAGCACTACGGTGGGCAGGGATTCGACCAGGGCGGCCAGTTTCGGCAGCAGGCCCAGCACCACCAGGATCACGCCGCTGGCCACGCAGACAAAGCGGCTGCGCACGCCGGTGACGGCGACCAGGCCGACGTTCTGGGAAAAGCTGGAATACGGGAAGGTATTGAAAATACCACCGATCAGGGTGCCCAGGCCGTCGGTGCGCAAACCGCGCGCCAGGTCTTTCTGGTCGATCTTTTTACCGGTCATATCCGACAGGGCCAGGAACATGCCGGTCGATTCGATCAGGATGACGATCATGACCAGCGTCATGGTCAGGATCATCCAGAAATCGAATTTGGGCATGCCGAAATGAAAGGGCATGACAACGTCCACCCAGTCGGCCTTGGCGACCTTGTCGAAATGCATGATGCCCATGGCCGTGGCGATCACCGCCCCGACCACGATGCCCAGCAGCACGGCGATATTGCCCAGAAAGCCCTTGCAGAATTTGGCGATCAGCAGGATGGACACCAGGACGATGCCGGCGATGCCCACACCGGTCAGATCAGCGTATCGGGGATTGGGGATGGTCGGCAAAATCGCCAGCCCCTGCGGCACTGCCGGCACGGGTGATCCGGGCGCCCCGGCAGCTGCCTGGGCGCTTTTCAGCCATTCGACGTAGTTGGGATCGACGATCGACGGCGCGGTGGGGCCGAAGGGATTGCCGAAGATCCAGTTGATGCCCACACGCATCAGCGTGATGCCGATGATGGCGATGATGGTGCCGGTGACCACAGGCGGGAAAAACCGCAGCAGCCGGCTGATCCAGGGGGCGATGATGATGGTGATGATCCCCGCCGCGATGATGGTGCCAAACAGCAGCTGGGCGCCCTCGTGCCCTGGGTTGCTGCTGGCGATGTGGATCATGGGTCCGACCGGCGCGAAACTGACGCCCATGATGACAGGCAGCTTGATACCGAACCACTGCGTGGCGCCCAGCGACTGGATGATGGTGGCCAGGCCGCAGGCGAACAGATCGGCGGCGATCAGCAGGGATACCTCGTGGGCATCCAGATTCAGGGCGCGGCCAATGATCAAGGGCACGGCGACCGCGCCGGCATACATAACCAGCACGTGTTGCAAGCCCAGCGCGGTGAGCTTGCCCATCGGCAAGATTTCATCGACCGGGGCGACGGCATTGCTCATGGTTGTCTCCAGATTTTGATATGCCTGTCGCACACGGCATCCCCATGGTCTGCACGCGGATCAGGCAATTTCAAGCAATGTACCGAAGACCCATCGACGCGACCATAGGAAAAGCGCCATAAGGTGCTTTAAGGTTTACGCATAATTCCGGGATAACCCTGGGGTTTTGGGCGCAGCACGAGATCGCCCGCCCCTGCGCCAGGGAAAACACCTAGCAGCGAAGTCCGCCGAAAGGTTCGCATAGAATATGCCCTATCCGACAGACAGGGAACACGACATGCGCCGTCACGCTCAGGTTACTGAGACCGCCACGCGGGCGACGCCCGCCTATCAGCGCATCAAGGACTACGTCCTGCAGCAGATCAGCAGCAGCGTCTGGACCGAAGGCGATCTGATCCCGACCGAACTGGCGCTGTGCAAGCAGTTCGGGGTGTCGCGCATGACAGTGCATCGCGCACTGCGCGAACTGACCGCTGATCAGGTGCTGTTGCGCTATCAGGGGTCGGGCACGTATGTGGCGCCGGCGAAAATCCCGTCCACCCTGATCGAGATCCGCAGCATCGCGCAAGACATCCGCGACCGGGGACACACCCATTCCTGCCAGGTCCTGCTGCTGGAAAAAAGCAAGGTGAGCACCGCGCAGGCGCAGCGTTTTCACCTGCGGGCAGGCGCCCCGCTGTTTCATTCGATCATCGTGCACTATGAAAACGCAGTACCGATCCAGCTGGAAGACCGCGTGGTCGATGCGCGGCGCCTGCCCGACTATCTGCAGCAGGACTGGTCGCAGACGACGCCCAATGAATATCTGATGCACGCCGCCCCCGCACCGGCAGGGCGCTACACGATCGAGGTCAAGCTGCCCCCGATCAATGTGGCGGAGCCGCTGGACATCCCGCTGGAGCAACCCTGCCTGGTGCTGGACCGCACGACGTTTTCAGGCGGGGCGTTCGCATCCCAGGCGGTGATGTGGTACCCCGGCAACCGCTACAAACTGGCGGGACAGGCCTAAGGCTGCAGCAGCACCCAGGCCAAACGGGCGGCGACCCGTGCGGTATGGTTGTCGATATCGAATTCAGGATTGAATTCGGCCATGTCGGCCAGACGCAGTTTGCCGGACGCCTTGATCCGGCGGGCGCAGGCCTCGACCACCGCCAGCGGCACCCCCAACGGGGCCGGGGCGGACACGCCAGGCGCCGTGGCAGCCGGCAGCACGTCCAGGTCAATGGTCAGATAAACGTGGTCGGCATCGGCCAGCAGGCGGTCCAACTCGATTAAGCGCTGATCCAGATGGCGTTCCTGCATCCGATCGTCTTCGACGTAGTGCACCCCCAGCGCCCGGGCATGTTCGTACAGGCCGGCGGTATTGCCCAAGGGCGAAATGCCCAGCACGGCGTAGCGCACCGGCAGGCCGCGCTGGCGGCTGTCTTCCAGGATCTGATCGAACGGCGTGCCGGAACTGCCGGGGCGGCTGGTGCGCAAATCGAAATGCGCATCCAGGTTCACGATCAGCAGCGACCCGCCGGGGCCCTGCGAGCCATACAGATGATCGCGCAGCCCCTGAAAATCCCCCCAGGCGATTTCATGCCCGCCGCCAGTCACGACCAGCCGCGCACCCGTATCCAGAATGGCGGCTACCCGCGCGCCCAACGCTGCCTGGGCGGATTCCAAGGCGTCGCCTTCACAGGCGATGTCCCCCGCATCCCACAGCGCCGGCAGTCCATGAGCCGGCAGCCCGGCCAGCAGCCGGCGCACCTGCACCGGCCCCCCCGCAGCTCCTGGCCGACCATGATTGCGCCGCACCCCCGCATCGCTGGCAAAACCCAACAGCACGCTATCGCCGCGCTGCCAGGCATCGTCGTGCCGCACGACTTGAAACAACCGCCGAGTGTCGCCCTGCTCGGCAGAGTCATCCCGACCTTGCCAGACGTTGGAGGAAAGCGTGTCATGTGAATTCATCGCAGGTCATGCCTCTTGAGATTGGAAAATACCAGGGTTCAGCAGAATCGATGCATCCACGTCCCGGACGCTGGTGCGGCCGCAAAATGCCATCGATACGCTGAGTTCATTGGCGATCAGGTCCAGGCAGCGCTGCACGCCCGGCTGACCCATCGCGCCCAGCGCGTACAGAAAGGCACGGCCGATCAGCACCGCCCGCGCGCCCAGCGCCAAGGCGCGCAACACGTCCTGCCCGCTGCGGATTCCGCCATCCAGCAGGACTTCGATCTGCGAGCCGACCGCATCGACAATCGCCGGCAGGGCGGCGATGCTGGATGGCGCGCCGTCCAACTGCCGGCCGCCATGATTGGATACGATCAAGGCATCGGCCCCCGCATCCACGGCATGCCGGGCATCCTGCGCATCCAGCACGCCCTTGACGATCAGTTTGCCGCCCCAGCGCTGCTTGATCCATTCCAGATCCGCCCAACTGAGCGTCGGATCGAATTGCTCCGCCGTCCAGGTGGACAAGGAGTGCAGATCGCTGACGCCTTTGGCATGGCCCAGAATATTACCGAACCCATGCCGGCGGGTCTGCAGCATGTGCCAGCACCAGCGCGGCTTGCCCGCCAGATTCAGCAGATTGGCCAAGGTGGGGCGCGGCGGGGTGGACAAACCATTTTTGATGTCCTTGTGCCGCTGGCCCAGCACCTGCAAATCCAGGGTCACCATCAGGGCCGAACACCCTGCCGCCTTGGCGCGGTCGATCAGGTCGCCGATGAAATCGCGGTCGCGCATGACATACAACTGGAACCAGAAAGGGCGCTGCGTCCGGGCCGCCACGTCCTCGATCGAGCAGATGCTCATGGTGGATAGCGTAAAGGGGATGCCGCAGTGCTGCGCAGCCCGCGCGGCCAGGATCTCGCCGTCCGCCCATTGCATGCCGGTCAAGCCCGTGGGCGCCAGGATCACCGGCATGGCCAGGTCTTCCCCCAGCACAGTGGTGCGCAGATCCCTGCGCGAGATGTCCAACGCCACCCTTTGGCGGAATTGCAGGCGCTGCAGATCGGCGCTATTGGCGCGGTATGTCTGTTCTGTCCATGAACCGCTATCGACATAGTCATAGAACATGCGAGGCACGCGGCGGCTGGCCAGACGCCTGAAGTCCTCGACACAGGTCATTTTTTCAAGACTGGGCATGACGTCTCCGGTTGATTGGACGATGTTCCGCAGCTTACCCGGTCGGCAGCGGACTGGATCCGGACAAGCTGTCGCTCTATTGTATATACATTTAAAACAAGGATAAATCAAGACTTTCCAGCATGGCGATCCATGAATGCCACAGCTGAATTCCAGACCTGTCGGGGCCCGTCAGGATTTACCCTTATTTTCCCAAAGCCCCCTGTAATTTGCATGACAAGAATCATTGACAGCGCATTTCAAATGTATATACTTTTCGCCAGGATCGGAACTTTGCCGTTCTGATCCCGACATCCAACACACGTCAAAAAAACAGGCGCTGCCGCAAGCAGCAGCTCATCAAACACCAGGAGACATACATGCAGAAAACCTTGAAATGGATGCTGGCCGGCAGCTGCCTGGCGCTGGCGCCCCTGATGGCGGCGCACGCCGACCAACTGGCGGACATCAAGGCAGCCGGCGTCATGACCATGGCCACGGACATGCAGTTCGTACCGTTCGACTTCATCCAGAAGAACCAGCACATGGGGTTCGACAAGGACTACTTCGAGGAAGTCGGCAAGGCCATGGGCATTGAGGTCAAATTCCTGGATCTGCCCTGGACCGGCACGCTGGCCGGCCTGGAAGCCAAACGTTTCGACCTGGTCGCCGCCCCCGTCATCGTGACCAAAGAGCGCAAGACCCGCTATCACTTCACCCTGCCCATTGCGGACGCTACCGTCGCCTTCCTGAAACGCGCCAAGGACACGTCCGTGAACAAGCCCGAGGACGTCGCCGGCAAGGTGATCGGGGCGCAGCGCGGCACTTCGCAACTGGCGCAGATGAAGGAATTCGCCGCCACCCTGAATCCCGCTCCCGAAATCCGCGAATACGTGGACGTCAACCAGGCGTATGCCGATCTGGCCAATGGCCGGCTGTCCGCCGTCGCCAATGCGGTGACCAACATCTCGGCGGCCGCGCGTGAACGCCTGGGTACGTTCGAAGTGGTCAAGCCCAGCTTCGGCAAACCGGCCTATTACGCGTTCCTGGGCCGCCTGGGCGCAGACAGCGACTCGCTGATCAAGGCTATCGACGACGCCACCCTGGCCATGCACAAGGATGGCCGCATGGAGGCCCTGCAAAAGAAATGGTTCGGGGCCAAGATGGATGTCCCGACAGCAGACTTCACGCCGGCGCTCTGACATCCGGTTGTTCCTGGCCGCACGCTGACGCGGCGGCCAGTCTTTGAATCCGGCTGCAGGCCTGCCCAGACGATGACCCGTCCAGGCCTGCGCTCAAAGCGCGACAGTCACGACGATGCAAGCCGAGTCTTTTTTTTCCAGTACCTTGTTTTTCCTGCTGCAAGCCTCGCAGATGACGATCTTCGTGTCTGCCGTGGGCCTGCTGGTGGGGTTCGTCATCGCCATCGCCGTGGTCAGCGCCTGTTTGTCGCCGACCGCCGGCGCGCGACGCATGGGCAATCTGTATACCTTCGTTTTCCGCGGCATCCCCTTGCTGGTGCAATTGATGCTGGCGTTCTATTTCCTGCCGGCACTGGGGATCCAGGTCCCCGCCTGGGCGGCGGCGGTATTGGCGGTGTCGCTGTGTGAAGGCGCCTACATCGGCGAAATCCTGCGCGGCGGTTTTCTGGGCATTCCCGCTGGCCAGATCGAAGCCTGCCAGATGCTGGGCCTGTCCAAGCTGGACATTCTGGTCCGCATCAAGATTCCGCAGGCCCTGAAGCTGACCGCGCCATCCCTGGTCAACGAGGTCATCCTGCTGGTAAAGGCCTCATCTCTGGTGTCCGTTGTAGGCGTAGCGGAAATCACGCGCACGGCGCAAAACATCGCGGCCAGCACGTTCCGGCCGCTGGAAGCCTACGCCATGGCGGGTCTGGCGTATATGGTGCTGTGCGGCATGCTGGCTGCGCTGGGGCATTACATCGAACGACGCTACAGAGAGGCCTGATCATGTTGTCCAATATGGATTTATTCAGAGAATACGGCCCGCAGGTGCTCAGCGGTTTCGGCATCACGGTGCTGTGCTGGGCGGGCGCTGTGATCCTGGGCGTCATCATCGGCGCGCTGATCGCCGTCGTGCAACTGTTTGCCAATCGCTGGGTGCGCGCCGTCTTGCGTCTCTATATCGAGATCCTGCGCACCACGCCCTTTCTGGTGCAGCTGTTCCTGCTGTACTACGGCGGACCGCATTTCGGGCTGGCGCTGGATGCCCTGGATACCGGCGTGGTCGCCCTGGCGATCTATGGCAGCGCATATTTCGCCGAAATATTCCGCTCTGGCTTTCTATCCGTGCCCCATGGCCAGATAGAGGCCGCCAACTGCCTGGGCATTTCGCGCCTGCACACCATCCTGCGCATCCAGCTGCCGCAGATGCTGGTCATCATCACGCCGGCGCTGATCAATATGATCATCATTCTCAGCAAAGAGACATCCGTGCTGTCCATCATCACGGTGCCCGAGCTGACCGCCATCCTGACGCAGATCGGTTCCGAGCAGTTCATCTATGTGCAGACCACCCTGATCCTGTGCGTATGCTACCTGCTGCTGGTGGGCGTGACGCAGAAACTGGGCAATTGGGCGGAAATCAGAGTCGGCCATTTCCTGCAGCGCTAAGCCCAACCCATTCAACCTTATCCGGTTTTTCCTATGACCCAAGATTCTCTCCTGATCGAGGTACGCGGCATCAGCAAACGCTTTGGCGACACCACGGTGCTGAACGACATCTCTCTGGACATCCGCAAATCCGAAGTGCTGTGCATCATCGGGCCATCGGGTTCCGGCAAAAGCACGTTGCTGCGTTCGATGGCGTTCCTGGAAAAATATGATTCGGGCGACATCCTGATCGAAGGCGAACTGCTGGGCTACGTCGACCAGAACGGCGCCCGGCGCGATGCCACCGTCGCAGAAATCAACCATGTGCGGCGACACGTCGGCATGGTGTTCCAGCAATTCAACCTGTGGCCGCACATGACGGCTCTGGGCAACGTGGCCGAGGCCCTGGTCCGTGTCAAACGCCTGTCGCGCGACGAGGCCCGTAAAAAAGGCATGGCCCTGCTGGAGCGCGTGGGCCTGGCCAGCCGGGCCGATGCCCATCCGATCCGCCTGTCGGGCGGCCAGCAGCAGCGCGTCGCCATCGCCCGGGCGCTGGCCATGGAACCGCACATCATGCTGTTCGACGAACCGACCTCGGCCCTGGACCCGGAACTGGTCGGAGAAGTGCTGCAAGTCATGAAAGACCTGGCCCGGGAAGGCATGACGATGGCCGTGGTCACCCACGAAATGGGCTTTGCCGCCCAGGTCGCCGACCGGGTCGCTTTCATCGACCAGGGGCAGATCGCCATCAGCGGGCCGCCCAAAGAGCTTTTTCGCAATGTGCAGCATGAACGGCTGAAGCAGTTTCTGCAGAACTACCTGGATCGCAATGCATTCTGGGGGCAGGAAGATTCCTGATCCCATTCGAGGCCTAGCTATGATGTTTTCCCACCTTCCGGATTTCGCCGGCGACCCGATTTTCGAGCTCAGCAATCGCTGCCTGCGCGATCCGCGCCCCGGCAAGATCAATCTGACCGTCGGCATGTACTACGATGAAGCGGGCCGAATTCCCGTCCTGCCTTCAGTCCTGGCCACCCAGCGCCTGCTGCTCGAGGCGCCGCAATCATCGTCCTACCTGCCCATCGAAGGGCTGACCGCCTATCGGCATGCCGCCCAGCGACTGATCTTTGGCCGCGACAGCCAGGCGCTGGCCGATGGCCGCATCGCCACCATCCAAAGCGTGGGCGGCACCGGGGCGCTGAAAATCGGCGCGGAATTCCTGCACACCGCGTATCCGGACAGCGAGATCTGGATCAGCGATCCGGCCTGGTCCAATCATTTTGCCGTCTTCGAGGGCGCCGGCATCCGTACGCACCGCTACCCCTACGTGGATGCGCGCACGGGCCTGCCGTCTTTCGACAGCATGCTGCAAGCCTTTGAAAAAATCCCCGTGCACGGCATCGTGCTGCTGCACGGGTGCTGCCACAATCCCAGCGGCGCCGATCTGACGCTGCCCCAGTGGGAAGCCCTGATCCAGCTGTTTCGCCAGCGCCAGTTGATCGCCTTCGTCGACCTGGCCTATCAAGGGTTCGGCGATGGCGTGGACGAAGATGCTGCTGCCGTGCGTCTATTGGCGCAGTCGGGGCTGGCGTTCCTGGTCGCCAGCTCTTTTTCCAAAAACTTCGCGCTCTATGCGGAACGCTGCGGCAGCCTGTCTGTCGTCTGCCAGGACGCCGCCCACACCGATCGCGTCACGGGTCAGCTGGCAGCCGCTGTCCGGCGCACATATTCCAATCCGCCCGCACACGGCGCACGCGTCATCGCCACGATCCTGGACTCTCCTGAACTGGCGGCCCAGTGGCGTGCCGAGGTCGACGCCATGCGCGGCCGGATCCTGCACATGCGCGCCCTGGCCCACGAACAGTTGGCGCACAAGGCCCCGGGATACCAGGCCGACTACCTGATCCGGCAAAAGGGCATGTTCAGCCTGACCGGTCTTAGCCGCCCGCAGATCATCAGCCTGCGTGAACAGCATGGCGTCTATCTGCTGGATTCCGGACGGCTCTGCATTCCAGGATTGAATCCAGGCAATATCGAGCGCTTCACCGACGCCCTGGTCCGGGTGCTGGCCGACTGCCCGGTTACCCCCGGATAACTTCCACTGCGCCGCCGCTGCGGCGCTGCGCCCCCTACTCTCAATCCACGATAGCCGCCCTTTTTTATTTTTAAATGTATATACATATAAACCCCACAAGGAGCCCGCGATGAGCACTGCCCCACACACCAACGACCCGCGTTACGACGCCAGCCGCGAAATCCATGCCCCCACCGGATCGTCATTGCATTGCCGCAACTGGACGATCGAGGCCGCCTACCGCATGATCCAGAACAACCTGGACCCGGCCGTGGCGGAAAACCCCAAACATCTGGTGGTGTATGGCGGCATCGGTCGCGCGGCACGCAACTGGGCCTGCTACGACGCCATCCTGGACAGCCTGCGCAAGCTGGGCGAAGACGAAACCTTGTTAGTGCAATCGGGCAAACCGGTGGGGATATTCAAGACCCACGCGGATGCGCCGCGCGTGCTGATTGCCAATTCCAATCTGGTACCCAAGTGGGCCACCTGGGAAAAATTCAATGAACTGGACCAGGCAGGCCTGTTCATGTACGGCCAGATGACGGCGGGCAGCTGGATCTACATCGGCAGCCAGGGCATCGTGCAGGGTACGTACGAAACATTCGTCGAAGCCGGGCGCCAGCATTTCGGCGGATCGTTCGCGGGCCGCTGGATCGTGACGGCGGGCCTGGGCGGCATGGGCGGCGCGCAGCCGCTGGCGGCGACCTTTGCCGGGGCCTGCTCGCTGACCATCGAATGCCAGCAGTCGCACATCGATTTCCGGCTGCGCACCCGGTATCTGGACAAGCAGGCCCGCGATCTGGATGAAGCCCTGGCCATGATCGCCGAACACACGGGCCGCAAGGAAGCCGTGTCCATCGGCCTGCTGGGCAATGCCGCCGATATCCTGCCGGAACTGGCACGCCGCGCCCAGACGGGCGGTCCGCGCCCGGACCTGGTCACCGACCAGACATCGGCCCACGATCTGATCCACGGCTATCTGCCGTCGGGCTGGACAGTGGCGCAATGGCAGGCCGCCCAGCACGATCCGGCCCAACACACCCGCCTGCGGGCTGAGGCAGCGCAATCCTGCACCCGCCACGTACAGGCTATGCTGGATCTGCATGCCCTGGGCATTCCCACGGTGGATTACGGCAACAACATCCGCCAGGTGGCTTATGACGAGGGCATCACCGACGCCTTTGACTTCCCCGGTTTCGTGCCGGCCTACATCCGGCCGCTGTTCTGCGAAGGCAAGGGGCCCTTCCGCTGGGTGGCGCTGTCGGGCGACCCGGAAGACATCTACGCCACCGACCGCAAACTGAAAGAACTGTTCCCCGACAATCATCACATGATCCAATGGCTGGACATGGCGCGCGAGCGCATCGCCTTCCAGGGCCTGCCGGCACGCATCTGCTGGCTGGGCCTGGGCGAACGCCACCTGGCCGGACTGGCGTTCAATGAGATGGTGCGCACGGGCGAGCTGAAAGCCCCGATCGTGATCGGGCGTGACCATCTGGACACGGGATCGGTGGCCAGCCCCAATCGCGAAACCGAAGCCATGCGCGACGGCACGGATGCAGTATCCGACTGGCCCCTGTTGAATGCCCTGCTGAACACGGCGGGCGGCGCCAGCTGGGTGTCGCTGCACCATGGCGGCGGTGTCGGCATGGGCTACAGCCAGCATGCAGGCATGGTGATCGTGGCCGACGGCACGGATGCCGCCGCCCGCCGCCTGGAACGCGTATTGATCAATGACTGCGGCAGCGGCGTGATGCGCCATGCCGACGCCGGCTACGAGCTGGCCATCAAGACCGCCCGGAATTTCGGCCTGAATCTGCCGATGATCGATTCTTCCAAAGGAAACTGAGATGAGCAACACGCTGACCCTGAACCCCGGCACATTGAACCTGGACCAGCTGCGGCGCATCTGGCTGGGTTCCGTCACCCTGGATCTGCCCGCCCAGGCCTACGCCGACATGGATGCCTCGGCTGCCGTCGTGCAAGCCATCATTGACCGGGGCGATCCCGCCTATGGCATCAACACCGGTTTCGGCAAGCTGGCGCAAACGCGCATCCCCGACGACCAGCTGCAGACCCTGCAGCGCAATCTGATCCTGTCGCATTCCGTGGGCGTGGGCGACCCGCTGGACGCCCGTGTAGTGCGCCTGCTGATGGCGATGAAGGTCGCCAGCCTGGCGCGCGGCTATTCCGGCATCCGATCCAGCGTGGTGCGCACCCTGCTGCAGGTATTCAATGCCGGCCTGATCCCGCACATCCCGGAAAAGGGATCGGTAGGCGCATCCGGCGACCTGGCGCCCTTGTCGCATATGACCCTGGCGCTGTTCGGCGAAGGCCGCATCCTGTGCAAAGACCAGTGGCTGCCGGCAAAGGAAGCGCTGGCCCTGGCGGGTATCGAACCCATCCACTTAGCCGCCAAGGAAGGCCTGGCGCTCATCAACGGCACGCAGGTATCCACCGCCCTGGCGCTGCACGGGCTGTTCCTGTCGGAACACCTGTTCGACAGCGCGGTGCTGGCCGGGGCGCTTAGCGTGGACGCCGCCAAGGGCAGCGACGCGCCGTTCGACCCGCGCGTGCATGAAATCCGCGGCCAGCCGGGGCAGATCGAAGTCGCCCGTCGCTATCGGGCATTGCTGGCAGGCAGCGCGATCCGGGCATCGCACCTGGTGTCGGACAACAAGGTTCAAGACCCCTACAGCCTGCGCTGCCAGCCCCAGGTGATGGGCGCTATCCATGATCTGATGGATCAGGCATCGCGCACCTTGCTGATCGAAGCCAACGCCGTGACGGACAATCCGCTGGTGTTCCCCGGGCGCGACGGGCAGCCGGACCAGGTGATTTCGGGCGGCAATTTCCACGCCGAACCCGTGGCCTTCGCCGCCGACATTCTGGCGCTGGCGATTGCGGAGATCGGCGGCCTGGCCGAACGCCGCGTGGCGCTGCTGATCGATGCCAGCATTTCCGGCCTGCCACCCTTCCTGGTCCCCGAACCGGGGCTGAATTCCGGTTTCATGATCGCGCACGTGACCGCCGCCGCCCTGGCATCGGAAAACAAATCGCTAGCGCACCCGGGCAGCGTGGACAGCCTGCCCACGTCGGCCAACCAGGAAGACCACGTCAGCATGGCGACGTTCGCCGCCCGGCGGCTGGCCGACATGGCCAGCAATACGGCGCACATCATCGGCATCGAGCTGCTGTGCGCCGCCCAGGGCATCGATTTCCACGCCCCGCTGACCACATCGGCCCCATTGCAGGCGTTGCACCGGCAAATCCGCCAGGACGTGCCGTTCTATGACCGCGACCGCCTGCTGGCCCCCGACCTGGACATCATCGGACGCCGGGTGCTGGAAGGCAGCTATCGGGCGGATTGAAAGGCGATGCTGCCGCGTCGCACGGACATCCGGCAGCGCGGCAGGCCCATCCAATAAGCCAGTTCCGCCGGGCTGTCGACATCCCAGACCGCAAAATCGGCAGGATGGCCGACAGCCAGGCGCCCGCTGACGCCCGCGCACCCCAGTGCATCAGCGGCATGGCGCGTGACGCCATCCAGGGCCTCGCCCACGGTCAGGTGAAACAGCGTGCAGGCCATGTTCATCATCAGCAACAGGGACGTGGCCGGCGACGTGCCGGGATTGCAGTCGGTCGCCAGCGCCATGGGCACCCCATGGCGACGCAGCAGATCGATGGGCGGCAAGTGCGTATCCCGCAAAAAATAATAGGCGCCCGGCAGCAGCACGGCCACCATGCCGGCGTGGCGCATGGCTTGCACACCGGCTTCATCCAGCCATTCCAGGTGATCCGCCGATAGCGCGCCATACTGCGCCGCCAGCGCCGCACCGCCCATCAGGGACAATTGTTCGGCATGCATCTTCACCGCCAGGCCGCGTTGCGTGGCAGCCTGCAGCACGCGCTCGGCCTGCGTCAGGCTGAATCCGATGCTTTCGCAAAAGACGTCCACCGCATCGATCAGGCCTTCATCGTGCAGCGTCGGCAGCAAGGTGTTGCAGACCAGATCGATGTAGTCATCCGCCCGGTCTGTGTATTCCGGCGGCAGGGCATGCGCCCCCAGAAACGTGGTGCGCACCGTGACGGGGCGGGCTTCCCCCAGACGCCGGGCGACACGCAGCATCTTGCGTTCGGTCTCTAGGTCCAGGCCGTAGCCGGACTTGATTTCGATGGCGGTCACGCCTTCGGCCCGCAGGGCGTCCAGTCGCGTCAGCGCCTGTTGGAAGAGCGAGTCTTCGTCGGCGGCCCGCGTGGCGCGCACGCTGGACACGATCCCCCCGCCCTGCCGGGCGATGTCCTCGTAGCTGGCCCCCGCCAGGCGCAAGGCGAATTCGTCCGCCCGCTGACCGCCGTGAACCAGATGGGTGTGGCAATCGATCAGGCCGGGCGTAACCAGAGCGCCGCCCAGATCGTGCTGCTGCGCGTTCTGGAAACCGGCAGGCGCCCCGCCGGCATCGCCCAGCCACGCAATGCGCTGACCTTCGACCGCCAGATCGCATAGCGGGATCGGCCCGGACTGCCAGCCGGGCGGCACGATCCGCAGATTCTTCCACAAGATGCGATCGGACGGCTGTGCGCTGGCTTCCTGAAAAGATGACATATGAAGGAATGTCCTCTAATTTGTATAGACAATATGGGGATTATGCCTGCACATGAGGACTGCCACAAGAGCGGAAGCGGTTGTTAGGCGGACAACAAAACCCCCGGCGAACAGGCGTTGGCCGGGGGCTCGAACGGACCGCCGTATAGGCGTAGCGTCAGAACGGAATATCGTCATCCATATCCGCCAGATTGCTGGCGGGCGCAGCAGCCGGAGCCGCCGGACGCTGCTGCTGCGGCGCGCGGCGCGCGGGGGCCTGCGAAAAGCCGCCGGTATCACCGTCGCCGGCGGATTCGCCGCCGTCGCGGCCGCCCAGCATCTGCATCTGATCGGCCACGATGTCGGTGCTGTAGCGATCAGCGCCGGTTTCCTTGTCCTGCCATTTACGGGTTTTCAGGCGGCCTTCGACATAGACGGACCGGCCCTTGCGCAGGTATTCGCCGGCGATTTCGGCCAGGCGGTTGTAGAACACCACGCGGTGCCATTCGGTTTCTTCGCGGCGTTCGCCGGATGCCTTGTCTTTCCAGGTGCTGGTGGTGGCAATGGACACATTACAGATGGCGGCGCCGTCGGGGCTGTAGCGGACCTCCGGGTCGCGCCCCAGGTTGCCGACGAGAATGACTTTGTTGACTGAGGCCATGGTGGGAATCCTGTGGTTGAACGATGTAGCTGCCATTATCGGGGATTTGATCGCCTCGAGGCCATCAAATCGTATCAGATGGACATTATTGCCCAAACGGGTTTACCCCAGCAAAAGGGTGGAGCACCCCGACCGCCGTCGAGGTAACACCCGAGCGCTTTCCACTGCCCGCCGCACCGATGCTGCATAATCTGAAAAAATGCACCAACACCAATGAATACGCCGCTTTCCAAAAGTTGCGCATCCACGCATTCGGGTAATCCTTGATGCCCCAACACTACGGTTCAAACGGCGTTTCATGCTATGTTCACGCAGATTCACGCATTCATGCGAGGAGAGAAAATGAAGATTTCCAAAAAGACACTGAGTCTACCCCTGATTTCCATGGCCCTGGCGGTAGGGTCCGCCCAGGCGGCCACCAGCACCTACGTCTATTGTTCCGAAGGTTCGCCCGAAGGCTTCAATGCGGCGTTCTTCACCTCTGGCACCACCAACGACGCCACGCACCCGATCTTCGACCGCCTGGTTGAGTTCAAGGCCGGCACCACGGAAATCATTCCGGGCCTGGCTGAATCCTGGGACGTCAGCGAAGACGGCAAGACCTATACCTTCCACCTGCGCAAAGGTGTGAAGTTCCATTCCAACAAGACATTCAAGCCGACCCGCGATTTCAATGCGGATGACGTGCTGTTTTCTTTCCAGCGCCAGAAAAACGCCGACCACCCTTACCATAAGGTCTCCAACGGCTCGTACCAGTATTTCAACGGTATGGGCATGGACAAGCTGATCGACAAGGTCGAAAAGGTCGACGCCCAGACAGTGCGCTTTGTCTTGACGCGTCCGGAAGCCCCCTTCCTCGCCAACCTGGGCATGGATTTCGCATCCATCCAGTCGGCTGAATACGCCGATGCCATGATGAAGGCCAAGACCCCGACCAAGGTCGACACCGACCCGGTCGGCACCGGTCCGTTTGAATTCGTCACCTATCAGAAAGACGCCCGCATCCTGTACAAGGCCAACGAGGCATACTGGGGCGACAAGGCCAAGATCGACCGCCTGGTCTACGCCATCACCCCGGACGCATCTGTGCGCTATGCCAAGCTGCAGAAAAACGAATGCCAGTCCATGCCCTACCCCAACCCGGCCGACCTGGAATCCATCCGCAACAATCCGGATGTCCAGCTGCTGGAACAGGCGGGCCTGAACGTCGGCTACCTGTCGTTCAACACCGAAAAGAAACCCTTCACGGATGTGAAGGTGCGCCAGGCGCTGTCCATGGCGATCGACAAACCGGCCATCATCAAGGCCGTGTTCCAGGGCGCGGGCCAGCCGGCGAAAAACCTGCTGCCGCCCACCATGTGGAGCTACAACGACGCCGTGCAGGACTGGCCGCTTGACGTAGCCAAGGCCAAGGCCCTGCTGGCCGAAGCCGGCTACCCCAACGGGTTTGAAACGGACTTGTGGGCCATGCCGGTGCAGCGCCCCTACAACCCGAACGCCCGCCGCATGGCCGAAATGATCCAGTCCGACTGGGCCAAGATCGGCGTCAAGGCGAAAATCGTCTCCTACGAATGGGGCGAATACCTGAAACGCACCAAAAACGGCGAACACCAGACCATGCTGATCGGCTGGACGGGTGACAACGGGGACCCGGACAATTTCCTGGCCACGCTGTTCAGCTGCGCCGCAGTCCAGAACGGGTCCAACTATTCCCGCTGGTGCTACAAGCCCTTCGAAGACCTGATCCAGCCGGCGCGGACCACGTCCGACCACGCCAAGCGTGTCGAACTGTACAAGCAGGCCCAGGTCGTCATGCACGAACAGGCGCCCGCCGTCATGATCGCGCACTCCACGGTCTTCGAACCGTTGCGCAAAAACGTGCAAGGCTATACCGTATCCCCGGTGGGCCGGCACATCTTCGACCACGTCAGCCTGGGCAAATAAGCGCCTGAACTGACCCGATCCGGGCCCCGGCATCGTCCGGGGCCCGTCCGCTGCGTCTCTGCGCCTGCGACACCCCCACAGGCTTTGCCTCATGTTCTCTTTCATTCTCAAACGCGTCGGCCTGGCTATTCCGACGTTCATCGGCATTACCCTGCTGACGTTTGCCTTTATCCACCTGATCCCCGGCGACCCCGTGCAGATCATGGCAGGCGAACGGGGGCTATCCCCCGAACAGCACGCCGCCATGATGACTCAATTGGGCCTGGATCAGCCGCTGATCACGCAATATTTCCACTATATCTGGGGCGTGCTGCACGGCGACCTGGGCACCTCGCTGACCACCCGCGAGCCCATCTGGTCCGAATTCGTGCCGCGGTTCCAGGCCACTCTGGAACTCAGCGTCATCGCCATGATCATCGCCCTGGCGATCGGCATCCCGGTCGGCGTGCTGGCGGCGGTCAAACGCGGTTCCTGGTTCGATCACATGTCCATCACGGCGGCCCTGACAGGCTATTCCATGCCGGTGTTCTGGTGGGGCCTGATGCTGATCATGCTGGTGTCGGTCCAATGGGATCTGATGCCCGTGTCCGGGCGCGTCAGTGCGGCGCTGTTTCTGGACCCCAGCAATCCGTTGACGGGATTCATGCTGATCGACACCCTGCTGTTCGGCGAAGCGGGCGACTTCTGGGATGCCCTGCATCACATCATCCTGCCAGCCTTTGTCCTGGGCACCATCCCGCTGGCGGTGATCGTGCGCATGACGCGGTCCTCCATGCTGGAAGTGCTCAACGAAGACTACATCCGCACGGCCCGCGCCAAAGGACTATCGCGGTTGCGCGTCGTGGTGGTGCATGCCTTGCGCAATGCGCTGCTGCCGGTCATCACGGTGATCGGCCTGCAGGTCGGCGTGCTGATGGTCGGGGCGATCCTGACCGAAACCATTTTTTCCTGGCCTGGCATCGGCCGCTGGCTGATCCACGGACTGGAGCAACGCGACTATCCGGTGGTCCAGGGCGGCGTGCTGATCGTGGCGACCTTGATCATTCTGGTGAATATGTGCGTCGACATTCTGTACGGCCTGGCTGACCCGCGAATCCGTCAGCAACGGGGGCGCAAATGACTGAACTGACAACTTCCATGCCGGCCCCTCCCGGGCCATTCAAAGCCTTCTGGCAGGATTTTTCCCGCAATCGCGGTGCGCTGATCGGGCTGCTCTACATTCTGCTGATGCTGTTTGTCGCCGTGGCGGCCAACCTGATCTCGCCGCATGATCCGGCCATGCAGTTCCGCGACCACCTGCTGCAGCCCCCTGTCTGGCACCCGGACGGCAGCTGGCAGTTCATCCTGGGCACCGACGATGTGGGCCGCGACATCCTGTCACGCCTGATCTACGGCGCACGCCTGTCGCTGTTGGTGGGTTTCCTGGTCGTCAGCGTCTCGCTGGTGCTGGGGATCTTCTTTGGCGTGCTGGCGGGCTATATGGGCGGCGTGGTGGACATCAGCATCATGCGCCTGGTGGACATCATGCTGGCGCTGCCCAGCCTGCTGCTGGCTCTGGTGCTGGTGGCGATCTTCGGGCCGTCCATCGTCAACGCATCCCTGGCGCTCAGTTTCGTGGCCCTGCCGCACTATGTGCGATTGAGCCGCGCCGCCGTGCTGCGTGAAATGACCCGCGACTACGTGATCGCCTCGCGCGTGGTGGGCGCGGGCGCCTGGCGGCAGATGTTCATCAACATCCTGCCCAATTGCGTGGCGCCGCTGATCGTGCAGGCATCTTTGGGCTTTTCCAACGCCATTCTGGATATGGCTGCCCTGGGATTCCTGGGCATGGGCGCCCAACCGCCGACCCCGGAATGGGGCACGATGCTGGCCAATGTGCTGCAGTTCGCGCAAAGCGCCTGGTGGGTCGTGACCTTCCCCGGCTTGGCCATTTTGCTGGCGGTGCTGGCATTCAATCTGATGGGCGATGGTCTGCGCGATGCGCTGGACCCGCGCCTGAAAGTCTAAGAGGCAGACCATGCTGGAAGTTCGCAATCTGTCCGTGCATTTCGGTGATGAGTCGGCCCCCTTCAAGGCTGTCGACCGCATCAGTTATCACGTCGAGGCCGGCGAAGTCGTCGGTCTGGTGGGCGAATCGGGCTCGGGCAAATCCGTCAGCTCGCTGGCCCTGATGGGGCTGATCGATTTCCCCGGCCGGGTGCAGGCCGATGCCTTGCGTTTCGAGGGCCAGGATCTGCTGGCCCTGCCGGAAAAGAAACGCCGCGAAATCGTCGGGTCGCGGGTGTCCATGATTTTCCAGGACCCCATGACCAGCCTGAACCCCTGTTATACCGTGGAATACCAGATCGCCGAGGCGCTGCAGGCGCACCAGGGCGGATCGCGGCGCGCGTTGCGGGCGCGGGTGCTGGAACTGCTGGAACAAGTCGGCATCCCGGACCCGGTGTCACGCATGAAGGCCTATCCGCATCAGCTATCGGGCGGCATGAGCCAGCGCGTGATGATCGCCATGGCGATCGCCTGCAATCCGCGCCTGCTGATCGCCGACGAGCCCACCACGGCACTGGACGTGACCATCCAGGCGCAGATCATGGACCTGCTGCTGTCGCTGCAGCGGCAGCAAGGCCTGGGTCTGGTGCTGATCACCCACGACCTGGCGCTGGTCGCCCAAGCGGCGGACCGCATCCTGGTGATGTACGCCGGACAGATCGTGGAATCCGGTTCGGCCAAGGACATTTTCCGCCGTCCGCGCCACCCCTATACCCAGGCCTTGCTGCGCGCCCTGCCCGAATTCTCCCAAGATGCAGACCGGCTGGTCTCGCTGCCTGGCGTGGTGCCGGGGCGCTATGACCGACCGCGCGGCTGTCTGCTAAGCCCCCGCTGCCCCTATGCCACCGACCATTGTCGTGCGGTAGAACCCGCGCTGACGGGCCCCGAAGGCAGCCAGGTGAAATGCCACACCCCACTGGACGACCAGGGCTTGCCGACCGCGCAGTCCACCGAGATTTCCGCATGAATACCACGTCCCACTCCGCCGCAGACACCAGCAGCCACGCCCCCGACACCGGCGGCGACGATATTGTCCTGCAAGCCATCGATCTGAAGCGCCACTACCCGGTCGAAAGCGGTTTCCTGAAGCCCAAACGGTCCGTCAAGGCCTTGGACGGGGTGTCCTTTTCCCTGCACACAGGGAAAACGCTGGCCGTGGTCGGCGAATCGGGTTGCGGCAAATCGACCTTGGCCCGGGTGCTGACCATGATCGAGCCGCCCACTGCGGGCCAGCTGCTGTACCGCGGCCAGGATGTCTCCCAGACCAGCGCTGAACTGACGCGCCTGCGCCGCCAAAAAATCCAGATCATTTTCCAGAATCCCTATGCCTCGCTGAATCCGCGCAAGCGCATCAGCGCGATCCTGGAAGAACCGCTGGTGATCAATACCAAGATGGATGCCGCCCAGCGCAAGGCGCGCGGGCAGTCCATGATGGAACTCGTCGGCCTGCGGCCCGAACACTACGACCGCTATCCGCACATGTTTTCAGGCGGCCAGCGCCAGCGCATCGCCATTGCGCGCGGCCTGATGCTGGATCCGGAAATCCTGGTCGCCGACGAGGCGGTATCGGCCCTGGACGTATCCGTGCGGGCACAGGTGCTGAACCTGATGAAAGACCTGCAGCGCGACCTGGGTCTGTCCTACGTGTTCATTTCCCACGACCTGTCGGTGGTGGAACACCTGGCTGACGAAGTCATGGTGATGTACCTGGGCCGGGTGGTCGAACAAGGCAGCAAGGCCGCGATCTTCGGCCAGCCGCTGCACCCCTATACCCAGGCGCTGCTGTCGGCCACGCCCCGTCTGAACCAGGAAGGCCACGGCGAACGCATCCGCATTTCCGGTGAACTGCCCAGCCCCCTGAACCCGCCGCCCGGCTGTCCGTTCAGCAGCCGCTGTCCGCGCGTCATGCCGGTCTGCCGCGAAGCCCTGCCTGAACTGAAAATGCAGGGCGGACGCCTGGTCGCCTGCTATGCGGTGGAACAGGATCTGGCATGAGTCCGGACCGCTTGCAAGCGGTGAGTGGGCGAACAACGCAGCAGACCTGCTCTCCGCACTGAAGCCAAGAGCGGGGGGGCTTAAGCCACGCCGGGCGCCCGGCGTCTAGCGCCCCGGGCGGATTTCCTTGAAACCCCGGGCGGTATACAGCCAGACCACAGCCAGCATGGCGCTGACCCAGAACACCATGGACGGCCCGCTGGTGCGCACCAGGATGCCGCCCAGCACGCCGCCGGCGAACACGCCCAGCGACTGAGCCGTGTTGTAGAACCCCAGCGCCAGGCCCTTGAGAGCAGGCGGCGCCACCCGCGACACCAGGGATGGCTGCAGGGCTTCCAGGATGTTGAAGCAGACGAAAAACCCGATGAGGGCGATCACCACCAGGGCGAAGGAATCCATCAGCCAGGGCAATGCCCCCAGCGTGACGGCCAGCCCCAGCACCGCCCATTCCAGGGCCGGCTTATGCGCCTTGCGGGTTTCGGTGTAGAACACCGCGGGCACCATCAGCACGAACGACGCCAGGATCACCGGCAGGTAGACCTGCCACAGGCTGCCGGAATCCAGGCCGCCCAGCCGCCCCAGCATGCCCGGCGCCACCATGAACAGCGCCATCAGGATGAAATGCAGGCAGAACACGCCGAAATTCAAGCGCAGCAGGTCGCGGTGCGCCAGTACGTCGTGCGGCGTCGCCTGAATGATGTCAGCCTCGGACTTGGGCACATCGGGCACGAAGAACATCGCGATCAACAGGCAGACGAAGCCCAGCAGGCTGATGGCCCAGAACAGGCCCGACAGGCCGAATTCACCCACCAGCAGGGGGGACAGCACCAGCGACAACGCAAAGGAAATGCCGATGGACCCGCCCACCATCGCCATGGCCCGGGTGCGGACTTCGGGGCGGGTGGCGTCTGCGATCCAGGCCGTGATGGCGGCCGACACGGCCCCCAGGCCCTGCACCACGCGCCCCACCGTGACCCAGTCCACATCATTGCTCAGGGCGCAGATGACGCCGCCGATGACGAACAGCAGCATGCCGAAGACGATGATCGGCCGGCGCCCGTAACGGTCGGACGCCATGCCCAGGGGGATTTGCATCACGGCCTGCGTCAAACCATAAGCGCCCAGCGCCAGACCCACGCGGACCGGGTCGTCCCCGCCGACCAGCGCCCCCGCAGCGACGGCGAAAATCGGCGTCAACAGGAACAGGCCCAGCATGCGGGCGGCAAACAGCATCGCCAAGGCGATGCTGCTGCGCCGTTCCAGCGCGGTCAGCTTCAAAGCGGGGTTCGATGAACGGGATGACGTCATGTGGGGCGTATTTCCAGTCGGATAAGCAAGGGCTGCGCGTTATAGTAGCAAGTTGGCCTTTGAAGAACCTGAACTACCCTACCGGCATGGACGCCATCTGCATACGCGGTGCTCGCACCCACAACCTGAAGAACATCTCGATCGACCTGCCGCGCCGCCAGCTGGTCGTCATCACCGGCCTGTCCGGTTCGGGTAAATCGTCGCTGGCATTCGACACCCTGTACGCAGAAGGGCAGCGGCGCTATGTAGAAAGCCTGTCGGCCTACGCACGGCAGTTCCTGCAGATGATGGACAAGCCCGATGTGGACGTGATCACCGGCCTGTCGCCGGCCATCGCCATCGAACAAAAGACCGCCGGCCACAACCCGCGATCCACCGTGGGCACAATCACCGAAATCCACGATTATCTGCGCCTGCTGTACGCCCGGATCGGCACGCCCTACTGCCCGGACCATGATCTGCCGCTGCGGGCGCAAAGCGTCAGCCAGATGGTGGACCAAGTGCTGACCCGCCCGGCAGACACCCGCCTGGCGATCCTGGCCCCATTGGCGCGCCAGCGCCAGGACGACCTGGCCGCCGAATGCCGGCGGCTGCAGGCCCTGGGATTCGTGCGTGCGCGCATCGACGGCGAGATCCACCCCATCGACGGCAGCGCCCCCCTGCCCCAACCCGACGGCCCCTGGAGCCTGGATGTCGTGGTGGACCGCCTGCGGGCCCGCCCTGACAACCGCCAGCGGCTGGCTGAAAGTTTCGAGACCGCCCTGGATCTGGCCCAAGGCCGCGCCGGGGTGCTGGACCTGGATACGCAGGAAGAATGGTCGTTTTCCGCGACCTACGCCTGTCCGGTCTGCGCGCGCGGCATGGGCGCCCTGGAACCGCGCCTGTTCAGCTTCAACAACCCGGTGGGGGCCTGTCCCACCTGTAACGGCCTGGGTCAGGTGGATTCCTTTGACCCGGACCGTGTCGTGGCGTTTCCCGAACTGGGCCTGGCGGCAGGCGCCATCCACGGCTGGGATCGGCGCAATGCGTTCAGCTACGCCATGATGGCCAGCCTGGCGCAGCACTATCACTTCAGCCTGGACACGCCGTTCCAGGACCTGGACGCCGCCATCCGCAGCTATATTTTGCATGGTTCCGGCGCCGAGGAAATCGCCTTTCAGTATCTGGGCGAGGGCGGCATCCCCGCCATCCGCCGGCATGCCTTCGAAGGGGTCATCCCGAACCTGGAACGGCGCTGGCGCGAAACGCATTCCAATGCCGTGCGCGAAGAACTGGGGCGGCTGCGCCATACCAGCAACTGCCCGGACTGCCGGGGCGCGCGCCTGTGCACCGAGGCCCGTCACGTGCTGATCGGCACGGACCCCGGCCCCGGCCAGCGGCGCGGGCGCGCCATCTACGACATCGAAGCCCTGTCGCTGGCCGACTGCCGCCGCTGGTTCCAGGAATCAGAGATCGGCGGGGCGCGGCGCGAGGTCGCCGAACGTATCGTGCACGAAATCCGCGCCCGGCTGGACTTCCTGGACAACGTGGGCCTGGGCTACCTGTCGCTGGACCGCAGCGCCGACACGCTGTCGGGCGGCGAGGCCCAGCGCATCCGCCTGGCCAGCCAGATCGGATCCGGCCTGACGGGGGTCATGTACGTGCTGGATGAACCGTCCATCGGTCTGCACCAGCGCGACAACCGGCGGCTGATCGACACCCTGCAGCAGTTGCGCGACCTGGGCAACAGCGTGATCGTGGTGGAGCACGACGAGGACATGATCCGCGCCGCCGATCACGTGCTGGACATGGGGCCGGGCGCGGGCGAACAGGGCGGTTATGTCGTCGCCCAGGGAACGCCGCAGGACATCGCCGCCCAGCCGCAATCGCTGACCGGCCAGTATCTGTCCGGCGTGCAGTGCATCGCCCTGCCAGAGCGCCGCCCTGTTGCCGCCGACAACCCAGACCAGCCCTGGCTGCGGGTACTGGGCTGCCGGGGCAACAATCTGCAGGGAGTGGATCTGAGCCTCCCGGTCGGGCGCTTCACCTGTGTGACCGGGGTGTCAGGGTCGGGCAAATCGACCCTGATCAACGACACGCTGGTGGCGATCATGAGCCACCGCCTGAACCGCGCCCAGACGACGCCCGCGCCCTTTGACCGCCTGGAAGGCCTGGAGCATTTCGACAAGATCATCAGCATCGACCAGAACCCCATCGGCCGCACGCCGCGCAGCAATCCCGCCACGTACACGGGGCTGTTCACGCCGATCCGCGAACTGTTCGCCGGGGTGCCGGAGGCCCGCTTGCGCGGCTACGATGCGGGGCGCTTTTCCTTCAACGTCAAAGGGGGGCGGTGCGAAGCCTGCCAGGGCGACGGCATGGTGCGCGTAGAAATGCATTTTCTGCCCGACATGTATGTCCCCTGCGAGGTCTGCCAGGGGCTGCGCTACAACCGCGAAACCCTGGATATCCGCTACCGGGGCCACACCATCAGTGACATCCTGGACCTGACGGTCTCCCAGGCGCTGGAGCTGTTCGCCGCCGTGCCGACCGCCGCCCGCAAGCTGCAGACCCTGATGGATGTGGGCCTGTCCTATATCCGTCTGGGCCAGAGCGCGACCACCTTGTCGGGCGGCGAGGCGCAGCGCATCAAACTATCCCAGGAGCTGTCCCGGCGCGGCTCGGACCGCACACTGTATGTGCTGGACGAACCCACCACGGGTCTGCACTTCCACGATATCTCGGTATTGCTGGATGTCTTGCAGCAGCTGGTGCAGGCCGGCAGCACGGTGTTGGTCATCGAGCACAATCTGGACGTGATCAAGACCGCCGACTGGGTGGTTGACCTGGGCCCTGAAGGCGGGGCCGGCGGCGGACGGATCGTGGCGCAGGGAACGCCGGAAACCATCGCCGCCAGCCCGGACAGCCATACCGGCGCCTGGCTGAAAACCATACTGGGCAAATAGGCCGCCGAGCCCTATCATCGACGCCATGCGTATTCTGTTGATCGAAGACGAATCGGAACTGGCCAACTGGCTGGCGCGCAGCCTGGCGCGCCACGGGGGCTTCATGGTCGATTGGGCCGACGACGCCGAACTGGCCGAACGCCGCCTGGCCGTGGAAGAATTCGATGCCATCATCCTGGATCTGGGCCTGCCCGGCATGAGCGGGCACGAATTCCTGCGCCGCCTGCGCAGCCGCGACGACCGCTGTCCTGTGCTGGTGCTGACAGCGCGCGACGCCATGGCCGAGCGCATCGGGTCCCTGCACGAAGGCGCCGACGATTTCATGCAAAAACCCTTTGCGATCGAGGAGCTCGAGGCCCGGCTTCACGCCTTGATCCGCCGCAGCCGGGGCCGCGAACACCCCCGCTGGATGCTGGGCGAACTGGTGCTGGACATCGGCAGCCAGCGCTTTTTGCATCGCGATACCCCGCTGGCCCTGTCGCCGCGCGAATACGCCGCCCTGAAAGTCCTGATGCAAAAGGCCGGCGAACCCATCACCAAACAGCAGATGCTGGACCGCATCAGCCCGGACGACACCAGCATCAATCTGGAAGCCATCGAAGTGCTGGTGCACCGCCTGCGCAAAAAACTGGCGGACACCGGCGTCCAGATCGTCACCCTGCGCGGCGTCGGCTATTGCCTGGAACCCACCCAGCATGCCCCCGGCTGAACCCCGATCGCGCAGCCTGCGGGCGCTGCTGCTATGGATGCTGATCCCCGCCCAGGTGACGGTGCTGAGCATCGCCCTATGGCATTCCAGCTCTCAGCTGCATAACCAGATCGACCTGGCCTACGACCGGTCGCTGATCGGCGCCCTGCGGGCCATCGACCACAACATCGCCACCGACAGCGGCGGCCTGGCGGTGGAACTGCCCTACCTGATGCTGGAATTTTTCGAGCTGACGGCCAATAACACGGTCTACTACCGCATCATGACCGAAGACGGTCTGGCCGATATCGGCAACCAGGAACTGCCGCTGCCCGATGCGCGACTGCAGTCCGGGACGCCGGTCTTCTATGACCGCGACTACCTGGGTACGCCGATCCGCATCGCCGCCCTGGCCCGGCGCATGTCGCCGCCCCTGTACGGACAGGAACGCGGGCGGGTCATCGTCATGGTGGGCGAAGACCGCAGCGGCCGCGACAGCGTCATCCGCGACATCATGCTGCGCAACATCCTGCGCGACGCCCTCGAAGTCCTGGCGTCTTCGGGACTGATTTTCCTAGGGGTGCTGATCGGCCTGCGGCCGCTCACACGCCTGTATCGCAAGCTGAAAAGCCGCCATGTCGATGACCTGAGCCCCATTCTGGCCCCCGAACTGCCCCGCGAGGTGCAGCCGCTGGTACAGGCCATCAACCAACACGTCGCCCGCCACGCGCGCCAGGCCCGCCGTCAACGGCAGTTTCTGGACGATGCCTCGCACCAGTTGCGCACGCCCTTGGCCGTGCTGAATACGCAACTGGACTATGCCCTGCGCGAACCTGATCCAGCGGAAGCACGCACGGCGCTGCTGGCCATGCGCCAGGGCCTGGTCCAGGCCCAGCGCACCTCCGCCCAGATGCTGGCGCTGGCCCGCGTGCGCGAAGCCGATGCGCAGACCGACGCGCTGCTGCCCGTCGCCCTGGCCCCGCTGGCTCAAGACGTGATCCGCCAACTCTACAGTCTGGCGCGGCAAAAGCATCAATCCATCGCCATGGAAGGCGCAGAACTGAACGCCACTGTGCCGGGCATCGAATGGCTGCTGCGCGAGGCCGTGCTCAACCTGATGGACAATGCCATCAAATATACCCCGTTCGGCGGCTCCATCACCCTGCGCATCACACAGGAATCCGGCCAGACCGTGCTGAGCGTCCTGGATACGGGGCTGGGCATGTCGGAAGCTGACATCCGCAAGGCCGGCCGGCGGTTCCGGCGCGGCCAGGCGGGCAAGCATACCCACGGGGCAGGCCTGGGATTGGCCATCGTGCACACCATCATGCAGCGCCACAAAGGTTCCCTGAGCATCCGATCACCGGGGCAAGGCTGCGAGGTTTCTCTGGTCTTTCCCGCCCCCCCCGCTTCGTCAGCCTGAATCCTTGTCAGCATCCTGCGCTGATGGCGCATCGCTTTCTGTACTGCACTCGATGCAATTGCGCCCGGCGGCCTTGGCGCGATACAGGGCGCTATCGGCCTGGCCGATCAGTTTCTGAACCGCCTGCACGTTTTCCAGATCCATTTCCGCCACCCCGACGCTGACCGTGACGCGGCCGTTCAGCCCATATTCGTGCGGCAGATCCAGGGCGGAGATAGCGTCGCATACCCGCTGCGCCATGAGAGCGCCGGCGGCGCCGTCCAGCCCCACCATGATGACGGCGAATTCCTCGCCGCCATAACGGGCCGACAGGTCGCCCGAGCGCTGAAAAATCTGGCGCAGCACGCGCCCGACATGCTGCAACACCGCATCACCGGCCTGATGGCCGTAGGCGTCGTTATAGTGCTTGAACCAGTCCACATCGATCATCAGCAAGCTGACGGCACGACCCTCGCGCCGCGCACGATGCCATTCCTGCTCCAGGACCTCGTCGAAATGGCGGCGATTCGCCAGGCCCGTCAAGCTATCTGTGACGGACAATTCCATCAGTTGCTGGTTGGCCAGCACCAGCGCCTGCGTACGATCCGCCACCTGCTGTTCAAGCGCCTGCTGATTCCCCTGCAAACGCTCCGCCATACTGCCCAGGGCCCGCGCCAGCATCACGATTTCCTGCACCGGACTGCGTACCGCCGGAGGCGCCTGCCACTGACCATCGGCCAGACTGCCGGCCCAGCGGATCAAGGCTTGCAGCGGCCTGGACAGCCACCATGCAGACAAGGAAACCGCCATCAGGCCCAGCATCCAGAACCCCAGGATCAGCAATCCGATACGTTGGATGGACTGTTCCACCGGCCCCGCGTAACGGCTTTCCGGCAAAGCCAAGGCCAAGGTCAACAAAGGACCATCCGGCAATTGGATGGACTGCCAATGGGTCTGGTAGCGATGGCTCTGCTCGGCCAGCAAACGATGCCCGAAGGCGCGTCCGGACTGCCTCACCTCGGCGCTCACCCGCTGGATCACGGAACTGGCGCTATCCACGGCCAGGATCTGCTGCGCCTGTCCATCATGCTGCTCGTAGACCGGCCCGCCGTCGGATCTGGCCAGCAGCCGGCCATCGGGTTCCATCAGAAACGCGACACCGCCCAAACCGTCCATTTCCGCCGACAGGAACTGACTGATCCGAGTCAGCGCCACATCGG
Organism: Castellaniella sp.; assembly: GCF_034675905.1. Taxonomy (GTDB): domain Bacteria; phylum Pseudomonadota; class Gammaproteobacteria; order Burkholderiales; family Burkholderiaceae_B; genus Castellaniella. The sequence goes on along the minus strand of NZ_JAUCCV010000010.1, from coordinate 950,884 downwards.
CGGTCAATACCCCCAGCAACTGATGCCGGGCGTCATACAGTGGCGCGGCCATGCCCATGCCCATATCGTCATAATGCCCGTCAACCGCCTGGATGGCATACTGATATGCCATATACCAATGCAGGGCGCCGGCGTCGACCGCCGCCGTGAACCAGGGGCGGACGCGGGGGTCAAAATGGGCATTGCCTGCGGGCAATTGCGTGCTGCGCCGATTGGCGTCATCCACTCGATAGATGTTCATGATGCCGCCATCGGCCTGGCTGGCTTCCAGGATTTGCAGCCCTTGTTCCGGCCCGCGAGGCGGGCGGCTGGCCGCCAGGTAATCACCACTGGCCGTACTGAAGGATAGGTAGGTCAGCAGCGGTTGCTGGCGCAACTGCAGCAAAAAACTGTGCAGCAAGGCAGACCGCGCATCCAGCGACAACAAGCCGTCCTGCAGTTGCCGGATGTTGAAGGTCGCCGCCGCACGAGGCTCCTCGAAAAAAGCCGACACCTTGTCGCGCAATTGGGCCGCCAGCTCTTCCACCCGCTGTTGTTCCATGCTCTGAACCGTCTGGATGGACACGGTGAATACCAGCCATCCTGCCAAGCCCACGATCAAAGACAGGGGCACCAGCGTCGCCAGCAGCAAGAGCGTGCGCAAAGACATCAGGCCGGCCTCTGGTTTACGACCCTGAAGGCCCACCGTCAGCACCCCGCGACGATACAGAAACAACAGCAGCACCATCATGGTGAACCCGCCGCCGATCCCTCGGATAAGCCAAGCCCGCGCCCCATCGTAGACCAGATCCGCACGAGGCACGGCGGCCAATTCCCAATCGCCGTCCGGCAGCGCAATCCGGGCCTGAGCATGAGGCTGATCGAACAGGCCCGGTTCGCCATCCAGTACGCGGGCGGGGTGATCCGCTGTCGCAGCACTGCGGATCGCCAGATCAAAGGGCAGGTCAGCCCCCTGCAAGCCCGCCTGCCGCAAGGTTCTGGCCAGATCCACGGTCAGGGCCGCCATCCCCCGGTAGATCGGCGGCTGACCAGGCGCGGCATCGACAAACAGCGGCGTACGGACGATCAGGCCGGTCCGTCCCGTCTGGACCAACCGCGCGGTGCCATCGATGACGGGCGTCTGCTGCTGGATCATCTGCTTGATCTTGGCCATGAATTCCGGATGCAGGCCGTAATCCAAGCCGATCACGTTTTCATTGCCCGCGACAGGATAGACCTGCGTGATCTTCAGCCGATCCACGTAGACGACGCTGCGAATATCGGCATGCTGGCGCACCATCTGCGGCGCCAGCGCGGCAAAGGGGCCGGCTTCCTGGCCGGGCGCGACGGCCGCCAGCGCATCAGCCAAACGGCGGTTCAAGGCCAGCAAGGCCTGTAGATCATCCGACAGGCGCCGCGCGTGCCAATTCAGCTGTTGCTGCACCCGATCCGTGACAGCGGCATCATGGCGCGACCGGTCCCAGGATTCGAGTCCGAGCGTAGTCCCCAGCCCGATCAGCAGCAGCAGCACCACGACGGGCAGGGTTCTGTTCAATCGACCTCTCCATCACAGGGACCTTGTGTGAAAGTGTGTCATCAACCGACAGTGCTGACCAGCCAAAATCGGGCAAATTGTTTCTTTTTCACTAGGGTTATCCCGAGAGTATGTCATTTTGAAAGCAAATGGAAAGGACCGATTGCTTAAGGTGCGGGGGTACCTGGTCCCAGCTGTCTATTCGTACCAGGCTTTTCCCACTCTAAGGAGACTAACGTCATGACTCCCCGATCTCTGTCGCTGTTGTTGGGCAGCACGCTGCTGGCCTTCGGACTGGCTGCCCAGGCAGCCCCCCCGAAACCCGAATGTATCGCTCCGGCCAACCCCGGCGGCGGCTTTGACCTGACCTGCCGTCTGGCCCAGGAAGGCCTGAAGGCATCCGGCGCCCTGAGCGACCCGATGCGTATCGTCTACATGCCCGGCGGCATCGGCGCGGTGGCCTACAACCACGTCATCGCCCAGAAACCCGACGATCCCAATGCCATCGTGGCGTTTTCCGGCGGTTCGCTGCTGAATCTGGCCCAGAAGAAATTCGGTCGCTACAGCGTGGATGACGTGCGCTGGCTGGCCGCCGTCGGCTCCGACTACGGTGTGGCTGTGGTGCGCGACGATTCGCCCTACAAGAGCCTGAAAGACATGATGGCCGCCTTCAAAGAAGACCCGACCAAGATCGTGCTGGGCGCGGGCGGTACCGTCGGCAGCCAGGACTGGATGAAGGCCGCCCTGACGGCCCGCGCCGCCGGCGTGGACTATCGCAAGATGCGTTTCGTGGCCTTTGAAGGGGGCGGCGACGCGCTGACGGCCCTGCGCGGCGGTCACATCCAGGCCTATATGGGCGATGCAGCCGAAGCCTTCACCATGCTGGAAGGCGGCGCCCCGATCCGTGTGCTGGCCGTGTTCAGCGACCACCGCCTGCCGGGCAAGCTGTCGTCCGTGCCGACCGCCGCCGAAGAAGGCTTCGACATCGATTGGCCCATCATCCGCGGCTTCTACGTCGGCCCGAAGGTCTCGGACGCCGACTACCAATGGTGGGTGGATGCCTTCAACAAGACCCAGGCCGATCCGTCGTTTGCCGCCATCCGCGACAAGCAGGGTCTGTTCCCCTTCAACAAATCCGGCCCGGAACTGGATTCCTACATCAAGGAACGCGTCAAGGCCTACACCAAGCTGGCCGATGAATTCGGTCTGATCCGTCAATAATTTTTCAATAACTTAAGTACCGGACCTCGCCATGAGTGATCGTTTGTTGGGCTTCTGTGCCCTGATCTTTGCCGGCCTGATGGCGTGGTTCGGCCACGACCTGCAGGCTCCCTTTGCCTATGAACCGGTGGGCCCCCGGGCCTTTCCGATGCTGATTGCCTTGATCATCGCCCTGTGCGGTGCCTGGCTGCTGTACAAAAACTGGAACAAGCCCCGTCGGGGCGAAGCCATCGACTGGCCGCGCCTGATGCTGATGGTGGTCTACATCTTCATCTACGCCCTGCTGTTTGAAACCCTGGGTTTCATCATCGCCACCGCCATCATCACGGTTGTCATCGGTCGCCTGTTCGGCGGCCCGTGGATCAAGATGACCATTGCGGGCATCGTCATGGGCGTGCTGTTCTTCCTCTTATTTGATCGCGCGCTGGACGTCGTGCTGCCGCTGGGTCCCCTGGAGTTCCTGTCATGATGAGCGAAATCCTCAGTCACCTGAGCATCGGCTTCGATGTCGCCTTTTCCTGGACCAATCTGCTGGTCGCCGCCATTGGCTCTTTTCTGGGCACCATGGTCGGCGTGCTGCCGGGTTTGGGTCCCATCAACGGCGTGGCCATGCTCATCCCCATCGCCTATGCGATGAATCTGCCCCCTGAAACCGCGCTGATTCTGCTGGCCGCCGTGTACGTCGGCGCCGAATACGGCGGACGCATCAGCGCCATCCTGATCAACGTGCCCGGCGAAGCCAGCGCCATCATGACCACGCTGGACGGTTATCCCCTGGCGCGCAAAGGCCTGTCCAACGTCGCGCTGTCCCTGTCGGGTTGGTCGGCCTTCTGCGGCTCGCTGGTCGCCACCCTGGGCGTCATCATTCTGGCCCCCATCCTGGCCAGCTGGGCGTTGGCTTTCGGGCCGGCCGAATATTTCGTCCTGATCATCTTCGCCTTCTGCTGCCTGACCAGTCTGCTGGGCAACCAGCCCGTCAAGGGCACGCTGTCGGCCATGCTGGGCCTGGCGATCGCCACGGTGGGCGTGGACGCCAATTCGGGCGTGTACCGCTACACCTTTGATTCGGTGCACCTGTTCGACGGCATCGCCTTCGTGGTGGTGGTGATCGCCCTGTTCGCCATCGCCGAACTGCTGGAATTGCTGGAATCGGCCATTCGCGGGCAGGCCCCAGAAGTGCCGCCCAACAAGCGCAAGCTGTTCAACCTGCAAGAACTGCTGTACACCAAATGGACGGTGCTGCGCGGCTCCATCATCGGGTTTTTCATCGGCGTGCTGCCGGGCGCCGGCGCCAGCGTGGCATCCGCCGTGGCGTACTCCAATGAAAAGCGCTACCAGGAAGGCCGTGATCCCGACGCCTGCTTCGGCGAAGGCGACCTGCGCGGCGTGACCGCCCCCGAAGCCGCCTCGACCTCGGCAGCCGTGGGCGCCATGGTCCCCATGCTGACCCTGGGCGTCCCCGGATCGGGCACGACGGCAGTGATGATGGGCGCCCTGACCCTGTACAACATCACGCCGGGCCCGGTGCTGTTCGACACCAAACCCGAACTGGTCTGGGGTCTGGTGGCATCGCTGTTCATCGCCAACGTCATGTTGTTCCTGATGAACATCCCCCTGGTGCGCGTGTTCTCCAAAGTCCTGGCGCTGCCGAACTGGCTGCTGGTCCCCGGCATCCTGTGCATCAGCTTCATCGGTGTCTACGCCATCAACGCCGGCACCTTCGACCTGACCATGGCCGCCTTCCTAGGCCTGATCGGCTACCTGCTGCGCAAGGGCGGCATCCCCATGGCGCCCATGGTGCTGGGTGTCGTGTTGGGTTCCATGATGGAGCAAAACCTGCGACGGGCGCTGTCCATCACCAACGGTGAACTGCACATCCTGTGGAACAGCCCGGTATCCATCGGATTGTGGATCATCTCCCTGGCCATCGTGATCATCCCCCCCCCTGATGCGCCGCCGCCGCACCAAGAAAAACCTGGCGCCCTCGACGCTGGCCGCCATGGCGACCGACGACTGATCGTCACCAATCCGGCGGGCTGCTGCGCAGCGCACCCGCCGGCCTGTCCCACCGCCATCGCACATCGCCTACACGGCAAGGCGCACGCAAGCGATAGGCAGGCCCCCAGGCAGTGGCCTCGATGGCGGTCTCATAGGCATCCGACGGAACCGCCCCCAAAGACGGTTCCGTTTTTTCATGGGCCGCCGCCATCGGATCGGAGGCCAACAAGGCAGCCACGCGCGCCAGAGAGGTACGCCACACACTGCCTCGCGACCGCTCCCTGCGGTCGATCAGGCCTTTCAGCACGCAGGCCGCCATCCAGTAGCCCGCGGCCTGATCCAGCGCCTGCACCGGCAGAGGATCCGGCTTCACATCCGGCCGGCCCGGCCAGGCAGTGCCGGTGCTCATCTGCACCAGACTGTCGAAACCCCGGCGATTGCGCCAGGGCCCGGTCCAGCCCCAGGCATCCAGACTGACATCCACCAAGCCGGGGCGCAACTGCTGACGGACGTCAGCTCCCAGCCCCAGGCGGTCCAGGGCATCCGGCCGGTAGCCATGCACCAGCACGTCAGCTTGCGCCAGCAAGCGCCTGAACCGATCCACCCCGACCGGATCGCGCAGATTCAGTTCCGCGCAGCGCTTGCCCACCGTGACTTCCGGCGCCATGCCCGGCTCGTCCCAGCCGGCTGGGTCCAGACGCAGCACCTGCGCCCCATAGGCCGCCAGAAAACGGGTGCAAACCGGCCCGGCCAGCACCCGGGTCAGGTCCAGCACCCGCAGCCCCGCCAAGGGGCGGGCGGCAGAGGAAGCATCCCCCTGGGTCCAGACGGTCGCTCCATCCTGAACGGCAGACCGGGGAAAGCCGGCGCAGGATGCGCCGTCCTGACGATGCAGCAAGGGTTCGCCGGCGACGGCCAGGCCCTGCGGATGCCCGCGCCACTGCGCAGGGGTGCGCAAGGCGGCCGCGCACGCCGCCTGCTCAACCAGAGCATCTTCCAGATCGACCGCGGACCAGGCGCACACCCGCGCCGCCACCTGATCCCTGACGGCGTCGTCCGGCAGGCCCAGCACGCGCAGCGCCCGCTGCCGGTGATGCACAGCATTGGCATGCAGTCGAATCCAGCCGTCTGCCGCGGCATAATCGCCCGTGACGGCATCACGCACGGCAGGGATCTGCCAACCCTGGGGCTTCAGGGTATAGCCGAACCACCAGGATGCCAGGGGCCGGTCCAGCCGCACCAGGGGCGGGCATACAGGATCGACCCAGCGGGCCAGCATCAGGCCGGCGGCGCCGATGCTGGCGCAGGCCAGGTCCGTCACCGGATAGCGCGATGGCAGAACGCCGCTGCCGTCCATCCGGATGGCGTCATCCGCACCGGGTTCGTCCAGCGCCGCCAGCACGGCGCGCAGGAAAGATCTGAAAGCGGAATTGCTGAGGCTCATGGGTGCACCTCCTTGCGGTTCACTGCGGGGGACTGCGGGGGACCACTGTGCCCCGATCCCTCCACCTCGTGGCCTGCAGGCCACTCGGATTCGACAGGCATGTGACGGTCCGCAGAGGACCATCACATGTCCAGTCTCATCCACCTCGCCGCTTGCAAGCGGCTCGGATTAATCAGGCGCAGGACAGTCCGCAGGGACTGCCATATGCCACGATCACTCCACCTCGCCGCTTGCAAGCGGCTCGGATTAATCAGGCACAGGACAGTCCGCAGGGACTGCCCTGTGTCCAGATTAATCCATGCGGAAGATCGCGTGGTGTTCGCGGATGGCGTAGCGATCCGTCATGCCGGCGATATAGTCGGCGATGGCGCGCGCCTGGGCGACGGAATCGTCGCGCCGGTATTCGTCAGCCAGCAGCCGGGGATCATCCCGAAACGCGCCGAACAGATCCCGCACGATGCGCCGCGCCTTGTAGGTCATGCGCATGACCTGGGCATGACGGTACAGATTGTTCAGCAGGAACTGCTTCAGGGCATCGGCCTGCGCGCGAAGCGGGTCGGAAAAAGCGGCCAGCGGCGGCCCCGCGCGCACGGCATCGACGCTGTCGGGCTGCAACCGGGCGATATTGGCCGCCGTCGTCTGCGTCAGGTCCAGCACCAGGGTATTGATCATGGCGCGAATGACTTCAGACACCAGACGTTTGGAGTCCACATCGGGATAACGGCGGCGCACCTGTGCGTGGTGCGTGGCGAAAATATCCAGGTCCAGCAGCTGCGGCACGGCGATCAGGCCAGAGCGCAGCCCGTCGTCGATATCGTGATTGTTGTAGGCGATTTCGTCCGCCAGGTTGGTCAGCTGGGCTTCCAGAGACGGCTGAGTGCCATCCAGGAAACGGGCGGCCACCGGCCCCAACTGCCGGGCATAACGACGCGAGCAATGCTTCAAGATGCCCTCGCGTGTCTCGAAACACAGGTTCAGGCCGTCAAAGGCCGCGTAGCGGTCTTCGAGTTCATCCACCACCCGCAGGCTTTGCAGATTGTGCTCAAAACCGCCCGCATCCGGCACGAGTTCGCGCAGGCAGGCGTTCAGTTCGTCCTGGCCTGCATGGCCGAACGGCGTATGCCCCAGGTCATGCGCCAGCGCGATCGCCTCGATCAGGTCTTCGTGCACGTTCAGGTTACGCGCCAGGGTGCGGGCGATCTGGGCGACTTCGATGCTATGGGTCAGCCGGGTGCGAAACAGATCACCTTCGTGATTCAGGAATACCTGGGTCTTGTATTCCAGCCGCCGGAACGCCGAGCAATGCACGATGCGGTCGCGGTCACGCTGGAAATCGCTGCGCCCCTGGGGTGCGGGTTCGGGGTGCAGGCGCCCCCGCGTGGCTTCCGGATGGCAGGCATACGGGGCCAGCGGCGCCATGATCAGGCCTTTGCCTCGGCAGGCAGCAGCGGCCTGACCTGCTCGTCGTCTACCGCCTGCACGCTGGCGCGGCCCAATTCAGGCAACAGCACGTAGCGGATGTGCCGGCCCTCGGTTTTCTTGTCCACCCGCATCAGATCCAGCCAGCGCTCCACGCCCAGGCCGGGCGCCTGCACAGGGCAGCCGATGGCCAGGACCAGCGCGCGGATACGGTCGACCGCTGCAGCATCCAGGCCGCACACCCGGGCGGAGAGTTCCGCCGCCATCACCATGCCGCAGCCCACGGCTTCGCCATGCAGCCACTGGCCATAGCCCAGCCCGGACTCGATGGCGTGTCCGAAGGTGTGGCCAAAATTCAGGATGGCCCGCAAGCCGGATTCGCGTTCGTCCTGGGACACGACCCAGGCCTTCAGTTCGCAGGCGCGGCGCACAGCGTATTCGATCGCTGCATCATCCAGCGCACGCAAGGCCTGCACGTGGGATTCGCACCAGGTAAAAAACTCTGCGTCAGCGATCATGCCGTATTTGATCAGTTCGGCCAGGCCGGCTGAAATTTCGCGCGCCGGCAGGGTCGCCAGCACCCGGGTATCGATTTCGACGGCCTGGGGCTGGTAGAAAGCCCCGATCATGTTCTTGCCCAAGGGGTGATTGATGGCGGTCTTGCCGCCCACCGAGGAATCCACCTGCGCCAGCAGCGTGGTCGGGACCTGGATGAAGCGCACGCCGCGCATATAGCAAGCGGCGGCAAAACCGCACATATCGCCCACCACCCCGCCGCCCAACGCCACCAGCACGGCCTTGCGGTCCAGTCCGGCCGTCAACAGCGCATCAAAAATCTGGTTCAGCGATTCCCAGGTCTTGAACTGTTCGCCATCGGGCAGTTCGATCCAGCAGACCGGCTTGCCGGTTGATGCCAGCACGGCCCGCACCCGATCCCCCATCAGCGCCGACACGGTGGTGTTGGTGACGACGGCCAGCGCCGTGGCATCGGCCGGCAAACTGCCGGCCAGAACGTCGAGCCGGCCCGGACCGATATGAATGGGGTAATGCCCGCCAGGAGTGGCGACTTGAACGGTATGCATGAGATCTACTGTAAAGGATGAGCCGGCAACAAGGCCAGCAGACTGCGCACGATCTGGGTGATGGGCTGATCCACCGTATCCTGCCGGATGTCGGCCACGCTGTCATACAAGGGTTCGCGTTGCGCCAGCAGGTCGGCGATGCGTTGACGGGGATCGTCGGTGCGCAGCAGCGGCCGGTTCCGGTCCCGCGCCACGCGCCGGTATAGTTCGTCCACGCTGGCGCGCAGATAGACCACGCACCCCCGATCGGACAGCATGCGGCGATTTTCCTCGGCCAGCACAGCGCCGCCGCCCGTGGCCAGCACCAGCCCCGGCACGCGGGTATATTCATCCAGCAAGGCGGTCTCTCGACGGCGGAAGCCGGCCTCGCCCTCGATATCGAAAATGGTGGCGACACGCACCCCGCAACGGGCCTCGATGGCATGATCCAGATCGATAAACTCGCGCCCTAGCGCCGCTGCCAGCTGGCGGCCGATCGTGGTTTTACCCACCCCCATCATGCCCACCAGAAAAATCGGCGTCGCCATGTCCTGAGCAGAGTCTGGGAAAATAGCAGCGGTGGCGGGATCGGATTCCATCGGCATGGGATGCGGTGCGAGGTTGGTTTGCGTGTATTATCGCATTGGCCGATGCACGGGCTCCGACACCTCCATCCGACGCGCTGACACATGCTTTATCCGGCCGCGTTCGCAGCATCCAGTTACATAGACTCCGCCTCCGATCTCTGGCCTGCTTCCGCCAGGCCTTACAATCGCCTCTGATGAGAACCACCAAAACTCCCACCAAGGCCAAAGCGCCCGCCCGTTCCTGGCTCATGCGTCTGGTCCTGAAGGCGTTCGTCCTCTGCGCCGGCATGGGCGTCTGCGCCGCTTTGCTGCTGTCGCTGGCGCTGGCGCTGGCATGGCCCAATCTGCCCGACCTGCACGCCATGACCGATTATCGGCCACGCGTGCCGTTGCGCATCTATACCGCCGACCAGGTGCTGATCGGCGAATTCGGCGAAGAACGGCGCAACGTGCTGCGCTTCGACGAAATCCCGGACATCATGAAGTCCGCTATCCTGGCGGCGGAAGATGACCGTTTCTACCAGCATGGCGGCATCGACTGGACCGGCGTGCTACGCGCCGCCATCGCCAACATGGTGCATATGTCCAAGACCCAGGGCGCCAGTACCATCACCATGCAGGTTGCCCGCAATTTCTACCTGTCGTCCGAAAAGACCTACACGCGGAAATTCTACGAACTGCTGCTGACCTTCAAGATCGAAGCCACCCTGAGCAAGGACCAGATCCTGGATCTGTACATGAACCAGATCTTCCTGGGACACCGCGCCTACGGCTTCGCCGCGGCCAGCCGCACGTATTTCGGCAAGCCGCTGGCTGACATCACGTCAGCCGAGGCCGCTATGCTGGCCGGTATTCCCAAGGCCCCGTCACGCTTCAACCCGATTTCGAATTTCGAACGCGCCAAGTCCCGCCAGGCCTATGTGCTGGGCCGTATGCGCAACCTGGGCTATCTGACGGACACCGAATACCAGCAGGCCAAGGACCAGCCCATCCTCATCAAGTCCGCCGCCGGCACGCCCACCGGCCGCTATGCCGTGCATGGGGAATACCCGGCCGAACTGGCCCGCCAGCTGCTGTACGGCGTCTACCAGGACGACATTTATTCACGCGGCTTCAATATCTACACCACGATCCAGTCCAAAGACCAGGAAGCCGCCTACGAATCCCTGCGCGCCGGCATCCTGGACTACACCCGTCGGGCGCCCTATCCCGGCCCCGAGGAAACCGTCGACCTGCCAGCCGGCATCGAAAGCCAGCCGGAAGCCTTCAATGACATCCTGGATACCGTCCAGGAGAAATACCCCGACAACGGCGACCTGCTGACGGGCGTCGTCCTGTCTGCCAGCCCCACCGAGGTCAAGGTCGCCCGCAGCCCCAGCGACATCGTCAACATCACCGACAAGCGCGCGCTGCGGGTCGTGGCCCGTGGCCTGGTCGCCAACGCCAAGGACGCCGTCCGCATCCAGCGCGGTTCCGTGGTCTATATTCACCAGCAGGACGACTACTGGGAACTGCTGAACAAGCCCAGCATCCAGGCCGCCCTGGTGTCGTTGCGGCCCCAGGATGGCGGCATCGTGGCCATGGTGGGCGGCTTTGACTTCGAAGAAGGCAAATTCAACCGGGTCACGCAGGCCTGGCGCCAGCCGGGGTCTTCATTCAAGCCCTTCATCTATGCGTCCGCCCTGGAACGCGGACTGACGCCCGCCACCCAGATTTCCGACGAACCCTTTTCCCTGACCGCCGAGCAGACCGGCTCCAAGGCCTGGAATCCGAAAAACTACGGCCGCTCCTACGAGCCCATGCTGACCATGCGTCAGGGCCTGTATAAGTCCAAGAACATGGTGTCCATCCGCATCATGCAGGCAGTCGGCCCGCAATATGTGCAGGACTACATCACACGCTTCGGCTTTGATCGTTCCCGCCAGCCTGCCGTGCTGCCGCTGGCCCTGGGCGCCGGCAGCGTCACGCCCCTGCAGCTGGCCGGCGGATACGCCGTCTTCGCCAACGGCGGCTACCGCGTGCCGCCCTATCTGATCGACCATGTGACCGACAGCAGCGGCAAGATCATCATGCGATCACGTCCGACCATCGCCGGCGACACGCTGGCCCGGGTCATCGACCCGCGCACCGCCTATGTGATGGATGACATGCTGCGCGGCGTGGCCACTGTCGGTACGGGCGCACGCGCCCACCGCGAGCTGAAACGCAATGACATCGGCGGAAAAACCGGCACCACCAATGATTCCCAGGACGCCTGGTTCGCCGGCTTCATGCCTAAACTGGTGGCCGTGGCCTGGATGGGCTTTGATCAGCCCAAATCCATGGGCCAGGGAGAAACCGGAGGCGGCGCCGCCCTGCCGATCTGGGTCGGCTACATGCGCACCGCCTTGGCCGGCCAGCCGGAAATCCCCCCCGGCCCGCCGCCCAGCGGCTTGTTGCGCGCTGACAACGACTACTATTTTTCGGAATTCCCGCCCGGCACCGCCATCGCCCGCGTCGGCCTGCCCGCCCCTGGCGACCCCATGCCGGGCGACGCCCCAGCTACCGGGCAGGACGGCATCGGCGCCCTGCTGGATCAGCTGCATGGGCAGAACGACAGCGATGCCGCCGTTCCTCAACCTGTGCGCGTACCCTTCTGATGATGCCTAGCCCCCTGATCCGTGTTTCCACCATCCTGGCCGGCGCCTGCCTGGCGTTGCTGCTGGGCGGCTGCGGCATGAAAGGCCCGCTCAAACCCGCCACCCCGCCGCCGCCCGCCGACGCCGCCCTGGTGGCGCCGCCTACCGTCACCCCCACTGTCCAACCCTGATTGCCCATGACTGCTGCCCCTCATTTTCCGATCCGGGACGGTGTCCTGCATGCTGAAGATCTGCCGCTCAGCGATCTGGCCGACCGCTACGGAACGCCGCTCTACGTCTATTCCCGCGCGGCTCTGCAGGAAGCCTGGCAGCGTTATGAATCCGCCATCGCCGGGCGCAACGCACTGATCTGCTATGGCGTCAAAGCCAATTCCAACCTGGCCGTGCTGCACGAATTCCAGCAACTGGGATCGGGATTCGACATCGTATCGGGCGGCGAATTAGCCCGTGTGCTGGCAGCCGGCGCCGACCCCGCGCGCATCGTGTTTTCCGGCGTGGGCAAGCAAGGCTGGGAAATCCGCCAGGCCCTGACGGCCGGCATCAAATGCTTCAACGTCGAATCCGCCGCCGAACTGGAACGACTGGCCGATATCGCCCAGGAAATGGGTGTGCGCGCCCCGGTGTCGCTGCGCGTCAACCCGGACGTGGACGCCAAGACCCATCCCTACATTTCCACCGGGCTGAAAGAAAACAAATTCGGCATCGACATCCTGAAGGCGCCCGCCCTGTATCGCCAGGCCCGGCAACTGCCCGGGCTGGAGATCGTCGGCGTGGACTGCCACATCGGCTCGCAGATCACCCAGATCAGCCCCTATCTGGACGCCCTGGACAAGCTGCTGACCCTGATCGACGAGTTGGCGGCCGAGGGCATCACGCTGCGCCACCTGGATCTGGGCGGCGGCCTGGGTATCCGCTATACCGATGAAACCCCGCCACACCCGGCGGAACTGCTGAATCCGGTGTTCGCCGCGCTGCAGGCGCACGGACTGGGTTACCTGCAGGTCATTCTGGAACCCGGTCGATCCCTGGTGGGCAATGCCGGCGTGCTGCTGACACGCGTCGAATATCTGAAGCACACCGAGGTCCGCAACTTTGCGATCGTGGATGCCGCCATGAACGACCTGATGCGCCCCGCCCTGTACGAAGCCTGGCACGGCGTGATTCCCGTGCAACCGCGCACCGGCACCCGGATGGATACCTACGATATCGTCGGACCAATCTGCGAAAGCGGCGACTGGCTGGCACGGGAGCGTCAACTGCCCCTGGAACAAGGCGACCTGCTGGCGATTCAATCGGCAGGCGCGTACGCGTTTTCCATGTCCAGCCAATACAACACACGCCCCAGAGCAGCCGAAGTCCTGGTCGACGGCGAGCAACACTGGCTGATCCGCCCGCGCGAATTGGTTCAGGCGCTCTACGCCCAGGAACGCATCCCGCCCCGTCCCTGAAGCGGCCCACGGCAGGACAGGCTAAAATCCACCCGTTTTTTGCCGTAAAGCGTATATCACTGCAATCCGCCCTGAAACACATGGGTTGCGATTCCCTGTCTTACTCAGCCGCTGCATGTCACCACAGAAGGATTTCGCCTCTACGCCCGACCAGCCACCCGCCGCCCGACCCGGTCGTTCGCGCGTCTTTTTCGTGTACTTTCTGCTGCCTCTGCTGCTGGGGCTGGGCATGGTGCTCAGCGCTTGGCTGTTTCCCATGCATCATGCCAGCCCGTCGGGGCAGGGCATTGCCACGCACTTCTTCTCTGGCCAGTTTGACGGCCCGTATCATGCGGCATCCGCACTGCAAACCAGTCCCACCCGCCTGTCTCAGCAGATGCCGGCCGGCCCCGCCTGGCTGCTGGCAGACCTCAATCCGCAACTAGGCTCCGACAGCACGCCGCCACCGGCCCTACTGGTGCGCAGCACCCTGGCGGCGGCGCCCAACTGCTGGCTGCTGGACGAGCAACAAGCCGGCCCGCTGATGACCCTGACTTTCCAGTCCAGCATCCTGGGGTACGACACCGCCATCCCGGCCGCGCCGGCGGCACAGGTACTCTGCCAGCTGGATCAGGCCGTCCCCGGCCCATTGTCCATCGAACAATGGCAACCTGCCGATCTGGCTGTCGCCAAGGCCATGCAGGCCCATGCGCTGGGGCTGCTGGAAGGCGGACTGCTGGTGTTGGCCGCCTTCATCGCCGTCATCGCCGTCACGACCCGCGACCACCTGTACGTGCTGCTGACCTGCTGGATCCTGTGCAATCTGCGCCTGGGCGCCTGGGCGATGGGCTGGGACCATCTCTGGCTGGGACACCTGCTGTCGCCAGACGAACTGGTCTGGTCCCGCAAACTGACATTGTTGCTGTCCTTCACCACGACCTGGCTGCTATTCACCCGCTTGTTCCGGCAAGGGCTGGGCGCGCCCATGCACCGCCGGTTGCAGCAAGTCGGCATCGCGTCATCCGTCCTGCTGTTGCTGCCCCTGACCATCCCGTCTTATGGCGTCTTTCAAACCGCCACTTTCCTGGCAGCCTGGGTGGGGACGGCGCTGGTCGCCACTATCCTGATCCATGCATTGTTCCGCTTTACGACCCGATCACTGTTCTGGCATACGCTGGGCGTCTGTCTGGCAGCCGTCATCCTGACGACGGGATTGATCCTGATCGGCCTGAATCAGCGCGCCTCACTTGGCGCCTGGCTGGCGACCATTCTGTTTCTGGCCTGCAATCTGCTGGTGGCGCTGGCCACCGCCAATCGCACGCGCGAAGACCGTCAGATGCGCCTGCGTCAGCGCAACGAATTGATCGTGCACGATTCGCTGTCGCCGCTAGGCCTGTTCACGCTGGGGGCGACCCGCCATTTCGAACATCTGAATCCCAACGCCCGCACCATGCTCCGGATCCAGACCGAAGTCGAAATCCCGGCGCTCAACTGGAATGCGTTCTTTGACGACGTCGACTGGGTGGCGGTGTCGCTGGCGACGGAACAAGGCCGCGATACCGAAATTCAGCAGCACAATCCAGACCCCAAGGCGCCCACACGCAATTTCCTGCTGCGCGCCACCCTGGTGGGCAGCCGCATCGAAGGCTCTTTGCAAGATGTCACGGCGCGCACGGAAACCCTGCGCAATCTGCGCCTGATGACAGACCACGACGCGCTGACCAATACCCTGAACCGGCGCGGGATCGAAGACGCCATGCAGTCCGCCATCCAGGATCTGCAGCAGTCCGGCACGCCCTGCGCCCTGTCTTATCTCAGCCTGGATCATCTGAAACGGGTCAATGACCTGTTCGGCCATTCCGCCGGCGACCATCTGCTGCAACTGGCCTGCGACCGCCTGAAATACGCGCTGTCCGAGCAGCATCAACTGGGCCGGATCGGCAGCGACGATTTCATCATCCTGTTCCCCCAGATCCGCGCCCGCGAGGCCCAGCGCATCGCCCAGGACATGATCGACAGCCTGAACAGTTCTCCCTTTTATGTGGGTGATCGCGCCTTCCAGATCAAAAGCGCCATGGGCCTGATTGATCTGGACCCCCGCATGCGTCCCAAGGACGCCATCGCCGCCGCCACCCGCGCCTGCCGGGATGCCCGCAAGCAGCACCAGGATATTGTGCTCTACGAAGAAAATGCGCACGAGCTGTTCGACCACATCAGCGAACTGCGCGTATTCGAGCAGCTGGAGCAGGGTTCGCCCCCCGACGACATCCACCTGGCCATGCAACCCATCATGTCGCTGCGCCACCCTCTGCAGACCTTGAATTTCGAGGTCTTGCTGCGTGTGCGCAACCATGGCGAACATCCGCTGCAGACCCAAAAGATCATCCAGGCCGCCGAAGACAGCGGCATGATCACCGTGATCGACAAATGGGTGTTTTCCACAGCCCTGCAATGGATGTCCAAGCACCATCTGAAACTGGGCCAGACCCAGCAGATGAACATCAATCTCAGCGGGGTATCCCTGAACGATGACCGCTTCATCGACACCTTGTTCGGCATTCTGAACCAGCAGCCGCAATTCACGCGCCGCCTGTGTGTGGAAATCACCGAAGGCGTGGCGCTGCAGGATCTGGAGCGCACCCGGCAATTCATGCGTCGCCTGCAACGCATGGGCGCCCGCGTGGCGCTGGATGATTTCGGCGCGGGCTATACCTCGTTTTCCTATCTGAAAGAACTGCCGGCAGACACCATCAAGATCGATGGGTCCCTGATCCGCGACATGCTCAGCAGCGAGGCCAATATCGCCATCGTCAACAGCATCGTGGATCTGGCCCATAACCTGGGCATGGAATGCATCGCTGAATGGGTGGAAGACGTCGCTACGCTGCGTACTCTGGCCGATATGGGGGTGGATTACGTGCAAGGCTATGTGATCTCAGCCGCCCGGCCGCCCGAAGACATTCTGGCCTACGACAATATTCTGCCCTTGATCGCCAACCCGGCGGCGCAAGCCTACGTCGAGGAAATCAGCGGCAAGCGTTCGGTTTGAACTAAACCGGGTCCCCAGGGGTTGCAACCGAACGCCGGTCGCGCACTACCCCCAGGCGATCCTGTTTGTCCTGATACATGCGCTGGTCGGCCAGCGCCAGCGCGTCCTGCACGTGCCCGGCCTCGGACTGCAAAGCCGCACCCAGCGACACCTGCACCTTGGCCTGCTCCAATGCCTCGCGGATACGCGCGGCGAACCGGGCCAGCGATGCCGCCGTCACCCCAGGCGCGATCAGCAAACCGAACTCATCGCCGCCCAGGCGGGCAATCACATCGTCGCCCCGCAAGACAGCGCGCAAGACCTGCGCCGTCCGCTGCAACAGGGCGTCTCCCGTGGCATGACCCTGCAGATCATTGACCCGCTTCAGGTCGTCCAGATCCAGCATGATCACCGCGCGATCAGGGCCATCGCTGCGTTCCAACCGCTGGACGCAGATATCCCAGCCGCGCCGATTCAGGACACGGGTCAGGTGATCCAGGCAAGCTTCCCGGCGCACATTCCGCACCAGAGAATTGAGTTCGCCGCTTTCTTCCCATTGCGCCAAGGCCAGGGCCATGGCTTCGAGAGACCAGGACAGCGTCGCCATCTGATCGGGCGCCGGAAGGCCGTCAGCGTCGTCAGGCAGCAGACCTGTCATCAAGCCGCTGGCATGAGTGCGGCCCGGCACCCACAAGGGCAGACAGACAAGACGGCTGCCAACCGCCGCCAGCGGGGCGGAGGCATCGGAGGAGGACGGTTCATGGCTGCGGACGACCTGATGCAGCTTGGCGCCGTTGAGCCCGAACAGCGCCTGCGTATGACAGGTCGCCAGCCAGGCATCCAGGCGCTGGCGGCGGATACCGCGCAAGAAACCCCGCGCCACCAAGGGTAGCGCGGCATCCCCCTGCAACTGGTCAAAGACGGCCCATGCCTGCATGGGCCAGAGTGTGGTCAGTATCCGGACCTGAGTGCGCAGAGCCAGTAAAGCCAGAGCCTGCGCACGATTCCCGGATCGATCAGGATCGAGGCTGATGGGCATGGCAGCCGATGAAAAATGGTCTTACTTGTAATTTATCACAAGCCCGCCGTCTGCCCCTAAGACGCTACAGTTCGCCGTAGGAATGCAGTCCGGACAGGAACATGTTCACCCCCAGAAAGGCGAAACTGGTCACCAGCAGGCCGCTGAGCGCCCAATATGCCGCCATGGACCCGCGCAAGCCTTTCATCAAACGCATATGCAGCCAGGCGGCGTAATTCAGCCAGACGATCAACGCCCAGGTTTCTTTCGGATCCCATTGCCAATAGGTACCCCAGGCGTCTGCAGCCCACAAGGCCCCCAGGATGGTGGCGATCGTAAAGAAGGCGAACCCGACCGCAATGGCCCGGTACATGATGTCGTCCAGCAGCTCCAGCGATGGCAGACGTTGGGCGATCGGCGCCCTGAACGCCAGGATCGTACCCACGATCAGCGCCCCGATGCCGAAATACAACATCCAGGTCAGCGATAATTCGCGCGACCCGAAAACAAAGGGCTCAGCGCACAGCACGGCGCCCAGCAGAAACACCGGGATCAGCGGTTTCCAGTTGCGCGTTTCGCCGTGCGATTTGACCAGATAGGCAAAGCCCACCATGGCGGCCAGGCTGAAGGTGCCATAGCCGATGAAGTTCGCCGGCACATGCAGTTTCATCCACCAGCTTTTCAGGGCCGGAACCAGCGGCTGGATCTGATAGGCATCACGAGAGAAGGAATACCACAGCAGAAACACGACCAGCGAGGTGATGACCAGCAGCACGAAACCACCCAACGCCCGGGTGGCATAACGACGTTCGTAGTACAGATAGAACAGGGCCGTGATCAGCGACATCAGCACAAATACCTCGTACAGATTGCTGACAGGAATGTGACCGATGTCCGGCCCCATCAGGTGGCCTTCGCGCCAGCGCACCAGCAGGCCCGTCAGGCCGGCATAGACGGCGCTCCAGGTCAGGACCGTGCCCAGCCAGGCAGCGGTCTGGCTGACAAAGCCGGCCCAATAACAGACGGTGGCCAACACGAACAGGGCGCACATCCACAGGATTGCAGACTGCGAGGACAGCAGGTATTTCAGCAGGAAGGTGGATTCAGCCCGCGACAGATCGCCCTGCAGCAAGACGCCTGTCGGACTGTAGAGCCAGATGGCCAGCAGCGCGCTGGCGCCCGCGGTGACCATCAGCACCCGCAGCGGCCGCCACAGCCAACCCAGCCAGCTGAACAGCACCACGGCTCCGATCAGGATCAGCTTCTCGTAGTAGTCCATGAACTGGCCGTACGTGGTCAGCACATGGCCGGCCCCTACCGCCAGCAGCAGGAAAAAGCCAAGGTCCGTCCAGTTCGGGCGCCCGCGCCGGCCCCGATGATCGCCGCTGGTATTCATATCCCGCAGCCACAGGTCTGCGGCATCATGCGTCAGGGTATCGGTTGTCATTGGGATCCTCCGAGGCGGCGCAGCGCAGCGCGCAGACGCTCAAATTCGTGATTGAAATCCAGGTTGCGGCGCTGCGTGGTCATGGCGGCCAGCCAACTGCTGCCCGTATCCGACGGACGGATCCAGACCCACACGCGCCGTTCGCGGATGTAGAACATTGAAAACACACCCAGCACCAGCAGCAGGCAGCCGATATAGACCGTGATTTTGCCGGGGCTGCGCGCCACCTGAAAAACACTGGCCTGCACTTGGTCAAAGGTCGACAGCTGCAGCGCCACAGGGGCAGGATAATCCGGAAGCGAGGCCAAAGCCAGGACCGATAGCCGCAGCCACTGCGCTTCGCGTTCGGCCTGCGGCCCATCGGCGGGCAAGGCCGGCAGGTGCTGCTGCGCCCGCATCAGGCCACGCAGTTCCTGCAGGCTGAGCTGGATCATGGGCACGGCGAAGTTCAGGATCTTTTCCCGCTGGTCCTGCGGTGCAGATTCGATGATGCCGTTGAAGCCGCGCTGGGAAAACGTACGCAACGCCCCCTGGGCCGCCTGGAACATCAGATCGCGCTGTTCGCCTTCGGGCGCATTGCCGGCGGCAAAGCGGCGGGCGGCTTCCTCGCGCAGGGCCGGGTCGGCCAGCGCGGCGCGCATCTGCATGAATTCCTGCATCGTGCCCTGATCGTCGGCGGGGATGCGCAGGTAGCGATAGGGTTCGGACCCCGTGTTGCGCGTTCCCAGCAGGAACATGGGGAACCCGTCGATCGCCACCGGCAGCATGTACTGGGTGAATTCGTGGGCCTGCCCGTCGGACCCGATCAAACGGTACTGAAAGCTGGGACCGACATTGCGCAGATTATCGTCGCGCGGCCGCGCCGCACTGCCGGTGACGGCGGCAACATCGCGAATCAGACTGGTCGGCTGCGGCTGCGGGTCGCCGCTGCTCATGTTTTCTACATTGATGACGCGCAAACCGGTGTAATCCACCATCTGTCCGCCCAGATCCTTCGGCAGGCGGACTTGAGCGCCTACCGTCCCGGACAGATCCTGGGATCGGGCCTGCGTGCCGGACAGCGGCCAGGCCTTCAGGCTGAGTGCGCTGCCCCCATCGTCAAAACTGGACTGATAGACGGTCACCCCCTTGTAGTGCAGGGGTTCGTTGACCTGGATGGTCTGATCGAAGGATGCGCCGGTCGCCAGGTCCGTGACCACCACATCGCTGCGGAAATCACTGGGCATGCCGGTATCGTAGTAATCGATATAGAATTTTTTCAGGCGCACTGAAAACGGCAGGGGCTGCAACAACACGCCCTGCCCGGCCGCGATAATGCCCATGCTGCTTTGCTTGCCATCGGGGATCAGCATATTGGCGCGAAAACTGGGGTTTCTGGCTGACAGCCGCCCGGATTCGGGCACATCGGAAATCAGCATATTGCCCACGATCGGCTGCTTGTCGAACAACCACGTCTGCAGCCGCACGGGCAGTTCACTGTCCAGCAGCCCGCCCAGGCAGATCACGACAATAGCCACGTGGGCAAAGATATATCCCAGCCGGTTGGCCGCGCCTTTTTTGGCCGCCACCATGCGGCTGTCGCCGTCGATGCGCACCCGATAGCGGAAACCCTGGCTGCGCAGCAGCGCCCCCACCTGATCCACCGCCTGATCCGGCGCCAGCGTGCTGTCGATGTCCACCTTGTGGTGAAAGGCCTTCAGGCTGGACCCGCGCACATATTCCCGGAAGGTGCGCATGTCGCGCAGCATCTTGGGCGTATTGCGCATGACGCACAAGGTCGTGGACACGACCAGAAACGCCATGATCAGCAAAAACCACGGACTGTTATAGATGTGCCAGATGGAAAACTGGTCAAAGACCGCATACCAGAACGGCCCGAACTGATCGATGTAGGTATTGGTCGCCTGATTTTGCGGCAACACGGTGCCGATCAGGCTGGCCACGCAGATGAAGACCAGCAGGCTGATGGCGAAACGCATCGAACCCAGCAGTTCAACGACGTCTGCACCCCATGTGCGGGAACTGGAAGAAGAGGTCACGGCAGCCCGACTCAAGAAAAAGGGGAGGCGCGCCAGCGCGTCCCCCCCTTTTTATATTTTTTAAAGTTCAACCTTACACCGACTGATCTGCGGATCCTTCCCAAGACCCCAGACACAACCGGGAATTACACCGCCTGGCAACAGGCTGCGAGACCATTCGTGCGGCCCCGCATGCCCCGCCGGGCGGTCGCCGATCAGCGCAAGCCGGCGGCGAAATCCGCCACAGCCGCCAAATCAGGATCGGTCATGCGGCTAGTAATGTCGTACATGATGGTATTGGCCCGATCACCCGAGCGGAACAATTTCAGCTGTTCCAGGATGTATTCCGGGTGTTGGCCCGCCAAGCGCGGAAATTCGCCGGGCAACCCGGCGCCATTGGCCGAGTGACACGCCGCACAGGCCGGCACCTGGCGTCCGACAATGCCCGCGCGCCAGATCTGCTGACCGCGATCCATGGTGGATTCGTTGGTGGCGTTGCCCGCCTGATCCCAGTCGAGTTTCTGCTGCGACAGGTAGAGCGAGACGTTCTGGATATCCTGGGCGGTCAATGCCGGCGCGATGGTCGCCATGATGGACGGCGCCCCATCGGGCCCGGTGCGCACAGCGGGCTTATCGCCCTGAGGCGCGAAATCACGCAGCTGCTTGACCAGGTATTCGTGCGGCATAGCGGCCAGATTGGGGTTGGCCGGAATGGTGCTGTTACCAGCATCGCCGTGACAGGTGACACAGGCCAGCACGCCGCGCGACATGTCGCCGTTGACGAACAGCTGCTCGCCGGCCTTGGCATCAGGCTTGACGGCATCCTGAGCGTGGGCCAAACCAGGCAGGGCGCCGGCAAGCATCAGGCTGCCGGCCATGAACATACTGGAAAGCGCACGCTTCATGAGGTCCTCGGATTTTTGGTACGGGCGTCGCAAGACGCCATCAGGTCATGAGGCCAGCCCGCCTTTCAACAGAGCGGAAGACGACCGGCGTAACAAACACAAGCGAAGATTATACAATAGGCATCAGGCGCCACCCGCATCCCGGCGGCCATGGCCGCCACATCCGCAGGCCGGCGTCCGATACGCCTGCCCTTTGTCATCTGCGCCCACCGGGCTTCCACCACTCGCCGTGTCCCTTCTTCATCGCGCCCGCTTCACGATATCCGCCGCTCGCCTGGACCAGCTGCCTGAACCGACGACAGCCGAAGTCTGCTTCGTGGGCCGCTCTAATTCCGGCAAATCATCGGCCATCAATGTGCTGACCAATCAGCGCCGCCTGGCCTTTTCCAGCAAAACGCCCGGACGCACACGCCTGATCAATTTGTTCGGCATCCCCGACCCGATCACGCCCGATGCCTGGCTGGGCTTTCTGGTCGACCTGCCCGGCTACGGCTATGCGGCGGTAGACCGCGCATCCCGAGACGAATGGGCGGAAGTCCTGGGCGGCTATCTGCACGAACGCAGCAGTCTGGCCGGCGTGGTGCTGCTGATCGACATCCGCCGCGGCGTCACCGACCTGGACCGCCGCCTGGCGCACTGGATCGGCCTGCGCGGGCTGCCTACGCTGGCCCTGCTGACCAAAGCCGACAAGCTGCCCTACGGCCAACGGATCCGCGCCGTCGCCCAGGTGCGCAAAGACCTGGCTGAAATCGGCACCCTGACCGCGCTGCCCTTTTCCGCGACCCACCGTCTCGGGCTGGAAGACGCCGCCGCCCATATCGAGAACTGGATTTCGCCGCAGGTCGTGCCCTGACAAGCGTTCAGGCCCGGCCCCGGACTGATCGTGACTGATCCCCGCACCGCGCAGGTTTTCAGGAGTTTTGAATGACTGCTTTTCTGCCCCCCGTCGATTTTCCCACCGCCCGCCTGCGCCGCAACCGGCGCGACGATTTTTCACGCCGCCTGGTGCGTGAAAACCATCTATCGGCCGACGATCTGATCTATCCGGTCTTTGTCCAGGAAGGCAGCCAGGTCCGCGAACCGATCACTTCCATGCCCGACGTGGTGCGCCATTCACCCGATACGCTGCTGCAGACCGCTGAAAACTGCCTGCGCCTGGGGATTCCGGTGCTGGCCTTGTTTCCGCACATCGACCCCGCGCTGAAGACCCCGGACGGCATCGAAGCCGCCAATCCCGATGGCCTGATTCCGCGCACGGTGGCGCTGCTCAAGCAGCACTTTCCCGAACTGGGCATCCTGACCGATGTGGCGCTGGACCCCTATACCAGCCATGGCCAGGACGGTCTGATCGACACGGACGGCCAGCTGCTGAACGAGGCCACCGTCGCCATGCTGGTGCGCCAGGCCCTGACCCATGCCGAAGCCGGCGTGGACATCGTCGCCCCCAGCGACATGATGGACGGGCGCATCGGCGCCGTCCGGCAGGCGCTGGACGGGCGCGGACGCATCCACACCCGCATCATGGCGTATTCCGCCAAATACGCCAGCGCCTTCTATGGCCCTTTCCGCGACGCGGTGGGGTCGGCCGCCAGCCTGGGCGCATCCAACAAGGCCACCTATCAGATGGACCCGGCCAACCGCCTGGAAGCCCTGCGCGAAGTCGCCGCCGACATCCGTGAAGGCGCCGACATGGTCATGGTCAAACCCGGCCTGCCCTATCTGGACGTGCTGCGCGAGGTCAAAGACGCCTTTGGCATGCCCACCTATGCCTATCAGGTCAGCGGCGAATACGCCATGATCAAAGCGGCGGCAGCCAACGGCTGGCTGGACCACGACAAGGTCATGATGGAATCGCTGCTGGCGTTCAAGCGCGCCGGCGGCGACGGCATCCTGACGTATTTCGCCGTCGCGGCGGCGCAGTTGCTGCGCGATCAGGGCCGCTAAGACCTGGGCGGGCTCTCAGTGTGACGGCCCGCGCGCGACCGGACGCAGGCCCACCGTGACCGTCAGCGTGACGATCTGGCCGTCGCGCCACACGCCCAGGCGAGCCTTGCTGCCGGCCTTCATGGGCGCAAGCCGGTTCAGCAGATCGAAGGAATCGCGTACCGGCCGGCCATCCAGGGACTGCAGGATATCGCCGACCCGGATGCCGGCCTGAGCCGCGGGTCCGCGCGCAAACACCCGCGCCACAATGGCGCCCCGGTCGCTCTTCAACTGAAAGGCCCGCGCCAGATCGGGCGTGATGTCCTGCGGTTCCAGCCCCAGCCAGCCGCGCTGCACCCGGCCATGTTCGATGATTTGATCCAGTATCTGGTGCGCCGGCCCTGACGGAATCGCGAACCCGATACCCAACGACCCGCCGGTTTCCGAATAGATGGCGGTATTGATGCCCACCAGGCGCCCTTGGGTGTCGATGAGCGCCCCGCCGGAATTACCCGGATTGATCGCGGCATCAGTCTGGATGAAGTCCTCGTAGGTATTGATGCCCAGGCGATTGCGCCCCAAGGCGGACACGATGCCCTGGGTGGTGGTCTGCCCCACGCCAAAAGGATTGCCGATGGCCAGCACCACGTCACCCACTCGCACGGATTGTTCCGGGTCGAACACGATGGCAGGCAGATTGTCCAGATCGATCTTCAGCACGGCCAGGTCGCTTTCCGGGTCTGCGCCCACCAGTTTGGCCGTCGCCTGGCGGCCGTCTTTCAGGCTGACTTCGATGGCATCGGCGGATTCGATCACATGGTTGTTGGTCAGGATGTAGCCATCTGTGCGCACGATCACGCCCGAACCCAGGCTGGTGGAATCCCGCCGCTGCGTGAAGCCGGGCACGCTGCGCAGAAACTGCTGCAGGGCGGGGTCAGGCGGCAGGGGAATCAAAGGCACATCAATGTGCTTGCGCGTATAGATGTTGACCACGGAAGGCGCCGCCTGGGCGACGGCCGCCGCGTAGCTGGCGATGGCCGGCCCTGCCGACACACCCGCCAGCGGCGTCCGCCCGTCGAGCTGCAGCAAGGCTGCTCCGCCAGCCGGCGGGGCTTCGCGCCCCGGCAGCCACTGAGGCCGCAAGGTGGACACCAAAAACAGGATGCCCAGGCATACGGTCACGGTCTGGGTGAAAATCAGCCACAATCGTCGCATCAACATGAATTTCCGATCAGCAAAGGATTTTTCCATCATGAAACCACAGATTTCCCGCCAGGAACTGGAAAACTGGCTGAGCAGCACGCTGCAGCCCGAACGATTCAAGGATTACTGCCCCAACGGCCTGCAGGTCGAAGGCCGCGCCGTCATTCGCCATATCGTGACCGGTGTGACGGCATCCCAGGCGCTGATCGATGCAGCGATCGCACAACAGGCGGATGCGATTCTGGTGCATCACGGCTGGTTCTGGAAAAACGAAAACCCTTGCATTCGCGGCCCCAAGCACCGGCGCCTATCCGCCTTGCTGGCTCAGGACATCAATCTGTTCGCTTACCACCTGCCGCTGGATGCGCACACCGAATGGGGCAATAACGCTCAGCTGGCCCGGGTGATGGATTGGACGCCTGACATCCAGGCCGATGGTACGCCGCATCGCTGCGGGCCAGATCAGCTGATCTGGCTGGGCACGCCCGCCTGGGATTGCACGGCAGGGGAACTCGCAACCGATCTCGCCCAACGGCTGGGCCGCAAGCCGATGCTGATCGGCGAATTGGATCAGCCGGTGCGGCGCCTGGCTTGGTGCACCGGGGCGGCGCAAGGGATGATGGAGGCGGCCTTGGCGGCGGGGGCGGATTGCTACGTCAGCGGAGAGATTTCGGAACCGACGGTGCATCTGGCGCGGGAAACGGGCAGCGCCTATATCAGCGCCGGGCATCATGCGACGGAGCGCTATGGGGTCCAGGCGCTGGGGGCGGCGATCGAGGCGCAGTTCGGGGTGTCTTGCACGTTTGTGGATATCGACAATCCGGTCTGATTGCGGGGGAAGGCGGTCTTCTGTGATAGTTCATCGCCGTGCCCAGGGTAAACGCGTGCTTTTGTAATAGCTCATCGCTGTGTCCAGGGGCTGGGTGAACCTGGTCGCAATTTGGCGGCTGCGCCGGATGGGGACGGGTGGGCTCCAACAGGTTCGCCCAGCCCCTGGACACAGCGATTGACGAACGGAGTCGCCGTGGGGGCTACCCCTTTTGCGAAGAGCTGCCGGAAAATGGGACGTGGGTCTTATCACGGCCCAGCTTCGGAAAATTGCAGGCGAAGAGCCCTGCGGGGCTCTTCGGGGGCTATTTTTTCAGGGAATCGCGGATTTCGCGCAGCAGCACGATGTCTTCGGGGGTGACGGGGGCCGCGGCGGGCGGGGGGGCGGCCTCGAAGCGGCGGCGGGCGTTGTTCATCATCTTGACCAGCAGGAACACCACCAGGGCCAGCAGGATGAAGTTCACGAAGATGGTCAGGAAGTGGCCCCAGGCGAACACCACGGCGCCGGCTTTGGTCAGGTCGACCGATGTCATGGCGCCGGCATAGCCTTCGGGCAGGCGCAGCACCCAGAAGAGGTTGTCGAAATTGACCTGTCCGCCCAGGATGAAATTGATGATAGGCATGACCAGATCCGCGACGATGGAGTCGATGATCTTGCCGAAAGCGCCGCCAATGATGACCCCGATGGCGAGATCCATCATATTGCCCTTGACGGCAAATTCTTGGAATTCCTTGATGAAACCACGTGCTCCGGCCATATTGCGCTCCTTCTAGCATTTACCCCACTGGTCGTAACGCTATAATACGCGGTTGAAGACCCTCGTGGGATGCGCCATAGTTGCGTTTTGGCCCCTGCATCCCATGCGTATACAGATTATTGTCAAACCGCTCCGCCCGCTGGGCGGCTACCAGGGATAACAAATGAGTCAGAATCCGACACAGTCCGACGAGCAGGGCGCAGTCGACCCGAACCTGCCCCCCGATCCTTCGCGACGCTTCTGGGTGGCCTCGGCCTGTACCCTGGGCGGGGTAGCCGGCGTTGCCACTGCAGTGCCTCTTGTCGGGTCATTTGCTCCTTCCGAAAAAGCCAAGGCGGCCGGCGCTCCGGTCGAAGCCGACATTTCCGGCCTGCCCGAAGGGCAAATGATGGTCGTTGAATGGCGCGGCAAGCCGATCTGGATCGTGCGCCGCACCAAGGCCGAACTCGAAGACCTGGCCAAGCACGATGCCGAACTGGCCGACCCCGACTCCAAGCGCCCGGGCTACACGCCGCCGTTTGCCGAAAACCAATGGCGTTCGCGCAACCCCGAATATTTCGTTTGCATCGGCATCTGCACGCACCTGGGCTGCTCGCCTACGGCGCACTTCCAGACAGGCGCCCAGCCGGGCCTGCCCAACGACTGGCCAGGCGGCTGGTTGTGCCCCTGCCACGGCTCCACCTTCGACCTGGCTGGCCGCGTGTTCAAGAACAAGCCCGCGCCGGACAACCTCGAAGTCCCGCCCTACGCGTTTTCTCCCGACGGGTCACACGTCATGATCGGGGTGGACGAATACCCCAACAAGGCCTGATGAACGCGCCGTTCATCTTTTCGTGATACTGATAGGAGCCGTTCATGGCCGAAAATAATGTCGAGACGACCGGGTTGATGGGCTGGGTGGACCGCCGCTTCCCGCTGACGAAAATGTTTAAAGAGCATATGTCCGAATACTATGCTCCGAAGAACTTCAACTTCTGGTATTTCTTTGGTTCGCTGGCGCTGCTGGTACTGGTGATCCAGGTCGTCACCGGGATCTTCCTGGTGATGAACTACAAGCCCGATGCGCGCTTTGCCTTCGAGTCCGTCGAATACATCATGCGCGAAGTCCCGGGCGGCTGGTTCATCCGCTACATGCACTCCACCGGCGCGTCGATGTTCTTCGTCGTGGTCTATCTGCACATGCTGCGCGGCCTGTTCTACGGCTCCTACCGCAAGCCGCGCGAACTGGTCTGGATCTTCGGCGTGGGCATCTTCCTGTCCCTGATGGCTGAGGCCTTCTTCGGCTACCTGCTGCCCTGGGGGCAGATGTCCTACTGGGGCGCCCAGGTGATTGTGAATCTGTTCTCGGCCATCCCCTTCATCGGCCCTGAACTGTCCCTGTGGATCCGCGGCGACTACGTGGTGTCCGACGCCACCCTGAACCGCTTCTTCGCCTTCCACGTGATCGCCATCCCGCTGGTGCTGATCGGCCTGGTCGTGGCGCACATCATCGCGCTGCACGAAGTGGGTTCCAATAACCCCGACGGCGTGGAAATCAAGCAAGGTCCCAAAGACAAATACGGGCGTCCGGTCGACGGCATCCCCTTCCACCCCTACTATTCGGTGCATGACATCGTGGGCGTGGCGGGTTTCCTGATCGTCTTTGCAGCCATCATCTTCTTTGGCCCTGAAATGGGCGGCTACTTCCTGGAATACAACAACTTCCTGCCGGCTGACCCGCTGAAGACCCCGCCGCACATCGCGCCGGTCTGGTATTTCACGCCGTTCTACACCATGCTGCGCGCCACCACCAGCGACTTCACCTGGGTGCTGTCCGCCGCCGCTGCGATCGCTGCCCTGGCGCTGTTTGCCAAGGGCAAGCTCTCCGGCATCTGGCGCCTGGCCATCCCGGCGATCCTGATCATCGTGGCCATCCTGATGAAGACCCTGGACGCCAAGTTCTGGGGCGTGGTGTCCATGGGCGGCGCCGTGGTCATCCTGTTCTTCCTGCCGTGGCTGGATCATTCCCCCGTGAAATCGATCCGCTACCGTCCGTCGTGGCACAAGTTCCTGTATGGTATTTTTATTGTGAACTTCCTGATCCTGGGCTGGCTGGGCACGCAGCCCGTGACGCCGACCTTCACTCTCATGGGCCAGATCACCACGGTCATTTACCTGGCGTTCTTCCTGCTGATGCCTGTCTGGAGCCGCCTCGGCACGTTCAAGCCGGTCCCCGACCGCGTGACGTTCCGCGCTCACTAATGGCCCACCACTGACTGCTACGGAAAGATCATGATCAAAAAACTGCTCGGTGCACTGGCCCTTTCCCTGGTCTGCACACTGACCTTCGCCGCCGAAGGCGGTGTGCGCCTGGATCGCGCCCCCGACCGCATCACCGATTTGGCCGCCCTGCAAAACGGCGCCAAACTGTTCGTCAACTACTGCCTGAACTGTCATAGCGCCAGTTCCATGCGCTACAACAAACTCATGGACCTGGGCCTGACAGAAGCCGAAATCAAGAAAAACCTGCTGTTCTCTCGTGACAAAATCGGCGACCTGATGACGGTCTCCATGACGGCCGAAGACGGTAAGAAATGGTTTGGCGCAGCCCCCCCGGACCTGTCCGTGATCGCCCGCGCCAAAAATTCCAACTTCGGCCCATCAGGGGTAGACTATATCTACACCTACCTGCGCAGCTTTTATCGCGACACCACGAAAAAGACCGGTTGGGACAACACCGTCTTCCCCAGTGTCGCCATGCCCAACGTGCTCTGGGAAATGGAAGGTCCGCGCAGCTACACCAACATCCAGGTTCACCAGGTGTCTGACGACAAAGGCGCCGCTCACTGGGTACGCAGCACCACGGTCTACGACCAATCCGGTTTCCCGGACGTCAAGACCGAAAAACTGGACGGCTATACCGGCGAAGCCAGCCAGACGGGCCGTTTCGATTCTGCTGATGCCAAGACCTTCAGCCAATTCGAACAAAACGTCGCTGATCTCAGCAACTTCCTGGGCTGGATGGCCGAACCCGGGCAGCTGGAACGCAAGCAGATCGGCGTCTGGGTGATGCTGTTCCTGTTCCTGTTCCTGTTCGTGGCCATCCGCATGAACCACGCCTACTGGAAGCACGTCCGGTAACCCGCGCGCCCTTCGGGGCGCATCCCCTGCTTTTTCTGTATTGGAATCTTCAATATGATGGTGCTTTATTCCGGAACGACCTGCCCCTTTTCGCAACGCTGCCGTTTTGTGTTGTTCGAGAAAGGCATGGACTTCGAAATCCGCGACATCGATCTGTACAACAAGCCGGAAGATATCGCGGTCATGAACCCCTACGGCCAGGTGCCGATTCTGGTTGAACGCGATCTGGTTCTGTACGAATCGAACATCATCAATGAATACATCGACGAGCGCTTCCCGCATCCCCAGCTGATGCCGGCCGACCCGATCATGCGGGCCCGCACGCGCTTGTTCCTGTACAACTTTGAAAAAGAACTGTTCGTGCACGTGTCCACGCTCGAGAACCGCAGCATCACAGACGAAAAAGTCCGCGATGCCGCCCGGGCAAGCATCCGCGACCGGCTGGCTCAACTGGCGCCTTTGCTGGTGAAAAACAAATTCATGCTGGGCGACGATTTTTCCATGCTGGACGTGGCGGTGGCCCCCTTGCTGTGGCGCTTGGCGCACTACGGCATCGAACTGCCCAAGAGCGCTGCACCGATCCAGAAATACGCCGAACGCCTGTTTTCCCGCCCCGCCTACATCGAAGCACTGACGCCGTCCGAAAAGGTCATGCGCCGCTGATATGCAGGAAACGTCGACCAAACCGTACCTGATCCGTGCGCTGCATGAATGGTGCACGGATAACGGCTACACGCCCTATCTGGTGGTCACGGTAGACGCCAACACGGTGGTGCCTGCCGCCCACGTGCATGATGGCCAGATCACGCTGAATATCAGCCATCTGGCCACCAACCGCCTGACCTTGGGCAACGAATACATCGAATTCGAATCCCGCTTCAATGGGGCGGTCGAGCACCTGTTCGTGCCGGTCGCTGCGGTGTCCGCTGTCTACGCTCGTGAAACCGGCGCTGGCATGGGTTTCGAGGTCGTCGCCTCGCACCCTTACCCTGGCGGCGATGATGCTCAACCGGCATCTGCCGCGCCGGTCACGGCGTCTCCCGCTACGGGCGAAGCCCCCGCCGACAGTCCCAAACCCTCTCATCTGAAGATCGTCAAATAAGGCCTGCTGTTCCTGTAGAATGACGGTCTTTCGCCGGCTTAGCTCAGTTGGTAGAGCAGCTCACTTGTAATGAGAAGGTCGAGGGTTCGATTCCTTTAGCCGGCACCACAGTCACTCCAAACAAAACCGCCAGTCCTCCTGAACTGCACCCCAAAAGTTGGATCGGTGTCCAACTTTTGGGGGTCAGTTCACTCCAGGGCTGGCGGTTTTGTTTGGACGTTCTTTAAGCAGCCGCCAGCCTGCATTCCCCCAGCCGCTGGTAATACGAGCCGGTCTCGCGGGGGGCGGACGCCACCAGCACCAGGCGGTCGGCCGCCCAGATAATGGGGCGCACCGCCGGCAATAAAGAGAGATCACGCGCCTCAGCCTTGCGCAGCAAGGACACATGGGGCCGAAACGGCTCGTCGGCCGAGGGAAACCCCAGCCGGGCCAGATCCTGCCATAAAGACCGATGCAGCGCGGCTAGCCATGGCGCCGGGGCTGACGACCCCGCCCAGACGATGCGCGGCCCCCGGAATCTGCCGAAATGATCCAGCGCCAGCGAGCCGCCAGGCCCGCGCGGCATCCGCAACAGATTCATCAGATCCGGAATACGTTCAACGGCGACCGATCCCAGAAACGCCAGTGTCAGGTGCAGGGTATCGGCCTGCATCCTGCGGCCGCCGCAGACATCATGGGCTCGCCTGGCCCAGCCGACCAATTCCGTCACGGCGGCCGCATCGGGCCACAGCGCAAAGAACAGACGGCGGGTATCGGTCAGCGGCTGCGTGGACATGCACTCCTCTCCTGGCTTCAAGAGCCGATGATGCCGCCGTCCTGCTTCCAGATCACGACCGTGGCGGGACGCGGGCGCGTGGCCTGGGCGCCGTCCGGCCAGCGGGACACGGACACGGGATTGGCCTGGGCATCATCCAGATCCGGGCCTTCGCCCGGATGCTGGATATTGATGAAGACGAAACGCTGGTCAGGCGTCCAGGTAATGCCCGTGACTTCACAGCCTTTGGGCCCGCTCAGGAAACGACGCAGTTCGCCGGACACCGGATCGGCCACCAGCATCTGGTTATTGCCCTGGCCGGCGTATTCGCCGCTATTGTCGTATTTGCCATCCGTCTGGATCCACAAGCGGCCCTGCGGGTCAAAACCCAGGCCATCCGGGCTGTTGAACATATTGTCCGGCGTCACATTGCCGGATCCGCGACGGGGATCGTTCTGATCATACACGCCGGGATTGCCTGCCAGCAGGAAGATGTCCCAGGTGAATGCCTGATTGGCTGCTTCAGAGCCGACCTCGCGCCAACGCACGATCTGACCATAGATATTCTTGTCGCGGGGGTTTGCCGCATCCACTCCGGGATGCGCCGGCCCGCCCGGCCAGCGGGGCTTGCCGCTGCCGCGCTGGCTGTTGTTGGTCAAGGTGACATAGGCCTCGCGCCGGTCCGGGTGCACCGCGACCCATTCGGGACGGTCCATCGGCGTGGCGCCCACGGCGTCTGCCGCCTGGCGGGTCTTGATCAGCAACTCGCCCATATCGTCGTTGAACAGATCCCCCAGCCGGCGGCCATCAGCCGCCTTCGTATCCAAGACCAGAGGAATCCAGCGCCCAACGCCCTGGCCATCCGCCCCTGCATCGAAACGCGCCACGTACAGCGTGCCCTGTTCCAGCAATTGGCGATTATGCGCCGTGTCTCCTGCGCGAAAGGCCTGGTCCGACACGAACCGATAGAGATATTCGCTGCGCTGGTCATCCCCCATATAGACCACCACATGGCCGTCCGGCGCAATCATCAAGGCTGCATTCTCATGCTTGAACCGCCCCAGCGCAGTCAGCTTGCGCGGCGCCGCCTTGGGGTCGAAAGGGTCGATCTCGACAATCCAGCCATGGCGATTGTATTCATTGGGTTCCTGCGTCCAATCAAAGCGTGCGTCATGCAGATCCCACGCATACTCCGGATCGGCGCCCTTGCCGCCGCCCTTGTAGCGCTGCATGTGGGCGCGATAAGCGGCATCCGGATAGTCGACCGCTGTTTCATCCTGCTTGCCGACGCCGAAATAGTCCGTGAAATTTTCTTCACAGGTCAGATAGGTGTTCCAAGGCGTCCAGCCGTTGCCGCAATTGCCGAACGTGCCCCGCGCCTGCCGGCCGCTGGGGTCGGCCTGCGTCTGCAGCAAGGCATGGCCGGCGGACGGCCCGACCATATCGATGGCGGTGTTGGCATGGATGCTGCGGTTGTAGGCGGAATCCGCCACCAGCTGCCACTGGCCCTGGGCATCCAGGCGCATATGGGTGACGGAGACGCCCTGAGCATGCTGGGCCTTGCGGACCCAGTCCAGCGACCAGGCCGAACCGCCGGGCTGCACGCCGACCGGATAGAAATAATGCGGCGTGACGTACTCATGATTAGTGACCAACAGGCCCTCCGTGCCGCTGCCTGATGCTCCGTCCTTGCCATCGATGGGAAAGAAATGCATGCCATCATGGTTGTAGCCGACCTGCTGTTCCTGGGCCGCCCCATCATCGCTGGCGTCGCCCTTGAACGCCGGCGCGCCGGCATGCAGGGGGTCTCCCCAGCGCTTGATCACCGCATGGGCATAGCCTTCCGGTACGACCACAGTATCGGCGGTGCTCATGGACACCGCCTTGAAACCCAGCGTAGGGGCGACGGCGGTGCCCGCCACCGAACCTGAGGCGGCCAATGCCTGCGCGACCGGCAGCATGCCGCCCAGGAAACTCACGGCGCCGCCCCCCAGCCCACCGGCCAGAAAACGACGGCGGCTGAAGCGCCCCTGCAGTTGGGTTAGCGTTTCATGACGCGAGGGATTGGCGGAAATGTCGTCTATATCGAAATCTTTCATGATCGTCACCTGCTTTGCAGAAGTGGCTTGGCATGCACAGCAGCGGCAGAGGCCGGCGCTGTGTACCCATCAAGAAGAGACAGGTAAGCGGTGCCCGCAGTCTAGCGAGCAAAGATGACGATCAGATGACGGTGCATATTCGTCTGGCGGCCAGACGCCGCCACGTTTGCCGGATCAGGTCAGCTGCGCATCCGGCGTCCCCGCCTTGGCATCGATATGCAGACCGAGCACGGTCCAGCCCGAAGCAGGTTGCAGATCCTGATCCAAGGTAAAGGGGATGGCGTACCCCTTTGGATTGACTGCAAACAAGGGAATCACGGCACGATCCGCATCCTGGCGGCGATACTGTGCAAAATCGAAGGCATCCGACAGTTTGGTGGCCTTGACCTGCGCACCAGCCACCAACAGGCTCGACAGCTTCCAGTATCCCACCCCGTCCGCAAACAGGGTGCGGCCTCGATATTCGGGATCCAGTTCATGCTTCTCGGCCGGGGCGCCATCGGACGACAAGGGCAGACTGAAGACCTTGTGTTTGCCAAATTCGTCGCGACCGCGCACCATGATCAGTTGATTGATGTGATCACGCGTGCCCAGGGCCAGCAAGCGGCCCAGACCGCTGGTATCCAGATTGCGCTGGGCATGTTCCGACACCAGGCTGCCATGATAGGTGGGCAGCCCCAACATGCGGGCTTTGGACAGGCTGTACCAGTCGCTGTCGCACAGACGCACCGGTACGCCCTGTTCATGCAGGGCCAGGCCAAGGGCCCGGGCCACAGGATTGGCGCCGGAAATCAGGAACCCCACCCGATCCGGTTCGGCGGCTTTCAGCAACCGGGCCATGGGACGCGCCGTCAGGCTCTGCCAGATCACCGTGCCGATAATGAGCAGGAAGGTCATGGGCAACAGACGATCGGCCTGCGGCACATCCAGCGATTCCAGACGCAAAGCGAACAGGGCGGAAACCGCCGCCGCCACAATGCCGCGCGGCGCAATCCAGGCCAGCAAAGCCCGTTCCCGCCAGTTCAGCTTCGATCCCCAGGTAGCAAACAGCACTTTCAGCGGCCGCCCCACCCACAGCATGCACACCAGCACGGCCAGCGCCGGCCAGCCCAGATCGAACAACTGGCTGGGCGCGACCCGGGCAGCCAACAGGATGAACAGGGCCGAGAGCAGGATCTGGCTGAGAGTTTCCTTGAATTCCAGAATGTCGCGCACCGGAATACCGGGCCGGTTCGCCAGCCAGATGCCCATGACGGTCACAGTCAACAGGCCGGATTCGCTTTGCACCGTATTCGACAAGGCAAAGCTGGCAAAGACGCAGGCCAGCACCGACAGATTCAACAAGGAATCGGGAACCCAGCCGCGCCGCAGCAAATTGCCCAGCAGCCAGCCGCCTGCAACCCCGAAACACAGTCCGGTCGCCGTCGTGGCCCCCAATGACCACAGGGCGTGGCTCCAGGCCTGTGTCGTGCGCAAAGCCACCATCAGATCGTAGGACAGCACCGCCAGAATGGCGCCGATCGGGTCGATCAGAATGCCTTCCCAACGCAAGGCATGAGCAACCGGCGCCACGGGTTTGACGGTTTTCAGCAACGGGGCGATGACGGTGGGCCCGGTCACGCAGGTGATGGCGCCAAACAGAATGGCCAGATCCCAGGGGAACTGCAGAAACGTATGCACGGCAAACGCGGCTACTGCCCAGGTAATCAGGACGCCGCTGGTCACCAGGCGCGGCACGACGCGCTTCAAGCCCCGGGTCTGGTGGAATTCCAGCGTCAGGCTGCCCTCGAAGAGAATGACCGCGACCGACAGGGAAACGATGGGAAACAGCAACGGCCCGAAGAGCTCGTCCGGATTCAGCCAGCCCAGCATCGGCCCCACCGCGATACCGGCCAGCAGCAGGAACAGAATGGCCGGTACGCGCAGTTTCCAGGCCAGCCATTGCGCCGCCATGGCGACGGCGCCGATGCCGGCCAGTGATAATTCGGGGCTGATCGTCATGGTGATGCTTCCTTGTCTGGTGCAGGACATGCCCCCAAGGACGCAAGCACACCGTGCGTCTTGCCGCTATTCAGGACGCCTGCACGGCACGCGCGACAAACCGCCCGGCGCGCCCGACGCAAGCCCGGGCCTGCGCAGTATAACTAAGGCATCCATTAACCCAGACTTGCTCGATCCCCTCGCTGAACTGGGCGGGCGAGGCATAGGTCGCGCAATCGCGCACCTTGTCCGGGTCCAACACGACGATGTCGGCAAAACTGCCCGCTTGCAACTGCCCTCTGCCTTCCAGATGATAGCGCCCGGCGGACAGGCCGGTCATCTTGTAGAGCGCCTGTTCCAGCGGCAGCAGGCCCTTGAGCCGCCAATACTGGTCCAGCACGCGGGGAAAGGCGCCCCACAGGCGCGGATGCGGCCGCTCGTCATGAGGCAGGCCATCGGATCCGATCATGGTCAGCGGATGGCTGACGACCCGATCCACGTCATCTTGATGCATCTGGAAATAGCAGGCGCCACCCGGCTGCAGCCGGCGGCAGGCCTCGACCTGGGTCACGCCCCAATCGTCGGCGATATCGGCCAGGTAGCGGCCAGCCATGTCGGGATGCGACGCACTGCCCGTAATCAGGATGTCGATGATCCCATCCACCAGGTCTTCGCGCAGCACAGTGGAACCGGCCGTGTACGGATAGACATCCAGGCCGATGGGCTGCTGCTGCGCCAGCTGCTCGATGCGGGCCAGGGTTTCCTTGGTGCGCCCCCAATTCATCGGCCCCGCGCATTTATGGTGTGACAACACCAGAAAAGCGCCCCCCATGCGGGCGGTCAGGGCGGCCTCGTCGATGGCTTCCATGATGCCTTTGAGCTCGTCACGGATGTGGGTAGCGTAGACGCCCTGATATGGGGCCACGACCCGCACCAACGCCGCCAGTTCCTTGACGTCCGCCGCATAGGCCGGACGGTAGAACACGCCCGACGACAGCCCCACCGCGCCGGCCTGCATGGCGTCGTCCAGAATGCGGCACATCGCCTGCAGTTCGGCTTCATCGGCGGGCTGGTCCAGATCGGCCATGACCTGCATGCGCAGCGCCGTGTGACCGATCAGCAAGGCGATATTGACGGCCGGCTGGACGGCATCGACCGCCGCCCGATAGGACGGCACATCGGGGTAGCGGAACTGCTGATTCCCCAACAGGGATAGCGGTGCGGCAGGCTCGCTCGTCACCACAGGCACCAGCGAAATGCCGCAATTGCCGCCGATCACCGTCGTGATGCCCTGGGACAGCTTGGGCAACATCTCGGGCCGGTCCAGCACGATGGCGTCATCGTGCGTATGCACGTCCACAAATCCGGGTGCGACCACACGCCGGGCGCAATCCACGCGCCGGACCGGGGCGCCATCGGCGACGGGGCTTGCGCCCGGCTCGCAGACGGCGACGACCCGATCGCCGCGGATCCAGACATCGGCGCGGCGCAAGGGGTTCTGGGAACCATCATGCACCAGGCCATTGCACAAGACAGTCAGTGTTGCATCATCCATGTTTCAGTAAAGTCCGGTATAGACGGAGCTGTCGACACCGTGCTGTTCCAGCACGTGTTTGAACTGCTTCAGGTTTTCCAGGGTTTCCGGCCCCAGGTTTTGCGCCACGCGCACCATCAGGATCTCGATCACCAGCAGATGGGCCAGATAGGCTTCCGTCCCCACCCGCATGGTGGTGTCGTGCGGGACAGAGACTTCCAGGCACAGATCGGCGCATTTCGCCAACGGCGTACCCGGCTGCGTCAGGGCGACAACGGTGGCGCCCCGGCTGCGCACCAGGCGGGCGGCTTCCAGGGCGAAGGGCATGCTGCCCACATGGGAAATCACGAAGGCCACCCCCTGTTTGTCCAGGGAACTGGCGGAAATCAGCTGCTGGTGGGGATCGGTGAAAGCATGGGCGCGGATGCCCAGGCGAAACAGCCTGGCCTGCAATTCCTGGGCCATGAAGCCGGAGGTCGCCCCCACCGAGTAGGCATCGACCCGAGAGGCCGACACCAGGCGCTGCGCCACCTGATCCAGGATCGACACATCCAGACGGCGCTGCAAAGCCGCCAGAGAGGAGATCGCCCCCTGGATGATCTTGCGGGCCACGTCCGGCCCCTCGTCGCTGAGCAATACGTTGCGATGCAGATGGTGGGGCGACAAGGCCAGGTCCTGCGCCAGCGCCAGCATGAATTCCCGCACACTGTCATAACCCAGGCTGCGGCAGGTGCGCACGACCGAAGGCATGGATACCCCCGCCTGGGCGGCGATCGATTCGACCGTCTGGTTGACCAGGGTGGCCGGATCGGCCAGCAACACGGCGACCACCTGCTGCTGGGCTTTGGGCAAGGTCGGCAGAGCGGTCTGCAGTCTTTGCTGCAGGCTTTCCTCGGGCCACGTGTTCATGATGTCTGATCCGTCAAAACTCGATGGTAATCGCACCGACCACATCTCCCTGGCTGCTCAGCAGCGGCATCCAGGACCACTTATCGAAAGTCGTGCAGGGATGCGAGATGCCCAACGCCACCCGATCCCCCACGGCCGGCGTCGGCCCGGCCGGATCAAAGCGCAGATAGGCATGATGATCGTTCAACGCGGTGACCGACCAGCCCTGCGGCGCCGGCTGATCCGCTGATGCGCCGCAGGGCGCCAGACGGATCGGCTGGGGCAGCGACAGGTCAAAGGAAATATCCCGCTTGCCGCAGCCCAGCAGGGCCAGACCCGGTTCGGGCACGGATTGCACCATGGCCCAGACCGACAAGGCGGGTCGCAGGCTGTCGTCCAGGCCGGTTCGGGTTTTAATGTGACGCAGGAAACCTGCATAAAAGCCGTGGTCATGCGCGATATAGCATCCGGATCGCAAGACGCCGCGCAGCGGCTTGGACACGGCGGCCCGCAAAGCGGGCGCGACCACGTCGAATACTGCGGACCCCCCGGCGCTGAGAATGATGGCCTCGTCCTGAAACAGGCCGGCCCGGTCACAATCCTGGGTGATGTCGCGCACGGCATCCAGAAAGGCCGTCACCGCGGCCTGATCGCCATGCAGATCGCAGGTTGCCAGACCGCCTTCATAACATTCGATGCCGCCCAGCCGTAAAGCGCTGCTGTCGTGGATGCGCTGCGCCAGGGCCAACGCCTGCTGTCCCGTGCGGCAGCCGGTCCGCTGCCCGCTCACGCCGATTTCCAACAAGCAATCCAGCGGCGTCTGGCGATCACGCCGTTGCGCCCAATGTTCGATCCGTTCGACCTGCGCGGCGGAATCCACCAGAAACCACACGCGCAGATCCGCATGGGCGTCCAGCAAGGCGGCCAGGCCGTCGAAATCGGCGTCGGCCACGACCTGATTGGCAATGATGACGCGCCGCGCACCGGCGCGGATGCCCACGCTGGCCTGCCAGACGGTGGCAAAGGTCAACCCCCAGGCGCCGGCGTCCAGCTGGCGGCGGAAGATCTGCGGCGACATGGTGGTCTTGCCATGCGGCGCAAACACGATGCCGCGCGATTGGGCAAAGGCTTGCATCCAACGCAAATTGTGTTCCAGCGCCTCGGCATCGAGCACAGCGATCGGATAGGGCAGATCCCCCCGATGGAGATTCCATCCCTGTGCGCCGATCTGATCGGGAGAACACGGCGCCGCTGCCAAGGGGTAGCCCTTCCGGCTCCCATCGAGCACGAGTGTGTCCTGTGTCATGGTTGTGTTCCTCTTGAAATCATTCATCCCGCCAACAGGCTGTCCAATGGCCATCGGCCAACTGTCGCGGGGTCATATCATGGCTGGCGCAACGGGCCTCGGCCAGCGGGCAACGCGTGCGGAACACGCAGCCGGACGGCGGATTGGCCGGACTGGGCAGATCACCTTCCAGCAGCGGGATATCGCGTCGCTGTGCCGGGTCAGGCGCGGGCGACGCATCGAGCAAGGCTCTGGTGTAAGGGTGGCGGGGGTGCGCGTACAGTTCTTTCGTCGGCGCAATTTCCACGACCCGCCCCAGGTACAGCACCACGACCCGGTCGCACAGGTATTCCACCACATCCAGATCATGCGAAATGAACAGCATGGTCAGGCCGAGCTCATTGCGGATATCCGACAGCAGATTGATGACCTGCGCCTGGATCGATACGTCCAGAGCCGACAAGGGCTCGTCGGCCACGATGAATTCCGGCTCTACTGCCAGCGCGCGGGCAATGCCGATGCGCTGGCGCTGGCCGCCGGAAAACTCATGCGGATACCGTTCGGCGTGATCTTCGTTCAGGCCCACTTGGCGCAACAGCGCGTGAATGCGCGGCAAGCGGGCTGATCCCCGATGCAGGCCGTGCGTATCCAGCGCTTCGCCGATGATCTGGCGGATGCGCAGGCGCGGGTTCAGGCTGGCATAGGGGTCCTGGAAAATCATCTGGATCTGCGCCCGCAGCGGCCGGTAACGACGCTGGCTGATACGGGCCAGATCCACGGGGTCCGGCAGGCCGCGATAGATCACCTGGCCGGCGCTGGGGTCGGTCAAGCGGGTCAGCATGCGGCCGATGGTGGTCTTGCCCGAGCCGGATTCCCCCACCAGGCCAACGGTTTCCCCTTTGGCGATGGAAAAATTGACGTCCACCACCGCCCGCACCGGGGCGCTCGAGGCGCCGAAATTCTTGCCCAGGCCCTGGATCTCGACGAGAGGCTGGTCGGTGCTCATGACTGCGCGTCCTTCACCCGGATACAGCGGGCTTCTTGGTATTCATTGACTCGATACAGCGGCGGCATGGCCAGATCGCACTCGGGCGTCGCCACCGGGCAGCGCGGGCGAAAGGCACAACCCGGCGGCATGTCGAAGGGACTGGCCACCTGTCCCTGGATCGCCGGCAGGCGGGGGCGTTCCCCCGCCGTCCCGCTGCGCCGTTGACGGGCCAGCGCCGGCAGGCAGTCCAGCAGGGCCCGCGTGTACGGATGCGCAGGCTGGGCGAACAGATGGCGGACATCACCGCGTTCGACGATGCGGCCCGCATACATGACAGCAATTTCATCGGCGTACTGCGCAACCACGCCCAGATTGTGGGTCACGAACAGGATGCTCATGCCGGTTTCTTTCTGCAGCCGCCCCATCAAGGCCAGAATCTGCGCCTGAATGGTGACGTCCAGCGCCGTGGTGGGTTCGTCGGCGATCAGCAAGGTCGGCGTACAGGCCATGGCGATGGCGATCATCACGCGCTGCCGCATGCCGCCCGACAACTGATGAGGATATTCGTGCAAGCGGCGGGCCGCGGCGGGAATCTCGACCATATCCAGCATGCGCTGGGCATGCGCCAGCGCGCGGTTTTGATCGTATCCCCAATGCAGCCGGACGGATTCGGCGATCTGCTCGCCGACCTTCAGCAACGGGTTCAGGCTGGTCATGGGTTCCTGGAACACCATGGCGATTTCATTGCCGCGCAGCGTGCGGAATTGCGCCGCCGGCAGGCCGATCAGATTGATGACTTCGCCATTGCGCCGCTGAAAATACGCCTGACCGCCGACCCGGGGGTGGGAACTGCGATCATGCAGCCCCATCAAGCTGAGATTCGTGACCGACTTTCCAGAACCGGATTCGCCCACCAAGGCCAGCGTGCTGCCCGCCGGCACCGTGAACGATACGTCGGAGACGCTGTTGACCCGACCACGTTCGGTCATGAATGAGGTGGACAGTCCCTCGACTCGCAGCCGGGGGATGTCGGTTCCGTTCTGCGCCGCTTCTGCGGCGGGCGCATCCGCCTGCACCAGGGCGTTCATGTGTTTTTCCTTAGTTTCGGATCCAGCGAGTCACGGATGCCATCGCCCACGATCTGCAGGGACAAGGAGGTGAGCACAATCGCCAGCCCCGGATAAATGATGGTCCAGAACGCCCGATCCATGTAATTCAGGCTGCCGGCAATCATCGTGCCCCAGGTCGGGATGGACGGCGGCACCCCCACCCCCAGAAAGGACAGGCCGGCCTCGGCCAAAATGGCATAGGCGAAGATGAAGGTCAGTTGCACCAGAATCGGCGACACCAGACCCGGCAGCACATGCATCCACAGGATTTTCCAGGTGGGCGTACCCAGGGCGCGAGCGGCATCCACGTACAGCAGGTCGCGCAACACCAGAGTCGACGCCCGCGCCACCCGCGCCACCCGTGGGGTATAGACGATCACCAGGGCCAGCACGACGTTCCACAACGACGGCCCCAGGATCGACACCAGGGCGATCCCCAGCAAAATATCGGGAAAGGCCATCATGGCGTCGATCACGCACATGACCGCGCCATCGATCTTGCGGAAATAGCCGGACATGATCCCCAGCAGCGTGCCGAAAATCACGGCGCCGATGGCGGTGGCAAAGCCGATCATCAGGGAATAGCGGCCGCCATAGGCCACGCGCAACATGACGTCGCGCCCCAGCTGATCGGTGCCGCCCCAGAATTGCCAGGACGGCGCTTTTAGACGCTGGCTGATGGCGATGGCATTGGGATCGGCGCTCGACAGCCAGGAAATGCACAAAGCCAGCGCAATGATCAGCAGCAACAAAACGGTCGACAGCACCACCACGCGCCGGGCGAACAGACGGCGCACCCAGATCTGCCAGGGGCTGGCGCGCCGCGCTGGCCGCGCACTCAAGGCCGTAGCAACATCAGGTGTCGCAACGCCGGCATTCGAGGGGGCGTTCATCGCACTCTCCGGATACGCGGGTCGATCACGGTATACAACAGATCAATCATGAAATTGATGACAACATAGATGAAGGCCACGACCAGCAGCGTGCCCTGGATGACCGGGTAGTCACGCCGCAACACGGCCCGCACGACCAGGCCGCCCACTCCGGGCAGGTTGAACACGGTTTCCGTCACCACGGTGCCGCCGATCATCAGCGCCATGGTCAGGCCGATCACGGTCACGATGGGGATCAAGGCGTTCTTCAGCACATGGCGGATGATGATGACCGGCTCGGACAGGCCTTTCGCCCTGGCCGTGCGCACATAGTCCTCGCCCAAGGTGTCGAGCATGGATGCCCGGGTAAAGCGGATGATCAGGGCCGAATTCAGAATGCCCAGCACCGCCGCCGGCAAAATCATGTGATTGAGTTTCAGCCACAGGCTGGCGTCCGGCGGCCCATAACCCGACGCCGGCAGCCAACCCAGCTGCACGGCAAAGATGCGGATCAGGATCAGCCCCATCCAGAAACTGGGAATGCTGGCCGCGCACATGGCCACGGCGCTCAGCACCTGATCGGTGCGCGAGCCGCGCCACACGGCGGCCAATATGCCACAGGGCACGCCGATCAGCGACGCGATCAGCACCGACAGGCTGGCCAGCATCAGCGTGGGTTCAGCCCGATTCCACAACACTTCGGTCACGGGCGCCTGCATGAAGATGGAAGTGCCCAGATTGCCCTGCAGGACCTGACCCAGCCACAGCACGAACTGGGTCAGCAAAGGCCGATCCAGGCCGTACTGCGCACGGACCTGAGCAATGTCGCTGGCCGTGGCCTGGTCGCCCAGCAACACGGCGATGGGATCGCCGGAAGACAGGTGAACCAGAGAAAACACCATCACCGCCACGATCAGCAGCACTACGCAGCCCCCCAGCAAACGAGAGGCAAGCATTCTCAAAGCCGTGCGCATCAGTCCTCCATCAGGCCAGTTTGACGTTCCAGAAAGCCGGCCAGGCGCTGGGGGTATAGCCCTGCAATCTGGCGGAACGGGCCGACAGGCTGTTGAACTTGCCCAGCTCGATGAACGGCACCTGATCGTAGACCAGTTCCTGCACCGCGCCCCACAGAGGGCCGCGTTTATCCAGATCCATTTCGCGGTTGAA
Organism: Castellaniella sp.; assembly: GCF_034675905.1. GTDB lineage: Bacteria > Pseudomonadota > Gammaproteobacteria > Burkholderiales > Burkholderiaceae_B > Castellaniella. The sequence goes on along the minus strand of NZ_JAUCCV010000010.1, from coordinate 907,549 downwards.
GGCATCCAGCACGGCCTGCTTTTCCGGGGTTTCCCACCAGCCCGGCGCATTGTCACCCAGTTGCGGGGGCGAGAGCATGGGTTCGGGGAAGATGCCCGAGTGCGTGATGTAGATGTCCCACAGCGAGGGATCATTGCGCCGTTGCAGCAGCGTCGCCCAGTCCACCACCTGCAGGTCTACTTCCAGCCCGGCGCGCTTGAACTGCTCGGAAAGCACCAACGCCATGTTGTAGTGGAACTCATACTGGCGGCTGGCCAGGATGCGGATGGGCTTGCCGGCATAACCGGCCTTTTTCGCCAGTTCCGCGGCCTTTTTCGGGTCGTTGACGTTGTAGTGGTCTTTGCCGGCCAGGGAATAGTACGGCGTGCCCTGCGGAAAGAAGTTGGCGCCGATGCTGAAGAATTTCGGATCGCCGAAGGCGGCGGCCATCAGCTCTTCCGCCCCGATGGCGGTCTGCGCGGTCTGGCGCAAGGCGGCCGAATCCAGCGTGCCCTTGGTGTTGAAGACCAGATAGGGAAAGCCGAAGTTCTTGCCGATCAGCGTCACGACCTGTTCACCGCCCTTTTCCAGGCGGCCGGCGGCTTCGGTCGGCAGCAGGTCGGCGAAATCGAATTGGCCCGACAGCACGCCCTCGACCCGGGTATTGGAATCCGGGACCGGGATGAAGCGCAATTCCTGGATATAGGCAATGCGGCGTCCGCCATAGCCGTCGGCGGCTTCGGTGCGCGAGGCGTACTGATCGAATTTTTCCAGAATGGTGTACTGGTCCGGGCGGCGTTCTTTCAGGCGATAAGGCCCTGTGCCGATGAATTCGGCCAGTTGAGCGGCGATAGTGCGTTCCGGCATGACACAGGCCATGCTGGTCGGCAACGCCAATTGCGCCAGCAGCGGCGCATAGGGAGACTTCAGTTTGAAGCTCAGCACGGAATCCGACGAGGCTTCGACCGAGACGACTTCGGTCGCCACGGATTTACCGCGCGGCGATACCGTCATCCAGCGCTTCAGCGATGCGACGACGTCGCTGATCTGAACCGGCTTGCCGTCATGGAACACCAGGCCTTTGCGCAAGGGAATGTCGATCTGCTTGCCGCCGTCCTGCACTGTCGGCATGGCCGCCGCCAGCATGGGCACGATGCGCCAGTGCGAATCAAAGGTATACAACGGTTCGTAGACGTGCTGCATCAGGGTGCCGACCAGGTCGGCGGTGGTGAACATCGGATCGAGCGTCTGCGGCTCGCCGATCATGGCCAGGCTGACGGAATTCTTTCCGCCTGCGGCAAAGGCCGACCGCCCCATCAGACTCAGGGCCGGCACTCCCAGGGCGCCGGCCAGCAAAACCTGGCGCCGCCTGGGATCGAGAGGTTGGCCAGACCGGGATGGGCCAGGAAAAGCGCGTGATTGCATGTGTCTCCCCATTAGTAATAAAATTACATCGACATCCTATTTTGGGGCTGAATTCCTGTCAATATTTTCATATTCAGGGTTTTCCCTGTAAATTTATTACACGAGAGCCAACATATGTCTTCTTTGCAACTGCTGGGCGGCGAGCCCAATGCCTCGGATCGCCAGATCCGCCCCTTTTCGCCCGCCGTGCGCGCCGGCGATTTCGTTTTCGTGTCAGGACAAGTGCCGGCCAACGCGCAAGGCGAACTGGTCCCGGGCGGCATCGAGGCCCAGACCCGCCAGGTGTTCGAGAACCTGAGTCGCGCCCTGGCGCTGGCCGGCTGCACCCTGGAAGACGTCTGTAAGATCAACGTCTGGCTGGATGACGCCCGCGACTTCGGCGCCTTCAACCGGGTCTATATGGAATGCCTGGGGACGCACCGCCCGGCCCGATCCACGGTCGAATCCCGCCTGATGGTCGATGCCAAAGTCGAGATGGACGTGACCGCCTACAAGCCGCAAACCGCTTGAACGGGCGACATCCGGCAGCCACACCCCGCCTCCCGGGCTTGCCCGCCGCGTGCAATCCCCGGGAAACCCTGACATTCCTAGGGTGATTCCCAAGTTTGATGCAAGGGCGGGCCTGATACCATGGCGGATCAAACTCCGTCCGCATCAGAGGAAAGCACACCATGAAAATGACGAAATGGCTGGTCACGGCCGCAATGGCCGTCGCAGCCGTCGCTTCGGTCCCGGCCCACGCCGACACCAAATTCATCAACATCCTGACTGGCGGCCAAAGCGGCGTGTACTACCCCATGGGAGTCGCCCTGTCGCAGATCTATAACAAACACATTCCCGACGCCAAATCCACCGCCCAGGTCACCAAGGCATCCGCCGAAAACATGAACCTGATCCAGTCGGGTCGCGGCGAACTGGCTTTCGCCCTGGCGGATACGGTGTCCGACGCCTATACCGGCAACGCCGAGGCCGGCTTCAAGGCTCCGCTGACGAAACTGCGCGGCATGACGGCCACCTATAACAACTACATCCAGATCGTCGCCAATGCCGATTCCGGCATCAAGACCCTGGCCGACCTGAAAGGCAAGCGCATTTCCGTCGGCGCCGCACGCTCGGGGACCGAACTGAACGCCCGCGCCGTGCTGAAAGCCGCCGGCCTGACCTATGACGACTTCTCGAAGGTCGAATACCTGCCCTTCGGCGAATCCGTCGAACTGATGAAAAACCGCCAGCTGGACGTCACCCTGCAATCCGCCGGCCTGGGCGTGTCCTCGATCCGCGATCTGGCGACCTCGGTGAAAATCGTGGTGGTGCCCATCCCCACCGATATCGTGGCAAAAATCAACAATCCGGCCTACCAGCCGGCCACCATCCCTGGTGACACCTACGAAGGCATGGAAGGCGACACTCCGACCGTGGCCGTGCCGAACTTCCTGATCACCTCCGACTCCGTTCCCGACGATCTGGTCTACCAGATGACGAAAGTCTTCTACGAGCAGCTGGACACCCTGAAGTCCACCCATAACGCCGCCAAGACCATCGAACTGGCCAATGCCCTGAAGGGCATGCCCGTCCCGGTCCATCCCGGCGCCGAGCGCTACTACAAGGAAGTCGGCCTGATCAAATAAGACCAGCCGTCACGCATCAGGCAAGACCCCAAAGCCCCCTCCGGCACCCATCCCGAGGGGGCTTATAACGCATTGGAACCCCTCACATGAGTTCTGCACACGATCTCGCTGACAAACCCCTGTCGCGTAGCGTTTTCTGGATCGCGGTGATCTTCTCATCCTTCCAGATCTGGACGGCGGCATACAGCCCCCTGTCCAGCCAAGTCATCCGCGCCATTCACGTGGGCTTCGTCCTGCTGATGGTGTTTACCTTATATGCCCGCAGCGGCCGGCTGGGCTCGATGATCGGCTGGACACTGGGCAGCATCGGCTTTCTCACCAGCCTGTATCACTGGTTCTACGAATCCGACCTGACGGCGCGCGCCGGCCAAATGACCGATGCCGACATGGTGATCGGCATCATCACCATCATCCTGGTCTTCGAAGCCACGCGCCGCATGATGGGCTGGGCGCTGCCCGTCATCTGCGGGATTTTTCTGGCCTACGGCCTGTTCGGGCAATACATCCCGGGACCGTTCATGCATCGGGGTTACGGGCTGGACCAGATCGTCAGCACCATGAGTTTCGGCGTCGAGGGCATCTACGGCACGCCGACCTACGTGTCATCCACCTACATCTACCTGTTCATCCTGTTCGGCGCCTTTCTGGAACAGGCCGGCATGATCCAGCTGTTCAGTGACTTTTCCATGGGCATGGTCGGGCACACGCGCGGCGGCCCGGCAAAAGTGTCGGTCGTCAGCTCCGGCCTGATGGGCACGATCAACGGTTCGGGCGTGGCCAACGTGGTCACGACCGGCCAGTTCACCATCCCGCTGATGAAACGCTTCGGCTATTCCCCGGCCTTTGCCGGCGGGGTCGAGGCCACCTCCAGCATGGGCGGACAGATCATGCCGCCGGTGATGGGCGCAGTGGCCTTCATCATGGCCGAAACCCTGAACATCCCCTACGTCGAGGTCGTCAAGGCGGCCATCATTCCGGCTATTCTGTATTTTGCGACGGCCTTTCTGACCGTACACCTGGAAGCTGGCCGGCGCGGACTGCATGGTCTGGCCAAGGAAGACTGCCCCAACCCCTGGGCTGCCGTGCGCAAAAGCTGGTACCTGCTGATCCCCCTGATCGGTCTGGTGGCCCTGCTGTTTTCAGGCTACACGCCGCTGTTTTCAGGCACCGTCGGTCTGGGCCTGACCGTGATCCTGATCTTTGGCGCCGCCCTGATCCAGGGCGCACGCCCCATGGTGCTGCGCTACCTGTTCTGGCTCTTGCTGGGAATCGCCTGCGCCGGTTTCGTAAAATTCGGCGTCACCGACTTCTTCGTCATCGTCGCCATACTGGTCGCCATCCTGCTGTTCAAGCGGCATGGCCGCGATGCACTGAAACTGGCGCTCAATTCTCTGGCGGAAGGCGCGCGCAACGCCCTGTCCGTGGCGACGGCCTGCGCACTGGTGGGTGTCATCATCGGCATCATCAACCTGACCGGCGTCGCCGCCGAATTCGGCGGCCAGGTGATCGCCATCGGCGAGAACAATCTGTTCCTGGCGCTGTTTCTGACCATGATCACCTGCCTGGTGCTGGGCATGGGCATCCCGACGATCCCGAACTACATCATCACCAGCTCGCTGGCCGCGCCGATCCTGCTGAAACTGGGCGTGCCGCTGATCGTCTCCCACATGTTCGTGTTCTATTTCGGCATCATGGCCGATCTGACGCCGCCGGTGGCGCTGGCAGCCTTTGCCGCCGCGCCGATCGCCCGGGAAAACGGCCTGAAGATCAGCATTCAGGCGCTGCGGGTCGCAGCAGCCGGCTTTGTCGTGCCCTATATGGCGATCTATTCGCCCGCCCTGATGCTGCAGGGCGGCACCGCCTGGGACACGATCTATGTCGTCATCAAGGCGCTGCTGGCGATCACGCTGTGGGCAGCCGGCATCACCGGCTTCCTGAAGACCCGCATCAACCTCTTCGAGCGCGTCTACATCGTGCTGGCCGCGGCCCTGCTGGTCGCCGCCCTGCCCATGACCGACGAAATCGGCTTTGCCGCCACGGCACTGTTCCTGGTCTGGCATCTGATGCGCAGCCGGCGCACCCTGCCGCCACAGGCGCAGACCGCCTGATGCTGGGAACGCTGGGCGTCTGCCTGACGCTGGCGGCGGCGCCGCTGGCGCCGCCGCGCTTCGTCCCCGTCCAGGCCTTCACCTTGGCCTGGACGCATTCCATCGAAAAAATCCGCTGGGAAGAAGACTACCGGGTCCAGCAAGATGCGGCCGGCGCCCCCGTTCTGATCGCCGGCCACGCTCGTATCCTGGGCTCCGGGGCTGGCATGGACCCGCCGCCAGACGCAGTGCATCATGCGGACGGCTGGTACGAATACCAGCCGCATACCGCGCCGCTGAAAATTCTGCGCCTGACCCGTTCTCCCTACACCGCCGACTACGACTGGTGTGTCGCGGGGCGCTGCGAGCCTTTGCGCGCCATCATGCCCACGGATGGCGACGTGACGCTGCTGCAGCCTTGCCGGCGGCCCTAGCCTTCCACCCGCTCTCTCGCCTGGCGGCGCAGCACCGCACAAATCACCGCCCCCCTTGTAAAACTCGGTATCATCTTCTTTTCCCCGCCACTTCGGTCTCCATGAGGAACGGCCCGCTTCCCCCCTCCGCCCACCCCGACTCGCCGCTGCTGCAGCACTGGCGGGCCGAAGCCGTGCGCCTGCGCGAAGCGCACTGGGGGCCGCTGGAAGACCGCGCCGCCTGCCAAGCCGCCTTGCGCGGACCGGCCCAACTGGGGCCGCGCATTCTGGCACGGGCGGCCTGGCTGGCGCGCCACAGCCCGCTGCAGGACTGCCTGCATCAATGGACCCTCGGCGCTCGTTGGGCGCTGGCCGCGCTGTGGCTGGCGACCGGCCTGGCGGGCATCGCAGCCGCAACCGCCGCCCTGAATCCCAGTCAGGGTTCGGTCAACCTGGCCTCGGCGCTGCTGGGACTGCTGGGACTGCACGCCCTGACCCTGCTGATCTGGCTGATCAGCAGTCTGCCGGGCCTGCAGCCTACGACGGCCCTGTCGCGCCTGTGGCTCTGGTTGACCCGCAAGATCGTGCGCGGCCCGGATGCCGCGCTGGCCGCTCAGGCATTTCTATCGCTGCTGATGCGCGCGCGCGCCTGGAAACCTGCAGTTGGCCTGCTCAGCCATGGGGCATGGACGACAGCCTATCTGGGCGCCATCCCCACGCTCATCGTGCTGCTCAGCACCCGCAGCTATACCTTCCACTGGGAAACGACGCTGCTCTCGCCACAGGCCTTCACGGTCTTCAGCCAGTGGCTGAGCAGCCTGCCACGGCTGCTGGGCTTCCCCTCTCCCGACTACCAGACCGTCGCGCTGAGCATGGGCGATACCGCGTCTGCAGCAGCCGCCATCCAGGCCGACTGGTCCCTGTGGCTGATCGGCTGCCTGCTCTGCTGGGGCCTGCTGCCCCGGCTGCTGTCCCTGGCGATCTGCGGCGTGTGGCTGCGCCAGCGCATCCGCCGCCTGGCGATCGATCCGGACCTGCCCGGCTGGCTGGAACTGCGCGAACGTTTGCTGCCCACACACGAGGCGCTGGGCATCGACAAGCCCGCGCCTGCCGACGGCCCGGTCAGGACAGGGGCGCAGATTGCCCGCACGCCCGCCCGGCACGCCGCCGTGCTGGCCTGTGAATTAGGACCGGATCTGCTCTGGCCGCCGGCCGGCTTGCCCGACGCCATCCACGATCTGGGGCGCTGCGACAGCCGCGAAGACCGCCAACGCATCCGCGCACAGATCGATGCCGCTCACGTGCTGCTGGTCTGCGATGCCCGTCTGACGCCGGACCGAGGCACTGCCGCCTGGTTCGACGAACTGAATCACGCCTGCCCCGACCTGCGAGTGCTCTGCCTGGGCGGCACGACAGAACGCCGGCAGACCTGGCAGCACGTCCTGTCCCGACAAAACCTGCAGCAGGTCCCCGACCTGAACGCCTGGCTCGAACACATCGGATCTTCTCGCCATGACTGACGCCACCCTCCCTATCGATCTGGCCGTGGTCGGCCACACCAATACGGGCAAGACATCCCTGCTGCGCACCTTGCTGCGCGACGAACTGTTCGGCGAAGTGGCGGACCAGCCCGGCACGACCCGCCATGTCGAAAGCGCCCAATTGCTGTCGAACGACGGCAAGCCCATGCTGATTCTGCGCGACACGCCGGGCCTGGAAGACGCCATGGGCGTGCTGGACTACCTGGATCAGCTGATCCCCCACGAGGAACGGCTCGACGGCCCGGAAAGAATCCAGCGCCTGCTGGACAGCCCGGAAGCCGCCGGTCGCTTCGAACAGGAATGCCGGGTGCTCGCCACGGTCTTGACCATTGATGCCGCCCTGTACGTCATCGACGCCCGCGATCCGGTACTACCCAAGCACCGGGACGAACTAATGCTGCTGGCAGCCTGCGGCCGGCCGATCCTGCCCGTCCTGAACTTCACCCGCAGTCCGCTGGCCAATATCACAGCCTGGCGCGAAGCGCTGGCCCGGCTCGGCCTGCATGCCACGGTCGATTTCGATACAGTGGCGCCCGCGCTGGACGGTGAAAGCCAGATGCTGGACCGCTTGGCCCTGATGCTGGACACGCAATCCGCCACGCTGGCCGCTTTGCGCAGCGATCTGGGCCAGCAACGCCTCAAGCGCCTGCAAGACGCCACCCGCCTGATCGCTGAACTGCTGGTCGATGCCGCCGCCTTGCGCCTGCCCTGCGCGCAAGATCCTACGGATATGGCAACCATCACGCTGGTGCTGCGCAAACGCACCCGCGACCGCGAGCAGGACTGCGTGCACGCCCTGCTGAAACGCTATCGTTTCAGCAAGATGGCCTTTCCGCACCACCCCCTGCCCCTGGAAGGCGAACGCTGGGGCATGGATCTGTTCAATCCCCAGGCGCTGCGTAATTTCGGCATCCAGGTCGGCAAAGGTCTGGCCACCGGCGCCATGGCTGGCGCCACGCTGGACATGCTGACCGGCGGCCTGAGCCTGGGCGCGGCCACCCTGCTGGGCGCCGCCATCGGCGGGGCCTGGCAGGGCGCCAACCAATGGGGCAAGCGCCTGATGGGCCGCCTGGCAGGCAATATGGAAATGACCGTGGACGATCCGGTGCTGCATCTGCTGGGACTGCGCCAGCTGGCGCTGGTGCGAGCGCTGGAATGCCGCGGACACGCCGCTATGCGCCCCATCGACAACGATCTGATGGCGCAGACCGTTGCCCCGGCAGCCGAGGCCCCGCCTGCGGCTGACGATGCAGCGGCAGACTCCGAAACGGATGTTACCGAGCCGAACCCCAGCGCCGCCCTGCATCAGCTGCCCGCCGATGTGCAAACCCTGTTGGACGAGGCGCGCACACACCCGTCCTGGTCCAACATCGGCGAAGCACCCAGCCCGGACTCGCGCCGCGATCAGCTGATCGGCCAGATGGCCCACGCCTTGTTTCTGGCGCTGTAAGGCGCTGGGCAGCGCCAGGCCTTGACCGGACGAAGCACGGCGGCGGCGCCCGCCGTGCACATCTACCAACTGCCGGATGCGCCCCCGCCGCCGCCTCGACCTCCACCGCCTCCACCCCCGCTGCCGCCGCTCGAACCGCCGCCGCCAAAACCACCTCCGAACCCGCCGCCAAAGCCGCCGCCACCTCCGCCGCCACGTCCCGAGCGGCCATGCCCTAATTTTTTCGCCACCCCAAAAGCACGTCCCAGCAGCGCCAGCAGCAGGCCGCCCAGCGCCGCCAACGCAGCCCATCCCCAACTGCCGGTCGTGACAAATATAAAACCGCCGGCCAACAGGGCGCTGAGCCAGGCGGGCATGACCAGCGCCATGACGACCAAGGGCAAGGCCATGGCATAAGGCGCGTCCTCGTCGCCCGCTGACGACTCGGGCGGCGGCGGCAGGGATTCGCCCCGCATCAGCGCCTGCAGGGCCGTCACCCCTGCCTGCAAACCGGCGAACACATCACCCTGGGCGAAATGCGGGGTGATCTGCTCCCGGATGATGCGGCCAGCCGCCACATCCGGCACGGCGCCCTCCAGGCCATAGCCGACATCGATGCGCACGCGACGGTCCTGCACCGCCACCAGCAGCAATATGCCATCGTCCACCCCCTGGCGGCCCACTGCCCACTGGTCAAAGACCCGACGGGCATACTGCTCGATCGTATCGGCGCCGGTCGTCGGCACCAGCAGCACGAACAACTGCGAGCCCTGCTGCGTCTCCAGTTCGCGCACCTGCCGGGTCAGGGCCTGGACCTGCGCGGCATCCAGCGTCTGACTGAGATCCATGACCGGCGCCGTCCAGGCCGGCACGGCAGTCGCACCCGCTACCGTCTGTGCATCGCCGGCTGGCCCCTGTGCTGCCGCTGTCGATACCAGGATCGCCGCCAGCAGACCGGCTGCCAGACGCCAGGCGCTGAAGATCCTCACTTCGCTGCCCCGGACGCCGGCAGATCGAAGGTCACCGCAGGATCCCGCATGACTTCGTCCGCCTTGTCCAAGCCGTACTGCGCCTTGGGCTGATAGCCAAAGACGCGGGCGGTGATCAGCGTCGGAAATTCACGAATCGTCAGGTTGTAGGCCTGCACGGCGCCTACGTAGCGTTCGCGCGCCACGGCAATGCGGTTTTCCGTGCCCTCCAACTGCGTCATCAGGTCGCGGAACAGACCGTCGCTTTTCAGCTGAGGATAGTTTTCCGACACCGCCAACAGTCGCGACAGGCTGGACCCCAGCGCCCCCTGGGCCTGTTCAAAACGGGCCATCAGCGCAGGGTCGGCCAGGTCGTCGGCGCTGATGCGGATCTGGCCGACCCGCGCGCGGGCTTCCGTCACCTGCTGCAGCACGGTACGTTCGTTGACCATATAGGCATTGACCGAGGACACCAGTTTCGGCACCAGATCGGCGCGACGCTCGTATTGGTTCAGCGCCTGGGACCAGGCCGCCTTGACCTGTTCGTCCTGGCGCTGGATCTCGTTATAGCCGCAGCCGGACAGCAGCAGCGCCAGGGCCGCCACCGCGGCCAGATTCAGGTAACGTCGGATCATGCGAGTCTCATTGAAACAGCCCCACTGGAGCGAATGTCGTATTTTAGGGAAGCCGCCGCCCCGATAATAGTCCCCATCCACCAGCCAACACGTTATAATCCAGCCTTTCGCGCGGCTTACCAGTCACTGCGCGGCATTCCCCGGACCCCGAACCACGCTGTGGCGTGGCCGGCGGCACCCTCCCAGACTTTTTTCATTCGTCGGCCTCGATTGGTATCTCTCGACTCGAGCGATAGGCGGTCGCTGGAGTCACACTGTTGGACACTACCATTACTTTTGCCTCGCTAGGCCTGGCAGAACCCCTGCTGCGTGCCGTTCATGACGCAGGCTATACCCACCCCACGCCTATCCAGGCGCAAGCCATTCCGCGCGTCATGGAAGGCGGCGACCTGCTGGCAGCCGCCCAGACCGGAACCGGCAAGACCGCCGGCTTCACGCTGCCCATCCTGCACTACCTGCTCCAGAACCCCGCCACCGCCGCCCGCCAGCCGGGCCGTCCGCGCGTCCTGGTGCTGACGCCCACCCGCGAACTGACCGCCCAGGTGGAAGAATCCGTGCGGCTGTACAGCCAGCACACGCAGATCCGATCCATGGTGATCTTCGGCGGGGTGAACATCAACCCGCAGATCAGCGCCCTAAGAAAACCGCTGGACATCCTGGTGGCAACGCCCGGACGCCTGCTGGATCACGCACAGCAAAAAACGCTGGACCTGTCCGGCGTGGAGATCCTGGTGCTGGACGAAGCCGACCGCATGCTGGACATGGGCTTCATCCACGACATCCGCCGGGTGCTCAGGCTGCTGCCGGCCAAGCGCCAGAATCTGCTGTTTTCCGCCACGTTCTCGGATGAAATCCGCAGCCTGGCCCAAGGCATCCTGCGCAACCCCGGCGAAGTCTCCGTCGCCCGCCGCAACACGACCTCCGAACTGGTCAGCCAGCAAGTCGTGATGACCGAGCAATCCCACAAGCGCGACCTGCTCAGCCACATCATCCGCGAAAGCGGCTGGCATCAGGTGCTGGTCTTCACCCGCACCAAGCACGGCGCCAACCGACTGGCCGAAAAACTGTCCAAAGACGGTTTGACGGCGGCTGCTATCCACGGCAACAAGAGCCAGGCTGCCCGCACCAAGGCCCTGGCGGGTTTCAAGGACGGCAAGGTCGCGGTGCTGGTCGCCACCGACATCGCCGCTCGCGGCCTGGACATCGATCATCTGCCCCAAGTGGTGAATTTCGAACTGCCCAATGTGCCGGAAGACTACGTGCACCGTATCGGCCGCACGGGCCGCGCCGGCAGCACCGGCTCGGCGCTGTCGCTGGTGGACCACTCCGAAATCAAGCTGCTGCGAGCGATCGAGCGCCTGACCAAGCAGACCATCGCCCCGATTCAGGTCGAAGGCTGGAACCCGAATGCCATGGTCACGTCGGACAGCGCCCCGGACGCCCGCGAAAAACGCGCGCAGGCGCGTCTGCAAGGCGACCTGCGCGGTGGTGGCCGGCATGATGCAGGCCGCAGCGGCAGCCGCGACGGCAACCGCCGTTCCTCGTCCGAACCCCGTCAAAGCCAGGACAGCCGCCGTGGCGATGCCCGACGCAACGAGTCCCGCGCTGCTGCCGGCAACCGCTCGAACCGCAGCGGCGCCACCGCCGCGCCGCGCCGCGATGCGCGCCCGCAAGGCGGGCGTTCGTCGGCGGCCCTGCTGCACAAGGCTGACTGAACGCTGCGCCGGAGACTTCCATGGCCCTTTCCACCTGGCTCGCTTTCTTTGCCGCCGCGTGGGCGATCTCGTTTTCGCCGGGGCCTGGGGCTATCTGTTCCATGGCCTCCGGCATGAAGTACGGCTTTCGTCACGGCGCCTGGACGATCCTTGGACTGCAGGCCGGCATCATCTGCCAGCTGTTCATCGTCGCCATCGGCGTGGGCGCTCTGCTGGCGACGTCCGAACTGGCTTTCACCCTGGTGAAATGGGCGGGGGCGGCCTACCTGGTCTACCTGGGGATACGGCAATTCCGGACCGACGCGGCGCCCGTCGCCGTCGAGGCCCAACCCCACCCCGGCGCACATCCCATCCGCGACCAGCTGCTGCGCGGCTATCTGGTCAACATCAGCAATCCCAAGGGCACGATGTTCCTGCTGGCCGTCGTGCCGCAATTCCTGGATCTGAACCGCCCGCTGGCCCTGCAATATGTGCTGATCGGCGCCACGCTCAGCGTGACCGACGTAGTCGCCATGAGTTGCTATACTTCGCTGGCCTCGCGCATCTTGGGTCTGCTGCGCCGTCCCGGCCACATTCGCTGGCTGAACCGCGGCTTTGGATCCCTGTTCATCCTGGCCGGCACCGTCCTGGCCTCTTTCAGCCATAAAAGCTGAACCCACCGATCACTGCTCATGAGTCTGACCGCCGAAGTCGCCCGCCGACGCACGTTCGCCATCATTTCCCACCCCGACGCCGGCAAGACCACCTTGACGGAAAAGCTGCTGCTGTTCGCAGGCGCCATCCAGATCGCCGGCAGCGTCAAAGCGCGCAAGGCCAGCCGCCATGCGGCATCCGACTGGATGGAAATCGAGAAGCAACGCGGCATTTCCGTGGCCTCGTCAGTCATGCAGATGGAATACCGCGATTGCGTGATCAATCTGCTGGACACCCCAGGCCACCAGGACTTTTCAGAAGACACCTACCGCGTGCTGACCGCCGTGGATGCCGCGCTGATGGTGATCGATGCCGGCAACGGCGTCGAACCCCAGACCATCCGCCTGCTGCAGGTCTGCCGCGCCCGCAACACGCCCATCATCACCTTCATCAACAAGCTGGATCGCGAAGTGCGCGAACCGCTGGATCTGCTGTCGGAGATCGAAGGCCATCTGGGCATGGACGCCATCCCGTTTTCTTGGCCCGTGGGCATGGGCCGGCATTTCGGCGGCGTCTTCGACATCCGTCACGACCACATGCGCCTGTTCCGCCCCGGGGCGGAGCGCGATCAGCACGATGACGACACCATCGAGGGCTTGAACAACCCGATCCTGAAGCAACGATTTACCGACGCTTACGAAAAAGCACACGAAGAAATCGAGCTGATCTCAGGCGCCGTCCCGGCCTTCGATCATGCCGCCTTTCTGGCGGGGCGCCAGACGCCGGTGTTCTTCGGTTCAGCCATCAATAATTTCGGCGTGCGTGAAGTGCTGGACGCCCTGGTCGAGCTGGCTCCGTCCCCCGGCCCTCGCGCCGCGCTGGAACGATCCGTCGAGCCCGACGAGGCCAAATTCAGCGGCGTGGTCTTCAAGGTGCAGGCCAATATGGACCCGGCGCACCGCGACCGCGTGGCGTTCGTGCGCGTCAGTTCCGGCCACTTCCAGCGCGGCATGCGCCTGAAGGTAGCCCGCAACGGCAAGGAAATCCGCCCCAACAACGTCGTTTCCTTTTTATCGCAGCGCCGCGAAATCGTCGAAGAGGCCTTTGCCGGTGACATCATCGGCATCCCCAACCACGGCATCCTGCAACTGGGTGACGTGCTGACCGAAGGCGAATCCCTGACCTTCACCGGTCTGCCTTTCTTTGCTCCCGAACTGTTCCAGGCCGTTGAGGTCAAGGACCCCCTGCGCACCAAACAGCTGCGCACAGGCCTGACCCAGCTGGGCGAAGAAGGCGCCATCCAGGTATTCCGTCCGGAAGCCGCCGGTGGCGCGCTGCTGCTGGGCGCGGTCGGCCAGTTGCAGTTCGAAGTGGTTGCTCATCGCCTGAAGACCGAATACGGCGTCGATGCCCGCCTGATGCCCTCGCGCTACAGCATGGCGCGCTGGATCACCAGCAAGGATGCCAAGGCCTTGAAGAAATTCATGGATGCCAACCACGCCAACATCGCCCATGACGTGGTCGACGCCGTCGCCTTTCTGGCGACCTCGGCCGCTCAATTGCGGGTTGCCCAGGAACGCTACCCCGACATCGAATTCCATGCGCTGCGCGAACACGCCGGGCGTGTCTTCGGCAGCGGTGTCTGAGCGCGATCCGATACAATGGGACGACCAACCGCTTTGACCGACGAAGGAATCTGCCCATGTCCTGGCGTCTGATTTTCGCCATCTTGCTGCTAGCCGCCGGGGCCTCCGCCTGGGGCGGCCTGCAGTTGGGCGACTGGCTGGTCATCCACAGCCCCTCACAGGTCCAGACCACCGAACCGCCGGTGGAACTGACCGACACGCCGGTGCTGGATGCCAATGGCAAGCCCTTTGTCGCCTCCGCCCCTCAGCCCTTGTCAGATGGGCGCCAGGGCGTCCCCAGCCTGCCGCCGCCCGTCGACTGGCAGATCCAGACCGCCCCCCTGATGGGCGAACACCGGCCTATCGCGCTGGCGACAACGACCATCAGCATGGACGAGGCCATCGCCCTGGCTGCCCAGAATCAGCAGGATGGCTTTGGCTTGCAGGGGATCGCCGATATCGGCGCCCTGATCACGAATCAGCCGGTGCAGCCCATCGACGTGCCGTCGCTGCCTGCCGCCCCGAATCCATCCGGCGCACAGACCGCCGACAGCGGCAACTGGCAGGCTGCATTCCAGGCTGAACTCAAGACCTGCGCAACCTTGGGCTTCTTTTCCCGGCCTTCCTGCGCCTGGGCGGCCCGCAACAGATACTGTGAAGCCCACCAGGCCTGGGGCAAGGCAAAAGACTGCCCCGCCAAACCCTGAATCAGACCTGGGACTGCAGATAGTTCTGCAGCCCGACCTGCTCGATCAGGCCTTGCTGGGTTTCCAGCCAGTCGATGTGTTCCTCGGTATCGTTCAGGATGGTCTGGAACAAATCGCGCGACGTATAGTCCTGCGCCGATTCGCAGTACTGCATGGCTTCCTTGACCGTCGCCTGGGCGGCAGATTCCAGCCTGAGGTCACAGGCCAGGATTTCCGGGACGGATTCGCCGATCAGCAGTTTGTGCAGATCCTGCAGATTGGGCAGGCCATCTAGCATGAAGATGCGCTCAATCAGCATGTCCGCATGCTTCATCTCGCCGATGGATTCTTCGTATTCATGTTTGCCCAGTTTTTCGTAGCCCCAATGGCGCATCATGCGCGCGTGCAGAAAATACTGGTTGATGGCTGAAAGTTCGTTTTTCAGCTGTTGATTCAGATATTTGATGACGGTCTTGTCGCCCTTCATGACCTGTGCTCCTAAGACACGGCCCGCAGGCGTGCGGGCTGCAAGTCATTAGGCTAACACGCAGCGATCTGCCCGAGAAGGCAGTCGTGCGTCAGGCGACGCGGCGGACTTCGGTACTGGAGAGCAAGGGCGCCTGAACCACGCGATCAGGCGCTACCGCCGGAGTCGACACGAATTCAGTCGCATACCGGCCCCCCGGCAGGTAGTCAGTCGCCGTATCGGCGCACTGGCCGCAGCAGGTGGCGATGCCAAGCTGAGCCTGCAGATCGCTGAGATCCGCCGCCCCTTGGGCGATGGCTTCCTGCACCTGACGCTCGCTGATCGCATTGCATACACAAATATACATGCGAATCATTATCATCCTTCTTTATTTAGAAAGCAAGCGGTTTTGGCATCCTCAGCGACGGGCCTTTCTCAGACTGGCGACAGGCACGCCCATGGCCTCGCGGTATTTAGCAACCGTGCGGCGGGCGATGACGGTGCCCTGGTCCGCCAGCAACTGGGCCAAGCGCATATCCGACAATGGCCGATCCGCCGATTCGGCATCCAGCAAAGTGCGCATGACCGCCTGAATCGCCCGGGAAGATGTGTCTTCTCCCGAGGCGGTCTGCACGCTATTGCCGAAAAACTGCTTCAGTTCGATCACCCCCCAGGGGGTCTGGGCGTATTTCAGACGCGTAGCCCGGGAAATGGTCGATTCATGCAGTTCCAGCGCCTGCGCCACCTCGCGCAAGGCCAAAGGACGCAAGGCCGCAGCGCCCTGATCCAGAAACAGGCGCTGATGCACGGTCATGAATTCCGCCACCCGCAAGATCGTCTGCCGGCGCTGGCCCAGCTGCTGGATCAGCTGCCTGGCCTGAGTCATCTGCTCGCGCAGCGCCGGCGCCGATGCGCTCTCCAGCCGAGCGACCAGATCGGCATCCACCCGCAAGCGGGGCTCGAGCGCCGGATTCAGGCTGGCCCGCCAAGCGTCGCCGCTGCGGTAAAACAGCACGTCGGGCGCCACATAGCACGTAGCCTCGTCCTGCCAAAGACCGAGCGGATGCGGGTCCAGGCACAGCACGGCCCGATGCGCGGCATCCAGCTGCGCACGATCGCACCCCAGCGCCTCGCACAAGCGCCCCCAGCGTCCCGCTCCCAGGTCATCCAGCAAACCCGTCAGGCGCAAAGCGCGGTCCAATACTTCAGGCGGCCATTCATCCGCGCGCGCCCGCAGCTGCAGGCGCAGACACTCGGCCACGCCCCGCGCGCCGACGCCGACAGGATCAAAGGATTGCAGCAGTCTCAAGGCAGCGAGCCACTCCTCCTCCTGGATATCCAGGCCCGGCAGGGATACCGCATAGCCCTGTGGATCGAAGTCCAGATAGCCCTGCTCATCCAGTTCACCGATCAGAATCGTCACCAGCCCCTGATCCCGGGGGCTGGCCCGTGTGGTGCGCAATTGTTGCAACAAATGATCCGTGAGGCTCTGCGAAGCGGGTGATTCCGGGATATCATCCGTGACAGTCCGGCGCGACGGCTGCGCCCAGTGGCGATCCAGCATCTCGGCTGACACTGCATCCGGCGCAGGTTCTTCGCGCTCCAGCAGCGGATTGTCCGCCAGCGCCTGGGCAATCTCCTGTTCCAGTTCCGGAGTCGAGCATTGCAGCAGCCGCAGCGCCTGACGCAGCTGCGGCGTCAGCGCCAGCTGCTGATGCTGGCCCAGTTCCAGGGACGGTTGCGAACGCATATTCAACTCATTGAAGGCCATGACACAGGAATCATTCCAAACTCCCAGCCGGCAGGATTTCGCCCTGTTGCGCAAGCTTCTGCTGAAATTGACGGCGACATCCAAGATTCTGTCTGCCACGCTGGTCGTGCTGGTGGCGCTGACCTGGTATGACCTGCTGAATCGCCTGCTGGCGTTTGGCAACGGTATCGATTATGCCGGAAACCACATCATGGGAGCGGAAGCCACCGCCCTGCTGCAGCGCTACAACCCTTATTTCTGGGGGGCTTTGGTGATCCTGTGCACCATCATCGTCGCCTGGATGGTGTATCTGGCCGCGCGAGCAATCCTGACCCGCGTCCGGCTGAAACGGGTGGACGAGGCTTCTTTCGCACAACTGACCAACCACCTGAGCGCGCCCGCCCTGGATGTACTGCTATGGGCCTGGCAACCGCGCGACGAGCCGCTGCGGGTCGGCGATCTGCAACTGGCCCGTCAGGAATTGGCGACTGGCCGATCCTACCGTTTGCAGCAAGCCGCCCAGCAGCTGGCTGCGCTGGAAAACGCCCGCACGCGCAAACAGACGCCAGACGCCGCATAGGTGTTGCTCCTGCGACGCATCGCCTGCCAACGATCACAGCAAGCGTCCGCGCAAACTGTTGCTTTCGATGGTCTCGGCGATGCTGGCCCGCAAGAGATCCATCACGGCGCGCGCGGCCACGGACAGATCGGAATGAGCATGCCAGACAAACGACACGGTACGCTCGACGGCGGGCCCGACGATGCGCGCGGCGGCCAGGCGGCCGCTTTCGATATCCGTCACATACGCGGAATAAGGTACGACGGTGTAGTACGGCCCATTCATGATGATGCTGCGGTAGATGGACAATGAATCCTGCTCGGATACGACATTGATGCGGTAGCCTTCCTGGGCCGCCGTATTTTCCAGATCGATGCGCAGCTGATTGTGGCGCCCCCCCATCACCAGGGGATAGTGATGCAGATCCTGAAAAGCCACCTCGTCGCCCGGCAGCGCCCGCCCGACCAGATACAGTTCCTGCGACAGCACCGCTTCTGATGCAGCCCCCGCCAGGGTCGCCGCATTCGGCAACAGGCCAAAATCCACCAGCCGGGCCGTCACCAGGTTTTCACCGGACACTCGCAACAAATCCAGAATCGACAGGCGGATTTCCGGGTAGACCCGCTGCACATCAAAGAACACCTGCCCCGCCAGCAGGGGCGCCAACGAGCCCGCCAGCACGATACGGACATCGCCCGACGGTTCGTTACCCGCCGACAGTGTTTCCTGCCGTACCTGCGCCACATGCCGGAACAGCGCCGTCGCCCCGTTATACAGCCGCTTGCCCGGCGCCGTCAGAGAGACGCCGCGCGTGCTGCGCAAAAACAGCGTGACCCCCAGATCGTGCTCCAGGGCCTTGATGTGCGCCGAGAAGGCCGGCTGCGCCAGATGCACCCGCCGCGCCGCCTCGGAGATGCTGCCGCTTTCAGCCGCTGCAATGAAGAACCTGAGTTGATCCAGACGCATCTGTTTATCCATCGTATTTTGCGATGGCAATCATCCTCACATACTATTTTCACGATTGCAAATAGCTCGCTATAGTGCCTTGGACATAACATAAAATCCAAGAGGGGGACGTTTTGAAATACAGTCAGGCCACCAAGAGCGTCTTTGGCGACCGAGCGGATCGCGGACCTCTGTTCACTTTCTGGACGCACTTCCCCGACGCCGACCTGGATGCGGAGCGCCTGGCCGAGGCCACCATCCGTCTGCAACAGCAGTTCCAGTGCGACTTGGTGAAAACGGCCCCCAACGGCATGTATGCCGTCGAAGACCTGGGGGTGGAAATCGACTTTTCCCAGGTACCCCTGGGGGGCGTGGCCCGCATCGTGTCGACGCCCTATCAACAAGCATCCGACTGGGACAAGCTGCCCGAAGGCGACCTGACCCGGGGCGCGCTGGCTCGCGAACTGCATTCGCTGCGCCTGGTACGCCAAGCCCTGCCCGACGTCCCCATCGTCTTCACGATTTTCAGCCCCATGACGATCGCCTCGAAACTCAGCCAGGGGCGTATCCACGGCCAGATTGCGGAAGGCCATGACGGCCCTCGCATCCATGCCGCCCTGAGCCGCCTGGCCGACACCACGAGCGCCTATGCCCAGGCTGCCCTGGCCGCCGGCGCGGATGGCGTTTTTCTCGCGCATCAGGATACGGGACGACATCTGCTGTCCTATGACGCCTTCAGCGAATTCGTCGCCCCCTATGACATCGCCGTCCTGGCAGGCGCTGCCGCCGGGCGCTTCAACGTGCTGCACATCCACGGCGAACGCATCCGTTTCCGGGAACTGCAGGACTACCCGGTCCATGCGCTCAACTGGCACAGCTGGGAAACCCATCCCGACGTCACCGCCGGCGCGCTGACATCGGGCAAATGCATCCTGGGCGGCATCGATCGCCGCTCTGTCACGCGCAACGACATTCCGGCCATCCGCCGCCAGATCTCGACGGCCCTGAACGCCATGAGCGAGGTCGGCGATCTGATCCTGGCCCCCAGCTGTACTATTCGTGCCGGCTTCGACACGGACACCATCGTCGCCCTGCGCGATTTCATCCGCAACCCCAGTGCGCGGCAGGAGGAGCACGCCGCCGACCCGCTTTCCACCGGGTAGACTCGCCCGACAACCCAGAATCACTACAAAATCATTCCATCCAGGAACCGTGAGGTAAGACATGAAACGCTTGATTCCCCTTGTGTGTTTGGCCCTGTCCGCAACCATCGCCACACCGGCCATCGCGGCATATCCCGAAAAACCCATCGAAGTCATCGTGGCCTTTGGGCCCGGCGGCGGCACCGATGTAGCGGCGCGCTCCATCGCCCGATTCATGGAAGCAAAGCTGGGCAATGGCGCCAAAGTCGCCGTCATCAACAAACCGGGCGCCGGCGGTGAAATCGGCTGGACGATGCTGTCGCAAGCCAAGCCGGATGGCTACACCATCGGCATGATCAATCCGCCGGCCTTCGTTGCCTTGGCCGTCGAAGGCAAGGCGAAATACACGATGGACAGCTTCAAGCCCATCGGCAACATCGTGCTGGATCCCGGCATTCTGGCCGTCAGCAAGGACAGCCCCTATAAAACGCTGAAAGACATCATGGCGGCGGCCAAAGCCAGTCCCGGCGCCATTGTCGTGGGGACATCCGGGGCCGCGGGTTCATCCGAGCACATCGGCCTGCTGAGCCTGAACCACACGGCCGGCGTCACCTTCACCCCGGCGTTCTTCGGCGCCACCGCCCCGGCTCGCCAGGCGCTGTTGGGCGGCCACGTGCCGGCGGCAACCATGAACCTGTCCGAAGCGTTGACCATGGTGCGCAGCGGCGACATCCGGGTGCTGGGCGTGATGTCGGAAGAGC
Source organism: Castellaniella sp. (assembly GCF_034675905.1). Lineage (GTDB taxonomy): Bacteria > Pseudomonadota > Gammaproteobacteria > Burkholderiales > Burkholderiaceae_B > Castellaniella. The sequence continues at coordinate 887,162 of NZ_JAUCCV010000010.1, read as the reverse complement.
GGTCCCCCTATCTGCCCGACGCGCCGACGTTCGCGGAAAACGGCTACGACCTGATCGTGACCGCCTCGCGCGGGCTGGCTGCTCCCGCGGGCGTGCCGGATGAGATCGTCGTCAAGCTGGAAGGCGCCCTCAAGGCCGCCATGGAAGACCCGGAATACCTGAAGGCGGCGGAAAAAGCTGAAATCCCCTTGGCCTATATGGATTCCGCCGCCTACACCGCGCTCATCAACAAAATCTACACCGGCCTGACCGCTACGTGGAAGGTGATGCCGTGGCGTTAAGCACAAATCCAAGCGGCAAACAGGCCGATCTGGGATTTGCAGCGATCCTCCTCGTGGTCGCGGCCTGGGTGATCGCCCAGGCGCGCGACTACCCGGGGACCAGCGGCACTTATCCCCAGGTGCTGGGCATCCTGCTGGCGATCGGGGCCGCGCTGGTGATCGCGCGGCGCCTGAGGACTGCAGCCAGAGATGACGAACCCCGTCTGTTCCTGCATGCAGGGCGATTCGCCCTGGGCCTGGCCGCCATCATCGCCTATGTGGCGGCCATCGGCCTGGTGGGCTATCTGTTGCCCAGCCTTGCGATTGGCGTCTTCGTGCCTTGGTGTCTGGGCTATCGCAAACTGAAGCTGTCCCTGACGGTCACACTGGGCACGATCGTGTTCATCGTCCTTGTGTTCCACACGATCCTGGGCCGTCCGATGCCGCCAGACCTCCTGAACCCGATCCTGGAGTTCCTGCGATGATTGACGCACTATTGAGCGCGCTGCCACACGTCTTCTCGCTCTCGAATCTGTTCGCCGTGCTGCTGGGTTCGATGGCCGGCCTGGTGGTCGGCGCACTGCCCGGCCTGACCGTCACCACCGGCATCGCCGTCCTGATCCCGCTCACCTTCGGCATGGAACCCCTGTTCGCGCTGGGGATGATGGCAGGGATGTACAACAGCGGCAGCTACGCCGGGGCGATTCCCGCCATTTTGCTGCGCGTCCCCGGCACGCCGGCGGCGGTTGCCACCATTCTCGACGGCTACGAGATGACCAAGCAGAACCGTGCCGCCTATGCGCTGCAGGTCGCCGTCGTCTCGGGCGTGATCGGGTCGGTGCTCTCGGCCCTGTCTCTGATCGCCTTCGCGCCCGCACTGGCCAAACTCAGCCTGCTGTTCGGACCTGCCGAATACTTCTGGGTCGCGCTGCTGGGCCTGGCCACCGTGGCGTCTCTGCTGGGCGACGACCTGCTCAAAGGTCTGCTGGCGGCCGTCATCGGCCTGTTGCTCGGCACCATCGGCATCGATATTTCGTCCGGCGTCGAACGCTTCACCTTCGGGCGGCTGGAATTCGCGGAAGGCATTGATCTGGTGGTGCTGCTCACGGGCCTGTTCGCCATCCCGCCGGTGCTGGAAATGATCGAACAAGCCAGCCGTGAAGGCATGCCACGCGAACTGCTGAAACTCAAACGCCAGGGCTCGGTCCTGCGCGATTGGCGCCGCTTCCTGCCGGTCTGGATGCGGTCCTCGGTGATCGGCATCATCGTCGGCATCCTGCCCGGCGCCGGGGGGTCCATTTCCTGCTACCTGGCCTATAACGACGCCAAGCAGCGCTCGAAAGAACCCGAGACCTTCGGCAAGGGCAACCCAGAAGGCGTCGCCGCCTCGGAAGCCGGCAACGGCGCGGACAACGCCGCGTCCCTGATTCCTGCATTGTCCCTGGGCATTCCAGGATCGGGCGTCGCCGCCGTCATCCTGGGCGGACTGCTGGTGCACGGTCTGCGCCCCGGGCCGCAGTTGTTCACGGAGCATCCGGACATCGTGTACGGATTCATGCTGCAGATGCTGATTTCGGCATTTTTCCTGATCGCCCTGGGCGGTCTGGCAGCGACCCGGATCTTTGGTCAGGCGCTGCGCCTGCCACCCGTGGTGCTGGCGCCCATGATCCTGCTGTTCCTGATGATCGGCGTCTATGCGGTCAACAATTCCCTGTTCGACCTGAGCACCCTGGTCATCGTCGGCATCGTCGCCTATGCGCTGGATCGTCTGGGTTACCCCAGCGTCTCAATCATTCTCGGCGTGATCCTGGGTCCCATCGCGGAAAGCCAACTGAATCTTGCCCTGACGATTTCAGGCGGCCGCCCGCTGGCCTTGATCGCCTCGCCGATGTCGATGATTCTCGTGTTCCTCACGGCGGTCATCCTGTTCATCCCGCTGCGCGCCATGTGGCGAACACGCAAAACACAGGAGAAATAATTCGTGGACTATTGCACCAAGGCGCCCAGCGCCCTATCCCTCGCCGATCGTGACTGGACCCGGCATGCCATCAGCATCCTGGAGGCGGATGGCAAAAGGTCCGCCGATACCCACATGGTCAAGCCGGATTTCCCCGGCCTGGCCGGTATCGACATCTACTTCAAGGACGAGAGCACCCACCCAACCGGCAGCCTGAAGCACCGGCTGGCCAGATCGTTGTTTCTGTACGGCATCTGCAACGGCCGCATTCGCAAGGGCACGACCCTGGTCGAAGCGTCGTCGGGCTCCACTGCGGTATCCGAGGCCTATTTTGCCCGGCTGCTGGGTCTGCCCTTCATCGCCGTGATGCCGGAATCCACCAGCCAGCAGAAGATCCAGGCGATCGAATGTTTCGGCGGCCGCTGCCACTTCGTCCAGCACGCCGGCGAAATTTATGCCGCAGCACAGACGCTGGTGGACGAGGCGGGCGGCTATTATCTGGACCAGTTCACCCACGCCGAACGCGCCACCGACTGGCGCGGCAACAACAACATCGCCGAAAGCATTTTCCGCCAGCTGTCGGGCGAACCGCACCCCATCCCGGAATGGGTCGTCATGAGCGCCGGCACCGGCGGCACGTCAGCCACCATCGGCCGATTTATCCGCTACCGCAACCTGGATACCCACTTGTGCGTCGTGGACGTCGAAGGATCGGCTTTTTACGATGCCTGGCAAAGCGGCGACCTGAGCACGACGGCGCGCGGATCCCGCATCGAAGGCATCGGCCGCCCGCGCGTCGAGCCATCCTTCATCCCCGGCGTCATCGACGAGATGATCCGCATCCCCGACGCAGCCTCTATCGCCGCCGCCCATGTGTTGTCCGACCGTCTGTTCCGCCGGGTCGGCGGATCGACCGGCACGAACTTCATGGGCATCCTGTGCATGGCATCGCTGATGCGCCAGCGCGGTCAGACGGGATCTCTGGTGACGCTGATCTGCGACAGCGGCGACCGCTATGCCACCACCTACTACAACGATGATTGGCTGAAGGCCCAGGACATCAATATCGACGCATGGCGCAGCCGGATCGAAACCTTCCTGGATACCGGCGAAGGCGCCCTGCTATGACGACGCACACGCCGATTCGCGTCGCCATTCTGGGCGCGGGCGGCGTAGGCCTGGCCTGCGCCGCCGTACTGGCGCACAAGGGGCACGCACCGGTCTTGTGGGCGCGCCATGATGCGGCCGTTCAGGCCATCCGCGCACAGGGCGTCCAGGCCCAGGGCGCTCTGGAAGGCCGATTCCCGGTGCTGGTCGACAGCGACTTGGCAACCGTCGTCGAACATGCCGCCGTCATTTTGCTGACCCTGCCCGCCAACGGCCGGCGCGTCTTGTTCGATCGCCTGCTGCCGATGATCCGCCCCGGACAGACCCTGATCATCAGCGGGGATCTGTCCCTGGGCGGCAGCTATCTGCACCGTCGGCTGATGGCCGCAGGCATCGAAGCCGATGTGGCGGCCTGGTCCACGACCGCCGTCATGGGCCGGCGTCTGGCTGCCCATCAGGTCCAGATCGGCGGCATCCGCCCCGTGGGCCCGATGGCGGTCCTGCCCGTCTCGGCCCAGAACCGCGCCCTCGCCGTCTGCACCGAGCTGTTCGGCCCCGGCTTCACCGCCGCCGGCCCGCTGGCGATCCTGATGGGCAATCTGAACCCGCCCGTCCACATGGCCAACGCCTTGTGCAACATCACCCGCATCGAAAAAGCGGAAGCTTGGGGAAACTATGACGGCATCACCCCCGCCGTCGCCCGCCTGATCGAAGATCTGGATCGGGAAAGACTGGAGCTGGCCAGCCGCTGCGGCCTGACCGTGCGCAGCGTACGCCAGCACTTCCATCGCAGCTTCGATCTGCCCGACACCCTGACGCTGGCCGAGATGGCGGCCGAGCTGCACCGACGTCGGCGCGGCGCTCCCCCCGGCCCCACCAGCCTGGCGACCCGCTTTCTGACCGAAGACCTGCCCTTTGGGGTGTGGCCGATGATCCGCGCCGCCCAGCTGCTAGGCGTACACCTGCCGCTGCACGAAGCCGGACTGACGCTGCTCAGCAGCCTGTGCGGGCAAGACTTCGCTGCGGCCAATGACCTGATCGACGATTGCGGCCTGGACGAAATCCTGGCCCGCCCCGCCGCCGAAAACTAATCCGCCGCGCCTGAATCAGGCGCGGCGGTGACGCCACCAATACACCGTCACCCCCAGGATCAGCGCAATACCCAGATAGCCCAGCAAGGGATACACGGTGCCCACCAGCGTCGTGAAGCCGGCAAAGCTCAGCCCCAGACCGACAAAGCTGGAAACCACGCTGATCAGACGGAATTTCGGCGTCTCCGGATCGGCGAAACGGGCGCTGAAGGCAAAGAACATGCCCACCGCCGTGCTGTAGATCATGCAGCACAGCGACACCATCATCAGCCAGCCCAGCCAGGGGTTCAGGCTCTTGGCCAGCAAGACCGTGGGCATCTCCGCTCCGCTGATCTGGTTCAGATTGGCAAACAGGCCGACGTTCAACAGCAGTATCAGCATCCCCAGTCCCAGGCCGCCCAACACCCCGCCGCGCGTGGTATTGCGGATATTGCGGCTGCCCCCTGACAATACAGCCAGCAGCGGAAAGCCGACGGCAATATTGAAGGACGCATACAGCACGCCGCCCAGAAACCAGTTAGGCGCAGCGCGGTCTTGCTGTTGCGCCGCCAGGGCGTTCAGCGCGGCGATATCGGTATCACTGCGAAACAGCGCATACACGACCAGCACGATGACCAGACACAGCAGCAGCGGCGTCACCGCGCTGATCAGATCGACGATACGCTGCACATTCAGGCAGAGCGTCAGCGACACCAGCACGGCCATGAACAAGCCGCCCGCCGCCAGCGGCAGATCGAAATGCTCCCGGAACAGCGACCCCGTGCCGGCCAGCATGGCCACGCCCACCCCGAACAAGAAGAAAATCAGGGCCAGATCGACCAGCGACCCCAGCTTCTCGCCAAAGACGGCGTTGAGCACGACCTTGTGCGAATGCGCCTGCAGCTGTGTGCCGATGCGCGCCACTTGCATGCCCAGGAAAGCAAACAACAGGCCGGACACCAGCGTCCCTGCCACGCCCCACAGACCGAAGTGGGTGAAAAACTGCAGGACCTCCTGCCCGGAAGCGAAGCCGCCCCCGATGATCACGCTCATGTATGCAGAAGCCAGCTGCAGAACCTGTCGATTCATGGTGCTCTCACTCGCCCGCAGCAGGCCGGATCAGCCCGGCGGACACGTATTTCATGTTGGATAAACCGCACATTGTGCCAAGACAAACCTGCTTCGACACTTGCGAAGGCGCGGAAAATATGTTTGACTTGAGCCTATGAATATTTCACGCGCACCCTTTGACGCTATCCGGCAGGTCTCTGCCGACGCGTTTGTGCGCGCTTCCGCACCGACTCCGGTGCGGCGCTCTCCTGTCCTATCGGGTCTCCTACTGCTAGCGATCGGTTGCCGGGCCTAGCGCCGCGTGGCAGTTCGGCAACCTTTCCTACGCCACATCTTCGCGACCCCGCGATCGTAGTCCGTCCGTGATCCGGACCCCGAACCCAGACAGGTATTGCCATGATTCAAAACCCCGCTTCCAAATACATTCCGTTCGCACCGTTCGCACGCGACTATGCCGAACGCACCTGGCCCAGCCGCCGCATCACCACGCCGCCGATCTGGATGAGCACCGACCTGCGTGACGGCAATCAGGCCCTGATCGAACCCATGAGCGTAGATCGCAAGCTGCGTTTTTTCGACCAACTGGTCAAGATCGGCTTCAAGGAAATCGAAGTCGGCTTTCCTTCCGCTTCCCAGACCGACTACGACTTCGTGCGCAAGCTGGTGGATGAAAAACGCATCCCCGACGATGTCACCATCATCGGCCTGACCCAGGCGCGCGATGACCTGATTCTGCGCACCGTGCAGGCCCTGGCAGGCGCCAAGCATGCCATCGTGCACATGTACAACGCCTGCGCGCCGGCCTTTCGCAAGATCGTCTTCAACATGAACCGCGACGAAGTCCGCGCCATCGCCGTCGCGGGCACGAAAACCGTCAAGGCTGCCGTCGCCGCACACCCCGAGACCCACTGGCGCTACGAATATTCGCCGGAAGTCTTCAGCACCACCGAACCGGATTTCGCGCTGGATGTCTGCAATGCCGTGGTCGCCGCCTGGCAACCCACCGTGCAGGACAAGATCATTCTGAATTTGCCGGCCACCATCGAGGCCACCACGCCCAATCTGTACGCCGATCAGATCGAATGGATGCACCACAATCTGGCGCAACGCGACACGATCGTGCTCAGCGTGCACCCGCACAACGATCGTGGCACTGCCGTGGCCGCCGCTGAATTCGCCGTCATGGCCGGCGCCGACCGCATCGAAGGCTGTCTGTTCGGCAACGGCGAACGCACCGGCAACGTTGACCTGGTCACGCTGGCCCTGAACCTGTACACCCAGGGCATCCACCCAGGTCTGGACTTCTCCGACATCGACGAAGTCCGCCGCTGCGTCGAAGACTGCAATCAATTGCCCGTCCATCCGCGCCACCCCTATGTGGGCGACCTGGTGTTCACGGCCTTTTCGGGTTCGCACCAAGACGCCATCAAGAAAGGCTTTGCCGTCCAGCAAGCCGATGCCGTCTGGGAAGTCCCCTACCTGCCGATCGACCCGGCCGACCTGGGCCGCAGCTACGACGCCGTCATTCGCGTCAATAGCCAATCCGGCAAGGGCGGTGTGTCCTACCTGCTGGAACACGAACACGGCCTGGTCTTGCCGCGCCGCCTGCAGATCGAGTTCAGCCGCGCCATCCAGCGCGTGACCGACGAAACCGGCAGCGAAGTCACGCCCAAGGACGTCTACGAGATTTTCTCCCGCGAATACCTGGATCGCGAGACCCCCTGGAAACTGATCCGTCACCGCATCACGGGCAGCCCCAAGACCACCGGCCAGAAGCAGTTCATGATCGAAGTCGAGATCCAGGCCGACGGCCAGACCCGGCATCTGTCAGGCCAGGGTGATGGTGCGATTTCCGCCTTTGTGGACGCGCTGGGCATCGAGGCCCGCATCATGGACTACCAGGAACATGCCATCGGCACCGGCACCGATACCCGGGCTGCGTCCTATGTGGAAATCCGCATCGGCGACGAGGCCAATGGCTATGGCGTCGGTATCCACGAAGACATTGTCACATCATCGTTCCTGGGCATCCTGAGCGCCATCAATCGCTATTGCGCCAGCCACAAGACATTGCCGGCGCGGGTATCCGCCGCAGCCTGATCACAGGAATATCGTTCCGATCCATCTGAGCTGACCAGCCCCCCGGCCTACCCGGCCGGGGCGGCGGCGGCCAGACGCCGTCAATACACGATGGACAGCCCCGGTACATCAACAGTGACCCGGGGCTTTTCTAATGCCTGCACAGCATGCGCGGCGAATTCCTGGGCCAGATCGGCCTGGGATGACAGGGCGCGATAGCCCAGTGCATCGGCCACCCCCAGGATTTTGTCCAACAACAGGACCTTCCCGCTGACCCGCAGCGGTTCGCAGCCTAGGGATTCCCAACGCTGTTCGAACCAGGCCCGAGCGGCCCGGGCCTGTTCCGCATCGACGGGCGCATCCACTGTGAATTCCAGTGAATGCTGCGCATCAAACACAATGATCACGTGACCCTGCATGGCATGGTTTCCTTACCAGATGGGTGCTGGTTCCCAGGTGACGTCTTCGCCTTTTTCGCGGGCCAGGCGCAACATGGCCAGCAGCGGCCAGGCGCGGCGACGCACGCCGACATGCTGAGCGATGGGGTGTTCGGTCGCATCGTCGTGTTCATCGGCATGATCATGATGGCTGGTATCGGCCGCCGCCAGCGACTCGATGCCCGCAATCGCCGCATCCAGCTGGGCGCGGGTGATGACCCCTCGTTCAGGCAGATCCGGCGAGTCGAATGTTTTGCCTGCAGCAACCAGAATGGGCCTGGCGTGTTGGGCGAACATCAGGACCTCGGCTGCCGATTTGGACTGAAACAAAATGAGCATGGTGGGTCTTCCGCAATGGACATAAACATACACTAACCCAAGTTCAGCACCCTGCCAAGTCGGACAATATCCGACGTTGACAGGAGCCGAACCATGTCCGAAACCCGCATCCGTCGCCGCTTTCCGGCGTTCCCTCGACGACAGCCGGCCTGGGGGCCGTGGCTGCTGATCAGCCTGTTGTGCCTGGGTCCCGGCGTAGCGGACACACGCGCCGATCTCAGCTGCCGGGCGCCCTCGGGCACCCCCGGCCTGTCCTCGCCCTGCGGCGCCGGATCGACCCTGGGCCCCGCCCGCGAACCGGACCTGGATACCGGCATCAGCAACCCCATTCATCGGGCCACGGGGGAAAAATTCCTGCGGGATATCGACCTGCCCGCCGCCCTGAAAGGAGACAGCCCCGGCTTTGTCCGCCTGTACCGATCCAGCTCCACCCAGGCCGGCCCGCTGGGCGCAGGCTGGACCAGCGATTATGACGTCACGCTGCACCACAGCCCGCGAGGCTGGCGGCTGCAACTGGCCGATGGCCGGATCGCGCAGTACGACACGCAAGGCCATCCGGCACAAGCAGGCAACGGCCGCATCCACGTCGTCTCGGCGCAGCCGATACGCTCGCCCGCGACCGGTGCAGAAACCATGCTCGAGGACGGCATCACCCATCGCTGGATCGGCCAGGATGGACACCGCCTGGGCTTCGATTCCCAGGGCCGCCTGCGCGCCATCAGCCGGACCGGACAACCCGCCACGCAGATCGACTATCACCCCGACGGCCCCTATCAGGGCCTGATTTCCCGCATTCAGCAAGGGGCGCAGCGCCTGACACCGCATTACGGCCCGCCCGGCCCCGGCCCCCTGATGCGGTCGCTGGACACCCCGCTGGGAACCTTTCTCTATGAATACGATGTTCTGCCCCGCGCTTCGATCCCTGGCGCAGACGCGCCCCCCGCAGGCCTGCACCGCTTGCGCGCCGTCACGCGCCCGGACGGCATGCAGCGCCGCTACCACTATGAACCTGAGCGACAGGCCGGTCATGCGGCCGCCATCACGGGCGTCACGCTGCACAGCCGCACCGGGCAAGATCAGCGGATACGCAGCTGGGCCTACGATGCTCAAGGCCGGGTCACGCACGCCATTCCCGGGCCGCCCGAGCAAAGCACAGGCCGCCTGGCGCTGCAGTATCCCCCTGACAGATCCGCCACCGTGACGCGAGATGAACAGGGTCGCTTGAGCGCTATCGATCGCCTGCAGATCCAACGCGACCGGGATGGCCGCATCCAAAGCCTAAGCCAGATACAAGGCGGCTGGCCCGGCCTGCGGATGGAATACGATGCACAAGGAACGCCGCAGCGCCTGGAGCAGCACACTGACGGGCCGCACCCAGCTACGTCATGACGCCCAAGGCCGCCTGCAAGCGCTGACGGCCGCCAATGGGGACGCCCTGGCGCTGCAGCGGGATGGCGCAGGACGCCCCGTCAGCCTGCGCTATACGAGCGCCGGAAAGGCCGGACATTCCCGTGACACTGTATTGGCGCGGACCGCGCCTGCGGCGTCTGGAACACCCCGATGAAACCGAATCCCTGGATCATGATCCTGATGGACGTGTGCTGGTCCGCACCGTGCTGCGGCCCCATGCATCCGGCCCCTTGCGATACCGGGAAACCTTTGCCTATGACCACGCCGGCCGCCTGCTGCGCCACGATCTGCCGGAAGGCGGGGCCTTGCACTACGCCTGGTCGACTGACAAGCGGCTGGCAGGTCTCACCTGGGAATCCCCTGACGGTTCACGGCGCCCGGTCATTGAAACCGTGACGGGCCTAGCCGGCTATCGCTACGGCAACGGGCTGCAGTTGCAAACGGGCACAGATCCGCAGGGGCGCGCTGATCGCTCGATGCTGACGCTGGACGAGCAGGTGCTCTGGGGCGAGCACCGCCAATACGACGACCATGGGCAGATTCTGCAGCAGCACCGACTGAACGTGAACCGCCGGACGCAGCACCGCTATGCCTATGATTCCCAGGGGAGACTGATCGGCATCCAGGCATCCGCCGGCCCCGCAATCAAAGCAGTCCGGCACTGGCTGGCCTGGGCCGACGATGGCCGCCTGATCAATCGCAGCCCTCCCGACAGCCCTTCCGACAGCCCATCCGCCGGCGCAGCAGCGCCTGGCGGGGCAACGCAACGCCTGTCCGTTATCCAACGCGACGCTGCCGGTCTGCCGCTGCGGGTGGGCAGCCGCACCCTGCGATACCAGGCGCAACAGCGTCTGGCCGATGTCCGCCAAGGCGATCATGTGCTGGTCCGCTACACCTACAACGCCCGGGGCCAGCAGATCCGCCAGCGGTCCGGCGCACAGGAGATCGAACGCTATTACCTGGATAACCGCCTGGCGGCGCGCTGGATCCGTCCAACGGCAGCCCCTGGTCAGACAGCGCCGCGCTTTGGCGTCAGCGAACGCTATCTCTATGCTCAGGATGTCCCTGTCGGCCTGCTGCGCACCGACGCCCAAGGCCGCACCCGCCTGTTCTTCATCCATGCCGATCTGCTGGGCGCCCCGGTGCTGATAACGGACGAGACGCGCGCCATCCGCTGGTCCGCCGCCTACGACATCCTGGGCCGGGCCAGCGTGTCCGGCGACCTGTCCCTGCCGCTGCGTTGGCCGGGACAGGACGAAGATCCGTTCACGGGGTGGCATGACAATGTCTTTCGCACCTATCTGCCGCAGCGCGGCCACTATCTGGAGCCGGACCCCCTGGGGCCGGTTCCGGGACAGCAAGCACTGGGTTATGCCGCCCAGCAACCGTTACGCCATACCGATCCGCTGGGCCTGATCCTGCTGGCCTTCGACGGCACCCGCTATGGCCGCGCCAACCAGAGCAATGTCTGGCGGCTGTCCCAGGCCTACGACGACGGCCCGGTCTATTACCACGCCGGTCCCGGCAACAATCTGTACCTGGACTGGGACGCAGTCACCGCCGCCAGCAGCGGCCAGATTCTGCGCAACCAATGGCAGTCGCTGATGAACGCCCTGCAGCGGGCGCAAGGGGCCGCCGCGCCCGTCCCCATCGACATTCTGGGGTATTCACGGGGCGCCGCCCTGGCACGGGATTTTGCCAATCGCATTGCCCGCCAGACCCGCAACGGCTGGTTTTCCTACGACGATCCCTTGCGCGGCACGATCGGCTTATGTGTGGACCTGCGCTTTCTGGGCCTGTTCGATACCGTGGCCCAATTCGGGCTGCTGGGCGCTGCCAACGCCGGGTTCGATCTATCCATCGATGGCGCCTGGAGCTGGGTGGCGCACGCCGTGGCTCTGCACGAACTGCGCCACACATTTCCTCTGGTCGCGGCCCGAGCAGGCGCATCGACCAATACCGTGGAAGCCCCCTTCATCGGCGCTCACGCCGACATCGGCGGCGGCCTGTTGCGGGACAACGACGGCCCGGATCAAACGGACGGCGACCTGTCGGATGTCGCTCTGAACTGGATGCGCTGGCAGGCACTGGCCGCACTGGCGCCCATGAAGGCGCTGGCGCCCGAAGAGCAGCAAATCACACGCCCCTGGCTGCATGACGAACGCAGTCCCGCGCAACGCCTGCTGGCGGGTGATCGCAATCTGCAAGACGCAGACACCCGATCACGAGGCCCGCAAGGCGCCGATGCCCAGCTGGGAACGGCCCAGCGCCAACAGTTTGAAACCTTCATCCAACGGATCAGCCACTGGGAACTGAATGCCGGCAATGTCGTGGGCCAGGTGGACATGCAGGGCTACGGCGCCTGGCTAGAGTCGCAACTGGGGATGCCGGGGATGCGCTGAACCCCGGGCCCGAGTCGAGCCGCCCCCAGGGTGGAACAGGCCGCCCCGGCACGAAGGCCCTGAAATCGGGCTATCATTTCGGGATATCTTTGGCGGCGACACGTGCAAAACACGCTGGACGCCGCCGTCACCGTTCATCATTCCGTCATGCTGCCACAGCAAACCGCCCAGCTTACTTCCCTCTTGCGCACCGCCCTGGACTCCCTGATCCCGGACCATGCGCTGGACATCACCCTGGAACGCCCCAAGGTCGCCGCGCATGGCGACGTGGCCTGCAACATCGCCATGCAGGCGGCCCGCAGCGCCCGCCGCAACCCGCGCGAACTGGCCCAGGCCATCGTCGATGCCGTCCTGGCTCAGCCGGGCGCCGGCGACCTGATCGCCCAGGCCGAGGTCGCCGGCCCCGGCTTCATCAATTTCCGCTTGTCCAACGCCGCGCACCAGGCCGTGCTGGACGTCATCCAGTCGCAGGGCGAGCGCTACGGCCACCGCCCTGCCCAGGACGAACGCATCCTGGTCGAATTCGTATCCGCCAACCCGACGGGGCCGCTGCACGTGGGCCACGCCCGCCAAGCGGCGCTGGGGGATTCGATCTGCCGCCTGTTCGCCACCCAAGGCGCCCAGGTCGCGCGCGAGTTCTATTACAACGACGCCGGCAACCAGATCCACAATCTGGCGATCAGCGTGCAGGCCCGCGCCCGGGGTGTCGAACCCGAGGACGCCGCCTTTCCCGAAGACGGCTACAAGGGCGAATACATCCTGGATATCGCCCGCGACTACCTGGCCCGCGCCACGGTGCAGGCCAGCGATGGCGAGCCCATCCAGGCCAGCGGCGATCTGGACGATCTGGACGCGATCCGCCGCTTTGCCGTCGCCTATCTGCGTCGCGAACAGGACCTGGATCTGCAGGCCTTCGATCTGCGCTTCGACCGGTACTACCTGGAAAGCTCGCTGTATACCAGCGGCCGAGTGGACCGCACCGTGCAGGCCTTGATCGACGCCGGCCACACCTACGAACAGGGCGGCGCCCTGTGGCTGCGCACCACCGAACTGGGCACCGGCGACGATAAAGACCGCGTCATGCGCAAATCCGAAGGCGGCTACACCTATTTCGTGCCGGACGTGGCCTACCACGTCGCCAAATGGGAACGCGGCTTTCATCAGGCCATCAACATCCAGGGCACTGATCACCACGGCACGATCGCCCGCGTACGCGCCGGTCTGCAGGGCCTGAACCTGGGCATCCCGGCGGATTATCCGGCGTATGTGCTGCACAAGATGGTGCGCGTGATGCGCGACGGCGCCGAGGTCAAAATCTCCAAACGGGCCGGCAGCTATGTCACGCTGCGCGACCTGATCGACTGGGTGGGGCGCGACGCCGTGCGCTTCTTCCTGGCGCAGCGCCGGGCGGACTCGGAATTCGTCTTCGACATCGATCTGGCCCTGTCGCACAGCGAGGAAAACCCGGTCTATTACATCCAGTATGCGCATGCGCGCATCCATTCGCTGCTGCGCCAGCATGATACGGCGCAACAGGCGCAGTCCGCCGACCCGTCCTTGCTGACGGCCCCCACCGAAATCACCCTGCTGCAGCGCCTGGCCGAATATCCCGCCGTGCTGACGCAGGCCGCCCACGAACTGGCCCCGCACCAACTGGCTTTCTGGCTGCGCGACTGCGCCGCTGATTTCCACGCCTGGTACAACGCTGAACGCATTCTGGTGGACGACCCCGCGCTGGGCGCCGCCCGCCTGCGTCTGGCACGGGCTACCGCCCAGGTCATCGCCAATGGCCTGGGCTTGCTGGGGGTCAGCGCCCCCGAACGGATGTAAGCCTCATGGCCACACGCAAGAAAAAAACCTCGGGCAGCGCCTGGTTCGGCCTGGTGCTGGGCATGGTGCTGGGCGTGGCCGCCGCCGTGGCGGTCGCGCTGTTCGTCACCCAAGCGCCCATGCCCTTCAAGGACAAGGCCAGCCGCGACACACCGACCACCTTGCTGCCGGACGTGAAGAACGCCCCCGACCCGAACATCGCCCTGTACGGCAAGGACGGTCCTGCCGGCACCCGCGCGCCGGCGCAAGGCGGCAGCGCCATCAATCCGCCAGGCGCCGCCCCCGAACCGGGCCAACCGGAAAACCCGCTGTCCGACGCCATCGGCCAGATCATCGCCGGACTGGATCAGCCGGCCGCCAAGGCGCCGACGCCGCCTGCCGTCAAGGCGCCCGTCCCGGCCGAGACCAGCGCCAAACCGGTTGCCGGTCTGCCCATCCCGCCGCCTGCACCGCCGCCCAACAAGCCCGCCGCCAACACCCAGACCACCTATTTCCTGCAGACGGGCGCGTTCCGCTCGAACACTGAGGCCCAGGCGATGCTGGCCCGCGTAGTGCTGCTGGGCCTGCCGGTACGCATTGAGGCAGGGGAATCGAACGGCGCCGCCATCAACCGGGTGCGGGTCGGTCCCTTCAAGGGCATCGACGACATGAACCGCGCTCGCACCAAGCTGGGCGACGAGAAGATCGAGTCCTCCGTCATCCGCCCCTGAGGCCCGCACTGTACATCCAGCCAGGTCACGGATTCACATAGCAGGGAACCTGATCTGGTTATAGTGATCCAAGATCACAGTCCCTGTAGATTTTTTGGAGTTGCACCATCATGACCGCCTTGTTTTCCCGTTTCGCTTCCGGTCTGCTGCTAGGCATGGCCGCACTGGCCCTGTCGCCTGCTCACGCCGCTTCCTTCGACACCCTGGACCCGGTACAGCCCTCCGACACCCCGGGCAAGATCGAGGTCTTGGAGTTTTTCTCCTATACCTGCCCGCACTGCGCCAAAATCGAGCCGCTGGTGGTGAAATGGCGCCAGACGCTGCCGGACACGGTGGCATTCAAGGGCGTGCCCGTCGCCTTCAATGCCAGCATGAAAGACCAACAAAAGCTGTACTACGCGCTGGAAGCGGTCGACCGGATGGACCTGCATGACGCGGTGTTCAAGGCGATCCACGAAGACAACAAGCAGCTGTTCAAGGCGGACGACATCATCGCCTGGGTAGCCGCCCAAGGCGTGGATCGCAAGGCGTTCACGGATGCCTTCAATTCGTTCGGGGTGCAGACGAAGATCACGCGCGCCGACGAACTGGCAAAGGCCTATCGTATCGACGGAACGCCGTCGCTGGCCATCGGCGGCCGGTATGTGACGTCGCCGTCGCATACGGGCAGCTATCAAGGCGCGATCGACGAGGCCGACAAGCTGGTGAAACAGTTGCTGGCGGGGCAGAAGTAAGCGGCTGCTTTTAATCAGCCGGCTGCTGCAAACGCCTGCGCCAGGTCGGCGATCAGATCCGCCGGGTCTTCCAACCCGATATGCAGCCGCAGCACCGTGCCGGCTTTCATGCGCTCGTCCGCCACCGACGCCCAGTAGGCATGCGAAACCAGGGCGGACGGCTCCACCTGCGTCACCAGGCTTTCGTAGCCGCCCCAGGAATAGCCGATGCCAAACAGGCGCAGGCCATCGATCACGCGGCGCACTTGCGGTTCCGTGAAATCGACCGCCACGGCCAGCAGGCCGTTGGACCCGCTGGCATCGCGTTGCCATAGCGCATGCCCCGGGTCCTGCGGCCAGGCGGGAAAGAAAATCCGGGAGACCTGGGGCTGGGCCGCCAGCCATTCACACACCGTCAACGCATGCTCGCCACAGCCCCGCATGCGCAGACCCAGGGTGCGAGCGCCGCGCAGGGCCAGCCAGGCGTCATCGGCGCTGACCGTATTGCCCAAGGCATAGTGGGTTTCATGCAGCTTGCGGATCAGCGCCGGATCGCTGGCTACCGCCGCGCCCAGCATCAGGTCGGAATGCCCGCCGATGTATTTGGTCGCGGCAATCACGGAAATATCCGCCCCCAAGGCCAGCGGCCGATAGATGTAGCCCGATCCCCAGGTGTTGTCGGCGATCACTGTCAGGCCATGATCATGCGCCCAACGCGACAAGGCGGGCAGGTCCAGCATCTCCATCAGCAGGGAGCCCGGGGATTCCAGATACAGGACCTGGGTTTCGGGGCGCAGGGCCGCCTGCAGGCTGGCCAGATCGGGGCGCACGAAGTCCATGGCGACGCCCATGCGCGCCAGGATGGTCTTGTGCAGATAGCGCACCGGCCCATAGACGCAATCGACCACCAGCGCATGATCGCCCTGGCTGAGACACGCCATCAGCGCCATGCTGATGGCCGCCATGCCGGACGGCGCCAGAAAGGCCCGTTGACCGCCTTCCAGACTGCACAGCAGGGTTTCCATGGCCTCGTGCGTCTGCAGGCCGACCCGGCCATAGGTGGGCGCGCGTTCGCCGCGCTGCTTGGCATCCTGGGCGCGGTCCAGCAGATCCATGGAGGCGAACCGCACCGTGCTGGTGCGCATCGACGGCAGGGCGACCGGCCCAGACCCTGTGACAGGGTCCAGCGGCGCCTGGCCGATGTGCTGAAGCAAGGTGTCGATGCGGTCGTCGGCGTGGCCGTTCGCGGCGCTGGTCATGGTTCGTATCCTGTGTCGTCAAGAATGGGTAAAGCGTCGGATCAGACCCGCTGAAAACGGTATACCCCATCGGCATCCAGGGTGCGGGTCAGGTCGCCTCGAAAGTATAGGGCGTGCAAATGCGCGATGGATTCACCCATGGCGAAACCCAGCTGGTGCAGATCCAGCTGGCGATGAAACAGCACCGGCAGCAGATCATGGGCGCTTTGAGGCTGCGCACAGGCGGTCAGGACTTCCACCAGGCGTTCGGCATGGTGGGTCTGCTGCTGGGCGATGCGTCGATGCAGACCCCGGAAGGGGCGGCCATGCGAGGGCAGCACCAGGGCATCGGCCGGCAGGCTGTCGTAGGCCTTCAGGGAATCCAGGTACAGCGGCAGGGGATTGGCCTCGGGTTCCAGATCGAAGACGCTGACATTGGTGGAAATGCGCGGCAGCACCATGTCGCCGGAGATCAGCACGCCCAGCGTCGGGCTCCATAGGGACACGTGTTCCGGCGCGTGGCCGTAGCCGACGATCACGCGCCAGGGGCGGCCGCCGATCTGCACATCCTGACCGTGCATCAGCCGATGAAAGCGCTTGGGCACGTCCGGCACCAGACGGGCGTAATAATCGTGGCGTTTGCGAATCAAGGTCTGGGCATCGGGATCCGTCAGGCCATGACGGGCAAAGTGCCGGGCGGCGCTATCCCCGGCCGGACCGCTGCCTTCCTGGGCGGTATCCGCCACGGCGGCGCCAGCCCACAAACGGGCCAGGGCGTAGTCGGTCATGGACATCCACAGCGGCGCCTGCCAGCGTTCGCACAGCCAATGCGCCAACCCGACATGATCGGGATGCATGTGCGTGACGATCACGCGCAACACCGGCAAGCCATCCAGCGCCTGGTCAAAGGCGGTTTCCCAGGTCTCACGGACCTCGCTGCGGTCGATGCCGCAATCCACTACCGTCCAGCCGTCCCGGCCGCCGATGCGGTCACGCAACAGCCACAGATTGATGTGATCCAGCGCAAAGGGCAGCGGCATGCGGATCCAGCGCACGCCATCGGCTACGGCCAGGGCATGGCCGGGTTCGGGCAGGGTCTGATCCCAGGGGTATTGCAGTTCCTGTTCCTGCAGATTCATGCCGCGTCTCCTTTGTATCCGGCTGATCCAGTGTTTTCCGTATTATGTCAGAGTCTGATCTTTACGTTAACGTAAACTGCATGCATAATAAAACCTTCCTGAATCTTCATCAGCGGTCCTCATGAGCCAAGCCACCTGGACCATTTCCGAGCTTGCCCGGGAATTCGACGTCACGCCGCGCACGATCCGTTTCTACGAGGATCAGGGCATCGTCAGCCCCAGCCGCGCCGGGCGCAACCGCGTCTATGCGTCGCGTGACCGCGCCCGCCTGAAACTGGCGCTGCGGGGCCGCCGTCTGGGCCTGCAACTAGCGGAAATCGTCACC
Source organism: Castellaniella sp. (assembly GCF_034675905.1). Taxonomy (GTDB): domain Bacteria; phylum Pseudomonadota; class Gammaproteobacteria; order Burkholderiales; family Burkholderiaceae_B; genus Castellaniella. Next base: position 869,075 of record NZ_JAUCCV010000010.1, on the reverse strand, counting down.
CTGATCGACCTGTACGACCGCCATCATGGCAGCACGACCGCCCAGCTGCAGCACTATGCCGACGTGCTGGACAGCCACCGCCAGAAACTGGAACAGCAGCGCTGCGACCTGGATGAAACCCTGAAGGAAATCCGCCGCCAGCAGGCGGACTGCCAGGCGCTGCTACGCGACCGGCGCAACGGCGCCAGTGCGTCTACCCAATCCTCCCAAGCTGCATCTGACCAGCCTCTCACCTAGGAGACACTCCATGGATCTACCCGGCCTGAACTTCGATCTGGGCTCTGACCTGGACATGCTGCGCGATGCCGTGCGCGAATTCGCGCAGGCGGAAATCGCGCCTCGCGCCGCTGCCGCCGACCGCGACGATCAGTTCCCCATGGACCTCTGGCGTAAATTCGGCGACCTGGGCCTGCTGGGCGTCACGGTGGCCGACACCTATGGCGGGGCCAATCTGGGCTACCTGGCGCACATGATCGCCATGGAAGAAATCTCGCGCGCCAGCGCCTCGATCGCGCTGTCCTACGGGGCGCACTCGAATCTGTGCGTCAACCAGATCCACCGCAACGGCACCGAAGCCCAGAAACGCAAATACCTGCCCGGCCTGCTGTCGGGAGAACAGATCGGCGCTCTGGCCATGAGCGAGTCCGGCGCCGGCTCCGACGTCGTCAGCATGCGGCTGCGCGCCGAAAAGCGCGGTGACCGCTACATCCTGAACGGCACGAAAATGTGGATCACCAACGGGCCGGACGCCGATACCTTGGTGGTCTACGCCAAGACCGACCCCCAGGCCCGCCAGCACGGCATCACCGCCTTCATCATCGAAAAATCTTTTCCCGGTTTTTCCGTGGCGCAAAAGCTGGACAAATTAGGCATGCGCGGCTCGCATACGGGCGAACTCGTCTTCCAGGACTGCGAAGTCCCGGCTGACAACGTGCTGGGCGAGGTCAACGGCGGGGTACGCGTGCTGATGAGCGGTCTGGACTACGAACGCGCCGTGCTGGCAGGCGGCCCGCTGGGCATCATGCAGGCCGTCATGGACGTGGTCGTACCCTACGTGCACGAACGCCAGCAATTCGGCCAGGCCATCGGCGAATTCCAGCTGATCCAGGGCAAGCTGGCCGATCTGTACACCACGCTGCAGGCCAGCCGCGCATTCTGCTATACCGTGGGCAAAAACCTGGACCGCCTGGGCGCACAACACGTGCGTCAGGTGCGCAAGGACTGCGCCGGCGTCATCCTGTACTGCGCTGAAAAAGCCACCTGGATGGCCGGCGAAGGTATCCAGATTCTGGGGGGCAACGGCTACATCAACGACAATCCCACCGGTCGCCTGTGGCGCGACGCGAAACTGTACGAGATCGGCGCCGGCACCAGTGAAATCCGCCGCATGCTGATCGGCCGCGAACTGTTCAACGAAACGGCCTGACAGCATGCGCAGCGACGGCGATCACCAGCACATCGAACCGGTCACGCCCCGGGGCCAATCCCCGGATGCGGTCGCCCGCATCATCCTGGCCGGCTTCGACCGCCACTACTCGTTGTTTCGCTACAGCGCCCAGCGGGCCAAGGCGCTATTCGAATCCGGCGACTGGCACGGCATCCAGCAGCTGTCGCGCGAACGCATCGAATACTATGACACGCGGGTGCGCGAATGCGCCACCACCCTGGGCCAGGCGCTGCGCGGCACGACGCCGGCGCAGACCGCCCCCGACACCGCCCTGACCGCCGAACAGCTGGAATTCTGGCAAGCCGCCAAGGCCAACTACATCGGCCTGCTGTCCAGCCACTTGCAGCCCGAATGCGCGGAAACCTTCTTCAATTCGGTGTCCTGCCGCATCCTGCATCGCAATTATTTCAACAATGACTTCCTGTTCGTACGCCCGGCGGTGGCGACCGAATACATCGACGGCGCCCTGTCCACCTACCGATCCTATTACCCCTTGACCGAAGGCCTGCTGCCCTGCCTGGTGCGCCTGGCGGCCGATTTCGGCTTGGCAGCACCCTACCAGGACCTGCCCGCCGACGCCCGCCGACTGGCTCGCATGGGGCTGCGCCACCTGCGCAACACCCTGCCGCGCGGCCTGGGCAAGCGCCTGGCGCCCGACTGCCAGATCCAGGTCCTGAACACCCTGTTCTTCCGCAACAAGGGCGCCTATATCGTCGGTCGCCTGATCAACCAGACAGCCATCCACCCCTTTGCCATCGCGCTGCTGCATACGCCCTCCGGCCACATCCAGCTGGACGCGTTGCTGCACACCAGCGACGATCTGAGCACCCTGTTCAGCTTTACCCGGGCGTATTTTCTGGTGGACATGGAGGCGCCGGCCGCCTACGTGGAGTTCCTGTCGTCGCTGTTTCCGCGCAAGCCCAAGGCCGAGATCTACACCACCATCGGCCTGCAGAAACAGGGCAAGACCCTGTTCTACCGCGACTTCCTGCACCATCTGGCGCATTCACGCGACAATTTCGATTACGCCCCCGGCATCCAGGGCATGGTGATGACGGTGTTCAATCAACCGTCCTACCCCTACGTTTTCAAGCTGATCCGCGACCGCATCGCCAAAGAAGGCATGGACGAGCCCACCGTGCGGCGCAAATACCAGATGGTGAAAAAACATGACCGCGTAGGCCGCATGGCCGACACCTGGGAATATTCCCAAGTCGCCCTGCCGCGCAGCCGCTTTTCCGCGCGCCTGCTGGCGGGTCTGCGCGCCGAAGTTCCCAGCCTGCTCGAAGAAACCGACGATCTGGTGGTGCTGAAGCACGTCTATATCGAACGGCGCATGACGCCGCTGAACATCTTTCTGGCCGGGGCGTCCGACGCAGCCCTGGAGTCCGCCGTGCGGCAGTACGGCCAGGCGATCCGCGAACTGGCAACCGCCAATATCTTCCCGGGCGACATGCTGTACAAGAACTTCGGCGTCACCCGTCTGGGGCGCGTGGTGTTCTACGACTACGACGAAATCCAGCGCATGACGGAAATGCAGTTCCGCCGCATCCCGCCCGCCCCCAACGAAGAGGCCGAACTATCCGGCGAGCCCTGGTATCCCGTGGGCGCCAACGACGTCTTTCCCGAAGAGTTCGCCCACTTCCTGCTGGGCGACACCAGGGTCCGGGCAGCCTTCCTGAAACACCATGCAGCGCTACTGGATGCACAATGGTGGCAAGACTGCCGCAGCCGCGCATCTCAGGGCCGTATCGAAGACATCTTCCCCTACGACCCCAGCCGGCGTCTGCAGCCCCCTAAACCCGCCGCTTCCAGCCCGGAAGCGGCGCCGCAGCCATCACCAGGAGCACTCCATGCCTGATTCCATCGTCATCGTCTCTGCCGTCCGCACGCCCATGGGCAGCATGATGGGCAGCCTGTCCGGCCTGTCCGCCCACGAACTGGGCGCCATCGCCATCCGCGCCGCCGTCGAACGCGCCGGCATCGCGGGCGAAGCCATCCAGGAAGTCATCATGGGCAACGTGCTGCAGGCAGGCCAGGGCCAGGCCCCGGCCCGTCAGGCGGCCATCGGCGCCGGCCTGCCCAAAAGCGTGCCCTGCAGCACCTTGCACAAGGTCTGCGGATCGGGCCTGAAGGCCGTCATGCTGGCCCATGACATCATCAAGGCCGAATCGGCCGACGTGGTGGTCGCCGGCGGCCAGGAAAGCATGAGCAACGCCCCCTATCTGTTGCTGCGCGGTCGCCAAGGCTACCGCTACGGGCATTCCACGGTCTACGACCATATGGCTCTGGACGGTCTGGAAGACGCCTACCAGCGCGGCACGGCCATGGGCGTGTTCGCCGAGGACTGCGTCTCGAAATACCATTTCACCCGCGAAGATCAGGACGCCTTTTCCCTGGAATCCCTGAAACGCGCCCGCCAGGCATCCGAAGACGGCAGCTTCAAATGGGAAATCACGCCTGTCACGATCCCCGGCCGCAAGGGCGACACGGTGGTCGATACCGACGAGGCGCCTTTCAAGGCCATGCCGGAAAAAATCCCCACCCTGAAGCCGGCCTTCAAGAAGGATGGCACCGTGACGGCGGCCAATTCTTCGTCCATTTCCGACGGCGCCTCGGCGCTGGTGGTGATGCGCGCGTCCAAGGCCCAGGAACTGGGCGCCAAGCCCCTGGCCCGCATCGTGGCCCACACCCAGCATGCCCAGGAACCCCAGTGGTTCACCACCGCGCCGGTGGGCGCCATCCAGAAACTGCTGGCCAAGACCGGCTGGAAGGCGGAAGACGTTGATCTGTACGAGATCAACGAGGCCTTTGCCGTGGTCACCATGGCCGCCATGAAGGAACTGAACCTGCCGCATGACCGGGTCAATATCCACGGCGGCGCCACGGCCCTGGGCCACCCCATCGGGGCCTCGGGCGCACGCCTGCTGACCACGCTGATCGGCGCGCTGCGCAAGACCGGCGGCAAGCGCGGTATCGCATCCCTGTGCATCGGCGGCGGCGAAGCCGTCGCCCTGGCCATCGAGATGCTCTAACGCCTTCACTGTCCTCGCAGGCCGGCGGTCATCCGCCGCCGACCTGCCTGCCGCGCTGCGCCGGCCACCCCGACGCAGCATCAGCGACCTGATCCTCTTTTCCAGGAAACTTCATGCCGGTCATTGAATCCCGCGTCAATCCACGATCACAGGAATTCCAGGACAACGCCCGCGCCATGCGCGCCCTGATCGACGATCTGCACCAACAGATCGCCCGCACCGGGCAAGGCGGCAGCGAATCCGCCCGCGCCCGGCATCTGGCGCGCGGCAAGCTGCTGCCCCGCGAACGGGTGGAACGTCTGCTGGATCCCGGCACCCCCTTTCTGGAACTATCGCCGCTGGCCGCGCACGACATCTACGACAATGCCTCTCCGGGGGCAGGCCTGATCACCGGCATCGGGCGCATCAGCGGCACCGAATGCGTCATCGTCTGCAACGATGCCACGGTCAAAGGCGGCACCTACTATCCCCTGACCGTCAAAAAACACCTGCGGGCGCAGGAAATCGCCCAACAGAATCATCTGCCCTGCGTCTACCTGGTGGACTCGGGCGGCGCCAACCTGCCCAATCAGGACGAGGTCTTTCCCGACCGCGACCATTTCGGGCGCATCTTCTACAACCAGGCGGTGATGTCATCCCTGGGCATCGCCCAGCTGGCGGTGGTGATGGGCTCGTGCACGGCCGGCGGCGCTTACGTGCCGGCCATGAGCGACGAGTCCATCATCGTGCGCAACCAGGGCACGATCTTTCTGGGCGGTCCGCCCCTGGTGAAGGCCGCCACCGGGGAAGAAGTATCCGCCGAAGACCTGGGCGGCGGCGATGTGCACACGCGCCTGTCCGGTGTGGCCGATCACCTGGCCGAAGACGATACCCATGCCCTGCGCCTGGCCCGTGACGCGGTGGCGCGGCTGAACCGCCCGGCGCCACCCGCCCCCGGCGCCTGGTCCGAACCCCTGCACGACCCGGCAGAGCTGGACGGCATCATCCCGCAAGACACGCGCAAACCCTACGACGTGCGCGAAATCATCGCCCGCATCGTGGACGGCTCGGCATTCGAGGAATTCAAGGCGCGTTTCGGCACGACGCTGGTGACCGGATTCGCAACCATCTACGGCATGCCGGTGGGCATCATCGCCAACAACGGCATCCTGTTTTCCGAAGCTGCGCAAAAAGGCACGCACTTCATCGAACTATGCTGCCAGCGCAACATCCCCCTGGTGTTCCTGCAGAACATCAGCGGCTTCATGGTGGGACGCAAATACGAAAACGAAGGCATCGCCCGTCACGGCGCAAAAATGGTGACGGCGGTCTCCACCGCCGCCGTGCCGAAATTCACGGTGCTGATCGGCGGCTCTTTCGGCGCCGGCAACTACGGCATGTGCGGGCGCGCCTTCAGCCCCCGACTGCTGTTCCTGTGGCCCAACGCCCGCATTTCCGTCATGGGCGGCGAACAGGCCGCCAGCGTGCTGGCCACCGTGCGCCGCGACAGCATCGAGCGCAAGGGCGGGCAATGGTCCGCTGACGAAGAAGCCGCCTTCAAGGCGCCCATCCGCGAGCAGTACGAACACGAAGGCCACCCCTACTATTCCACGGCGCGGCTCTGGGACGACGGCATCATCGCCCCGTCCGATACGCGGCGGGTGCTGGGCCTGGGCCTGGCTGCCGCTCGTCACGCCCCAGCCGAAGCCACGCGCTTTGGCGTGTTCAGAATGTAAGGATCACCGCCGCCATGTTCGACTCTCTCCTGATTGCCAACCGGGGCGAAATCGCCTGCCGCATCGCCGCCACCGCCCGCCGCCTGGGCATCCGCACCGTGGCGGTCTATTCCGACGCCGACGCACAGGCCCGCCATGTGCTGGCCTGCGACCTGGCCGTCCCCATCGGCGGCCCCGAGCCCAGATCCAGCTATCTGCGGGCCGATGCCATCCTGGACGCCGCCCTGCGCACCGGCGCCCAGGCCATCCACCCAGGCTATGGTTTTCTATCGGAAAACGCTGAATTCGCCCAGGCCTGCGCAGAGGCAGGGCTGGCATTCATCGGCCCGCCTGCTGCATCCATCGCCGCCATGGGCAGCAAATCAGCCGCCAAGACCTTGATGGCCGGCGCCGATGTGCCCCTGGTCCCCGGCTACTACGGGGACCGCCAGGAAACCGATTTCCTGCAGGAGCAGGCGCGCGCCATCGGCTATCCGATCCTGATCAAAGCCAGCGCCGGCGGCGGCGGCAAGGGCATGCGCATCGTCGAATCGGACGGTGAGTTCGCTGCCGCCCTGGCGTCCTGCCAGCGCGAAGCAGCCAGCAGCTTCGGCAATCCGCTGGTGCTGATCGAGCGCTATCTGCAAAAGCCGCGCCACATCGAAATCCAGATCTTTGCCGATACCCACGGACACTGCGTCCATCTGTTCGAACGCGATTGTTCCGTGCAGCGGCGTTTTCAGAAAGTCATCGAGGAAGCCCCCGCGCCCGGCATGACCGCCGAACGGCGCGCCGCCATGGGCCAGGCCGCCGTGGCCGCCGCCCAGGCGGTAGGCTACGTAGGCGCAGGCACGGTGGAATTCATCGCCGAACCGGACGGGCGCTTCTACTTCATGGAAATGAACACCCGGCTGCAGGTCGAACATCCCGTCACCGAAGCCATCACCGGCCAGGACCTGGTCGAATGGCAATTGCGCGTGGCCGCCGGCGAACCCCTGCCCCTGCGCCAGGACCAGCTGCACATCCAGGGCCACGCCATCGAAGCCCGCATCTACGCTGAAAATCCCGACAAGGACTTCCTGCCCAGCATCGGCCATCTGGACGTGCTGCAATGGCCGGCCCACGTCGGCTTTCAAACCGGCCCCGTGCGGGTCGACGGCGGCGTGCGCGAAGGCGACACCATCACGCCCTACTACGACCCCATGATCGCCAAGCTGATCGTGCACGGTCAAGACCGCGAACAGGCGCGCAAGCGCATGCTGCATGCCCTGGGCGCCGTGCGGGCGACCGGCCTGCACACCAACATCGCCTTTCTGGGGCGGCTGATGGACGATCCCGCCTTTGTGGCGGCAGACCTGGATACCGGCCTGATCCCCCGCGAACACGCGCGTCTGTTCCCGCCCGCCCAGGCCGTGCCGGACGGCGTCCTGGCGCTGGCAGCGGCTGCCGTGCAGCAGCACAGCGGCCTGCACGGGTCCGGCCCGACCAACCCGGACGCCGCCGCCCCATGGCAGCAGGCGGACGGCTGGCGCGTAGGCGGCGCCTATGAACGCCTGCTGATGCTGCAGGACACGCAAGGCGCCTATGCAGTACAGATGCAACGCCAAGGCGCAGACTGGCGTTTGCGCATCGGCGACGCCGATGGCCGGCCCTTTCATTGGCAGGCGGACGCACAACACCCCCGGCATCTGCGCGTGCGGCTGGGCGACGCGGAATACCGCGGCGAGATCTATCTGAAAGGTCTGCGCCTGGACGTCTTCACCGATGGCCAGCGCTACACCCTGGACTGGCAGGATCCGATCGCCCTGGCGACCGGCCGGATCGACGACACCGGCGGCGGCCTGACCGCCCCCATGCCCGGCAAGATCCTGTCTGTCGCCGTCGCCATCGGCGACAGTGTGCGCCAGGGTCAGCCCCTGGTCGTCATGGAGGCCATGAAAATGGAGCACACCATCGAAGCCCCCCACGACGGAACCGTGCAGGATGTGTTCTACGCGGCAGGGGACCAGGTGATGGAAGGCGTCACGCTGATTGCGCTGGAAGCATCTGAAAAATAACGGCGGCTTGCACGACAGGCTGCCGCATTGCTGCGCATTCAGCGTGCCAGCAGCGAAGCGACCTTCATGGACTGAGCCGAATCCAGTTTCAATTCCCGGATCAGATCGGCCAGCTTGTGCGTCATGGCCGACACGGCCCCGTTGATCTGCGAGATCTGCGACTGCAACTGGGCCGTCTGCTGCTTCTTGGCCTCTGGATCCAGACGCGAATCCGCCTGGATGGCCTGCAGTTTTTGATACAGTTCGGCCAGTTCCTGCTGCAGCTTGCGGATGATTTTCAGGAAGCTCTTGATGGCCTCGGGAAGATTGCTGTCTTCTATGTCCTGGAAGTCCCCCGCCTTTTCCGTCATCTGCGACAGGATTTTCCCCACGGGGGAGACATCCGAATCGGAAGACGGCGGGCTCAGGTACGCCGGCCCGTCACCCTGACCCCGCGCCGTCAGGCGGTTCGCAGCAGACTCAGCATCGGCAGCGGATCGCAAAGTACCAATGATATTCATGGCGGCATCTCCTGGCGCAAGCGCATAGACCCTTCATGACTCTTTACGTCGTCTGGCAACAGGTCTTTAGCAGCACGCACGCCATGCCGCCGCAAGCCAAGTACACTATCAAAGAACCTTGCCTTGCCCACCGCCATGTACGACATTCTGGTCTATCTGTTTGAAAACTACTACACGCCCCAGGCTTGCCCGCGCGCCGAGATCCTGGCCAGCAAGCTGGCGGCCGTCGGGTTCGAACACGAAGACATCGACGATGCGCTGAACTGGCTGCGCGGCCTGGCCAGCACCACAGAACGCTGCTTGCCGCTGGCGATCCAGCACGACGACGCGCAACCCCGCGCCGCCCGCATCTATACCGACGAGGAATACGCCGCGCTGGGCACCGAAGCCATCGGCTTCATCAGCTTCCTGGAACACTCCGACAGCCTGCCGCCAGCCCTGCGGGAAATCCTGATCGAGGCCGCCCAGGCCGCGGATCATTTCCCGCTGTCCCTGGCCGAAATCAAGGTGCTGGCGCTGATGGTGCTCTGGAGCCAGGAGGCCGAAGTCGATCACCTGGTATTCGAAGAACTGCTGACCGACGACGAAGGCCGGCTCTCACACTAGGCAGACGCAGGCCGCTGTCCATGCCACCGACACACGCCGCCTCTGCCTCTCACGGCTACCGGGGGCGCTTCGCCCCCAGCCCCAGCGGTCCGCTACACGCAGGATCCTTGGCGGCAGCCCTGGCCAGCTACCTGGACGCCCGCGCCCATCACGGCTGCTGGCTGCTGCGCATCGAAGACATCGACGAACCGCGCACCGTGCCGGGCGCAGACCAGACCATCCTGCACCAGTTGCAGGCGCTGGGCATGCACTGGGATGAGCCGCCCGTCTGGCAAACCCGGCGCCATGCCCTCTACGAACAAGCCTGCGCACCGCTGCGGGCGGCGGGACGCATCTACACCTGCCGCTGCACCCGGCGTGAACTGCCCGACGGCCCCTATCCCGGCACCTGCCGCCCGCCACCTGGAAACCCGCCGCACATATCGCTCCGCCCGCCTCTGGACGCGGCACAGGCGCAACACCGCCGGACACCGGCCTGGCGTTTCCTGGTCGAGCCCGGCATAGAGCGCTTTCAAGACCGTTGGATGGGCATGCAATCCCAGGATGTCGCCCGAGAGGTGGGCGACTTCATCATCCGCCGCACGGACGGCCTATGGGCGTATCAATTGACCGTGGTCGTGGATGACGGCCAGCAGGGCGTCACCGATGTGGTGCGCGGTATCGATCTGCTGGACTCCACCGCCCGGCAGCGACAGCTGGCGCGTGCGCTGGGCCTGCCCTGCCCGCGCGTCCTGCATGTGCCACTGGTGCTCGACCGGCAGGGACGCAAACTGTCCAAGCAGAACCACGCCCCCGCTCTGGACCTGGAACGGCCGCTGGACGCCTTGCAGCAGGCCTGGAGCGCTCTGGGCTTCGCAACCCTGCCAGCCACCCGGGTCGACGCTTTCTGGCCGCTGGCGACCGCGCAATGGGCGCAGCGCTTTGCCTGACATCCGATCCGCCTGATCACAAAGGCTGCTGCGATTCATCCAGCAAGCCCGCCAGCAAAGCAGTGCCATCTGCAGCAACCCGCAGCACGCCATACTTGGCCTTGGCAAACCGTTCCCCCTGGCCTTCGGCAAAGAACCAGTTGTCCGCCCCAAAATCCGCACGCCCCTTGCGCCAGCGAAAGGTCAAGGCAACGGCATCCGGCGTCGGCGGCGGCAGCGTTGCCGCAACCCCCTGCAGCTGCCAGACGCCTTGATCGTCACGCTGCAACAGCAGCCAACCACGGCCCGCAGCGCTCACTGCTTGCTCGTCAGCGGTCGATATCCGCAACCAATTGTGCGCCGCACGGCGCACGGCATAGTCGAGCACCATGTAGTCGCCTTGCATCAATGACCGGGGATCCACCGGGGCCAGGGCCAATACCACCTGCCGCCCCTGAGACAGGATGGTTTCGTAGTGCTGAACCTGCGTCTGCGCCAATCCCAGCACCAGCAGCCCGCCCGCCAGCACTCCCGCCGGCAAGCGGCGCCGCCGCACACCACTGGAACGAGGAACCGATTGCCGATGCCGCACGACCAGGCACACGGCCAGCGCTGCCAGCCAGGCAGCTGTCACTCCCAGGACCGCCGCCTTGGTCAGCAGGCTGCCCGCCTGCATGTCCAGGTAATGGAGCAGCAGTCCCAGCATGCCCAAGGGGACGGACAGCACCTGTAAAATCCGCCCCCCGGTCAGGCGGCCCAGCACCAGCCAGACCAGCGCCACCGACAGAACGGGTACATTCACCCAGCCCAAGCCGGCGACGCAACAGGCCAGCGGCGCCCCCACCCGCAAGCCGGCAGGCAAAGCGGGGCGGACTGCCGCCATCCCGGCGGCCAACAGCAGGCCCGGCAGTAACGCGCACAGGAACATGGCGGCCTGGCCGAACCAGGGCCATCTCCAGGCAGGCGCAGGCATAGCCTGCGCGATCAACAGCGCCACGCCTGCCGCCATGGCCATCAGGGCCCACGCCAGGGGACGCCAGACGGTCCGGTGCGATGCCCGCACCGACCAGATCCACAAACCCGTCCCCGCCGCCAGAAACCCCCACAGACGCCAAGCCAGCTGCGACGCTTCGATCCCCGACGCATCCGACGGCCAGGCGACGGCGTCGGCATCCGGGCCGGTCAGCCAGAATCCGATCCCCAGCACCAGCATCGCCGCCACCAGTCGCACGGCAGACTGCCGGGTGAAGAGATAGGCCGCACTGCCCACTGCCGTCAACGCCAGCAGGCTCGTCACCCGGTCTCCTCCCTCATCGACCAGGAGCACCGCGCCGCCTGCACACAGCAAAAGGCCCAACACGACCAGCACGGCGCCGACTTCTCGCCAGAGGTCACGGATTGTCATGCGTTCCGCCAGCAAGCCCGGCAGCATCAACAACACACCGGCCACCAAGGCGTCCGCCGCCGAATCCAGCTCGAAACTGACCGCCACCCAGACCCCCAGCAACAGCAGCACCGGCGTCATAGCCCCCACCCGCAGCACCGTCAGGTACCAGGGCGCCATCGCGCTTCTGTCCAGATCCGGATCGGCGGCGGCCGGCCCCGCCGCCGATCCGCCCGTGGAGCGCCACAGATGCATCACATGCCGCAGCGCCAACAGCGTCAACACCAACAGCAGCAGGCTCAAGCCCAGTACGCCGCTGATGGAATCCAGCATCTGCAGCCACCAGACCCCGACCATCCCGATACCGGCCAGCAGGGACAGGGCCACCACCGCCAAGTCCCGCCGCCCATACGCGTACACGCCATAGAGCACGGCGACCGGCGCCAACCCCGCCAACAGGCCCGGCGCAGCAGCCAGACGCGGGCCCAGCCACAGCCCCTGCACGACGGCGATGAACGCCCACCCCAGTACCGCCACGGCCAGAACCCGGCGGACCAGACGCCAGGAGTCGCGCAGGCGGTGATGCAGGCATTCCGCCAACCCGAGCAATCCGGCGTTCAAGACCACCAACAGACAGGCGGCGACCATCGCCCCGTCATCCACCCATGCCCATCGATGCAGCGTCGTCCACCCATCGGCGGCTAGCCAAAGGCTGAGATTCAGCAGCGCCGCCCACAACAACGCCAACAACACCGAAGGCATCAGCAGCAGCCAAGGCGTGATCAAGGCCGCCCACAACAGGAACAATTGCCAGCGATCTGCACCGGTTTGATATATTTGACCCAGGAGCGCCAGCAAGCCGCCGACCCCCAAGGCCGCCACGCCCGTCAGCAAACCCGCCCAGCGACTGTCGCGCCAGGCCAGGCCGGCAGCCAGCAATACGGTCAGTGCCAACGCCCCCTGAACCAGCGCCAAACGGGCCTGTGGCGCCATCTGCGGCCAGTTGGCGGCCACCCAGGACACCAACGCTGAACCGGCTAACAGAACGGCCAACAGACCGGCGCCCCAGGCCAGGTTTTGACGCCACCAGACCGGGCTTTCAGCTGCTTGCCAAGGTGTGACGACTTGCATGGTGCGGTGCCCCCTCGTATGATCCGCGCTATTGTGGTCGTAAAACGGCCACTCATGGAACCACATGACTAAAACTCTGATTATTGCTGAAAAGCCGTCGGTTGCTCTGGATATTTCCCGCGCCTTGGGGGGCTTCACCCGCGAGGGGGATTACTTCGAAAGCGAGCAATTCGTCCTGTCATCCAGTGTCGGCCACCTGCTCAGCCTGGTCGCGCCCAACGATCCGGTGCGCGGCAAATGGAGTTTCGCCCACCTGCCTGTCATCCCGCCGCAATTCGAACTCGGCCCGGCCGACAAACGGTCCGCCGAACGCCTGAAACTATTGGTCAAGCTGCTCAAGCGCAAGGACGTGGGCGCCGTCATCAACGCCTGCGACGCGGGCCGCGAAGGCGAATTGATCTTCCGCTACATCGTTCAGTATGCGGGCGTGAAAAAGCCGATCCAACGGCTATGGCTGCGATCCATGACCCAGGCGGCCATCCGCGATGCCTTCGCCAATCTGCGCGATGACGAAACCATGAAGCCGCTGGAAGCCGCCGCCCGGTCGCGCGCCGAAGCCGACTGGCTGGTCGGCATCAACGGCACCCGCGCCATGACGGCGTTCAACAGCAAGGATGGCGGCTTTTTCAAGACGCCCGTCGGCCGCGTGCAGACCCCTACCCTGGCAATCGTCATGGAACGCGAGGATCGCATTCGCAGCTTCGTCAGCCGGGACTACTGGGAAGTCCACGCCACTTTCGTCGCCGCCGCCGGCCTGTACGAAGGCCGTTGGTTCGATCCCGCTTTCAAGAAAAACGAGCAGGATCCGGATGCGCGCGATTCGCGCCTGTGGTCGGCCAGCGCGGCCCAGAGCGTGGTCAGCGCCTGCCGCGAGCAGCCCGGCACCGTGACCGAGGAATCCAAGCCCAGCACGCAGCAATCGCCCGCACTGTTCGACCTGACCACGCTGCAACGAGAGGCCAACTCCCGTTTCGGCTTTTCCGCCAAAACCACGCTGTCCCTGGCCCAGAGCCTGTACGAACGCCACAAGGCCCTGACCTATCCCCGGACGGACTCCCGCTATCTGCCGCAAGACTATGTCAGCACGGTGCAGCAGACCATGCAGGTCCTGTCCGACAGCGAATCAGGCGTCGCCCGATCGGTGCAGCCTTTCGCCGCCCAGGTCGTCGCCCAACAGTGGGTCAAACCCAACCGGCGCATCTTCGACGATAAAAAGGTCTCGGATCACTTCGCCATCATCCCCACCCTGCAGGTGCCGCGCGAACTCAGCGACGCCGAATTCAAGATCTACGAGCTGATCGCCAGGCGCTTTCTGGCGGTGTTCTTCCCGGCGGCCGAATTCCGCGTCACCACGCGCATCACGCAAGTCTCCGGTCATCAATTCAAGACCGAGGGCAAGATCCTGATCACGCCGGGCTGGCTGGCCATCTACGGCAAGGAATCACAAGGCGAAGACGCCTCCCTGGTCGCCGTGGCCGACGGCGAACGCGTGCGCACCGAGGACATCGAAGCCCGTCCCCTGGCCACCAAACCGCCCGCCCGCTTCAACGAAGCCACGCTGCTGTCGGCCATGGAAGGCGCCGGCAAACTGGTGGACGACGAGGCCCTACGCGAAGCCATGTCCGAACGCGGCCTGGGCACCCCGGCCACCCGGGCGTCCATCATCGAAGGCCTGATCAACGAAACCTATCTGCGCCGCGAAGGCCGCGACCTGATTCCCAGCGCCAAGGCCCGTCAGCTGATGACGCTGCTGTCGGGCCTGGGGGTCAACGAACTGACCTCGCCGGAACTGACCGGCGAATGGGAACATCAGCTGAAGCTGATCGAACAGCGCCAGCTGGACCGCGAATCCTTCATGCGCGAAATCGCGCAGATGACACAGGTGATCGTCAAGCGCGCCAAAGAATACGAGCGCGACACCGTCCCCGGCGACTACGCGACTTTGCAGACCCCTTGCCCCAAATGCGGCGGCGTGGTCAAGGAAAACTACCGGCGCTATGCCTGCACCGCCTGCGAATTTTCCATCGGCAAACATCCCGGCGGGCGTACGTTTGAAGTCCCCGAAGTCGAAGAACTGCTGGACAAGCGCACCCTGGGACCGATGACCGGTTTCATCAGCAAGATGGGCCGCCCCTTTGCCGCGGTCTTGCGCATCACCGACGAATTCAAGCTGGAATTCGATTTCGGCCAAAAGGACGACGAAGACGCCGAGCCTGTGGATTTTTCCGGCCATACGCCCCTGGGCGACTGTCCGAAATGCGGCGGCAAGGTGTTCGAACACGGCATGAACTACGTCTGCGAACACTCGGTGGGACCCGCCAAGAACTGCACCTTCCGCAGCGGCAAGGTCATCTTGCAGCAGGAAATCCCCGCCGAGCAGATGACGCAGCTGCTGGCGACCGGTAAGACCAAACTGTTCGACGGCTTCGTCTCCAGCCGCACCAACCGCAAGTTCAAGGCCTATCTGGTGCGCCAGGCCGACGGCAAGATCGGTTTTGAATTCGAGGCACGCGCGCCCAAAGCGGGGGCCAAGGCCGCCACAACGGGCAAGGCCGCCGCCAAAACCAGCACGACGAAGGCTGCCGCCACCAAGGCCAAAACGGCAAAAGCGCCTGCCAAAGCCAGCGCTAAAGCCAGCACCCGCAAGCCGGCTAAAAAGGCAACTGCCCCGGTAGACGACGACAGTCCGGCGTTTTAAACCCATCCACCCAGCGGCCTGAATCCGGTTGGACGAGAGCTATCTCGTCCGCCGCGGTTCAGCTGCTGGCCCGGATCTTCAATTCAAACCCAAGATCCAGCACGGGCGTGTCCACCGTTTCGCCGCGGATCAGCTGCAGCAGCATCCGGGCGGCGGCCTCGCCGACTTCCCGGCGCGGGGTGCGCAGGCTGGTCAATGCCGGCAGCATCTGCTCGTTGCCAGGCAGGTCGTTGAAACCCACGACGCTGACCCGATCCGGCACCGGAATCCCCATCCGCAGCGCTTCCAGCAGCGCACCATGCGCCAAGTCGTCGTTGCAAAAAAACACGCCATCCAGATCCGGGTGGGCGGTGATCAGCCGGCGGAACGCCTCGGCCCCCAGCGCGGCCGACGACGGCCTGTCGTCCAGGAATTCCAGACGGGGATCATGGCAGCCCGCCGCCGACAAGACGCTGCGGAAGCCTTCGGCGCGCTCCAGCGTGCGCGGATCCAGCTGCGCGCCCACAAAGGCGATGCGCCGCCTGCCGCGCGCCAGCAAGTGCTGCGCGACCGTCTGCGCGGCTTCCCTTTGCGACAGCCCGACGCAATACAGGGCCGGATCCGGGCTCAATTCCATCACATGCACGCAAGGCGTGCTGCTGTCCGCGATCAACCGCCGCTGCGCCTCGCTGCGATCAAAACCCGTCAGGATCAGACCGGCGGGCCGATGAGACAGATAGCTTTCCAGCAGCGCGGCTTCCCGGGCAGGCTGATACTGGGTGATGCCGACGAAAATCGGATACCCCGCATCCCACATGACGTTCTGGACGGATTCCAGCAGTTCCGTAAACAAGGTATTCGACAGCAAAGGGATCAAGACGACGACATGGCTGCTCTTGGCCGAGGCCAGCGCCCGCGCGGAGGGGTCCGGGCGATACCCCAATTGCGCGACGGCCGCCTGTACCCGCTCGGCCAATTCCTGGCGTACTGTGGTCTTGCCCGCCACCACCCGCGATGCCGTGATGGGGCTGACTCCCGCCAGCGCCGCCACATCCGCCAGCGTTACCCGACCAGTCGCCCGCGTGCGGCCGCGTGACGCCGCCGCCGGGCGCCGGTTCGAAGAGGAGGCATCATTCATACAGGAATTCCCTAATGTCCATTCAGCAAAGATAGCGCTATCTTTGCACTTCACCGCCATCGGCGCCAGATTCGTTGATCACAATTTTACGGAAAGCCCCTTTTTTTTCAATGCAAAAGATAGCGCTATCTCATTTATCGCCACAGACAGAGCATACCTGCCCTTCGGGACAGGCCGTCGTGGTCATGGGTGTCTCCGGCAGCGGCAAGTCTACCGTCGGCGACAAATTGGCGCAGCAGCAAGGCTGGGTCTTCATCGAAGGGGATGCCTTCCACAGCGAGCAAAACCACGCCAAAATGCGCGCCGGCATCCCCCTGACCGACGAGGACCGCTCCTCGTGGCTGGAAGCCCTGGGCCTGGAACTGCGCCGCCACGCCGCCCACGGCGTGGTCCTGAGCTGTTCCGCGCTGAAACGCGCCTACCGGCAGCAGTTGCGCGCCCATGTCCCCGATCTGGCATTCATCTGGCTGGATCTCGGACGCGAAGCGGCGGCCCAGCGGGTAGCCGGCCGGGGCGCCAGCCACTTCTTCCCCGCCACGCTGATCGACAGCCAGTTTGCGGCGCTGGAGCCCCCTTACGACGAGACCGGCCTGCTGCACCTGGACAGCGAGCACCCCCTGGACGATATCCTGCAACGCGCCGCCGACTGGCTGCAAAGGAGACCTCATGCCAACCCCTGAACCCAAACCCCTGATCCGCAAGGCGGCAGAAGCCTTCATGGCCGCCACGCTGGCCCTGATGGTGATCGCCGTCTTCAGCAACGTCGTGCTGCGCTATGCCTTCGGCACCGGCCTGGTGATCTACGAAGAACTATCCCGCCTGCTGTTCGTCTGGCTGGTCTGCATGGGCACCGTCGTCACCGCCCACGAAAACCGGCACCTGAGCTTCACCCTGCTGGTGGACCGGGTCGGCCCCCGCACCCATGCCGTCATGGGCGCCCTCGCCAGCCTGATCAGCGCCATCGTCCTGGGCATGGTGATCAAAGGCGCCTGGGACCAGGTCATCGCCGGTCTGCACAGCCACAGCCCCGTCATCGGCTATCCCTTGTCCATCGCGGCGGCCGCCACCCTGTTCATGGCCATCGCGATGGAAGTCCTGCTCTTCAAGCAGACCATCCTGGACCGCCTGCGCCCTCACACCGGGAAATAATTCATGGAAACCACCCTATTGTTCCTGGCTGTTCTGTTCGCCTCGATGGCGATCGGCATCCCCATCGCCGTCGCCTTGCTGGTGTCGGGCGTCGCCCTGATGTGGCAACTGGATTTCTTCAATACGCAGCTGCTGGCCCAGAACCTGCAAGCCGGCTTCGACAATTTCCCATTGCTGGCCGTGCCGTTTTTCGTGCTGGCGGGCGAACTGATGAATGCCGGCGGCTTAAGCCAGCGGATCATCGACATGGCCCGCGTATTCGTCGGCCATATCCCCGGCGGCCTGGGGTACGTGACTGTGTTCGCCGCGGTCTTGCTGGCCTCGATGAGCGGGTCCGCCATCGCCGATACGGCGGCGCTAGCCACCATCCTGCTGCCCATGATGCGCCAGCAGAACTACCCGCTGGACTACAGCACGGGCCTGCTGGCGTCGGGCGGCATCATCGGCCCCATCATTCCGCCTTCCTTGCCGTTCATCATCTACGGCGTCACCACCAACACCTCTATCAGCAAGCTGTTCGTCAGCGGCATCGTGCCCGGCATCCTGATGGGCGGCGCCCTGCTGATCGCGTGGCGCATGGTCGCCCGCCGCCGGGGTCTGCCGTCCGCCGAACGCTCGACCCGCGCAGAACGCCGCAAAGCCGTGGCGGACAGCACCTGGGCTATTTTCATGCCCGTGATCATCCTGGGAGGCATACGCTTCGGCATCTTCACGCCCACCGAGGCGGCCGTCGTCGCCGCGGTCTATGCCTTTCTGGTCTCCCGCTTCATCTACCGCGCCCTGTCCTGGAAGACCACTTATGAAGTGCTCGTCACATCCAGCATCACCACCGCCATTGTCATGTTCCTGTGCGGCGCGGCCACCGTCGCCGCCTACATGATCACGCTGGCGGATCTGCCCAACCAGCTGGCCGAGCTGTTCCAACCTATTCTGGGCCACCCCAAGCTCTTCATGGTCTGCATGGTGATCTTCCTGCTGCTGGTGGGTACGTCCATGGACCTGACCCCGATCATCCTGATCTTCGCGCCCGTCTGCCTGCCGCTGGCGCTGAAGGCGCACATCGATCCCATCTATTTCGGATTCATGTTCGTGTTCACCGGCTGTCTGGGGCTGATCACTCCGCCAGTGGGGACCGTGCTGAACGTCGTCGCCGGCGTGGGCGGCGTCCGCATGGAAGCCGTCATCCGAGGCATCGCCCCCTTTCTATTCGCCTACGTCCTGCTGCTGGCTCTGCTGGTGGCATTTCCCCAAATCGTCACCGCCCCTGTCCGCTGGTTAGGCTAAGGCAGACGAAGCCGCTTCCCCCGGCGCTTTCATCCACCAAGGAGACTTCCTATGAAACTGAAAACCCTGCTCCTCGCCGCCACATTGGCGGCCAGCACGCTGTCGCTGGCGGCGCATGCCGCCGATACCCGCTTGATCCGCTTCGGCTACGGCCTGAACCAGGATTCCAACCAAGGGCGCGCCGCCCAGGTCTTTGCCGACGAAGTCGCCAAGCTGTCCAACGGCAAGATGAAGGTACGCGCCATCGGCGCAGCCGCTCTGGGGTCCGATATCCAGATGCAGCAGGCGCTGATCGGCGGCGCCCAGGAAATGATGGTCGGCTCTACCGCGACGCTGGTCGGCATCACGCCTGAAATGGCCCTGTGGGACACGCCGTTTCTGTTCAATTCCGGCGAAGAGGCCGACCAGGTGCTGGACGGCAAGACCGGTCAGCAGATCATGGACAAGCTCAGCGACAAGGGCATGATCGGCCTGGTCTACTGGGAAAACGGCTTTCGCAACCTGACCAACAGCAAGAAACCCGTCGAGCGCGCTGAAGACTTCAGCGGCCTGAAGCTGCGGGTCATGCAGAACACCGTTTTCCTGGATACCTTCCAGCGTCTGGGCGCCAATGCCGTGCCGCTGCCGTTCTCCGAACTGTTCACCGCCCTGGAAACCAAGACGGTGGATGGTCAGGAAAATCCCTACAACACCATCCTGTCCAGCAAGTTCTTTGAAGTGCAGAAGTACCTGAGCGTCACCAACCACGTCTACAGCCCCTGGATCGTCACGGCCAGCAAGAAATGGTGGGACAGCCTGAGCGCCGATGAGCGCAACGTCCTGATGCAGGCGGCCAAGGTCAGCCGCGATTTCGAGCGCAAGGACACCCGTGCAGAAGCCGAAAAGGCCCTGACGCAGCTGAAGGCGGACGGCATGCAGGTCAACACCGTCAGTGCGGAAGAAGTGCAGCGGATGCGCGGCACCATCGAGCCGGTCAACGAGCAGATCAAAAAGGAAGTCGGCCCCGATCTGTGGCAGGCCGTGCAGGATCAACTGCAGGCAATCCGCAAGGGGTAGTAAACCCCTCGCTGCGCAGGCTGCGCCCGCTTGCTCTCCCAGCCTTCGCAGCCGCCAGTCAAAACCCCGACGGATTGGATCCGCCGGGGTTTTGCTTTAGCGCCGCACTCTGTTGATCAGCGATACACCAGATCGCGGAAATACAGCGACAGGTCCGGCCAGTAGGTGATGACTATCAGGCAGGCCAGCACCACGGCCACGAAAGGCAGCAGCGGCCGGATCAGGCGTTCGATGGGCACTTTGGCCACCGTGCAGGCGGCAAACAGGTTCACGCCGAAGGGCGGCGTCACCATGCCCAGCGCCAGGTTAACCACCATGATCACCCCGAAATGCGCCGGGTCCACCCCGAACTGCGTGGCGACCGGCAGCAGCAACGGCGCCAGCACCACGATGGATGCCGAGGTTTCGATGAACATGCCGATGATGAACAGCGCCACGTTCACACCCAGCAGAAACGTGATTTCGCTGCCGAACAGATGGCTGAGCCATTCGCCCAGGGCCATTGGGACCCCTGCCCGATTCAGCAGAAAGCCGAACACCCCCGCATTGGCGATGATGAACATGATGATGGCCGTGGACACCACCGACCGGTGAAAGGTGCGCCCCAAAGAAGCGAAACTCAGCCGGCGATAAATGAAAATTCCCACGAACAGGGCGTAGACCACTGCCACAGCGGATGCTTCCGTCGGCGTGAAGATGCCGCCATAGATGCCGCCCAGGATGATGACCGGCATCAGCAGCGCCCACCAGGCCTTTTTGAAGGCCGCCCAGACAGGCAGGCGGCCATCGCCATCGTGTTTTCCCAGACCGTTGCGCCGGGCATACAGCCAGACATAGAACATCAGGCCCACCACGATCAGAATCCCGGGGCCGATCCCGGAAATGAAGACCTCGCCCACGGACGTATCCGTGGACACGGCATACAGAATCATGGGGATCGAGGGCGGAATGATGACCCCCAGTTCCGCCGCCGAGGCCTGCAGAGATGCGGCGAACGGCGCCGGATAGCCATGCTTGACCATGGCCGGGATCAGAATGGCCCCCACGGCAAAGGTCGTGGCCACGCTGGACCCTGCCACCGCTGCGAAAATCATGCAGGTCAGCACACAGCTGCAGGCCAGGCCGCCTTGCACCCCGCCCACCACGCTCTTGGCGAATTCCACCATGCGCTCGGAAATACCGCCTTCTTCCATCAGATTGCCGGCCAGAATGAAGAAAGGCACAGCGACCAACGGGTACTTATCCAGGGCGGCATACAGTTGCTGGGCGATCACCAGCCAGGTCATGTGCCCGTCGAAGCCCACGCCGACCATGGTGGCCAAGCCGATGGACACCGCCACCGGCACCGTCAGGCCGAAAAACAGCAACATGGAGACAACCATCAATTGCGACATGGAGGCTCCTAGACGGTTTCAACGTACGGGACGCGGGAGTCCTCGGCCCAATAGGCCAGGGCGCCGAACAAAGCCAGAAAGGCGCCCGTAGGAATGGACAGATAGATCCAGGAAATCGATACCCCCAGACTGGGCGTGCTCTGAAACCGCACCCGCCAGGTCATGTCGGCCCCGATCCAGACCAGAAAACCCAGAAAACAGACGACGATCAACAGGACGCCGTGTTCCAGCAACCGCGCGCGGCGCGGCGCCAGCAGATTGTGCAGCAGATCGACGCCCAGCATGGCCCCCTGACGGAACGCCAACGCCATGCCCAGCATGACGGCCCAGATGATGGACGCCCGCGTCCAGGCTTCCGACCAGGCGGACGGGGATTCCAACACGAACCGCGCCAGGACCTGGTAGAAGCCCGCCGCGACGGACGACCACAACAAGCCCTGGGCCACCCAGGACACCAGCCGGGACAGGCCCCGGTCAATCCGACCCAGCGCGCGCTGGGGGCGGCCCGGCGCAATCATGACATCCCCCTTGGCGCTACGCGCCATCCCCCGAGGGGGAATTCGCGCTTGGGGCGGCCCGGCGCGCTCATGACGTCCCCCTTGGCGCTACGCGCCATCCCCCGAGGGGGAATTCGCGCTTGGGGCGGCCCGGCGCGCTCATGGGCTTACTGCGTATCACGGATGGATTCGACCAGTTGCTGGCCGAATTGCTTGTAATACTGCGGGTAGATCGGCTGAACGGCCTTGACGAAGGCGGCATGGTCCACCGTATTGACCTGCATGCCGTTGGCCTTCAGGGTTTCCAGGCCGTCTTTTTCGACCTGATCGACGAACTGGCGCATGGCCTGGGCGCTGGCGACGCCGGCCGCCTTGAATTTATCCTTGTCGGCATCGGACAAGCCGTTATAGGCCGCAGGCGACATCAGCACCAGCGCCGGCCCATAGACGTGCGCGGTCAGGGACAGGTATTTCTGCAGCTGCCACATTTTCACCGACACGATCACCGACAGCGGGTTTTCCTGGCCGTCGATGGTGCCTTGCTGCAGGGCGGTGGCGACTTCAGGCCAGGCCATGGGCGTGGCCAGCACGCCCAATTCCCGGAAGGCTGCGATGTGGATGGGATTTTCCGTGGTGCGGATCTTCAGGCCCTTGATGTCGGCAGGTTCTTTGACAGGGCGGACATTGTTGGTCAGGTGACGGAAGCCCTGTTCGCCCCAGGCCAGCGCGATCAGGCCGCGCTTGGGGAATTCGGCCAGCATGTCCTGGCCGATCTTGCCGTCCAGCACCTTGCGGGCATGGGCCAGATCACGAAACAGGAAGGGGATATCGAAGACCCCGGTCTGCGGCACGAAATTCAGGCTGGCCCCCGTCGAGACGATGGCCAGATCGATGGTGCCCAATTGCAGGCCCTCGATGACTTCCCGTTCACCGCCCAGCTGGCTGTTGGGAAACTGCTGGATCTTGAAGCCGGGCATGCTGGCTTCCAATGTTTTGGCAAACGCCGTGGCGCCCGCCCCATAATGCGAATTTTCCGACAAGGCATACGCCATTTTCAGCGTGGTCTGGGCCAGAACCGGCGTAGCCGCCGTCAGACCCGCCAGGGTCGCTGCCGCCAGCCAGCCGATGAGTTTTTTTCCGTGATGCATGATGTCTCCCAATAATGATGCCGCCTTCCCGGACAGCTGCCGAATACCGGCTCAGTCAAGTTCTAACACGAAGGCATCCTGACTCGCAACGCGGGCAAGCCTAGGGGTATCCACCAGTTTTCGGCGCTGCTCATCATGATTGCCCTGTCGTATGATGACTGAAACCACGCATAGGACACAGGCGTCATGAGTCAAAAAATCGCAGTCATCCCCGGCGACGGCATCGGGGTGGAAGTCATGGCCGAAGGCCTGCGGGTTCTGCAAGCGGTCTCCCGGCGCTTTCAACTGAGCTTCCAGTTCGACACATTCGACTGGGGCTGCGATCACTACGAACGCCATGGCCGGATGATGCCGGCAGACTGGAAAACCCAGATCGGCCGGCATGACGCCATCCTGTTCGGTGCGGTGGGCGCCCCTGACCGGGTGCCGGATCACATCGCCATCTGGGAATCCATCATTACCATCCGCCGCGAGTTCGACCAATACGTCAATCTGCGCCCAGCCCGGCTGATGCGTGGCGTCCCCTGCCCGCTGGCCGGTCGCGCCCCCGGCGACATAGACTTTCTGGTTGTGCGCGAAAATACCGAAGGCGAATATTCCAACGCGGGCGGCCGGATGTTCGCCGGCACAGACCGGGAAATCGCGATCCAGGAATCGGTCTTCAGCCGGTTCGGCGCCGACCGGGTGCTGCGCTATGCGTTCGAGCTGGCAGCCAGCCGGCCACGCCGCCACCTGACGGCCGCCACCAAATCCAATGGCATTTCCATCACCATGCCATTCTGGGACGAACGCGTCGAAGCCATCGCCCAGGAACATCCTCAGGTCAGCTGGGATAAATTCCACATCGATATCCTCTGCGCCCATCTGGTGCAGCATCCGGATCGCTTCGACGTCATCGTGGCCTCGAACCTGTTCGGAGACATCCTGTCGGACCTGGGGCCTGCGTGCACCGGCACCATCGGCATCGCGCCATCGGCCAATCTGAATCCCGACCGCGTCTGGCCGTCGCTGTTCGAGCCCGTGCACGGATCGGCCCCCGACATCGCCGGGCGCGGCATCGCCAACCCGGTCGGCCAGATATGGTCAGCAGCCCTGATGCTGGATCACCTCAGCCAGGGCCAGCCGGCCTGCAGCGATGCGGCCCACGCCGTCATGCAGGCCATCGAAGCCGTGCTGGCCGATGGTCCGCGCACCCCCGATATGGGCGGCAATGCCAATACCGTCCAGGTCGGCCAGGCGATCGCCGAGCACATCGACAAGGCCTGACCCCGCCGGCGCCCTTTCTATGGAATACCGCCATGCCCGCCCATCACTTCATCGCCAACACCCCGCACCCTGTCGCTGACGAGCGCACCATCCCGGTGATCGACCCCTCGGACGGCCAGGTCTACGACCAGATCGCCCAAGGTTCCGCCGCCGACATCGACTGCGCAGTCCAGGCCGCGCAGGCCGCCATGGGCGCACATCTGGACGGCCCCTGGGCCCGCACCAGCGCCCGTGATCGCGGACGGCTGCTGGCCGATTGGGGGCGGGCCGTGCTCAGCCATGCCGACGAACTGGCCGGCATCGAGGCCCGCGACACCGGCAAGACCTTGCACACCGCCCGCAACGATGTGCTGGCCCTGGCCCGCTATTTCGAGTTCTACGCTGGCGCCTGCGACAAGCTGCATGGCGAGACCCTGCCATATGAAACCGGCTACACCGTCATGACCGTGCGCGAACCCCACGGCGTGACGGGCCATATCATTCCCTGGAACTATCCGGTGCAGATCTTCGGGCGCAGCGTCGGCGCATCTCTGGCGGCCGGCAACGCCTGTGTGGTCAAACCCGCCGAGGACGCCAGCCTGTCCACCCTGTATCTGGCGGAACTGGCCGCCCGCACCGGCTTTCCTGCCGGGGCATTGAATGTCGTCACCGGCTACGGCCACGAGGCAGGCGCCGCGCTGTGCGCCCATCCCGGCATCCAGCACATTTCCTTCACCGGATCTACCGTCACGGGCCAGCGGGTGGCCGAAGCCGCCGCCCGCCATCACTGCCCCGCGGTCCTGGAGCTGGGCGGCAAATCCCCGCAGATCGTCTTTGACGACGCAGACCTGGATGCCGCCTTGCCGGTGATCGTCAACGCCATCATCCAGAACAGCGGCCAGACCTGCTCGGCAGGCAGCCGTCTGCTGGTACAAGAAGGCTGCTACGAAACGCTGCTGTCGCGCCTGGCGGACCGCTTTCGCACCCTGCGGGCGGGGCCGGCATCCGCCCACCCGGACCTGGGGCCGCTGATCAACCAGAAACAATTCGAGCGCGTCCGCCAGATCCTGGCCGCCGCACAGGCCGAAGGCCTGACTGAAGCGGCCCGTGGCCAGCTCACGGCCGACGCCCCGGCCCACGGCTACTACCAGGCGCCCGTGCTGTTTCGCGACGTACCCCAGGACAGCGCATTGGCGCAGGAAGAAATCTTCGGGCCGATCCTGGTGGCGCAATCTTTCCGCACGGAATCCGACGCGCTGGCGCTGGCCAATGACACGGCCTATGGCCTGGTCGCAGGCGTCTGGACGCGCGACGGCGCCCGCCAGCTACGGCTGGCGCGGCAACTGCGCTGCGGCCAGGTCTTCATCAACAACTACGGCGCAGGCGGCGGCGTGGAACTACCGTTTGGCGGAGTCAAATCCAGCGGTTACGGCCGCGAAAAAGGTTTCGAGGCCCTGCTGGGCTTCACCACGCTGAAAACCGTCGCCATCCGCCACGGCGTCATCGATTGAACCCACCAGGAGACCTCATGCGTTTGGACAATAAAGTCGCTATCGTGACCGGCGCCGGATCGGGATTCGGCCGCGGCATCGCCGCCACTTTTGCGCGGGAAGGCGCCCGCGTCATCGTGGCCGACATCAACGACGCCGCCGGCCAGGAAACCGTGGATCTGATCCGCGCCGCTCAGGGGCAGGCCCAGTTCGTCCACGTGGACGTGTCCCGCGCCGCCAGCATGCAGGATCTGCTGGCGGCTGCGGTCAGCCACTATGCGGGCGCCGACATCGTGGTCAACAATGCCGGCGCCACGCACCGCAACCGCCCCATGCTGGAAATCTCGGAATCTGAATTCGACCGCATCTATGCGATCAACGTCAAAAGCATTTTCCTGAGCGCACAGACCTTCGTGCCGCATTTTCGTCAGCGCGGCGGCGGAGTCTTCGTGAACATTGCGTCCACCGCCGCCATCCGCCCGCGCCCCGGCCTGACCTGGTACAACGGCACCAAAGGCGCCGTCGTCACCACCAGCCGGTCCATGGCCGCCGAACTGGGGCCGGACCGCATTCGCGTCAACTGCGTCAACCCGGTCGTGGGCGCCACCGGCCTGCTGACGGAATTCATGGGCGTACCCGACACCCCGGAAGCACGGGCCAAATTCACGGCCAGCATTCCGCTGGGGCGTTTTTCCACGCCGGAAGACGTAGCCAATGCCTGTCTGTACCTGGCGTCCGACGAGGCCTCGTTCATCACCGGCGCCTGTCTGGAGGTCGACGGCGGGCGCTGCGTGTAGCCGCCACCGCCGCCCCGCCATGCCTGTCATCGGCGTGGCGGAGCGTGCGACGTCATTCCTCGACGTACCAGGTATCCTCGGACAGCATCACCTGCTGGTGGCCGTAGCCGGCCGGCATCATGGGAAAGCAGTTCTGCAGCGGCACCACGGCCACATCCAGGAAATACGGCCCATCGTATGCCATGCAGGCCGCCAGCGCGGCGTCCAGATCGCGCGGATGATCCACCCGCGCCGCGCCCCAGCCAAAGGCCCCGGCCAGCGCCACGAAATCCGGAATCGAGGCGTTGTAGCTGTGGCTGTAGCGGCCATCATGGATCAATTCCTGCCACTGGCGCACCATGCCCATGTGGCCGTTATTGCACAAAATCAGTTTGACCGGCGCCCGATGCTGCATGGCCGTGGCCAGTTCCTGGATGTTCATCAGCACGGACGCATCCCCGCTGACGCACACCACGGGCTTGTCCGGGTGCGCGATCTGCGCCCCGATGGCGGCCGGCAAACCATAGCCCATGGTGCCCGCACCGCCCGACGTCAGCCAGCGGTTGGGGCGGTCCATCTGGATATACTGCGCCGCCCACATCTGATGCTGGCCCACGTCGGTGGACACGACGGCATCGCGTCCGGCCAGCAGGCGGTTGACGCGCTGCATCAGATCCTGCGGCAGGATCACATCGGCGGACGGTTCGACCTTCAGGCAATCACGCGCCTGCCAGACCCCGATGCGCTGCCACCATTCGTCCAGACCATCGGATTCCAGCGTGTATTGGCCCAGTTCTTTGTGCAGGGCGCGCAACAGGGGGTAGCAATCGCCCACCAACGATACGTCGGCGCGCACGACCTTGTTGATCGAGGCCGGATCGATGTCCAGGTGGATCTTGTCGGCGTGCGGGCAGAAATCCGACAGGCGACCGGTGATGCGA
This sequence comes from Castellaniella sp., assembly GCF_034675905.1. GTDB lineage: Bacteria > Pseudomonadota > Gammaproteobacteria > Burkholderiales > Burkholderiaceae_B > Castellaniella. The sequence continues at coordinate 841,518 of NZ_JAUCCV010000010.1, read as the reverse complement.
TCATCGAACCGCGCCCCCACGCAGATGATCAGGTCGGCATGGTGCATGGCCAGGTTGGCCTGCAGCGTGCCGTGCATGCCCAGCATGCCCAGAAACTGCGCATCGCCGGCCGGATAGGCGCCCAGGCCCATCAACGTCAGGGTGCAGGGTGCTCCGGTGGCCTGCACCAGGGACCGGAAGGCATGACAGGCATCGACGCCTGAATTGATCAGGCCGCCCCCGCCATAGAACACCGGACGGCGCGCCCGGGCGATCAGCGCGGCAGCGCGCTTGATAGAGGCCTCGGTCGTGGGCGACAGGGTTTCCACGCTGCTATCGGGTTCCGCAGCGGGCGCCACATGCTCCGGCGGCACCAGCGCCATCTGCAGGTCTTTGGGGAAATCCAGCAGCACCGGCCCCGGCCGGCCGGATTTCGTCAGGCGCAGGGCCTTGGCTGCCAGATCGGCCACGTCTTCGACGCGGCGCACCTGCGCATTCCATTTGGTGACCGGACGCGAAATCCCGACCGCATCGCATTCCTGGAAGGCATCGGTGCCGATGGCGCCGGTCGCCACCTGGCCGCTGATGCACAGCACGGGAATGGAATCGCAGAGCGCGTCGAGCAAGCCTGTGGTGGTGTTGGACATACCCGGACCCGAGGTCACGAATACCACGCCCGGCCGTCCCGTGGATCGCGCATAGCCTTCAGCCGCATGCATGGCGGCCTGTTCGTGGCGCACCAGTACGTGGCGGATGCGCGGCTCGGCATACAGGGCGTCGTACAGCGGCAGCACCGCGCCGCCGGGGTAGCCGAACACGGTATCCACCCCCAGGGCGATCAGCGTATCCAGCAGAACTTCAGCGCCATGACGGCCTGCGGCAGGCGTGGCGACAGGAGAGGCGGCGCGCGCAGGCGCAGGGACGGGGGCATTCACGGGCAAGACCTGATAGAAATTTGGAGGATGGCCCAGTTTATCTTGTCACGGCCTCCAAGGGATATCCCAGGCTGGCAAACGCATGATTCCGCTGTAGGATGACAGTTTCATTGGCGGATATTCCTTTACCATCCCCGTTTTCCGTTTCTAATTGCTGTCGAGTTCATGCCTGACGATCACGCCGCCGATCCTGCCTCCCCCGCTTATACCCCTCTTCCCGATCCGCCCGTCCGGGTGTCATTGCGTTTCGAAGACTGGCTCACGGTGCTCAGTCTGGGCGCCCTGGCCTGCATCACGATGGCCAACGTCGTCGTGCGCTACCTGACGGACGAATCCTTTGCCTGGACCGAGGAAATCTCCATCTTCCTGTTGGTCGTGCTGACCATGAGCGCGGGGTCTTCCGCCTTCGTGCGCCGTCTGCATATCCGCATCGAACTGCTGGCCGATGGCGGCTCGCCCGCTCGCCAACGGCGCTTCGCTCTGCTCACGGACAGCATCTGCCTGCTGTTTTTCGCCGGCCTGACCATCATGCTGGGCCGCATGGCCCTGGACGAATTCAACTGGGGTGATACGTCGCCGGCCATCGGCGTGCCGACCTGGTGGTATTCCATGTGGTTGCCGATCCTGGCCGCCATCATCACCCTGCGTCTGGCCGGCATGCTGCACCGCACCTGGGGGGCATCCCGATGATCGCCACCCTGCTGTTCGCGCTGTTCGTCGCCTTGATGGTGGTCGGCGTGCCGGTGGGCGTCGCCCTGGGCGGGGCCGGCACCCTGGCCATCGCCCTGGCCAACCCCGACACGCACTGGTTCGGCCTGATGGCCGTCTCGCAAAGCTTCTACGCGGGGCTGGCCAAATATCCGCTGCTGGCCATCCCCATGTTCGTTCTGGTAGGGTCGATCTTCGATCGATCCGGCGTCGCGGCCCGCCTGGTGCGTCTGGCCCAGTCCATCACCGGCAATGGCCCCGGCATGCTGTCCGTCGTCGCCATCAGCGTCGCGATGTTCCTGGGCGGGATCTCCGGATCGGGTCCGGCCTGCGCCGCCGCCGTGGGCGCCATCATGATCGGCGCCATGAGCCGCGCGGGCTATCCCCCCGCCTATTCGGCCAGCGTGGTGGCGGCCGGCGCCGCCACCGACATCCTGATCCCGCCGTCCATCGCCATGATCATCTATTCGGTGCTGGTGCCGCAGGCGTCCGTCCCGGCGTTGTTCGCCGCCGGCATGCTGCCCGGCATCCTGGCGGGCATCGGGCTGATCATTCCCGCTGTCTGGCTGGCCAGGCGCCACAACATGGGCGCAGCATCCCGCCAGGAACCCCGCCCGCCCTTCTGGCGCAGCCTGTTCGAGGCCATCCCCGGCCTGGCCGCCCCCGTCATCATTCTGGGCGGCATGCGCATGGGCTATTTCACACCCACGGAAGCCGCCGTCGTGGCCGTGTTCTACGGCTTGTTCATCGGCATGTTCATCCACCGCACCATGCGCTGGCGCGATCTGTTTCCGATCCTGCGCGAGGCCGGCGAACTATCCGCTGTCATCATGATGATCGTGACGCTGGCGGGCATTTTCGCCTGGTCGCTGTCCACCCTGTCCATCATCGACCCGATCACCCATGCCATCGTGGATTCCGGCCTGGGGGAATACGGCGTCCTGACGCTGCTGATTCTGCTGCTGATCGTAGCGGGCATGTTTCTGGACGGCATTTCGATCTTTCTGATCTTCGTGCCGCTGATCCTGCCGGTCGCCATGGTGTTCCATTGGGACCTGGTCTGGCTGGGCGTGGTGCTGACACTGATGGTGGCCGTGGGCCAGTTCACGCCGCCCGTCGCCGTCAATCTGATGGTGTCCAGCAAAATCGCCCGGATCCCCATGGAAAGCACCGTGCCTTGGGTGCTGTGGCTGGTGGGCGGCATGCTGTGCACCTTGGTGCTGGTCGTGCTCTTTCCGCAGATCGCACTGTGGCTGCCGCATTATCTGGGATACTGACATCAGCGGACGACGCATCGCCCGCCGGGGAATTTTTACAGAGGAGACTTGAACCATGCGATTCACACGATTGATCGGCGCCACCGCCCTGGCCGTCTCGGCCCTGGCCACGACGCTGCCGGCCCAGGCGGCCGACTACAAATCCGAATACAAACTGTCCATCGTGGTGGGCACCAACTTCCCCTGGGGCCAGGGGGCGGTGATCTGGTCCGATCTGGTGCGTGAGCGCACCAACGGGCGCATCAACATCAAGGTCTACCCCGGCACCTCCCTGGTGCAGGGCGACCAGACACGGGAATTCACGGCCATCCGCCAGGGCGTGATCGACATGGCGATCGGTTCGACGATCAACTGGTCCCCGCAGGTCAAGGAACTGAATCTGTTCTCCCTGCCTTTCCTGATGCCGGACTACCCGGCCATCGACGCGCTGACGCAGGGCAAAGTCGGCACGCAGCTGTTCGACATCCTCTCGAAAAAAGGCGTCGTGCCGCTGGCTTGGGGTGAAAACGGCTACCGCCAGCTGTCCAATTCAGTGCGCGAGGTCAAAACCCCGGAAGACATCAAGGGCATGAAGCTGCGCGTAGTAGGCTCGCCGCTGTACATCGACACCTTCACGGCGCTGGGCGCCAACCCGACGCAAATGAGCTGGGCCGACGCCCAGCCGGCGCTGGCCAGCGGCGCGGTGGACGGCCAGGAAAACCCGCTGTCGATCTATGCGGGCGCAAAACTCTACGATGTAGGCCAGAAATACCTCAGCCTGTGGAACTACGTGGCCGATCCGCTGGTGTTCGTGGTGAACAAGGATGTCTGGGAATCCTGGGCGCCCGAGGACAAGAAGATCGTGCGCGAAGCGGCCATCGAAGCCGGCCAGCGTGAACTGGTGATTGCACGCAAGGGCGTGACCAATACGGACGATTCCCTGCTCAAGGAAATCGAAGGCCACGGGGTGACGGTGACGGTGCTGTCGCCCGATCAGATCAGCGCCTTCGCCAAGGCGACACAGCCGGTGTTCGATAAATGGGCCAAGCAGATCGGTCCCGATCTGGTCAAGCAAGCGCAGGCGGACATCGCCAAGCGTTGATGCGGGCAGTGCAGGCCTCGGCGGGGCAATGCTCTGTCAAGGCCTGCCTCTCCGCTTCCGATGCCGGCAGGTTGCCATGCTGCAAGGGCGCGCCGGAGCATGCCCCTTCAGCAGGTTTACTTGGAGCTCGCCGACTGGAAGGCTGTCAGCGGGGAGGCAAGTGAGCCACCGTTCAAGCGGGGCGCTTGTGCTCAGTCCGGGGGACTGAGCACCCCGCGCGTTTGGCGAACGCCCCGATGACAGTCTGGAAGGAGGGCAGTCCCGGCAAAGCCGGGACCGGGCGACGTAAACCGGATGAAGGGGCATGCTCCGACGCGCCCGGTTTCTTGAGTAATCCTCCCGACACACGCGTATGATGTGACCGCCCACTCCTGGGATCTTCATCCGCCATCATGGAAATCACCTTTGACGTCGTCGCCCTGCTGTTCATTGTCGCCCTGGTGGCAGGCACCATCGACGCCATCGCGGGCGGCGGCGGGCTGATCACAATTCCGGCATTGCTGGCAGTCGGCCTGCCGCCGGGGGCGGCGATCGCCACCAACAAGATCGGCGGCATTGCCGGGTCCACCGCTGCAACGCTGCACTTCCTGCGTATGGGGCAGATCGATCTGAAGCGCAGCCTCTGGATGATGCTAGGCACATTCCTGGGATCATTGGCGGGCGGCATCGCGCTGACGCGAGTCGACAGCAGCGTCCTGAAACAAGTCATCCCTATCCTGCTGATCGGCTTTGCCCTGTACTTTCTGCTGTCGCCCAGAGTCGGCGCACAGGACCGCACGCAGCGCATCACCATGGCTCTGTACGCCGCCACGCTGGCGCCGCTGATCGGTTTTTACGATGGTTTCTTCGGGCCGGGCACCGGCACATTCCTGGCGATTTCCTTCGTCACGCTGCTGGGCATGAACCTGGTCAAAGCCACCGCACACGCCAAGCTGCTGAACCTGTGCAGCAATCTGGCCGCAGTGATTTTCTTTGCCTGGCATGGCAACATCGTCTGGGCCTACGGCTTGCCGATGCTGGCCGGGCAATGGGTAGGCGGCACCATCGGCGCCCGGCTGGTGGTCACACGCGGTCATCAACTGATCCGCATCCTGATGGTGACCATGGCCGTGATCGTGTCGGCCAAGATGATTCTGGAACCATAACCGTCGCGCCGCCCATGGCGGCAGCATCCCTTGCCCGTGGCCTGCCTGGCAAGCGACTGGTGTCTGCGCAGACACCGTCCTATCATGAACACTCCACACCATCATGATCAGGCGGTTTCCATGTCCACGATCCCCAACGCGGCCGCATCCGGCACATTTCTGATTGGCGGCGACATCCCCGTTCACCGGCTGGGGTACGGGGCGATGCGCATCACCGGCCCCGGCATCTGGGGCGCGCCAGCCAACCCGGCAGCCGCCCTGGCTACCCTGCGGCGCTTGCCCGAGCTGGGGGTGAATTTCATCGATACCGCCGACAGCTACGGACCATTCATCAGCGAAATCCTGATCCGTGATGCACTGCATCCCTACCAGGGGCTGTTGATCGCCACCAAGGGCGGCCTGCTGCGCCATGGCCCCGACCAATGGACGCCGCTGGCCCAGCCCGACTATCTGCGTCAATGTGTGCTGATGAGCCTGCGTCGCTTGGGCGTGGACCGCATCGACCTGTGGCAGCTGCACCGCCTGGACCCCGACACGCCACGCCGGGCGCAGCTGCAGGTGATCGCCGACATGCGCAAGGAAGGTCTGATCCGCCATGTCGGCCTGAGCGAAGTCCGCCCCGCCGACATCGAGGAAGCCCAACAGTATTTCCCCGTCGCCACCGTGCAGAACCAGTACAACCTGGGGGAACGCAAAAGCGAGGCCGTGCTGGACTACTGCACCGAGCACAATATCGGCTTCATTCCCTGGTACCCGCTGAACGCCGGCAAGCTGGCGCAACCGGGCTCCGTCCTGGAAGATATCGCACGCCGCCACCAAGTCAGCGCCAGCGCCATTGCGCTGGCCTGGCTGCTGAAGCGATCCCCGGTGATGCTGCCGATCCCCGGCACCGGCAACCCCGAGCACCTGGCCCAGAACGTGGCGGGCGCCCAGGTAAGCCTGAGCGATCAGGAATTCGAGACCCTGGATAAAGCGGCCGCCTGAGCTGTGCCGCAGCCGCGCGGCGATCGATGCCCGCCGGACACCCTGCCATCATGGATGCGTCAGGCGGATTCGAGCAGGCTGCGCACATCCAGGCTGATATCGCCACGATCACAACTTACCCAGGCGCTGCGGTCCGTGATATTGATGCTCAGGCTCATATTGCGGTCGGCCAGCCCGGCCAGGGTTTTCGTGGCTTCCGCATCCAGCACATACGCCTGCAGATTGCGGGCGCGCGAGACCTTGTTGCGCACACTCGACCACCAGACATCCGCCCCCCGGCCGTAGGCCAAGACGATGACTTGGTCGGCGCGGCCACAGGCTTTCAGCAGACGGCGTTCATCGGGCAAGCCGATTTCGACCCACTGCTGCACGGCGCCGGTCAAGTCCAGATTCCACAGATCCGGCTCGTCGGTGTCGCTCAGGCCCCGCGTGAACACCAGCCGCTCATCGGCCTGCACCCACAGAGCATAGGCCAGCAAGCGCACCATCAGGCGCTCGTCGGTTTCCGAGGGATGCCGCGCCAGGGTGACGGTGTGGGTGCCGTAATAGCCGCGATCGTTGTCGGCGATATTGATTTCGGCTTTGTAAATGGTGGCACGCAGAGCCATTATTTGAACGCCGTCTCGATGAAGCTGCGCAGTTTACGCGAATGCAGGCGCTCGCCGGGCATCTCGCGCAAGTGTTCCAGCGCCCGGATGCCGATGTGCAGGTGCTGGTTGACCTGGGTGCGGTAAAACGCGCTGGCCATGCCGGGCAGTTTCAATTCGCCGTGCAGGGGCTTGTCGGACACGCACAGCAGCGTGCCGTAGGGCACCCGGAAGCGGAAACCATTGGCGGCGATGGTGGCGGATTCCATGTCCAGCGCAATCGCCCGCGACTGCGACAGACGCAGCACCGGTTCCTGCTGATCGCGCAATTCCCAGTTACGGTTGTCGATGGTGGCGACCGTGCCGGTACGCATGATTTTTTTCAACTCCCAGCCCGACAGGCCGGCGACTTCGGCCACGGCGTCTTCCAGGGCGACCTGGACTTCGGCCAGCGGCGGCACGGGCACCCACAACGGCAGATCGTCGTCCAGCACGTGATCCTGGCGCACATAGCCGTGGGCCAGCACATAGTCGCCCAGCCGCTGGGTGGTGCGCAACCCCGCGCAATGACCCAGCATCAGCCAGGCCGACGGGCGCAGCACCGCCACATGGTCGGTGATGGTCTTGGCATTGGATGGCCCCACGCCGATATTGATCAGGGTAATGCCCGTATGCCCCTCACGCTTCAGGTGATAAGTGGGCATCTGCGGGTTGAAAGCCAGCGGCGGCGCAGGCTGCGCCGCTGTTTCCTGCGTAACGATGTGGTTGCCCGGCTCGACCAGCGCCGTATAGCCGCCCCCGCCCGACGCCAGCGTATCGCGCGCCCATTTCACGAACTCGTCCACATAGAACTGGTAGTTCGTAAACAGCACGAAATCCTGGAAATGCGACGGCGACGTACTGGTGTAGTGCTGCAGCCGCTGCAGGGAATAGTCGATGCGCGGGCCGGTAAAGGGCGCCAGCGGTCGCGGCTGGTTCGACCGCCCGCGCCAGGTGCCGTTGACGATGGCGTCGTCGGTGACCGCCAGATCGGGCACGTCGAAATGATCCCGCAAGGTATGTCCGGGGACTTCGGAATATTCCCCCTGCGCATATTCGCCTTCGGGGAAGGCGAAATGCAGCGGAATCGGCAGATCGGATTCGCCGATCTCCACCGGCACCTGGTGATTGCGCAACAGCAAGCGCACCTGTTCGCGCAGATAGTCATGGAACAGCGCCGGACGCGTCACCGTCGTCATGTAGACGCCGGGTTCGACCAGATGGCCATAGGACAGGCGGCTGTCCACATCCGGGTAGGTGTTGATGCGAATGCGGATGGCCGGATAGCAGGCCCGCACGCGCTGGCCGACTTCCAGCGTGCCGGCGCCGTATTCCCGGAAAGCGTCCCGGATAAAAGCGGTATTGCGCTGATACAGGCTGATCAGCTGATCGACAGCGGCGTCGGCATCGTCATAACTGGCAAAGGGCACCAGCGGCGGCAGGCGGGTCGGGCGGGTAGCATCCATGAATGTATTCATGCACCAATTATGGCAGGTCTTTATGACAGATGGAGGCTCTCCGGCATCCGCCACGCCGCACGACACCAAACCGCCAGGTCGCCCCCAGGGGCTTACTGCGCTTTGCGCCGGTGCACCTCTTTACCCGCCGCGTACGTCGCGGCAATGGCGCGGTCATCTCCCAGCATGGCCAGGGCGAACAACTGTTCTTCCAGGGAATCGGCATAGCTGCTGCGCCGGGCCAGCAAGGGCGTCGCCTGGGGGTCCAGCACGATGAAGTCGGCTTCGGCGCCAGCTTCCAGCGTGCCGATCTGCCCGGTCAGCCCCAGGTGCTTGGCCGCCCCCTGCGTGGCCTGCCAGAACATGCGCCGCGCCGTCAGATAGTAGCCCGACAGGCGCGCGACCTTATGGGCCTCGTTCATGGTCTGCAGCATGGAAAAGGACGACCCCCCGCCGACGTCGGTGGCCAGGGTCACCGGCATGCCGAAATCCTTGGCGGCGGCAAAATCGAACAGGCCGCTGCCCAGGAACTGATTGGACGTGGGGCAGTGCGCCGCCACGGCGCCGGCATCCCGCATGCGACGGCGATCATCGTCGTCCAGCCAGACGCAATGGCCGTATACCGCGCGCGGGCGCAGCAAACCATAGTCATCGTAAATATCCAGATAGCTGCGGTGACCGGGGAACAGGGACATCACCCATTTCACCTCGTCCTGGTTTTCCGATACGTGCGACTGGATGAACACATCCTGATAACGCTGCGCCAATTCGCGGCAGCGGCCCAGCTGTTCCGGGGTGGAAGTGGGCGCAAAACGCGGCGTCAAGGCATACATCTGGCGGCCCGTGCCATGCCAGCGCTGCAGCAGCATCTCGCTGTCGCGCGCGCCGGATTCCGCCGTGTCGCGCAAATATTCCGGGCAATTGCGATCCATCATGACCTTGCCGGCCACCATGCGCAGATTGCGCGCATGGCTTTCCTCGAAGAAGGCCTGCGCCGAACCGGGGTGCACCGTGCAATACACCAGCGCTGTCGTGGTGCCGCAGCGCAGCAGCTCGTCCAGAAAGAACTTCGCCACGTCCTGCGCGTAGTCGGGGTTCTCGAAGCGCCGTTCGGTGGGGAACGTATAGGTTTCCAGCCAGGGCAACAAGCCGGGCGCCGGCGACGCGATCATATCGGTCTGCGGGTAGTGGATGTGCGTGTCGATAAAGCCCGGCGTGATCAAACGGTTGCGCCAGTCATGCACGGCTGTACCGGCCGGCAGGCTGTCCGCCAGCTGATCGTAATCGCCGCACTGCTCGATGCGGCCATCGCGCACCACCAGCAGGCCGTCGCGAATCCATTCACAGGCTTCGTCTTCGGCCTTGGGCGTATCGCGGAAATACAGCAGCTGGGCGCGGTAGGCCTGAATGTCGGACACAGCCTGGGTATTGGACGTCGAGGTCATGAAGGTCTCCTGAATCTTATATTGACCGGCAGAAGCGCCGGATGTGTGGTGCTAATGCGCCAAGGCGATATCCGCCGACGCCGGCGCGGCATCCTGATGCATCAGCCGGGTGCGCAAGCGCATCAGCTGCGCGGCGACCGCCACCGCGATCACTGCGGGCTGTTTGCCCTCGATGCCCGGTTCGCCGATCGGGCAGGTGATCAGGGCATGGCGTTCCGGCGGAATGCCGCGCGCAGTAAATCGCTGCTGGAATTTATGCCATTTGGTCGCCGAACCGATCAGGCCGACATACGCCGCATCGCCGCGCTTCATCAGCTGTTCGCACAGATGCTGATCCAGCGCGTGATCATGCGTCATGATCAGGTAGCAGCCGCCCGGCGGCGCCTGGTCGATGATCGCTTCGGGGGTGTCGGTCGCTTCGATGGCGACGTTCGGCGCCACCGAGTCGGGAAACAGATCGTCTCTGGCATCGACCCAGGTGACGCGACAAGGCAGCGTCCCCAGAATATTCACCAGGGCATGGCCCACGTGACCGGCGCCAAACACCACAACATGCAAGGCATCCGGAATCAGGGGTTCGGTCAACACCGGGCAGCCGCGCGCATCATTCGGATCCAGCAGGCGGCTGGCCTGAAAGCGGTTGCGGGGATGCGAGGCCGCCGCAGATTCCTGCAACCGGACCCAAGGCTCCAGGCCCGGCCCGCCGATACCGACTTCGCGCTCGAAGGATTCCTGTCCCCGCAGACGGTCCCGCGCCTGCTGCAGCCAACTGCGATCCGTCTCCCGCAGCTGCTCGAACAGCAGCGTGACCAAGCCGCCGCAGCACTGCCCCAGGGACGCCGCCAGCGGCATGTCCCGCACCCAACGGTCGGGTTGGTCGCCGCGCTGCAGATGCTCACGCGCCAGATGCGTCGCCTGCCATTCCAGCTGGCCGCCGCCGATCGTCAGCCACTGATGGCCGGCCGACACCAGCATCTTGGCGCCGGCCTCCCGGGGCGCCGATCCGCGCACGGAAGCCACGCTGATCAACACGACAGCTTGCTGACGATCCAGGCACCAGAGGGCCTGATCGATCCAGGCTGTCATCTGACGGCACTGCGTTGCCGCAGTTCCTGAGCCGCCACCAGAATGGCCTCGGGGGTCGCCGGGGCGTTCAGATCGGGCGATGCATGTCCATCGCCCAGGGCGGATAGCGCGTCGGCGATCGCATTGAACACGCTGACGCCATGCACCAGCGGCGGCTCGCCGACGGCCTTGGAATGATGGATGGAATCCGCATGGTTGCGGGCCTTGAACAGCCGCACCCGAAAATCGCGCGGACAATCGCTGATGGCTGGGATCTTGTAGGTGGACGGCGCATGCGTGGTCAGACGGCCATCGTCGCGCCAGACCAGTTCCTCGGTCGTCAACCAGCCCATGCCCTGGATGTAGCCGCCCTCGACCTGACCGATATCGATGGCCGGATTGATGGAGGCCCCCGCGTCATGCAGGATGTCGGCCCGCAGCAGCTTCCATTCACCCGTCAGGGTATCGACAACGACTTCGGACACCGCTGCGCCAAAGGCGTAGTAGAAGAAGGGGTTGCCATGGCAGGTGGTCTTGTCCCACACGATGCCGGGCGTCTTGTAGAACCCGTCGGACCACAGCTGCACCCGATCCCAGTAGGCTTCCTCGACCAGTTGGGCAAAGGGCAGGGTCTTGCCATTGATGCTGACCTGGCGCCAGGCGAAGGTCGCGTCTTCCGCCTTGCCGCCGTATTTGCGAGCGGCAAAGTCCGCCAGGCGGGTGCGCAGGGTCAAAGCAGCGTCCTCGGCCGCCTTGCCGTTCAGGTCGGACCCGGTCGATGCCGCCGTCGCAGAAGTATTGACGACCTTGTAGGTATCCGTGGCGGTGACGCGCACGCATTCCAGGTCCAGGCCCAGCGTGTTGGCCACGATCTGCGCGACCTTGGTGTTCAGCCCCTGGCCCATTTCAATGCCGCCATGGTTCAGCAGCACGGACCCATCGCGATAGATGTGCACCAGCGCACCCGCCTGATTGAAGGCCGGCACGTTGAAGGAAATGCCGAACTTCACCGGCGTCAGCGCCAGACCTTTTTTCAGGACCGGGCTGTGCGCATTGAATTCGCGTACCGCCTGACGGCGCGCGCGGTAGTCGGAGCTCTCTTCCAGTTCGCTGATGATGGGATGCAGCAGATTGCCTTCCACGACCTCGCCATACGGCGTGACGTTGCGTGACTCCGTGCCGTACAGGTTCAGGTAGCGTATATCCAGCGGATCCTTACCCAACTGACGGGCCACGCGGTCGATCAGGACCTCTGTGACCAGCGCGCCTTGCGGTGCACCAAAGCCGCGAAATGCCGTGGCCGACTGTGTGTTGAGCTTGCCGCACATGGTGTGGATGTCGGCCGCCGGGATGTAATAGGCATTGTCGAAGTGGGCCAGCGCCCGACTGGCGACCGCTTCGGACAGGTCCGCTGAAAAGCCCGAATGCAGCGTCATGTCCAGGCGCACGCCCAGGATCAGGCCTTGCGCATCGAAGCCGACGTCATATTCAAAATAGAAGCCGTGGCGCTTGCCCGTGATCATCATGTCGTCATCACGATCGGCCCGCAGCTTCACCGGCCGCTGCAAACGCACCGCGCAGACGGACGCGACGCAGGCGAACAGCGCGGATTGGGATTCTTTGCCGCCGAAACCGCCGCCCAGGCGCCGGCATTCGATCTCGACCTGGTGGCGCTGCCAGCCCAGGGCGTGCGCCACTGCGTGCTGCATTTCCGTCGGGTGCTGGGTAGAGCACAGCACCTGCATGCCGTCCTTTTCACGCGGGATGGCGTAGGCGATCTGGCCTTCCAGGTAGAACTGCTCCTGGCCGCCGCAGGAAAACACACCCGTCAGCCGCACCGGAGCGCCATCCAGCGCCTTTTGCACGTCGCCCTGGATCAGGCGCAGTTCGTCCGTGGTGCCGGCGCCGGCATCCTTGGCCTGTTTGGGGGTCAGCAGGAAAGGCAGCTCCTCGTAGGTGATCTTGCCCAGGCGGGCCGCACGGCGGGCCTGGTCCACCGTTTTGGCGACCACCACGAACATCGGCTGGCCGACATATTGCACAAGGCCGTCGGCCAGGATGGGATCATCCTCGATCACCGGGCCGCAATCGTTCACCCCCGGAATATCCTGGGCCGTCAGCACATCCAGCACCCCGGGGGCCTGGCGCACGGCATCCAGATCCATGGCGGTGATACGGGCGTGGGGCTTGTCGGACAGGCCCAACGCCGCGTACACGGTATTGCGTAATTCAGGAATGTCGTCGGTATAGATGGCTTCGCCGCTGACGTGCAGCGTCGCCGATTCGTGAGGGCTGGCCGCCCCGGCGGCAGGTTCGCCCACCACGGGGCGCGGAATGCTGTCGTTGCCGACAGCCAGTCGATCCAGTTCAACCGGAATATTGACACGCATGTTCATATTGGCCTCCTCAAGCAAGTTCGGCCAGATTGGCCGTATTCACCTGATGCGTCGCCAACGGCGCCCCAGGGGCGGTTTCCAGATAAAAGCGATACAGCAGATTCTGCGACGCCAGCAAGCGATACGCGCTGCTGGCCCGCATATCGCTTAGCGGTTTGAAATCCTGGGCCACTGCTTCCATCGCAGCGCGCACATGGGTTTCGTCCCAAGGCTGGCCCTGCAAGGCGGCTTCCACCGACCGTGCGCGGCAAGGGGTCGCGGCCACACCGCCAAAACCGGTGCGCAGATCGCGTACTGTGCCGGTCTCGTCCAGCACCACGGCGAAGGCGGCGCAGACGGCGGAAATGTCCTGATCAAAACGCTTGGACAGCTTGTAGGCACGGAACTGACGGCCTTCGACCTGCACGGGCACACGCAGCCCCTGCACGAATTCGCCCGTTTCAGCGGCATTTTTCTGGTAAGCCAGATAGAAGTCTTCCAGGGGCATTTCCCGCACACGCTCGCCGCGCCGCAACACGATCCGGGTATTCAAGGCGATCAAGGCCGGCATGGAATCGCCGATGGGCGAACCATTGGCCACATTGCCGCCCAAGGTGCCGGCGTTGCGAATCGGAAACGACGCAAAGCGCTGGCGCAGTTCGGCCAGTTCGGGGATATGCGCCACCAGGGCATCGTAGGCGTCGTTCAGCAGCGCGCCCGCGCCGATGAACAATTCGTCGCCTTCCTGGTGGATGTCGCGCAATTCGCGTACCTGGCCGATATAGATCAGATGCGGCAGATCGCGATGCTGCTTGGTGACCCACAGACCGACGTCGGTGCTGCCAGCCAGGATGCGGGCGTCCGGATAGTCCAGCCGCAGCTGGGCCAGCTGCGCCAGCGTGCGTGGCGCATGGAACGTCTGCCCGTCATGCATGTAGGAAAAGACCTCGTCGCGCTGCAAGGCCGCCAAGACCTTTGCCAGCGCGGCCCGGTCGAAGTCGACTGCCGGGTATTGATACATCTCGCCCGCCGCCCGCACGATGGGTTGGTAGCCCGTGCAACGGCACAGATTGCCCGACAAGGCATCATCGATCTGGGTGCGGGTGGGGGCGGCATCCTGCGGGCCATGGGCCAGATACATGCCCCACAGGGACATGACGAAACCGGGTGTACAGAAGCCGCATTGCGAGCCATGGCAGTCCACCATGGCCTGCTGCACCGGATGCAGCGAGCCATCCGGCTGGCGCAGGTCTTCGACCGTGTACAGCGCCTTGCCGTCCAGCGTGGGCAGGAACTGAATGCAGGAATTGACTGCGCGCATGGTCACGCCGCCTTGGCCATCAGGTTCGGCCACCATCACGGTACAGGCCCCGCAATCGCCTTCGGCGCAGCCTTCTTTGGTGCCCATGCAACACAGGTCATCGCGCAGATACTGCAAGACGGTGCGGGTCGTGGGCTGATCCGTGACTTCGTGGACCTGTCCACGATAATGAAAGCGAATGGCTGTTGTCTCCATCATGGTACCTTTTATGTTCAAGCCGGGTGTTATGGCCCAAGATAGCATCAAGCCGCCAGGCCCGGCATTCATCCACAATGATGGCGCTTATCAGGGTCACTGATCATGGACGCCGACGTCCGCGCCGTGAATAATGGGCCGCATGAGCAAAACCCGCGATTCCATGGACACCCACCTGCTGCGCATCCTGCAGATCCTGTTGACCGAGCAAAGCGTGTCACGCGCCGCGATCAAGCTGGGCCTGTCCCAGCCCGCGATCAGCAATTCGCTGCGGCGGCTGCGCGAGATCACCGGCGACCCGGTGCTGGTGCGCAGCAAAACCGGCATGGTGGCCACCGAGCGCGGCCTGGAACTGCTGGCCCATGCCAACGACGCCCTGTCCGCCATCGAGCGCATCACCCAACCGCCCGGGGCCTTTGATCCCGCCCATTCGACGCGTGAATTTCACCTGGGGGCGCCCGACTACCTGGATGCGATGTTCCTGCCGAATATCGCCGAAATCCTGCGCCGCGAAGCGCCCCATGCCAAATTCATCGTACACCCGATCAATGCCGATTACGACTACGCTGGCGGCCTGGAAGATGGCGGTCTGGATGTGGTGATCGGCAACTGGCTGGAACCGCCGCCGCAGATGCACATGGCGCGATTATTCGACGACGAAGTCGTCTGCATGGTGGGCAGCCAGAACCCTATCGTGCGGCGGGATCTGAGCCTGAAGCAATACTTGGAATTGCCCCATCTGGCGCCCTTTCCTTACGTGTCCGAGCGGCAAAGCTTCATCGACGGCTACCTGGCCGCCCAGGGCCTGCGGCGCAACATCCAGATGACCATTCCCTATTTCGGCCAGGTGGCCGGCATGCTGCTGCGCACCGACCTGATTTTCACCACCGGCAGACAGTTCGCCCAGCACTACGCCCGCTACCTGCCCATCACCATTCTGCCCTCGCCTTTTCCGTTTCCGGCGATGCGCTTTTACCTGTTGTGGCACCGCCGCTGCCACGGCGCAGCCGAAGTCATCTGGCTGCGTCAATGCATCGTCCGGGTAGCCTCCATGTTGCAGGCCAGCCTGGAGAAACGCACCGATTCATGAGCCCCGCCGAGGCGTGCATCACCGGCGATGGCGGTCAGAACAACATCAGCGCAGCTTGATAATTGTCATCATCGCCACACGCTCACAGCACAAATCCTTGTCCCTAGAATGAATCAGGCCGACTGCGCTTGCAGCCGCGCGCCCCTTACACAAAGCCGGACCACGAGCCGGCCGATCATCAGGAGACAAGGCTCATGAGCGAGCAGGAAACCGTTTTGCCTGCGGGGTTCGAGACCTCCGCCACACCGCATCACATTATCCCCAACACCTGGCTGGAACAGCGCTTTCAGCTGACGGCGCGCGGCACCAACGTGCGCCAGGAAACCCTGGCCGGTCTGACGACTTTCCTGGCCATGGTGTATTCGGTCTTCGTCGTCCCGGCCATGCTGGGCAAGGCCGGCTTTGATACCTCATCGGTCTTCATCGCCGTCTGTCTGACCAGCGCCTTCGGCTCTCTGCTGATGGGGCTCTGGGCCAATCTGCCGATCGCCGTAGGCTGCGCGATTTCCTTGACCGCTTTCACGGCCTTCGATCTGGTGCTGGGCCAGGGGCTCTCGCCCGCCATCGCCCTGGGCGCCATCTTCCTGATGGGCCTGATCTTCACCGGCATTTCCGTGACCGGCGTACGCACGTGGATCCTGCGCAACCTGCCAGTGGGCATTGCGCACGGCACAGGCATCGGCATCGGCCTGTTTCTGCTGCTGATCGCCGCCAACGAGGTCGGCCTGGTCGTGAAGAATCCTGGTCCGGGACTGCCGGTATCGCTGGGCACGCTCAACGCCATGCCCGCGCTGCTGTCCGTCGTGGGACTGGCCGCCATTTTCGGCCTGGAGCGGCGGCGCGTGCCCGGCGGCATCCTGCTGGTCATCCTGGCGCTGTCGGCCGTCGGCCTGATCTGGGACCCCGCCGTCACCTTCAAGGGCCTGTTCGCCTTGCCCTCGTTTGGCGGCGAGCACTCGCTGATCGGCGCCATGGATGTGGGCGGGGCGCTCAGCGCCGTCGTCATCCCCAGCGTGCTGGCCTTGGTCATGACGGCCGTCTTTGACGCCACCGGCACGATCCGCGCCGTAGCAGGACAAGCCGGCCAGCTGGATGAAAATGGCCAAATCATCAATGGTGGCCGGGCGCTCACGTCCGACTCGGTCAGCTCCATCGTCTCTGCGGGCCTGGGCGGCGCCCCGGCCGCTGCGTACATCGAATCAGCCGCCGGCACCGCAGCAGGCGGCAAGACCGGCCTGACCGCCACCATCGTCGGCCTGGGTTTCCTGGCGCTGATCTTCCTGTCGCCGCTGGCATCCCTGGTGCCGGCCTACGCCACCGCGCCGGCGCTGATGTACGTGGGCCTGCTGATGCTGGGCGGCGTCAGCAAGCTGCACCTGGACGATACCGTCGACACGATGGCTGGCATGGTGTGCGCCGTATTCATCGTGCTGACCTGCAACATCGTCACCGGCATCATGCTGGGTTTCAGCACCCTGGTGATCGGCCGGATATTCGCCGGCGAATGGCGCAAGCTGAACGTAGGCACCCTGACCATCGCGGTGGCTCTGGCGGTGTTCTACCTGGGCGGCTGGGCGATTTAAAGACGCCGGGCGCCAGCCCGGCGACGCCAATGCCGATCCTCTTACGGCTGGGCCAACAAGGCCCGGCCGCAATCCCCCAGCAAATGCCTCAACCACTGATGGGAGGGCGCATGATGATTGCGCGCATGCCACAGCTGATAAAAACGCATCGGCGGGAAATCAATGGGCGATTCCACGATCGCCAGCGGCAGCAAGCCTGCGTAATAGCGGGCGAAATGCCGGGTCGTCGTGAACACCAGATCGGTGCCTGGCAGCAGATACGGCGCCAGCATGAAGGACTGCGCTTCCACACATTCCTCGCGCTGAATGCGCAGCGACGTCAGCACTGTATCGATCATGCCGCGCTGCGTCATGGAATACGGGGTCGGCACGATATGCTGGATGCGGCGAAAATCATCCTGAGTCAGGCGCTGCGAGGCCAGTGGATGATCCGCCGACATCAGGCAGACGATCTGGTCTTCCAGCAGCACCGACAGGTGCATGCGATCCGGCGGTTCGGGCCAGTTGCCGATCACCACATCCAGATTGCCCTCGGCCAGGGAATGTTCAAAATCGAAATCCGGCCCCAGCGCATGCAGCACCAACCGCGCATGGGGCGCCTCGCGCCGGAAACGCGCCACCACCGATGCAGCAAAAGCGGGAGCCAGATAGTCCGGCGACCCGATGCGAAAGACCTGGCGGCTGCTGGCCGGATCGAAGTCTTCGCCGGTTTCCAGCATGGTGTCGATAGAGGTCAGCGCCGATTTGGCATGTTCCAGAATCGCCAGCGCCCGGTCGGTGGGCACCATGCCGCCCTTTTCGCGCACCAGCAGCGGATCCTGGAAGATCAGTCGCAGGTTTTTCAGGGCCACGCTGATGGCCGGCTGAGACTGATTCAGCTTCAGCGCCGTGCGCGACACGCTGCGCTCGGCCATCAGGATACAAAAGACCTTGAGCAAATACGTATCCAGCATGGCGCTGCTGCGTCGCGTCGACATCGGGAGGGCTCCTTGTTCCGGAAATGCGATTCCGCTTATACCACTTATACGCAGTGACACTCTTCATTTGAGGCGGGATACCCCGTAGACTTTCTATCATGACACATTTGACGATACCCACCATGACCCTGAGCGAGCTTTCTGCGCTGTCGCAGTCCGAATTTTCCCGGGAACTCGGGGCGATCTTCGAACATTCCCCCTGGATCCCTGCACGCGCCTGGGCGGCGCGGCCGTTCGCCGACGTCAACGCCCTGCACGATGCCATGGTGCGCGTCGTGCAGCAGGCGGATCCGGCCGAACAGCTGGCCCTGATCACGGCTCACCCGGAACTGGCAGGCAAGGAAGCCGCGGCGGGCACGCTGACCGACGCGTCCACCGGCGAACAACGCGGCGCCGGCCTGGATCAGTGCAGCGCCGCAGAGCTGCAGCGCCTGCGCAGCCTGAACACCAGCTATCGGGAACACTTCGGCTTTCCCTTTGTCATTGCGGTCAAGGGCCGCAACCGCTACCAGATCATGGACGCCATCGAAGAACGGCTGCACAATGATCAGGACACCGAATTCGCCACCTGCCTGGACCAGATCGGGCAAATCGCCCGCTTTCGGCTGGACGCGCAGTTCGCCTGATCTTACGGAGCCCCTCATGAGTACGATCACCCCGACCCGTCTGACCATCGAACCCCTGACCCGCCAGGCCTTTGCGCCGTTCGGCGACGTGATCCAGGCGGACGACACGGTCAAGCATTTCACCATCAACGAAGGCAATACCGAACGCTATCACGACCTGGCGCATATCGAACCAGGCGCCGACGGTCGCGCCATCGTGTCGATCTTTCGCGGTCAGCCGCGCCCCTTGCCGTTCACCATCACCATGATGGAACGCCACCCCAAGGCCAGCCAGGCTTTCATCCCGCTGTCGGAGCGCCCGTATCTGGTGGTGGTCGCCAAGGCTGAATCCACCCCCACGGTGGACGACTTGCGCGTGTTTCTGTGCACCGGCAAGCAAGGCGTGAATTATGCGCGTGGCGTCTGGCACCATCCGCTGCTGGGCCTGGAAGCCGTCTCCGATTTTCTGATCATCGACCGCGCAGGCCCGGGCGATAACTGCGACATCGTGCAGATGGAAGCTCCCAGCGTGATTCCCGCCCTGAGCTGATCCGCGCAGTGCGTACGCAGGGCAGCCCGAACGCCGTCCTGCACATCCCCCAGGCCGTCAGGCGCCCAGATATCGTTGCCGGGCGTCGGCGTCCGCCTTCAGGGCATCAGAATGCCCATCCCAGACGATGCGTCCTTTTTCCACGATGTAGTGGTGATCCGCCAGCTGCAGCAGCGGCGCAAGATTCTTGTCGATCACCAGGATCGCCATGCCCTCGCGGCGCAGCAGCGCCAATGCGGCCCAGATTTCCTGACGCACCAACGGCGACAGGCCTTCAGTCGCCTCGTCCAGAATCAGCAATTCCGGGTTGGTCATCAAGGCCCGGCTGATCGCCAGCATCTGCTGCTCGCCGCCCGACAGCTGATTGCCGAAATTGCCGGCACGCTCCTGCAGACGCGGAAATAATTCATAGATACGCGGCAAGGTCCAGGGATTGGCCTTTTTATGCCGATCCGCCGCCGTTGCGATCAGGTTTTCTTCGACCGACAGATTGGGAAAGATCTGACGGCCCTCCGGCACCAGGCCGACCCCCCGCTGCGCCACCCGATGGCTGGGCAGATTCTGGATGGGCGCGCCGTTGAACTGCACCTGGCCCTGCCAGGCCGGATGCATGCCCATGATGCTTTTGATCGTCGTGGTCTTGCCCATGCCGTTGCGGCCCAGCAGCGTCACGCATTGCCCGGCATCGATCTGCAGGTGCATGCCATACAGCACCTGGCTGCGCCCGTAACCGGATTCCAGACCCTCGACCTTCAGCAACAGGCTCATACTGTTTCCTTGGCATCATGTACCGTCTTCATGCCGGCACCTCTTCATCACCCAGATAGGCTTCCCGGACCTCGGGACTCTGACGGATAGCATCCACATCGCCGCAGCAGATGATCTTGCCATAGAACAGCACGCTGATCCGGTCAGCCAGCGAAAACACCGCGTCCATGTCATGCTCGATCAGCAGGATGGCGTACCGGTCCTTCAGGCGCTGCAACAGACCCACCATCATGTCCGATCCCGTGTCGCCATGCCCCATGCCAGCCATGGGTTCGTCCAACAGCAAGACCTTGGGATTGGCCGCCAGCGCCATCGCGATTTCCAATTGCCGCTGCTGGCCGTAGGACAAGGACGCAGCCAACGCAGCCCGCCAAGCTGACAGACCCATCAGATCGATGAGTTCATCCGCCCGTTTCGTCAGGGCGGGCGTTTCCACGGCAGGCGTCCAAAAATGAAAGCCATGCCCCTGGCAGCCTTGCACCGCCAGGATGACGTTTTCCAGCACAGTGAACTGCTGGATGACCGAGGTGACCTGATAGGATCGCCCGATCCCGGCCCGTACCCGACGCGCCATGGACAAACCATTGATCGATCGTCCGCTCAGGCTGATGTTGCCCTGATCGCTGGGGATTTCACCCATGATCTGGCTGATCAAAGTGGTCTTTCCCGCCCCGTTGGGGCCGATGACGGCATGAATTTCACCGGGCAGGATGTCCAGATCCACATGATCCGTGACCAACAGGCCGCCGTACCGTTTCACCAAGCCGCGAATGGAAAGCAAAGGCTGCATGTCAGCGGCCCTCCTTGGAAGCGCCAATCATGCCCCACAGCCCATTGCGCAAAAACAGCACGATGAGCACGATCACCGGGCCCATGATGATCATCCAGTGATCCGTCAGGCCTTTCAGGACGTCTTCCAGCAACAGGAATCCCGCCGCGCCGACCACCGGGCCGACCAGGGTGCCGGCGCCGCCCAGCAGCACCATGATGATGAGCTCGCCCGAGGCGGTCCACGCCATATAGGCGGGCGAGGCGAAGGAAGTCAGATTGGCCAGAAAGAAGCCTGCCAGCGCGCATAATTCGGCAGACAGCACGTAGGCCATCAGCCGGTACCCCAGCGGGGTTGTGCCGACCGCCTGCACCCGCCTGGCATCCATGCTGCTGGCCCGCAGGATCAGGCCGAAACGCGAGCGGATCACCCGGCGCAACAGCAGCAGGCTGCCGCCCAGACAGGCCAGCAAGGCCAGGTACAAGCCCACATGGCTGCCTGTCAGCGTCCCGAAATGGCTCAGCTGTCGAATCGGCAGGCCTTCGTCGCCGCCATACTGCTTGAGCCCCACCGCCAGGAAATAGAACATCTGCGCCAGCGCCAGCGTAATCATGATGAAGGCGATGCCGTGCGTGCGCAGCGCAATCAATCCCACCGGCGCCGCGACCAGCGCCGTCACCAGCACGACCAGCAGCAGATGGAGCACCCCGCTATCAGCGCCATAATGCGAGGCGACCGCGACGCAATAGGCGCCGATGCCGATGTACATGGCATGGCCAAAGCTGACCAGGCCTCCATAGCCCAGCGCCAGGTTCAAACCGACCGCCGCCAAAGCGAACACCAGAATGCGGCTGAACTGCAGCAGCACATAAGGGCTATCGGTCAGGCTGGCATAGACCGGCACCAACAACAACAACACAAAAATCAGCACGGTCAGCAGGACCGGCAAGGACAGGCCCGCCGCATGACGCGGCATGCTTGTATTCATGGTCGAAGATTCCATAGTCATCCGGCCTTAGCGCTTTTTCACGGGAAACAGGCCTTCGGGCTTGATGGCCAGCACGATCACCATCAGGACATACACCGCCAACGACGAAATAGCCGCACCCAAGGTGCTGGCCAATTCCTGCGCCAAGGCCTGGCTCAGCAGCGCCGGCATGACCGTGCGCCCCAAGGTATCGACCAGGCCGACCACCAGCGCCCCCAGAAAGGCTCCGCGGATCGAACCGATGCCGCCGATGACGATCACCACCAGCGTCATGATCAGGATCGAATCCCCCATGCCCGGCTGCACCGACAGAATCGGCCCGACCATCGCGCCGCCCAAGCCGGCCAGACCGGCCCCCAGAGCGAAGATAAAAGTGTTCAGCCAGCCGATGTTCACCCCCAGCGCCGACACCATGGCGCGGTTGCTTGCGCCGGCGCGGATCAGCATGCCGATACGGGTGCGCTCGATCAGCAGATACAGCCCCAGCGCCACCAGCAGGCCCACCAGGATGATCACCAGACGGTACAGCGGATACGGCGTGCCCAGCACCATGACGGTATTGCTAAGGGCATCCGGCAAGCTCATGAAGATCGGCGCCGATCCCCAGATCATGCGCACGGCTTCGTTGAAAAACAGCATCAGACCGAAGGTTGCCAACACCTGATCCAGGTGCGCTCTGGGATACAAGCGGGAAAAGCCGCTGCGGTCCAGCAACACGCCCAGCAGCATGGCGCCCCCCAGCCCCGCCATGATCGCCAACAGAAAGGAATTCGTATAGCCGAAGGCGGCGGCCGCGAAATAGGCCCCCATCATGTACAGCGCCCCATGAGCCAGGTTGATGAAGCTCATGATGCCAAAGACCAGGGTCAGGCCGGCGGCCAGCAGAAACAACAGGATCCCGTATTGCAGGCCGTTCAGGGCCTGCATGAACAACAGCTGCGGACTCATGTCCGTCCTCCGTGGCGGGCGGCTTGCGCCGCCCGTTTGTCAGGGCTTGCGCACACGAATCAGATCTTGCACTTCCCGAAATAGGCGTCGGAGTGATTCGTCAGGGGCTTGGCGATGGTCTTCAGTGACACCCTGCCCTGCGCGTCCTTGGCGACTTCAAAGGCGTAGAAGTCTTCGATCGGGAAGCCGTTAACGTTGAACTTGTAGGCCCCGCGCAAGGACGCATAGTCAGCAGCGCGCAAGGCATCCCGGAAGGCCTTTTTATCAGCCGTATTGCCGGCGGTCTTTTTCAAGGCGCTGTCGATCAGCAAGGCCGAATCATAGGATTGCGCGGCGTACTGCGAAGGAATGCGATTGTATTTTTTCTCGAAGGCGGCGACAAAGGCTTCGCTGACGGGATTCTTGAAATCCGGCCCCCAGAATGTGCCGGCATAGGCGCCCAACGCAGCGTCACCCAGGGCCGGCAAGGTGCTGCCATCCACCGTGGATACGGTCAGCAGCGGGATCTTGCCCATCAGGCCGAACTGCTTGTATTGCTTGACGAAATTCACGCCCATGCCGCCCGGCAGGAAAACCCACACGGCAGACGGTTTGGCAGCCTGCAGGGCCAGCAATTCCGCCGAATAATCCTGCTGGCCCAGCTGGGTATAGACCTCGCCCGAGATGCGGCCCGTGTAAAAGCGCGTAAAGCCTTTGACTTGATCGCGGCCCGATTGGTAGTTCGGGGTGATCATGTAGACGTCTTTGTATTTCTGGTCGGTGGCGAACTGGCCCATGACTTCGGCCTGGCCGTCGTTCTGCCAGGAGGCGAAGAAAAAGCCCGCATTGCACTGATTACCCGCCAGCGGCGCCGGTCCTGCATTCGATCCGACGAAGGTCATATCGGCATCGGCCAGCGGTTTGGCGATCGCCATCATGACATTGGAAAACGTGACCCCGGCCACCAGATCGACCTTGTCTTTTTCCAGGAATTTCTGCACGGCCTGCACGCCGACATCGGGTTTGAGCTGGTCATCTTCCTTCAGCAGCACGATGTTCTGCCCGCCCAGTTTGCCGCCGCGTTCTTCCAGCGCCAGATTGAAGCCATCCACCATATCCTGGCCCAGCGCTGCACCGGAACCGGACAAGGTGGCCAGAAAGCCGATCTTCACGTCTGCCAGCGCCGACCCCGCGGTCAACCCCAAGGACAGGGTCAGGGCGGCCGTCAGCAAGGTTTTGCGAAATGCCATGTTTGTCTCCTGCAGGATTTAATAATTTAGTTTTAAAGTATTGTTGATATTACACGAAAGTCAGCGACGTGCAACCCATGCCCTGCATGTGCAGGGCGACGTGATCACCGGGCTGAACCGCCACGGCTTCGGTCAGGCCGCCCGTCAGAATCAAGGCGCCGGCGGGAATCTCGGCGCCGCGCCGGCCCAGATGATTGGCCAGCATGGACACGGCATTGGCCGGATGGCCCAGCACGGCAGCGCCCGCCCCCAAGGACACGATCTGGCCGTTCTTTTCCATCACTGCGCCGGTGGTGCGCAGATCCAGGTCGCGCGGATCGCGCATGATGCCGCCCACCACGAAACGCGAAGACGAGCAGTTGTCCGCCACCACGCTTTTCAGATCGAATTTGAAATCGCGGTAACGGCTGTCGATGATCTCGATGCCGGCCAGCACGAAGTCCGTGGCGGCCAGCACCTCGGCAATCGTGCAGCCGGGTCCTTTCAGAGGCGCCTTGGTGACGAAGACGATTTCCGGCTCGACCTTGGGGTGAATCAGGTCGGCATGGCGGCACTGGCCGCCATCGGGCACCAGGAAAGAGTCCACCAGAAAGCCGAAGATCGGCGTGTCGATCCCCATCTGACGCATCTTGGCAAATGAGGTCAGCCCAGCCTTCAGCCCCACCAGCCGCGCGCCGCGCGCCCGTTTGCGCCGCAGGATTTCGTCCTGCACGGCATAGGCGTCGTCCCAATCCATCTCGGGATGATCCAGGGTGATCTTCAGCGTATCGTGCGCCTGCAGTTCGCAGTTTTCCAGGCGCTCGGCCAGTTCCCCGATGACAGCAGTATCTAAACTCATGCCACGCTCCGTTGGCGGGCCAGGCTCAGCGCCGTGTCCTCGATCATGTCTTCCTGGCCGCCGACCATGCCGCGCCGGCCCATTTCCACCAGGATTTCCCGGGCCGGCACGCCGTAGCGTTTTTCGGCGCGGCGGGCGAACAGCAGAAACGATCCATAGACCCCGGCATAGCCCAGCGTCAACGCATCGCGGCTCAGGCGCACAGGTTCTTGCATCATGGGAAAGACGATGTCCTCGGCCACATCCTGCACCTTGAACAAATCCACGCCAGTGACGATGTCCATCAGATTGCAGACCGCCACCAGGGCTTCCATGGGCGTGTTGCCCGACCCCGCCCCCATGCCCGAGCAAGCCGCGTCGATGCGGTTGGCGCCGGCGTCGATGGCCGCCATGCTGTTGGCTACCCCCATGGACAGATTATGGTGGCCGTGAAAACCGATTTCGGTATCCGGTTTCAGGGCGTCGCGCAGACGCGTGACCTTTTCCCGTACCTGATGCGGCAGCATATGGCCGGCGGAATCAGTCAAGTAGATGCAATTGGCGCCGTAGCCTTCCATCAGCCTGGCCTGCGCGACCAATCCATCGGGCGTGTTCATGTGGCTCATCATCAAGAAGCCCACCGTGTCCATGTCCAGGCTGCGGGCGACCTCGATATGCTGCTGCGAGACGTCGGCCTCGGTGCAATGCGTGGCCACACGAATGGTATGCACCCCCAGGTCGTGGGCCATGCGCAGATGCCCGACCGTGCCGATGCCCGGCAGCAGCAGCGCCGAGACCTTGGTCTTTTTCATCAGCGGGATCACCGTGCTCAGGTATTCCTCGTCGGTGTGCAGGGAAAAGCCGTAGTTGACCGACGAGCCGCCCAGGCCATCGCCGTGGGTGACTTCGATCATGGGCATGCCGGCCTCGTCCAGGCCCCGGGCCACGGCCTTCATCTGATCCAGCGTGATCTGGTGACGCATGGCGTGCATGCCATCGCGCAGCGTCATGTCGTGCAGGGTGACGAATGTCTTTTCAGCAGTCATGGCGAACTCCTTCAGGCGGCTGACAGGGTGATCTCACCCTTTTGGATGCGTTCGGCGAACATTTCCGCCGTCCGAGCGGCGGCGGCCGTCATGATGTCCAGATTGCCGGCGGACTTGGGCAGGTAATCGCCCAGGCCCTCGACTTCCAGGTAGATCGACACGCGCTTGCCGTCGAACACCGGGCCGTTGACCAGCCGATAGCCGGGGACGTAACGCTGCACTTGCGCCACCATCCGCTGCACGGATTCCGTGATGGCGGCCTCGTCCGGATCCTCATCAGTCAGACAATGCACGGTGTCGCGCATGATCAGCGGGGGATCGGCCGGATTCAGGATGATGATGGCCTTGCCCTGACGTGCACCGCCCACTTTTTCCACAGCGCCCGCCGTGGTCGTCGTGAATTCGTCGATGTTGCGCCGCGTGCCGGGGCCGGCCGAGCGCGAAGACACCGTGGCGACGATTTCGGCATAGCCCACGGGCTGCACCCGCGACACCGCCGCCACCATGGGAATCGTGGCCTGACCGCCGCACGTCACCATATTGACGTTCCGTTCCTGCTGCCGAACATGCCCGTCCAGGTTCACGGGCGGGATGCAGTACGGGCCGATGGCCGCCGGCGTCAGGTCGATCATCATCGCACCGTGCGCGGTGATCTTGCGGCTGTTTTCCGCATGCACGTAGGCCGAGGTCGCGTCGAAGGCAATCTGGATGCGGTCTTCGGCCATATGCGGCAGCAAGCCGTCCACGCCGTCCGCCGTGGTTTTCAAGCCCATGTCACGCGCGCGGGCCAAGCCTTCGGATTGCGGGTCGATGCCCACCATCCAGACGGGTTCCAGCACCTCGCTGCGCTGCAATTTGTACAGCAGGTCTGTGCCGATATTGCCGGAGCCGATCAATGCACACCGAATTTTTTCCATGATGTTTTCCTTTGCTATGCGGTAAAGCGCACGCCGCAGTGGCCGATGCCGCCAATCGACACCTGCAGGCTGTCACCCGCCTTGACTGGCGCCATCGCCGCCAGCGAACCGGACAGGATGACTTCTCCGGCCTTCAGGCCGACGCCCAGCGCCCCCAGGGCATTGGCCAACCAGGCCACGGCATTGGCCGGATGCCCCAGCGCCGCCGCGCCTGCGCCGGTGCCCAGCAGCTCGCCGTTCTTTTCAAACACCATGCCGCAGGTGCGCAGGTCCAGCCCACGCGGGCTGACCAGTTGGTCGCCCAGCACGAATACCCCGCAGGAGGCGTTGTCGGCCACGGTGTCCTGGATCTTGATCTGCCAATCACGGATCCGGGAATCGACGATCTCGAAGCAGGTAACCACGGCTTCGGTCGCGGCCAGTACGTCGCTGACGCCTACGCCCGGCCCCGTCAGATCTTTCTTCAGAATGAAGGCGATCTCGCCCTCGGCCTTGGGCTGGATCAGCCCGGCCATGGAAATCGCTTCGCCGGGGGCCACCACCATGTCGCTGAGCAGATAGCCGAAATCGGGCTGATAGACGCCCAGCATGTCCATCACGGCCTGGCTGGTCACGCCGACCTTCTTGCCCACCACACGCGCACCGGCCTGCAGGCGGCGGCTGATCATCCGCTGCTGGACATGGTAGGCGTCCTGAATCGTGATGTCCGGGTGCCGTTCGGTCAGCGGCGCGATCACCTGACGCGTGACCCAGGCCTCATGCAGCTCGTCGCCCAGTTGTTCAATCAATGTCTTTTCCATGGTTGCTCGCGTCAGGCAAGGTTGAAGAAGGCTTTGGCGTTGTCCGCCAGGATGCGCTGCTTTTCCAGCGCCGCCAGGCTGGCAGTGTCGGACACCAATTGACCGATTTTTTCTTCGCCCAAGGGATAGGGGTAGTCAGACCCCAGCATGACGCGTTCGCTGCCCATCACGTCCACCAGCAGCCGCAAGGCCTTGGGATCGAAGACGGCGGAATCGACCGAAAACCGGTCGCAATACGAAGACGGCAGATGCGGGCAATCCTGACGCACGATGTCGCGGTATTTCCAGGCGTTGTCCACGCGCCCCAGGGTAAAGGCGAAAGAGCCGCCGCCATGGGCGAAGCACAGTTTCAAACTGCGCGGCAGACGCTCGAACGCCCCCGACAGGATCAGCGACAGAATTCCCAGGGACGTCTCTGCCGGCATGGCGACCAGCCAGGGCAACATCCATTGGCGCATGCGATTGGGCCCGCCCATCATGTCCCAGGGGTGCGCCAGCACAGGAATTTGGTTCACCGCGCAGTGATGCAGGAATTCCACCAGCTGCGCATCATCCAGGTCACGGTCGCCCACGTGATTGCCGATCTGCACGCCCACATGGCCGGCGGCCATGGCACGGGATGCCTCGCGGCAAGCCATTTCCGTGTCCTGCAGCGGGACCTGCGCCAGGGCCTTCAGGCGGGCCGGGTGTCCGGCGCAGTATTCCAGCGTCAGATCATTCATGCGGGCAGCCCAGCCGGCGACCTTATGGGCATCCAGCTCGTAGCCGAACATGATGGGCGTCGCGCTGACGATCTGCATGTCCAGACCCAGACGGTCCATGTCCGCCACACGCAGATCCGGATCCCACAGCACGGGAATGACAGGGCGGAATTCACTGTCGCCCTTCATGATCATGCCCTCATCGGGGCTGATGACCTTCAACCATGGGGCCTGGACCGGGTCCAGCGCCTGGGCGTCGGCCCGGCTGATGCGGGGGAAAATATGGGCATGTATGTCGATCATTTTTCTTCGGTTTCCTGGTTGGGTCGGCAACATCCCGCCTACACCCGCAGCGGCGATTTGCTCAGCTGCCGGTGCCAGACGGTGTAGTCCTTGCCGGGGTGCTGCGTGCCGCAATCGGGGCACACGCGGTCGGCCTCGCCGACGGCGTAGAACTGTTGATAGATCTTGGGCAGATCGTCCACCAGGCTTTCCAGCTGCTTTTCGGCGCGCCAGATCTGGGCGCCGCAATGGGCGCAATGCCACTGCAAGGCGTCCAGCGCCCCCTGGGGCCGCGGATGTTCGATCAGCAGGCACAGGCCGTTGGCGTCCGGACGTTGCGGCGAATGAATCAGATGGGGCGGCTGCAGGAAGATGTCGCCTTCCTTCAGGACGATGCGTTCGTAACGGCCGCGATCCCAGATGATCAGGGATGCCTCGCCGCGAATCTGGTAGAAGACTTCCTCGGTGGAGTTGTCATGAAAGTCCGTGCGCTGATTGCCGCCGCCGACCATATTGATGATGTAGTTGCCGTCCTCGAAGATCGCGGCATTGCAGACAGGCGGCGACAGCTGCGCCCGATTGGCGTCGACCCAGCCCATCAGGTTCTTGGGCATTCCGTATTTCAGTTCCATGCATGTCTCCTTGCGTTCTAAGGCCAGGTGGTCCCGGCACGTATCGGACGGCGGCGGCAGTCGGGGCCGCTTTCGGTATCGCCCGCTAAGGCTGCGGCTGATAGGCGATCGCCTTGATTTCAATGCGCAGGTGCGGGTGCGGCAACTGATGCACCGCGACCGTCGTACGGGTCGGGCCGTCGTAGCCGAAGAATTCGCCATAGACGTCGTTGTAGCCGGCAAAATCCGCCATATCGACCAGATACGCGCTGACTTCCACCAGGTCTTCCAGACCCGCGCCCACACTGCCCAGGATGTCGCGGATGTTTTCGATCACGGCGCGGGTCTGTTCACGGATGTCCAGACGCATGGCGCCCATGGCATCGATGGGTTCCACCCCGGCCAGGGTGTTGTCGGCGCGGCGCGAACTGGTACCCGAGACAAACAGAAAATCGCCCGCCCGCTTTACATGGGGAAATTTGCCGCGCGGGGCGGCCTTACCGATGACGACTTTGGCATCTGACGGACTCATGATCAGTGGTCTCCTGTCGAGGGCGCATCCTGGATTTTGATGCAGATGTTGGTGACTTCGGAATAGAAGTCCAGCGAATGACGCCCGCCTTCGCGGCCGATCCCGGAACGCCGCACCCCGCCAAACGGCGTGCGTAGATCACGCAGATACCAGGTATTGACCCACACCAGACCGCTGCGCATCTGCGGCGACACCCGATGCGCCCGCGACAGATCCCGGGTCCAGATGGCAGTCGCCAGACCGTAGTCGGAATCATTGGCGCGGGCGATGGCTTGCGCTTCCGTATCGAAGGGGGCCACATGACACACCGGCCCGAACACTTCCTCGCGCAGGCAACGGGCATCATCAGGCAGCCCGGTCCAGATCGTCGGACGCACCCAAAAGCCCTGATCCCGATCATCACCAAACACGGGCACGTCCCCGCCGGTGACGACCGTGGCGCCTTCCTGGCGGGCCAGTTCGAAATAGGACACGACCTTGGCCTGATGTTTTTTGGAAATCATCGGCCCGATATCGGTTGCCGGATCATCCGGGCGCCCCAGCACCAGCGCCTCGGTGCGGGCCTTCAGCGCCGCCACGAAACGCTCGTAAATGGACCGTTGCACCAGCACGCGTTCGCTGCACAGGCAGACCTGTCCGGAATTGGTGAAAGTGGACTGCACCACGCCATCCACCGCGGCATCGAAATCGGCATCCTCGAAGACAATGGCGGCATTCTTGCCGCCCAGCTCGAAGGACACGTCCTTGACCCCATCCGCCACGGTCTTCATGATGTGCGCCCCGGTGGCCGACGCCCCTGTGAAAGTCACTGCGTCGATGTCCGGATGGCTGATCATGGCCTGACCGGCCGAGTCGCCGCCAAAGCCCTGCAAGACATTGAACGCCCCCGCCGGAAAGCCGATGTCGTGCGCCACCTGCGCCAGCAGAAAGGCGGACGAAGGAGTTTCCTCGGACGGCTTGGATACCACCGCATTGCCCAGCGCCAGGGCGGGCGCGACCTTCCAGCTGAACAACAGGATCGGCAGGTTCCAGGGCGAGATCGCCACCACCACGCCCAGGGGCTTGCGCACGGTGTAGTTCAGGGCGCGGCTGCCATCGGCGGCAATTGTTTCAAAGCATTCGGTATGGGCCTGGCGCACCAGATTGGCGAAAAAACGGAAATTGGCGATGGCGCGCGGCACGTCCAGGGTGCGCGCCTGGCGCACGGTGCGACCGGTATCCAGGACTTCGGCCTGCACGAATGCCTCGAAACGCTGCTCGATTCCCGCCGCCAGTTTTTCCAGCCAATCGGCCCGCTGGGCCGGGGAACACCGCCCCCAGTCGCCCTGCAAGGCGGCCTTGGCCGCCTGTACCGCCTGATCGACCTCCGCCGCCGAGGCCTCGCAGACCTGACCGACGACCGTGCCGTCTACCGGATTGAGGTTGGCGAACTGGCGGGCGCTGTCCACGAAACGGCCGCCGATATAGTGTTGAATGCGCTGGGCCACGGGGTTGGTCTCTTGTGTTGTCTGTTGGGACCACTGTAGACCGGGTTGAGATTATTTTCTAATCACAAAACAGCGATTTATGATTCCATAATGGAATCGCAAATACCACACAATATGGATGACAGCCCTTCCGGGTCAAGCCGAGCTGCCTCCGGCAGGCCTCAGTCCGGGTTCCCCAACGCCGCGCAATACGCATCCAAAATGGTGTAGTGATTGCAGTCCGGCAAGACCCGGTACGACACCGGCGCATCCGGGCAGGCCTGCCGCAGCCGCTGCGCAAAATGGGCGCTTTGCCAGCGCAGTTCCGGCAGTTCCTGGGCGCCTACCGCAAGATGACAAGGCACTCGCGGGGCAAGCGCTTGGCGCACCGGGCTGCAGTCCGCGATTTCCTCATCCGACAGCTTCAGGGCCTGATCCAGATGCGTGTCGCGGATCGGCGCCAGTTCATACACACCGCTCAGCAGGTGCACAGCCCCCATGGCTGGATGGGCGAGATGGCAGGCGGCCAGATGCGCGCCCGCCGAATGCCCCACGACGGTCAGCGCCTGCCCCGCCCAGGTTTGCTGCCGCAGAAAATCCAGCGCCTTGCCCACCTGCCGCACGATATCCGCCAGGCGGCGGTGCGGCGCCAGATCGTATTCCAGCAACACGCATCGGTAACGGTGCTGCAACAGCAGGGGCACGATGAAGGCAAAGTCCGTCTTGTCGCACCACTGCCAGTAGCCGCCATGGATGAACACCAGCGTCTCCACGGCGTCCGGGCAATCAAAGACATCCAGCACGCAGCGCGGCCCGGCGCCGTAAGGCACATCCCGCCGATGCGGCACATCCTGATAGACCTGCCGGCTGCGCCGGGCAAAGTCCGCCAGCACCGCCGCTTCATCCGCGACGGTCTGGCTATTGTCATAGGGGCGATGCATCCTGCATCAATACCCAGCGCTACCCGACTGCCCGGCATCGGCGGCAGGCTGCGCGCCTGCGCGACGCCAGCGCCGCACGCCGTACACCGCCAGCAGCACCAGCAGGAACGGCACGCCGAACACCAGCGTGGCGTGAAAGATATCGATGAACCAGGTCGTCAACATGATCGCCAGGATCAGCCCCAGACCCAGCAGCGTGCCGAAAGGAAATCCGACCATGCGGAATTCCAGCGTCACGCCATCCCGGATCATGCGGCGGCGGAAAAACAGGTGCGTGAAGAAAATCATGCCCCAGGTGAACAGCGCGCCGAACATGGACAGGGCGATCATGATGGGAAAGGCGGCGCCCGGATTGGCGACGTAGACGGAAGCCGC
The DNA here is from genome assembly GCF_034675905.1 of Castellaniella sp. GTDB lineage: Bacteria > Pseudomonadota > Gammaproteobacteria > Burkholderiales > Burkholderiaceae_B > Castellaniella. Next base: position 808,930 of record NZ_JAUCCV010000010.1, on the reverse strand, counting down.
CACCGCAATGCCGCTGGCCGACACCGCCAAAGCGTTCAGCGGCACGCCCGATTCATGTACCCGGCCCAGGACGGCGGGTGCATCCCCGGCCCGCGCCAGGCTGAACAGCATGCGCGTCGAGATGTACAGCATGCTGTTCATGGCCGACAGCGCCGCCACGATGACGATGAAGTTCAGGATGCTGTCTGCAAAGGGGATGTCCACCGCCTGCATCACGGTTACAAACGGGCTGGTCGTCCCGTCGGCCACCAGGGCCTTCCAGGGCACCAGCATCACGATCAAGGACAGCGACAACAGGTAGAAAATCACCAGCCGCACGATGGTGGCCTTGAAGGCGGCACGCACGGCCTGCTTGGGATGTTCGGCCTCTCCGGCGGCGACAGCGATCATTTCAATACTGAGATAACTGAAGATCGAAATGATGACCCCGGTCCACACGCCACCCCAGCCATGCGGCAGGAATCCCCCCTGATCAGTCAGATTGCTGACGACCGTCTGGGCTTGATAAGAGCCGAACAAGACGCCGACCGCCAGCAAAATGAAGGCGATGATGGCAAAGACCTTGATAGCCGAGAACCAATATTCCACCGACCCGAACGCCTTGACGCTATAGGCGTTGACGCCGATCAGGGCCGCCGAAAACCCGACGATCCAGATCCAGGCGGGCATGCCCGGAAACCAGAATTTCATATATTCCGCGACCGCCGTCACTTCGGTGCCCACGGCCAGCACGATGCAGGACCAGTAACAGTAACGGACCAGGAATCCGGCCAGCGGACCGATGTAGTGTTCCGCGTACGCGCCGAACGAACCGGAGGTGGAATGCTGCACCGTCATCTCGGCCAGGCAGCCCATCAGCAATAAGGCGACGATACCGCCGATCACATAGCTGATGATCACGCCCGGACCGGCAAAGCCGATCGCGAACTTGCTGCCCAGAAACAGGCCGGTACCGATCGCCCCGCCGATGGCGATCATACTCATCTGCCCAGCGGTCAATTTCTTGTGCAGTCCGGCTTCCCGGGACTGGATTTTGTCGAACCCACTCATGATTTGTCTCCTTCCCTGGATGGGAGGTTTTTTGAGAGCCCCGCCTGTCCGATAGGTGCGCTCTAGCTGGCGCTTATAAGGATCAGACGGGATAAAACACTTGCATCAGGTCACCAAGCCTCGGGTCCGGAACTGCTCCTGATCCCATTCACGCTGCAGCAGTACAGCCTTCAGGTGTTGGACGGCATTCCAGATGTCCTCGAAGCGCAGGTACAACGGCGTCACGCCAAAACGCATGACCTCCGGCTCGCGATAATCGCCCACCACGCCGCGCGCAATCAGCGCCTGGACCACGGCATACCCTTGCGGATGACGGAAGCTGACGTGACTGCCACGGCAATGATGATCACGCGGCGTGATCAGTTCGATCTCCTGGCCGGCGCATTCCTGCTCCACCAACTGGATGAACAGATCCGTCATGGCCAGCGATTTGCGGCGGATCGCCTGCATGTCGGTCTGGTGGAAGATCTCCAGGCCGCACGCTACCAAAGCCATCGACACGATGGGCTGCGTACCGCACAAGAAACTGCGGATGCCGGCATCTGGCGCGTACTCGGTAGACATATCGAAGGGGCGCGCATGCCCCCACCAACCCGACAGGGGTTGCCAGGCTTGCTGACGCAAACGGGGATTGACCCACAGCATGGCAGGCGATCCCGGGCCGCCATTCAGATATTTATAGGTGCAGCCGACGGCAAAATCCGCACCGGCAGCGCCCAGGTCCATGGGGACCGCGCCGATCGAATGACACAGGTCCCAGATGATCAAGCCGCCCTTGGCATGCACCTGCTCGCTGACCGCCGCCATGTCGTGCAGATAGCCTGTGCGGTAATTGACGTGCGATAGCACGACGACGGCCACCTGATCGGTCAGCGCTGCCGGCAGATCCTCCGGTTGATCGATCAACTGCAGTTCGTAGCCGCGATCCAGGAATTCCGACAGGCCCTGAATCATGTACAAATCGGTGGGAAACGCATCGCGCTCGGCCAGAATGACCTTTTTCTGCGGGTGCTCGTGCTGCTGGATACGCACGGCGCTGGCCACGACCTTGAAGAGATTCGTCGAGGTCGTGTCGGTGACGACGGCCTCGCCCGCCCCGGCGCCGATGACCGGCGCCAGCAAATCCCCCAGACGCGTGGGCAAGGTCCACCAGCTGTTCTTGTTCCAGCTGTTGATCAGATCCACACCCCATTCGCGCTGGATCACATCCTGCGCACGACTCAAGGCATGGTTCGGCAGCGCGCCCAGCGAATTGCCATCCAGATAGATGACACCCGAAGGCAGATCGAAGTGCTGACGCAAGCTGGCCAGCTCATCGGCGGCATCCCAGGCCCGGCACTGTTCCAAAGTCACCATGTTTTTTTCCTCTACAGCGGCTGTTTTCAACGAACTTCGATAAAAATAGTCTAGCATCGAGGTGATGACAAATTCTTCGAAAATTCCAATATTATCGGTATGATATGGAATGTTATTCGAATTTATGACAACCAATTCGCAGGAAATTTGATAAATGAGACTGGACGCACTGGACTTGAAAATCCTGGGCACTCTGCAGACCAACGGGCGCCTCAGTAATCAGGAACTCGCCGATCTGGTCGCGCTCTCGCCATCCGCCTGCCACCGGCGGGTCAAGCTGCTGGAAGAACACGGCTACATCGAGGGCTATAACGCCACGCTCAGCGCCCCCAAGCTAGGGTTCAGGATCGAGGCCTTCGTCGAACTGAACATCGGCCAGCTCAATGAATCCGAACACCAATACTTCACCCGCGAAATCCAGGCCATGGACGAAGTCGTCAACGCCTTCATCGTGACGGGCCAGGCCAACTATCTGCTGTATGTACGCACGCGGGATTTCGAGGAATTCTCGCAATTCATCGTCAATCGCCTGAACAAACTACGCGGCGTGACGCGCATTCATTCACAGATCGTGCTGGACAAGCTGAAGTCGCGTGGAAAATTCGTGCCGATCGACAGCCTGCAGGGCGGCGCCTCTGCCCCGGAATCCCGCTGACGCAACGCGCCCGCGCTATACCACCCCGGCCCGCGCCCCGACTTCGCGCAACACCTGCACAAAAGCAGCCGCTGCCGGCACCAACGCACGGTCGGCCCGCACGCTGTAGCCGATGGCGCCAAAGGGCAGGCGCACGTGGATGGGGACTTCGAACAACACGCCCACCTGGATCAATGGACGGGCGGCGACGCTGGGCAACATGGCCAGCGCATCGGAGCGGGCCAGAATCCCCAGATTGGTCAGCATGGACAGGGAGACGATCTGGTTGTCCGGAATGGGCATCTGGCGGCTCAGGAAGAACTGGTCCACCTGCCGGCGCACCGGCGAGGCATTGGACGGCACGATCCAGGGGTAATCCAACAAATCCCGCACGGCGCATTCCGCCCCCTGGGACAGCGGGTGCTTGGCCCGCGCCACGATCATCAACTCGTCCTGGTAGATCGCGTGGGTCTCCACGCCTTCACCAGGGCTGTCAGGCAGCCGCCCCAGGATCACGTCCAATTCACCCACCTGCAGCATCGGGAACAGAATGTCGTTGGTGGCTTCCTGGATCATCAGCCCGACCTTGGGGTGACGCTGCTTCATCAGGGCGGCGCTTTCGGGCAGCAACCAGGCCGATGCTGAAATCAGCGTGCCCACCGCCACCTGCCCGCCGTCGCCGCCGCGCAAAGCGGTCAGCTCCTCGCTCATGGCGCGGGCGTCCCCCAACATGGGGCGGATGCGCTCCAGCAAATGATCGGCGAACACCGTCAGGCGCACCCCTTTGCTGTGACGCTCGAACAATGTCACATCCAGCAAGTCTTCCAGCTGGCGCACGATCTTGACCACATTGGGCTGCGTCATATGGACGGCTTCAGCCGCCTTGTGCATGGACCCCAACGTCGCCACGCGCTCGAAGACCAGCAGCTGCTTGAATTTCAGCTCGCGGATACGCGACAAGTGGTCGTCGGACACCATGGCGCGGCGGCTATTTCTGGGCGGATCGCATGCTGACCACGACCAAGGCGATCCCGATCAGCACCATGCCGGTCAGTTCCAGCACACCGGGCTGTTCGCCCAGCTGCAGCCAGCCTGCCAGCACGCCGACCACGGGCACGCCCAACGCCGACATGCTGGCCACACCGGCTGACAGGTGCTGCAAAGCGAACAACCACAAAAACCAGGCCAGGGCCGTGGCGATGACGGCGTTATAAATCAGCGCCCCATAGAAATACGGCGCCGGATCGATCGGTTTTTCAGGCACCACCCACGCCGCCAGGCACAGGGCCAAAGCGCCGAACAGCATCTGCCAGGCCGTCAGCGGCAAGGCATCCATGGGATAGTCGCGCCGGATCCATTTGGCCACGATGGTCGCCAGCGCCCAGCACAGCCCGGCGGACACGGCCAGCAATTCGCTCATGAAATCGGCATGCAGGGTCCAGGGCTCCAAAATCAGGGTCAGCCCCAGCGCGGCCAGCGCCAGCGCCAGCCACTGCAGACCGCGCACCCGTTCCCCGAAAGCCACCCAGGCCATGGGGATCACCCAAAAGGGCATGGTATAGACCAGGATGGACGTCTTGCCGGCGCCGCCATGCAGCAGGGCGATCTGGATCAGGGCGGAAAACGCCCCCGTCTGCAGCACCCCCAGCAGGATGACGCGCCCCAGGGCCCGGATGCGCATCGGCCGGCGCAACACCGCCAGCACGGCCAGCAGCAACATGGCGCCAAACAGGGTGCGCAGGGCGGAAAAATCGAAAGGCCCGACGTAGGCCAGCACCGATTTCATCACCACCCAGTTGTAGCCCCAGCCTATCGCCATCCCGGCCAGCGCCAACAAGGCGAGACGTTCATTGCGGCGCGAGGAAATTTCCGGTGTTCTCATAGACCGCATTTTAGCCTGCCCCCGGGCGCACATCCTGTCTTTTCACCTGGGGATGCGCGTCCGGTTGGACATCCGGATGCGCGGCGCGGAAGGCCGGCAGATCACCGCAATAGACCGCGATACGCTCTATATTGGGATAGGCCGCCATATCGACCTGGAGACGGCGCGCATTGTGGACCTGAGGAATCAGGCAGCAATCCGCCAACCCCGGGTCATCCCCATGACAGCACCGTCCGGTGTCGGAAGACCGCAGATGCGCCTCCAGGGCCTGGAAGCCCACCATGACCCAATGCCGATACCAGTCGTCACGGGCGGGTTTCTCTATCTGCAGATCATGCGCCAGCCGGCGCAGCACCCGCAGATTATTCAAGGGATGAATATCGGCTGCGATGGACAAGGCCAGCGCCCGCACCCGGGCGCGGCCCACCGGATCCGGCGGCAACAGCGGCGGGGTCCTGTACACCTCGTCCAGGTACTCGATGATGGCCAGCGACTGAGTCAGGACGTGTCTGTCATCTACCAGCACCGGCACCAGACCTGCCGGATTGCGGTCCAGATAGGCCGCATCGCGCTGCTCGCCCCCGCCTTTTTTCAGTAGGTCAACAGGCACGATCCTGTAATCCAGCCCCTTCAGGCCCAAAGCGATGCGCACGCGATACGCCGCTGAGCTATTAAAAAAAAGAATAGAGTTCACGCATGATCCACCCCTTTCATCGCCCGCCTTCCCAGTACCCGGCCTGCTGGTAATGAAGCTTTAAATCATCAATGAAATAGCGCACCTTGGCCGGCAGATACCGCTGCTGCGGGTAGACCGCCTGGATGTCGTAGGCGGGCAGGGCGAATTCATCCAGCACCGTCACCAGTTCGCCGCGCTTCAGTTCACGCTGGATTTCCCAGGTAGAGCGCCAGCCGATGCCCAGGCCCTGGCGGACCCATTCATAAAGCAATTCGCCGTCATTGCACGCCAGATCCCCCCGCACCCGCACGGCAAAAGGCTTGCCGTCGCGCACGAAAGTCCAGCCGCGATGCTGACCGCCTTGCAGATTGAAGGCCAGGCAATTATGCCGCACCAGATCTTCGGGCACCCTGGGCACGCCATGCGATTCGAAATAGGCCGGGGTGCCGCAGACGACACGCTGGTTGGGAAACAGCCGCACCGCGACATAGTTCGGGTCCGTGACTTCGCCGATACGGATCGCCATGTCATAGCCCTCGCGCACCAGATCCACCACGCTGTCGGTGAAATTGAAGGACAGCGCCAGATCCGGGTAGCGCTGGCGAAACGCCAGCGCATGCGGCGCGACATGCTGGCGCCCGAACGACGCCGGCGCCGACACCACCAGATGGCCGCTCAGCGTGCGCCGGCGCGCGACGATGCTGGCGTCGGCTGCATCGAAATCCTGAATCAGCTGCTGGCATTGCTCCAGATAGCGTTCGCCCAGTTCGGTCAGCACCAGGCCGCGCGTCGAGCGGTGCATCAGCTGCACGCCCAGGCGCTTTTCCAACGCCGTCAGACGCCGCCCCATGACCACCGGCGTGACGCCTTCCACCAGGGCAGCCGCCGCGAAACTGCCCTTATCGGCAATCAATACAAAACTGCTGATGTCGGTATAGCGGCCCATGCTGGTCTCCGATGCCTGAAACAACTGCCATGTCCTTGTGCGACAGGGAATATCGATGCAATCAACGCCTCTCTTCCGTTCAGAAATTCTACTCCAGCTTTCTGTTATCAGATACTTATAGTATCGACAGAAACGAGACTCATGGGGATTCCTGTCCTGGATGCCTTTCTTTATGCTGGTTCCAGACTCGCAGACCTAACAGATCAGACCAAGGAGTAATCATGGCTCGGATGAGAGCAGTGGACGCCGCCGCGGCAGTCCTGCAAAAAGAAGGCATCACCACTTTGTTCGGCGTGCCCGGCGCCGCCATCAACCCGCTGTATTCCGCCCTGCGCAAGAACGGCGGCTTCAAACACGTGTTGGCGCGCCACGTCGAAGGCGCCTCGCACATGGCCGAAGGCTATACCCGCGCCCACCCCGGCAATATCGGCGTGTGTCTGGGCACCTCCGGCCCCGCCGGCACCGATATGATCACCGGCCTGTATTCCGCATCCGGCGACTCCATCCCCATCCTGTGCATCACCGGCCAGGCGCCGCGTGCGCAACTGCACAAGGAAAGCTTCCAGGCCGTGGACATCGAAACCATCGCCAAGCCGGTCACCAAATGGGCCGTGATGGCGCGTGAACCGGAACTGGTGCCGCGCATTCTGCAGCAGGCCTTCCACGTCATGCGCTCCGGGCGTCCCGGCCCGGTGCTGGTAGATCTGCCCTTTGATGTGCAGATGGCCGAAATCGAATTCGATATCGACACCTACGAACCGCTGCCGGTCTACCAGCCCGCCGCCTCGCCCGCCCAGGCGGCCAAGGCCGTGGCCATGCTGAACGCCTCCGAGCGCCCCCTGCTGGTAGCCGGCGGCGGGATCTTCAGCGCCGACGCCGCCGACCTGCTGCAGGAATTCGCCGAACTGACCGGCGTGCCCGTCATCCCGACCCTGATGGGCTGGGGCGTCATTCCTGACGACCACCCGCTGATGGCCGGCATGGTCGGCCTGCAGACCGCTCACCGCTATGCCAACGCCAGCCTGCTGGCCTCGGATTTCGTCATGGGCATCGGCAACCGCTGGGCCAACCGCCACACCGGCTCCACCGCCGTCTACACCGAAGGCCGCACGTTCGTGCACATCGACGTCGACCCCACCCAGATCGGCAAGGTCTTCGGCCCGGATTACGGCATCGCCTCCGACGCCGGCGCAGCCCTGCGTTTGATGATCGAGGAAGCCAAGCGCCTGAAAGCCGCCGACCAGCTGCGTGACCGCGGCGCCTGGGCGCAGGCATGCCGCGCACGCAAGGGCGAAAAATCCATGCAGCGCAAGACGCACTTTGACCAGGTGCCCTTGAAGCCGCAGCGCGTGTACGAAGAAATGAACAAGGCCTTTGGCCGCAATACCCGCTATGTGACCACCATCGGCCTGTCGCAGATCGCCGCTGCCCAGCTGCTGCACGTCTACGGCCCGCGCCACTGGATCAACGCCGGCCAGGCCGGCCCCCTGGGCTGGACTGTACCCGCGACCCTGGGCGTGGTGGCCGCCAATACCGGTGACGAAATCGTAGCGCTGTCGGGCGACTACGACTTCCAGTTCATGATCGAAGAACTGGCCGTCGGCGCGCAATTCAATCTGCCCTACATCCATATCGTGGTCAATAATGCCTATCTGGGCCTGATTCGCCAGTCGCAACGCGGCTTTGACATGGACTACTGCGTGCAGCTGGCCTTTGACAACATCAACGCGCCGGAAACCGACGGCTACGGCGTGGATCACGTCAAGGTCGCCGAAGGCCTGGGATGCAAGGCCATCCGCGTGAAAAAAGTCGAGGACATCCAGCCCGCCATTGCGCAGGCTCGCGCCTGGATCCAGGAATTCAAGGTCCCGGTGGTGGTCGAATTCATTCTGGAGCGCATCACCAATATCTCGATGGGCAACGACATCAACGCGATCAACGAGTTCGAGGAACTGGCCGAGCGCGGTGAAGACGCCCCCACCGCCATCACCCTGCTGGACTAAGACCGGCCCCGTGGCAGCCCCGCCGCGCAGGGCCGCCACGGAAACCCCAAGGAGTCACTCATGCCGAAATTTGCCGCCAATCTCTCGATGCTGTTCACCGAGATCGATTTTCTGGACCGCTTCGCCGCCGCCGCCAAAGCCGGTTTCCAAGGCGTCGAATACCTGTTTCCCTACGCCTACCCCAAAGAAGACCTGGCCAAGCGCCTGAAGGACAACGGTCTGGTCCAGGTGCTGCACAACCTGCCCGCCGGCGACTGGGACGCCGGTGAGCGCGGCATCGCCTGCCACCCGGACCGCGTCGAAGAGTTCAAGCAAGGCGTCGCCCGGGCCATCGATTACGCTCAGGCCCTGGGCTGCACCCAGGTGAACTGCCTGGCCGGCAAGGTTCCGGCCGGTGTCGACCAGGCCGCCGCGCACCAGACCTTTGTGAACAACCTGCGCTTTGCCGCCGCCGAACTGAAAAAGGCCGGCATCCGCCTGGTCATCGAGCCCATCAATACCTTCGACATCCCCGGCTTTTTCCTGAGCCGCACGGATCAGGCCCTGGCCATCATCGCCGAGGTCGGCTCCGACAATCTGCACGTGCAATACGACATCTATCACGCGCAGCGCATGGAAGGCGAGCTGGGCAATACGATCAGCAAGCATCTGGGGTCCATCGGTCACATCCAACTGGCCGACAACCCCGGGCGCAACGAACCCGGCACGGGCGAAATCAACTATCGCTGGCTGCTGCGCCACATCGACCAGACCGGCTACACGGGCTGGATCGGCTGCGAATACAAACCCGCCGCCCGCACTGAAGACGGTCTGGGCTGGATCCAGGCGCTGGCCTGACACAGACACCCCCACACGAACATCAAGGAGCACTCACATGGCTAATATCGGTTTCATCGGTCTGGGTATCATGGGCACCCCCATGGCGGCCAATCTCATCCAGGGCGGCCACACGCTGGTCACCTACACCGTGGGCAAGACCCCGCAAAGCCTGCTGGACGCGGGCGCCAAGGCGCTGGCCAACAGCACTGAAGTCGCCAAGGCATCCGACATCATCATCGTCATGGTGCCCGACACCCCGGACGTCGAAGCCGTCCTGTTCGGTGAAAACGGCGTGGCCGCCGGCCTGTCCAAGGGCAAGATCGTGATCGACATGAGCTCGATCTCGCCCGTCGCCACCAAGGAATTCGCCAAGAAGATCAACGCCCTGGGCTGCGAATACCTGGACGCCCCGGTGTCCGGCGGAGAAGTCGGCGCCAAGGCCGCCAGCCTGACCATCATGATCGGCGGCAGCCAGGCGGCCTTTGACCAATGCCAATCGATCTTCGAGCTGATGGGCAAGAACATCACCCTGGTCGGCGGCAACGGCGACGGCCAGACCACCAAGGTCGCCAACCAGATCATCGTCGCCCTGACCATCGAAGCCGTGGGCGAAGCCCTGGTGCTGGCCTCCAAGGCCGGCGCCGATCCGGCCAAGGTGCGCCAGGCCCTGATGGGCGGTTTTGCCAGCTCGCGCATCCTGGAAGTGCACGGCGAGCGCATGGTCAAGCGCACCTTTGACCCGGGCTTTCGCATCAATCTGCACCAGAAGGACCTGAACCTGGCCCTGACCACCGCGCGCCAGCTGGGTCTGTCTTTGCCCAGCACCGCCGTGGCCCAGGAACTGTTCAACTCCTGCGTGGCGCACGGCGGCGCGGCATGGGATCATTCCGGCATGGTGCGCGCGCTGGAGATCATGGCTAACCACGAGATCGGCCAGTAAACCGCTGCCGGCATCCCGGATCACGCGACGGGACCTGAACCCCCAGGCCCCGCCGCGCGAATCCGCTGTTTTGCACTGCCTCTTGCACGGACGTCTCATGACAGAACCCCGCGATCTTCTGACCCGCATGTTCCAGGCCGCCGTGCGCGCTGCCCAGCCGGAACACTGCATCCCCGCCTTTTTGCCGACGCCCCCCAAGGGCCGCACCATCGTGATCGGCGCAGGCAAGGCCTCAGCCGCCATGGCGCAGGCGTTTGAAAAACACTGGCCGGGTCCGCTGGAAGGCGTCATCGTCACCCGCTACGGCTACGCCGTGCCCTGCGAACGCCTGGAAATCCTGGAAGCCGCCCACCCGGTCCCCGACGAAGCCGGCGAACACGCCGCCCAGCGCCTGTTCGATCAAGTGCGGGACCTGACAGCCGACGACCTGGTGATCTGTCTGATTTCCGGCGGCGGATCGTCGCTGCTGCCCGTGCCGGGCGCTGGCGTCACCCTGGCCGACAAGCAGGCCATCAACCGCGCCCTGCTGAAATCCGGCGCGACGATTGCCGAGATGAACTGCGTGCGCCGCCACCTGTCTGGCATCAAGGGTGGACGCCTGGCGGCCGCCTGCGCCCCCGCGCGCGTGATCAATCTGCTGATTTCCGACGTGCCCGGCGACCAGCCCAACGACATTGCCTCCGGCCCCACGGTCGCTGACCCCAGCACCTGCGCCGATGCGCTGGACATCGTGCGCCGCTACGGCATCGCCCTGCCGGCGGGCGCCCGCGCCCTGCTGGAATCGGGCCGAGGCGAAACCCTGAAGCCCGGCGACCCGCTGCTGGCCCGCGTGGAAACCCATCTGATCGCCACCCCGCAGATGGCGCTGGAAGCCGCCGCCGACGTGGCCCGCGCTGCCGGCATCACCCCGGTGCTGCTGGGCGACCGCATCGAGGGCGAAGCCCGTGACGTGGGCAAGGTGCTGGCTGGCATCGCCTTGCAGGTCCACGCCCACGGCCAACCCGTGCCCGCACCCTGCGTATTGTTGTCGGGCGGTGAAACCACCGTCACCGTGCGCGGCCAAGGCCGCGGCGGACGCAATGTGGAATGCCTGCTGTCCACCGCCATCGCCCTGGACGGCGCCAGCAACATCTACGCCCTGGCGGGCGATACGGACGGCGTCGATGGCCAGGAGGAAATCGCCGGCGCCCTGATCACCCCCGATACCCTGGCCCGCGCCTGGATGGCCGGCATGCCGCCTCGCGCCCACCTGGACGATAACGACGGCCACGGATTCTTCGAGCGCCTGGGAGATTCCCTGATCACCGGCCCGACCCTGACCAACGTCAATGATTTTCGCGCCATCCTGATCCTGTGACAGGACGGTTCGCCAAAGGAGACACCGCATGAAAACAATTCGTGTCCTGACCCTGGACGATGCCCGCCGCATGGCGGCCGCCGCCGAGGACGAAGCCCGCCAGAACGGCTGGAATGTCAGCATCGCCATCTGTGACGCCGGCGGCTACCCGCTCTGGCTGCAACGCATGGATGCCGCGCCGATCATGAGCGCCATGGTCGCCCCTGACAAGGCGCGCGCCTGCGTGCTCAGCGGCAAACCCAGCAAAGTCTACGAAGACATGGTCAATCAGGGCCGCATCGCCGCCCTGTCCATGCCGGTCGTGCCCCTGGAAGGCGGCGAACCCATTTACTACGACAGCCTGGTGGTCGGCGCCGTCGGCGTATCGGGCGTGCAAGCCGGCCAGGACGCCCAGGTCGCCCGCGCCGGCGTCGCCGCGCTGGACGGTCCGGCCCACCTGGCCGAACACCTGTACCAAGGAAAACCGGCATGAGCACCGAACGCCGCGCCCGCATCCTGGCGACTCTGGGCCCCGCCAGCTCCACCCCAGAACAGATCCGCGCCCTGGTCGATGCCGGCGCCAATGTCTTTCGCCTGAACTTCAGCCACGGCAGCCACGAAGACCATGCCGAACGCTACCGCATCATCCGTCAGATCGAACAGGACATCGGCCGTCCCATCGGCATTCTGATGGATCTGCAAGGCCCCAAGCTGCGGGTCGGAAAAATCGGCGGCGGCAAGATCACCCTGCAGGCGGGCCAGGACTTTCGCCTGGATCTGGACCCGGCCGAAGGCAATACGCAACGCGCCAACCTGCCGCACCCGGAAATCTTCGCCGCCCTGGAAGACGGCACCGACCTGCTGCTGGACGATGGCAAGCTGCGCCTGCGCGTGGACCGCCACGGCCCGGACTTCGCCGAGACCACCGTCATGGTGGGCGGCCCCTTGTCCGACCGCAAAGGCGTGAACGTGCCAGGCGTCATCCTGCCGATTTCTCCCCTGACCCCGAAAGACCGCGCCGATCTGGCCTTTGGCCTGTCGCTGGGCGTGGACTGGGTGGCGCTGTCGTTTGTGCAGCGTCCCGAAGACATCATCGAGGCCCGCAGCCTGATCGGCGACCAGGCCTGGATCATGGCGAAACTGGAAAAACCCGCCGCCATCGATCATCTGGACGCCATCATCGACCAGGCCGACGGCATCATGGTCGCCCGCGGCGACCTGGGCGTAGAACTGCCGCCGCAGCGCGTGCCGGTGCTGCAGCAACGCATCGTGCGCCATGCCCGCGCCGCCGGCAAACCCGTGGTGGTCGCCACCCAGATGCTGGAATCCATGATCACCGCCCCGGTGCCCACACGGGCCGAAGCGTCCGACGTGGCCACCGCCGTCTACAGCGGGGCGGACGCCGTCATGCTGTCCGCCGAATCGGCATCCGGCCAATATCCGCTCGAAGCCGTCACCATCATGGCCCGCATCATCTGCGAGGTGGAGGCCGATCCTTCCTGGCGAGCCAACCTGGACGCCACCCACAGCCCCGCCGAATCCAACATCCCGGACGCCATTTGCTGTGCGCTGCGCCGCGTGGCGGGCCTGCTGGAGCCTGCTGCTACCGTTGCCTACACAGCGTCGGGATTCAGCGCCCTGCGGGCCTGCCGCGAACGGCCCATCACGCCGATTCTGGCACTGACCTCCGAGCAACGCACGGCCCGCCGCCTGGCGCTGGCCTGGGGCGTGCGCCCGGTGCACTTTCCCGAGCAGCTGCAGGAATCCAGCGAAATGATCCGCTGCGCCACGGACGCCGCCCGACAGTCGGGGCTGGCTGCACCGGGCGACACGCTGATCGTCATTGCCGGCCTGCCGTTTGGCCGCAGCGGCAGCACCAACCTGCTGCACATCGCCCAGGTGCCGGAAAAATAAGCAGTATCTGCACTGGCATATAGCCGGCCCGCTTCTTAGGATGCGGGCCTTTTCTTTGTGACATCAATGCCTTAGCCAGAATCGCACAACCTGCAGGCCCTCTTCATCACCCTTTAACTCTTATAGAAGACTGCCTATAATCCTGGGATTGATCTTCAGATTAGCCAAGGACCATCATGACCGATCGCATTTCCAGCCATGGACTCCAGGTCGCAGCCGTGCTGCACCAGTTCCTCGAACAGGAAGCACTGCCCGGCACCGGGGTGCAGCCCGCCGCCTTCTGGGAAGGGCTGGCGGCGATCGTGCATGATCTGGCGCCGAAAAACCGCGCCCTGCTGGCCGAACGCGACCGCATCCAGGCCGCCATGGACGACTGGTACGGCCAGCACCCCGGCCCCATCGCCGACCCGGCTGCCTACCGCGCCTTTTTGCACCAGATCGGCTACCTGAAAGACGCCCCGGCCAAGGTCGCCGTGACCACCGCCAACGTCGATACGGAAATCACGGCGCAAGCCGGCCCGCAGCTGGTCGTGCCGGTCATGAACGCCCGCTACGCCCTGAACGCCGCCAATGCACGCTGGGGCAGCCTGTACGACGCCCTGTACGGCACCGACGCCATCCCCGATACGGATGGCGCCGCACGCGGCAACAGCTACAACCCGGTGCGCGGCGCCCGTGTCATCGCCTTCGCCCGCCAATTCCTGAACGACAGCATCACCCTGGCGCAGGGCTCGCACAGCGACGCCACCGGCTATGCCGTCGTCAACGGCGAACTGCAGGTCACGCTGAAAGACGGCGCGACCACGCGTCTGGCCGATGCCCAGGCATTCCTGGGCCATCGCGGCGACGCTGCCGCGCCTCAGGCCCTGGTGTTCCGCCATCACGGCCTGCACTTTGAAATCCAGTTCGACGCCCAATCGCCCATCGGCAAGACCGACGCCGCCCACATCAAGGACGTGGTCGTCGAATCCGCCCTGACCACCATCATGGACTGCGAGGACTCGATCGCCGCCGTCGACGCCGACGACAAGGTCGTCGCCTACCGCAACTGGCTGGGCCTGATGAAGGGCGACCTGTCCGAAGACCTGGTGAAGGGCGGCAAGACCATCACCCGCCGCCTGAACCCGGACCGCGAATACGTCGCCCGCGACGGCGGCACCGGAACCCTGCATAGCCGCGCCCTGATGTTCGTGCGCAATGTCGGCCACCTGATGACGAACCCCGCCATCCTCGACCGCGACGGCCTGGAAATCCCCGAAGGCATCCTGGATGCCGTGTGCACGTCGCTGATCGCCGTCCACGACCTGAAGGCCCGCAAGAACTCCCGCACCGGATCCATCTACATCGTCAAGCCGAAAATGCACGGCCCCGACGAAGTCGCCTTTGCCAGCGAAGTCTTTGGCCGCGTCGAAACGCTGCTGGGCCTGGCGCCCAACACCATCAAGATGGGCATCATGGACGAAGAACGCCGCACCAGCGTCAATCTGAAAGCCTGCATCGCCGCCGCCACCGAACGCGTGGTATTCATCAACACAGGGTTCCTGGACCGCACGGGCGACGAACTGCACACGTCCATGCGCGCCGGCGTCATGGTGCGCAAGCACGACATGAAATCCCAGGCCTGGATCCAGGCCTACGAGCTGAACAACGTGCAGACCGGCCTGGAATGCGGCTTGCGCGGCCATGCCCAGATCGGCAAGGGCATGTGGGCCATGCCGGACCTGATGGCCGCCATGCTCGAACAGAAAATCGGCCAGGTCAGGGCCGGCGGCAACACGGCCTGGGTGCCGTCGCCGACCGCCGCTACACTGCATGCCCTGCACTACCATCAGGTCGATGTGGTCGAAGTGCAAAAGTCCCTGGAAGGCCGCCACGAGGACTACACCGACCGCATCCTGACCGTGCCGGTGACTGCCGCCCCCACCTGGACGCCCAAACAGATCCAGCAGGAACTGGACAACAACTGCCAAGGCATCCTGGGCTACGTGGTGCGCTGGATCGACCAAGGCGTGGGCTGCTCGAAAGTCCCCGACATCCATGACGTCGGCCTGATGGAAGACCGCGCCACGCTGCGGATTTCCAGCCAGCACATCGTCAACTGGCTGCTGCACGGCGTCACCAACCGCGCCCAGGTTGAAGAAACCCTGCGCCGCATGTCTGCCGTCGTGGACAAGCAAAACGCCGGCGACGACGTCTACGAACCCATGGACGGCCATTTCGACACATCCTGCGCTTTCAAGGCCGCCAGCGATCTGATCTTCAAGGGCCTGGAACAGCCCAACGGCTACACCGAACCGCTGCTGCACCACTGGCGTCAGGTGAAAAAAGCCGAACTGGCTGCGAAAGCTTGATGCGGCGCTGACCGCTGGGCCGCTGATCGGCTCCTGCTCCCAAAAAAACGCCGCTGTGGCATGCCACAGCGGCGTTTTTTTATCCTGCGCCGCCGAACGGGCGGCACAGAAGAATCAACCGCGCACCTGCGCCACCAGATCATCCAGCCAGGCCAGCATGGTGTCGATTTCATCGGCCGACACGTTCAGGGCCGGCATGA
Organism: Castellaniella sp.; assembly: GCF_034675905.1. GTDB lineage: Bacteria > Pseudomonadota > Gammaproteobacteria > Burkholderiales > Burkholderiaceae_B > Castellaniella. Next base: position 792,823 of record NZ_JAUCCV010000010.1, on the reverse strand, counting down.
AGCGCAACAGATTGCCGCGCGGCGCATTCAGCAGCAGGCCTTCTGGCGTCCGCTCCCGGGCGGCGGCCACCAGGGCCGGGCCGTCGTCGCGATCCATGATCAAGGCGCGCAACAGACCCACGCCGCGCTCGCCCTGCATGCCCCATTTGTCCGACAAAGCCAGCAGGCCGTCCGACAGCTGACGCGCGCGTTCATTGATGGCATCCATGAATCCAGGCGCTGCCAGCACATCGAATACCGCCACCCCGACCGCCGTCATCAAAGGGTTGCCGTTGTAGGTGCCGCCCTGGTCGCCATGCTCGAAGCAGCAGACGGCCTCGCGGGCACACATCGCCGCCAGCGGCACGCCGCCGCCGATGCCCTTGCCCAGGGTCATGATGTCGGGTTCGATGCCCGCGTGCTGATAGGCGAACATGCGGCCAGTGCGGCCCATGCCGGTCTGCACCTCGTCCACGATCAGCAACAGCCCCCGTTCACGCGTCAACGCACGCAGCTCCTGCAGAAATTCGCGTGTCGCCGGGATGACGCCAGCCTCGCCCTGCACGGGTTCCAGCATCACCGCCACGGTCTGATCGTCGATCAGGGCGCGCACAGAGTCCAGATCATTCAGATCGGCCTTGGGGAAACCGTCGACCTGCGGCGCGAATTTCGTATCCCAGCCCGCCTTGCCGGACGCCGACATGGTCGCCAGCGTGCGGCCATGAAAGCCATGATCGAACGTGATGATCTTATAGGCGCCCTTGCGGTGCAGCTGCCCCCATTTACGGGCCAGTTTGATGGCGCCTTCGTTGGCTTCCGCCCCGCTATTGGCGAAAAACACCCGGTCGAAGCAGGACGCACCCACGATGCGCTTGGCCAGATCGATGGACGGCTGGTTGTAGAACGCCGGCGAAGGATTGATCAAGGCGCGCGATTGATGCGCCAGCGCGTCGATCATCGCAGCCGGGTTATGCCCCAGACAGTTCACCGCCCAACCCTGGATGAAGTCCAGGTACCGCTTGCCCGCGCTGTCCTGCAGCCAGGAACCCTGTCCGCTGACAAAGACCAGTTCAGGACGCGACGTAATTTCCATCAGGGCATTGATCCCTGCACGATCGATGGTCATGAGTATGAATCCCAGTAAAAACGATGGCCTGACCCACCAGGCGCCAAAACGCCCATTTTAGGTCGGTTACGAGCGGTTCCGAAGCAGGGCGGCCCAGCGGGCGCCAAACAGATTGATGGTCAGTCCGATCAATACCACAAAGCCGCCCAGCCACTGCCACAAACCCAGCTTTTCACCCAGAACCCAATCCGCACACAACAGGCCGACCACCGGGATCAGCAAGCTCAGCGGCGCGATACGGGCCACCGGATGGCGCGCCAGCAACCGCCCCCACAGCACATAGCCGATCAGTGTCGCCACCCCCGACAAATACGCCACGACCGCCACGGCTTGCCAGCTGATGTGCAGCAAGCTGTCCAGCATGCGGTCCGGACCCTCGAACACCGCCGACAGCAATAAAAACGGAATCGGCGGCAACAGCGCGCCCCACACCACCATGGACAGCATGCGCACCTGGCCCGTGCATTTCAGGACGATATTGCCGCACGCCCAGCTGAACGCCGCCAACAACGTCAGCAGAAATCCCACGAGGGGCACCGTCGTCGAGCCCGCGCCGGCGTTCAGCATCACCAAACCGGCGATCGCCAGACCGATGCCCAGCACATGATGCGCACGGATGGATTCGTGCAGCACCAGCGCGGCGATCGCCACGGTGAAAAACGCCTGGGCCTGCAGTACCAGCGACGCCAGCCCCGCCGGCATGCCCAGATAGATGGCCAGGAACAGAAAGACGAACTGCCCCAGACAGATGGTGAGCCCGTACCCTGCCACATACCGCCAGGGAACCGCTGGCCGAGGGACGAAAAAAACCGCCGGAAAAGCGACGAACAAGAACCGCAAGGCCCCCAACAGCATCGGCGGGATCTCATCCACACCGAATTTGATGACGACGAAATTCGCCCCCCAGACCACGATGACGACCAGGGCGGCCAGAATGTCTTTCAAGGGCATGGGGACTCCAGTAGCCGGCGCCTCTAGCGAGCGCCGCAAACTCTGCATGCTACGTCAAATTCTTCCGGATGCGGGCGCTGTGCGCGCCCCGTCGAACCTTGTCCGGCTTGCGCTTAGAATAAGCGCTTCGCCATTGACCGAATCGCCGCCATGCGTCTGGCCATCCACAGCCTCTACAGTTATCCCGTCAAATCCTGCGCCGGCATCGCCCATGATCGCATCCGCGTCAGCAGCGCCGGGCTGGAATACGACCGCCACTGGGTCATCGTCGATGCACAAGGCATCTTCATGACCCAGCGCCAGCACCCCCGCATGGTGCTGATCCAGCCTGCACCCCAGCCGGATGGCGTGTGGCTGAAAGCGCCCGACCAGCCGGATTGTTTTGCGCCGGTCATCGGCGGCGAACAAACCGCCGTCCCCGTCACCATCTGGGGCGCCGAGACCATCGGCGCTGATCAGGGCGATGATGTCGCCCGCTGGCTAAGCGGCTTCCTAGGCGTATCCTGCCGACTGCTGCACGTCCACCCCCAGGCGCACCGCCTGGCCAGCATGCGTCACATGACGCAATGGATCCAGACCCACCCGGACTGGCCGCAATCCTTTCTGCCAGTGGACCGCCACGCCTTCGCTTTTGCCGACGGCTTTCCGTTTCTGGTCACGAACCAGCATTCTCTGGACGAGCTGAACGCGCAGTTGGCTGAAGGCGGCCATCCGGCGGCGGACATGATCCGCTTTCGGCCCAACATCGTGCTACAGGGACTGGAGCCCTACGACGAGGATCATCTGGCGGGCTTTCGCACCGGCAAGCTGGGGTTTGCCTTCGTCAAAGCATGCGCCCGCTGCCCCATCCCCAACGTGGATCCCCAGACCGGTCATACCGCCCCCGAACCCGGCCGCACACTGGCCCGGCATCGGCAGTTCGAGCAAGGCGTGCTGTTCGGCATGAACGCCATCGCCGCCCTGCCGGACGGCGATCACTGGCTGCAGGCGGGTGACGCCATCGAGCCGGAATTCGACTTCTGATCCTGTTCCGCCAGCAGGATGACAGCACGCCGATAGCCTGCGCACAGCTCCAACGCCCCGGCGGCGTCCGAACCCGCAGACAAGACGCGGCGGTCCGCATCCCGGCGAGCCATGTCCAGCCACGGCGCGGGCAGGTCGGGCTCATGCACCAGCACCTCGGCCTCGTTCATGGCCCGCAGCTCATTCAGTGTCAGGCGCCCCGGGTCTGCCGGACACACTGTGATCCACGTCACCCGACACGCCAGCGGCGCCTCGGTCGCTGCGCTCGCCAGGCGGCAGCGCAGCAGCTCTTCCGCGCCCGGCACATCGCCCTGACGCAGCCGCACCGGCACGGGACCGTCATGCAGCCAATCGTAGAACCGGCAGCGCGCCCCAGGATCGGGATACGCCTGGCGGATAGCCTGGCGATGCCGATCCGCCAGCGCCATCAACGCACCCAGCGAAGCATCGAACAGCGCTTCGATCCGTTCTCTGACACGCCGGGCCAGGACGGGCGCCGCCCCCGACGAGGACACGGCAATCACCAGGGGGGACCGATCCACCACGGCCGGGACCTGAAACGAGGACAGACCGGGGTCATCCACGACATTGGCCAGCACACCGCGTGCGTCCGCCGCCATCCTGACCTGGGCATTGACCCGGCGATCCCCGGTCGCCGCGATGACCAACCAGGCCGCGTCCAGCCAGTCCGACTGGAACGGTCCGGGCAAATAGGTCAGACAAGCTGTGTCCGCCCAGCGCCGCAGCGCTGCCGTCAGGCGCGGCGCCCCCACGCGAACAGACGCTCCGCACTTCAGCAGGGAACGCACTTTGCGCTCCGCCACGACGCCTCCCCCGACCACCAGCACCGGTCGCCCCGTCAGGTCCGCGAACAGCGGATAAAGGGGCTTCATGCCGAGCAGGCCAGGGTGGGCGCCCGGCAGTCCTGAGCCCAGGCCACGAGATCTGGATCCGCGAGAGCGACCACCTGCCCGACCACGATCAGGCAAGGCGACGCCAGATCGCTGCGGTGAGAGACCGTCCCCAGCTCCGCCAGCCCGCACCGGATCGCCTGCTGCGCCGAGGTCGTCCCGCCGGCGATGAGCGCAACGGGCGTCGCCCCGGACAGGCCGCGCAGCATCAGTTCGACTCCGATCCGATGCGCCTGGGACAAACCCATGTAAAACACCAATGTGCGCTGCCGCCCGGCCGCCAGGGCGGACCAGTCCGGACCATCGGCCCCATCCTGGCGATGCGCGGCGACCAGGCAAACCTCGGCTGCCAGATCACGATGGGTCAGCGGAATGCCGGTCGCCGCTGCGCAGCCGGATGCCGCCGTCACCCCCGGAATGATCGACACCGGCACCCCCTGTTGGCGCAAGGAGACCATTTCCTCTCCCCCGCGCCCGAAGACGAAGGGATCGCCGCCCTTCAGGCGGACAACCAGGCGGCCCGCTCTTGCGTGGGTTGCCAGCAAGACATGGATGCCGTCCTGGGGAACGCTGTGCCGACCGGCCTGCTTGCCCACGGAAATCCGCAGGGCATCCGGCCGGCAGTGCGCGAGCAGCGCGATCGGAGCCAGACGGTCGTAGATCACCACATCGGCAGCCTGCAGGACGCGCATACCTTTCAGGGTGATCAGATCGGGATCGCCGGGGCCGGCGCCCACCAGCCAGACGTGTCCCATCGTCCCCGGATGTGCCGGCAAAGGTGGGTTCATCATCGCATCAGGTCCCATGATCCGGCTCCCCCAGAACGCGATCCGTCGGACGGCTCAGACGCAGAACGCCCTCTTCGTCCACCCGCGCCAGCCAGCAGCGGACGCGCACGCCGACATCCTCCAGGCATTCCCCGGTATCCAGGAAAAAGTGCTGTTTGTACATGGGCGAGGCCACCACGGGTCGCCCCCCCAGTTCGCCGACGATTCCACGCGCCAACACGGCGACACCGCAGAAAGGATCCACGTGGTCGATGGCGAACAGCCCTGCCTCCGTCATGAAGACAGCGATCCGCTCACCGAATGCCCGAACGGCTACGCCAGCATCCGGGATCAGGTCTTCATGACGGCAGACCGCCTGCCAACACGGCGCATCCCTCTGCAGCGCCTCTGGACGGGAAGCATGCAGGCCTATGATCTTCTTCATTCGACCTCCGCCTGGATTGTCAGCGCCTCGCGCTCCTGCACTGTGGCCGGACGGATCTGACCGCGTTCCCGCACGTGAACGATCTGTTCATCGGGCGCGTCATCATTGACGAAGGAACGGAACCGCCGCAAGGCCTGCTCGTCCTTCAGGGTTGCGGCCCATTCGCACTCGTATCGATCCACGAGGCGCTGCATCTGGGCTTCCAGCTCTGAGCCCAGACCCAGGCTGTCGTTCACAACGACGTCCCTCAGGTAATCCAGGCCACCTTCCAGGTTCTCGCGCCAGCCCGCCGTGCGCTGCAGCTTGTCCGCCGTGCGGATATAGAACATCAGGAAGCGGTCGATGTACCGGATCAGCGTCTCGTCATCCAGATCCGAGGCCAGCAGTTCCGCATGACGAGGCCGCATGCCGCCGTTACCGCACACATACAGGTTCCAGCCCTTGTCCGTGGCGATGACCCCGACGTCCTTGCTCTGCGCCTCGGCGCATTCGCGCGTGCAGCCGGACGCCGCCATCTTGATCTTGTGGGGCGCGCGCAATCCCCGATAGCGTTGCTCCAGGCGGATGGCCAGTCCCACTGAATCCTGCACGCCGAAGCGGCACCAAGTGCTGCCGACACACGACTTGGCCGTGCGCAGGGCCTTGCCATAGGCATGCCCGGACTCGAAACCTGCATCGATCAGTTCCTGCCAGATCAGCGGCAGCTGTTCCAGGCGCGCGCCGAACAGATCGATCCGCTGACCGCCGGTGATCTTGGTATACAAGCCATATTTGCGGGCCAGCTCGCCGATGACGATCAGCTTCTCAGGCGTGATCTCCCCGGCCGGGATGCGAGGCACCACGGAATAGGTACCGTCCTTCTGCAGATTGCCCAGATAGGCGTCATTGCTATCCTGCAGCGGGGCGTGCTGGGGGGCCAACACGAAGTCATTCCAGCACGAGGCAAAGATCGACGCAGCCACCGGCTTGCAGAGGTCGCACCCCTTTCCCGTGCCATGCAGGGCGATCAGACGCTTGAAATCGCGGATGTCGTTGACGCGAACCAGGTGATAGAGTTCTTGCCGGCTGTAGCGGAAATGCTCACACAGACCATGATCGACGGCCACCCCCAGCCGTTCCAGCTCCCGGTCCAGTATCTGCTTCACCAACGGCATGCAGCCGCCGCAGGTGGTGCCCGCACGGGTCTTGGCTTTCAGGTCGCCCAGGGTGGCGCAACCATCAGCGATGGCGCTGCACAATGTCCCCTTGCTCACCTGATTGCAGGAGCAGATCTGCGCTGTGTCCGGCAGTGCGTCCACGCCCAACGCGGGGGCGGCGCCTGCCACCGGCGCGATCAATGCGGCCGGCTGCGCCGGCAGGGGCAGGCCATTCGTAAAGTACTGATCCAGCATGCCGAACGACGCCGTATCGCCTACCAGCACTGCGCCCAACAGACGCTTCCCGCCGGTATCCATCACCAGCTTCTTATAGACCCCCGCCAAAGCATCCTCGAACACGCAACACACACTGCCCTGCGTGCGGCCCTGCGCATCGCCGATCGATGCAACATCCACCCCCAGCAACTTCAGTTTGGTGCTGGGCTGGCTGCCCTGAAAGACCACGCCCTCGTCGCCTTCCAGGTGAGCCGCGCAAACCCTTGCCATCTCATAGCCAGGCGACACCAAGCCAAAGGTGCTGCCCTGCCAGCTGGCAACCTCGCCGATCGCATAAATCGCCGGGTCCGAGCTGCGGCAGCGTTCGTCAATCACGACGCCTCCCCGAGGGCCGATCACCAGACCGCAGCTGTGCGCCAGACGGTCGCAGGGCCGGATGCCCGCCGAAAACACCACCATGTCGGCCTCCAACAGCCCCCCATCCGAGAACTTCAGGCGCAAAGGCGAGCGCAAGCCCCTGCCGATGGACGAAGTCGTCTTGGATGTGTGGACATGGAGGCCCAGCGCCTCGATCTTGCCGCGCAGCAGACGCCCGCCGGACTCATCGAGCTGCGTCGCCATCAGCCAAGGCGAGAATTCGACGACATGGGTATCCAGCCCCAGGCCATGCAGGGCGCGTGCGGCCTCCAGGCCCAACAAGCCGCCGCCGATGACGACGCCCCGACGGCTGCCCGCCGCGCGCGCCTGGATGGCCGCCACATCCTCGAGCGTCCGATACGGCAAGCACCCAGGCCGATCTGCCCCCTCGATCGGCGGAATGAAAGGATTGGACCCCATCGCCAGCACCAGTCGGTCATAGAGATAGAATTCCTCGTCCGTGACGTGGACGCGGCGCCGTGCGCGGTCGATCCAGGCCGCCTTCTTGCCGCGCAACACAGTGATGCCATGAGTCTCGAAGAACACCTCGTCGGACAGAGCCAGGTCCTGCGGGTCCGCCCCGACAAAACACTGGCTCAGCTGCACGCGGTCATATGCCAGCCGGGGTTCGCCGCACAGCACCGTGATGCTGTCGCCCTGCCCGCGCCGGACCAGTTCTTCCAGCAGGCGCTGGCCGACCATGCCATTGCCGATGACAAGCAGGCGTTTCCTGCTAACCGGAGAGGTCCCGTACTCACTCGAAGGGATAGACTTCATATCGATTCCAGAAAATTGAGGGCGAACGCTCAGACCCGCGAGGACGAAGGACCCAGCGGCGTGCCTGGACCGGCTTCGAAGGACACGACATCCGCGGACGAATCGACCGCAGCCGTTGAGGCGATCCGGTAGGCGCCGGCCACAAACACGGCGCCGCCGACGATATTGCCCAGCGTCACCCAACCCAGATTCCAGAACATGCCACCCAGGCTCACCGTGTCTGGATGGTTGCCGGCAAGCGCCAGCAGCAGCAACGTCATATTGGCCACACTATGCTCGTAGCCACTGCCGACGAAGGCCAGCAGGCACCAGAAGATCACGATGCAGCGAGCGCTGTCGGACGACACCCGAGCCGACATCCAGACCGCCAGACAGACCAGCCAGTTGCACAGGACGGCACGGGCGAACAGGCTGGCGCCGCCGGCAGTCATCTTGTGCGCGGCTGCCGTCATCACGAGCCCCTGCGGATCGTCCAGAAGACCGCCGCCACCGCCCATCACGAACAGACCGACCAGCACCAAGGCGCCGCACAGATTGCCCACCCAACTCGCGCACAGGACGGTCGCCGCATCGGCCCAGGTGCCCCGTCCCCGGTAGCGCCGCAACGCCATCACCATGGTGTGGCCGGTGAACAGTTCAGCGCCGGCAATGACGACCAGGATCAGGGCAATTCCAAAGGTCGCGCCCATTGCCAGCGGACGCAAAGCCGACGGAATGGAGCTTCCCAGCGTAAAGATCAGGATGATGCCCAATCCGATATAGGCGCCCGCCAACATGCAGGCGACAAAGAACCCCTGGGGCTTCCTGCGCAGCTGGCTGAGCTTGGCATCGGCGGCGCGCACAAAACCATTGATCGTTTCGTCGTACATGAGACTCTCCCGTCTGTGTCCAGTGATACATCAGGGAAAGCAAACAACATGCCAACTCTAGGCCGCGCGTCTTTGCCAGAGAAGGAATACTCCGGCCGGGCATTGCCCAGCGCGCCGGTTGCGTCAAGGTGGTGCATCACGCACCAGAACCGTGATCCGGCTCAGTACAAGGAAAGCTGCACGGGATGCGGCGCAGAGCCGGCATTATCCACCGGCTGCAGCTTGCTGGCCCGCACGCCCAGCAGGCGCAAGCGGCGATCCAGCGTAACGCGTTTCAGGCATTGCCCGGCGGCGCGATGAATGGCATCGGCATCCCCGATAGCTTCATCCAGCGTCAGGTCGCGCGTCACGACCCGGAAATCGTCAAAGCGCAGCTTGATCCCGATGGTGGCTCCGTGCACCTGCTTGCGCGCCAGATCCTGGGCCAGGTGTTCACAGAGTTCGCGGAAAATCCCGGACAGCAACATCCGGTCCCGGACCACGTGCAGATCGCGCTCGAATGTCGTTTCCCGGCTGATCGAACGCGGTTCGGATTCCATCACCACCGGCCGGTCATCTATGCCGTGAGCCACATCCAGCAGCCATCGCGCCATCCCCAGGCCGAATGCTTCTTGCAACTGATCCGGGGCGGCGGTGGCCAACTGCGCGATCGTCTCGATCCCCATGCCCTGCAGGCGGCGAGTCGCCTTGGGGCCGATGCCATTGACCTTTGATACCGGCAGCGGCCAGATGCGGCGCTGCAGATCCCCCGGCCCGATCAGCGTCAAGCCATCGGGTTTGTCCAGATCCGAGGCGATCTTGGACAGCAGCTTATTGGGCGAAATCCCGATAGAGCAGACCAGGCCCGTCGCGTCGCGCACTGCCTGCTTCAGCTGCCGCCCCAGAGTCTCTGAATCCTGCGGCAGATCGGTCAGGTCGATGTAGATTTCATCGATCCCGCGATCTTCCATCTGCGGGGCGATGGCGGCCACCGCCGCCTTGAACAGGTGTGAATAATGACGATAAGCGGGGAAATTCACCGGCAGCAGCACGGCATCGGGGGCCAGGCGCGCCGCCTTCATCATGCCCATGGCCGAATGCACCCCAAAAGCCCTGGCCTCGTATGTCGCCGTGGTGATGACGCCGCGCCCGACATAGTCACGCAATCGCGCATAGCGACCATCACGAGGGGCTTCGCCGCGCCCTCCGATCACGACCGGCTGCCCGTGCAATTCGGGATAGCGCAACAATTCCACGGAAGCGAAAAACGCATCCATATCCAGATGGGCGATACGGCGGGCGGGGGACTCAGGCATCTTTGACATCCTGACGCCAAAAGCGGGCAGGCACTGCTATACTAGCCGACTCTTAAGGTATATTTAAAATGTATCTATAACCCCGCCCTACCCAGGGGCATTTCCCCGTTCGCGAGGACCTATGCAAGCCGAAACCCTGAAACGATCTTCCCAGAAAACTGCGACCCTGCGCCTGGTAGGCCTGCGCGGCCCGGCATGCGCCGACAAGCTGGACCAAGTCCTGTCCGCGCTGCCTGGCGTGTCCCAGGTCAGCGTGTCGCTGGCCGATGAGAAAGCCACCGTCACCTTTGATACCGCGCAGGCATCCACCCAGCGCATCCAGGTCGCCGTCGCCGACGCCGGCTACGAAGCCCTGAAGCCCGTTCACGGCGAAGACGGCAACTGCTGCGGCGGGTGCGGGGGATAATTCCAGACACATGACAGCCCCTGCGGGCTGTCATGCGCAGGAATTATCCGAGGCGCTTGCAAGCGCCGAGGTGGGACGGCGCCGCACCCTGCGGACTGCGTTCTGCCAAATTTATCCGAGCGGCCTGCAGGCCGCGAGGTGGATGCCCGGACTCCCCTCGGCCTACCTCATCACGCATGGTCCATCAGTTCGGTACCGGCCCGCGGCGCGCGCCGGTACGAATAGTGCATGAACACCAGCGACACGCAGACCGATCCGTACAGCAGCATGAAGGCGCTGGAATACACCCCAGTGATATCCAGCAAGGCGCCGAACATGATCGGCAGGATGAAGCCTCCCAGGCCGCCAGCCAGCCCCACGACGCCAGACACAGCGCCGATATTGTCTGAATAGTCGTCGCTGATGAACTTGAAGACCGACGCCTTGCCGATCGCCATGGCCACCCCGACGATGAACAGCAGGATCGTGAATGCCGTGGCATTCAGGCCGATATGCAGCGACACCGGGCCGCTCAAGGTCTGGATCGTCATCTGTGTCTGCGGATAGGACAGCAGGAAAAAACACACCCAGCACACCCACATCACCCACCAGGTCACGGTGTAGGCGCCGAAACGATCCGAAAACCAGCCGCCCAGAGCCCGCAGCACGCCGCCCGGCAGGGAAAAGATCATGGCCAGGAAAGCGGCCAGGGTCAGATCGAAACCGTATTCGGCCACATAGTATTTGGTGATCCACAGGGCCAAGGCCACATAGCCCCCGAACACGACCGAATAATATTGGCAGTACCGCCAGACGCGGGGGTCCTTCAGTACGCTCAGCTGCTGCAGCATTCCGGTACCGGACGATACGCGATGGACAGGATCTGTATGGCTGAACAACCAGAACAGGATCGCCGTGCCCAGCATCAGGGCGGCATACACCTTGGGCAACATGGCCCAGCCGAATGCACCGATGATCAGCGGCGCCACGAACATATTCAGGGCCGAACCCGAATTACCCGCGCCGAACACCCCCATGGCAAAGCCCCGGCGCTCTGGCACGAACCAGCGGGCGACATAAGGGGTACCCACAGAAAACGTACCGCCCGCCAGCCCGACGAACAAAGCCAGCACCAGAAACTGCGTATACGTTTCCGCATAAGCCATCAGATACAGAGGCGGCACACAGACCAGCAGGACCAGAAGAAATACGATCCGGCCGCCAAAACGATCCGTCAGCATGCCCAAAGGCACCCGGATCAGCGACCCCGTCAGCACCGGCGTCGCAATCAGCAGGCCGAACTGGGTTTCATTCAGGCTCAGCTCTGTTTTCAACGGCACGCCCAGCACCGAAAACATGGTCCAGATGGCAAAGCAGACCGTGAACGCGAAGGTGCTGGAAAACAGGACGGACAGCGCTTGACGCGATGCGGACCCGGATGGGGGCAGTGTCTCAGGTGGCATGATGGTCTCCCATGGCGAAAATCATTTCGCCCAGAAAACGATCATATCCCTATTGCTTGTGCTGTTATTTGACCTGAATCATCCGAACTCAGGACAGTGAAATGGCCGGTCGGGCGCCCGCGCATTGGAAAAGGGCCTCGTCCAATCCGAACGAGGCCCTTTCCAGGCGAGACGCAACCCGCCGACCGTCGGGCACGGGTCCTGCTTACTGCACCGTCAGCGTGACCTTGATGTTGTTGCGCGTGGCGTTGGAATACGGGCACACCACGTGGGCCTTTTGTACCAGGTCGTTCAGCTTGGCATGATCCACGCCTGCGGCGGTGATTTTCAGTTCCACGGCAATACCGAATCCGGTGGGGATCGGGCCGACACCCACGGAACCTGCCACCTGCGTATCAGCCGGCAGTGTGACGTTTTCCTTGCCGGCGACCAGTTTCAAGGCCCCCAGAAAGCAGGCGGAATACCCGGCTGCAAACAATTGTTCCGGATTGGTGCCGGGGCCGGCATCACCGCCCAGTTCCTTGGGGACGGACAGCTTGATATCCAGGCGGCCATCCGAAGATTTGGCGCTGCCGTCGCGGCCGCCCGTCGCGGAAGCATGGGCGGTGTAGAGAACGTTTTCAACTGTCATGGTTGGACTCCTGGCGGTGCAATTCAAAAAGAAAGTCTCGGCACCACCAGCGGCGACTTCCCAATCAGCGGACCGATCACGGCGCACGGATACCGGCAGACACCCTGCCTGGCCCATGCCCTTATCGTCCCGCCGTATGTTCCAACGTAGCCTGCGCACCCTGCAAATGCGCACGCAGTTCTTCCAGTTCGGCCTTCAGCACCTGCGCCTGGGCCGGCGTACAGCCAGTGGCGCACATGACGCCCTGCGGCACGGCATGCGCCCGCTGCTGCAATGCCCGCCCCGCCTGGGTCAGCGTGACCAGCACCTGGCGCTGATCAGCCTGGGCGCGATCCCTGCGCAGCAAGCCCAATGCCTGCAAGCGTTTCAGCAACGGCGTCAGCGTGGCCGAATCCAGGTACAGCCGATCCCCCAGAGCAGTCACCGTCAGGCCATCCGATTCCCACAGCACCAGCATGACCAGATACTGCGGATAGGTCAGCCCCAGTTCTGCCAGATGGCGGCGGTAGACCTTGCCCATGGCCAGATGTGCCGAATACAGCGCAAAGCACAGCTGAGCGTCCAGCGTCAGGTAGGCGGGTGGCGGGGTTGCCGGGATAGCGGGTTTTGAAGACATAGGCATATATTAAATAGCATGCTATTTAATTGCAAGCTATTTATATTCCAGATACCCGGCAATACCCCAGACTCCACCGCAGCACTCCGCCGGGACCGGCAAAGACCAAGCGGCGCTTGCAAAGACCTTGGCTCCGGTCGCTATATTCTGCGTCACAGTACAATTTCCAGGCATTCCATCCGCCTACAGGACACGTCATGACCGACTCTGTCGACTGCCTGGTCATCGGCGCAGGCGTCGTCGGCCTGGCCGTTGCCCGCGCCTGCGCCCAATCCGGGCTAGAGACCCTGCTCGTCGAATCCGAACACGCCATCGGCACGGGCACCAGTTCGCGCAACAGCGAAGTCATCCACGCCGGCATCTACTATCCCAAAGGATCCCTGAAAGCGCGCCTGTGCGTGGCGGGCCGCCAGACGCTGTACGACTACTGCGCATCCCATGGCGTGGCGCACCGGCGCTGCGGCAAACTGATCGTCGCCACACACGATGAACAAGGTGATCGGCTGCAACAGATTGCAGCGGCAGCCGTCGCCAACGGCGTGGATGACCTGCGCTGGCTGGACCCCAGCCAGGCGCAAGCCCGCGAACCTGCGCTGCAATGCATTGCCGCCCTGGAATCACCATCCACCGGCATCATTGACAGTCATGGCCTGATGCTGGCGCTACTGGGTGACCTGGAACAGGCCGGCGGCCTGCTGGCCCTGCGCTCCCCCGTGACCGGCGGCACTGTATTACCGACGCCAGACGACGGCATGCTGCTGCACATCGGCGGCGATGAACCCTCGGAAATCATCGCCCGCCGCGTCATCAATTGCGCCGGTCTGCATGCCCAGGCCGTGGCTGCCAGCATCCAGGGCATCCCGCCCGCCACGATTCCGCTTGGCCGCTATGCCAAGGGCAATTACTACACCCTATCCGGGAAAGCGCCGTTCTCCCACCTGATCTACCCGGTGCCCGAACCCGGCGGGCTGGGCGTGCATCTGACCCTGGACCTGGGCGGACAGGCGCGATTCGGCCCCGACGTCGAGTGGATCGACACGATCGACTACCGCGTGGACCCGGCCCGGGCAGACGGGTTCTACGCTGCCATCCGCTGCTACTGGCCCGATCTGCCCGATGATTCCCTGCACCCCAGCTACGCCGGCATCCGGCCCAAACTGGCAATGCCGGACGGGCAGGATGCGGATTTCATCATCCAGGACGCTCGCACGCATGGCGTCCCAGGCCTGGTCAATCTGTACGGCATCGAATCGCCCGGACTGACGTCCTGCCTGGCCATTGCACAGACCGTTCTGCAATGCCCAGGCATGTAGCGGCATAATCAGGCTTTCCCTCCCGACATCCAAAGGAATCCGACATGATCCGCGAAATGGCCCACATCACCGTCAAACCCGGCGTCCAGGCAGACTTCGAGGCCGGCGTGCAAAAAGCCCTGCCCCTGTTCCAGCGGGCGCGCGGCTTTCACCGCCTGGAACTGCACCACGTCATCGAGCACCCCGAACAATACGTCCTGCAGATTCACTGGCAGACCCTGGAAGACCACATGAAGCACTTCCGCGAATCCGAAGACTTCCAGGCATGGCGCGGCATCGTCGGGGGATTCTTCGCCAAGGCGCCGGAAGTCGTGCACACGGAAGTAGTGGGGGAATAGGCGACCTGAAGCTTATCCGTCATCTCTGGTGTTCGGCTCACCAGTCGCCAGTTTTTTCACTGCTTTGTCGAAATCGCTTTCAAACAGGCGATCCTGCACAATCCTGTACTTCTCAAATTCACTTTCCGCATGCGTCTGGGCAAGTTTTGCAGAAATCTTGCCGCTATTCTGTAGCACTTCCCGTTCATCAAATTCGAGGAAGGCGTCCAGACGCTTGGACCAGTCTTCCATACTCATGGGAATCTTGCGGCGAGCACGATCCTCGGCCAGTTCCAGATAGGCGTTGACGATACGGCCCAATGAATCCAACTCGTCCTTGGTCAGATAGTTCTTGGCCACGGCCACGTCGGTTTTCAGGAGCTTGCCTTCGGGCGCGCCCGCCCAGGAAGTCAGCCCCATATGCGGCTTGCTGCTATCAGCCCGCTTGCGGATCAACTCTGCAGCGGTATGACCATGGATGGCGTAATGCAGTTTGTTCTGTACTTTGGCGAAGAAGGCCTTGGTCGTCGGTGCGTCCTTGTTGTAATCCACGCTGGTGGCGTAGATGTCGGTGATCTTCTGATAGAAGCGTCGCTTGCTGAGGCGAATCTCGCGGATTTCCGCCAGCAGCCGCTCGAAGTAGTCTTCGCCCAGGAAGCTGCCATTTTCCATGCGCTGACGATCCAGCACATAGCCCTTGATCGCGAACTCACGCAGGACGCCGGTCGCCCACTGGCGGAACTGCGTTGCGCGTAGGGAGTTGACCCGATAGCCGATGGAAATGATGGCGTCGAGGTTGTAGAAGTCCACCGGGGAGTGTCAGATTTTTTGTGGGCGGGGCGGTTTGGCATCGTTTAATCCCTCGCCTCGGTGAACCGTTCACCGAACAGGATGGCGAACTGATTCATGGCTGCTTTCCACGTATGAACCGATCGTGACGGCTTGGCCAGCACGTTTCGCAGCGCCAGCCATAGGAGTTTGACGGCCGCCTCGTCGCTGGGGAATTGGCCCCGGTTCTTGATGATTTTACGCAGCTGCCGATTCATGTTCTCGATGGCGTTCGTGGTATAGATCACGCGCCGGATATCGGGTGGGAAGATGAAGAACGGCACCACATGTTCCCAGGCCCGCTCCCAGGCGGCCACGATCGTCGGATATTTCGTGCCCCAAGGGCCAGCCGCGAAGGCGGCCAGCGCCTCTCTGGCCTGTTGCTCATTGGCGGCGGCATAGATGGGCTTGAGGGCGGCGGCGACCAACTTACGGTCCTTCCAGCCGGCGTAATCCAGGCTGTTGCGCATCAGATGCACGATGCAGGTCTGCACCGTCGTTTTCGGGAAGACCACGTTGATGGCCTCGGGCAGGCCCTTTAAACCATCGACCACGGCAATCAGAATGTCCTGGCAGCCCCGGTTCTTGAGCTCGTTGAAGACCTTGAGCCAGAACTTCGAACCTTCGGTCTGCTCAATCCACAGCCCCAGCACGTCACGCTCCCCGCTAGCGTCGATCCCCAGCGCCAGGTAGACCGCCTTGTTGACCACCAGCCCGTCGGTGCGGATCTTCACGCGCAGGGCATCGAAGAACACGACCGGGTACATGCGCTCCAGGGGCCGATTCTGCCAGGCCACCGTCTCGGTCATGACCTCGTCAGTGACCTCGCTGATGAGCTCGGGCGAGACATCCGTGCCATAGGTCTCAGCCAGGAATGCCTGGATCTCGCGCACGCTCATGCCTCGGGCGTACAGGGCGATGATGCGTTCATCGAACCCGGCGAAATGGCGCTCATGCTTGGGGATCAAGACCGGCTCGAAGGTACCGTCCCGGTCGCGGGGCAACTGAACACGCATCGAGCCGTGTTTGGTCAACAGCGTCTTGGCGCTCACGCCGTTGCGTTCGTCGGCTTGTTGGGCCGGCTTGTCTTCGCCGGCACGGTAGCCAAGGTGGGCGTTCATCTCGCCAGCCATGGCCCGCTCGATCACCGCCTTGCCAAAGGCATCAATCAGATCCTCGACCTCCATGGCCGACATCGGACCTTCGACCAGGCCGTCCAGCAAATGCTCAGGCAGCTTCGGAAATCGGGCCGTACGGGCGGCCGCCTGGGCCGCAATAGATGGCTTCTTGTGTTTCACGGGCATATCCATGATCGTTTTCTCTCATGTTATGCCTCGCCCACAAAATTCTGGACACTCTCGTCCACCGACCGGGACACCTCCCGCTGGCCCTCCTGCTGAACTATCCGGAATTTCCGGATAGTTGCCTCAGGCGCGAGTTCATGGCTACCAAAGATGTTCTTCAGATGCTCGCTGACGGTGCGCACATCCACCCCGAACAGCTCGGCCATCAGCTTCTGCGACAGCCACAGGGTTTCGTCCTCATAGCGGGCCTCGATGCTCTGTTCGCCGGCCTGACCAGTGAAGATCAGAAACTCGGCTGTGCTGTTGCGGATCAATTTTTTGCCATTCATACCAAGTATCTCCACATGGTCTGTATGTCGACCAAGCACGCGTTAACGCTAGTGCGATAACTCTGGCCGGTTACACCTGCCCACCTACCCCTTTGAATTTTTCGACGAACGCGGCGATCTTCTGGAAGACGCTTTGCTTTTTGGTCAGGTACTCCGGATTGAGCGGGCTCATCTTGGGCAAAAGGGCATTGAGTTCGGTGCCGTTCTCGCTGGCGAATTCACGTCTCAGTGAGCTGCTGATGTACCGTCTGTCTTCCTGGCGCAGCGGTGGCTCTCCTGATGTCCACGCTTGTCAGTCCAGCACAACCAGAAACTCAGTCGCCAGAGCGGTCGGCTGAACATCCCGAACATTGCGCTGTAGCGACACCAAGCCGTAATCGGCCATCATCTTCAGGGTGCGCGATAGATTCGGCACCTTGCGGCCGCTGAGTTCAGCTAGTTCGGTCAGGGACTTGGGTTGTTTGTCATGGATCAGGCGCAGCAGCCGGCGGTTGTCGTCAGACAGCACTGCAGCCAGTGATGCCAGAGACGGAAACCAAATGCTGGGAGTTTCGCTGCCCTTCGGTGGCGAACCGTCTGGCTGTCGGATACCCACAATGCAGCGCTTCATGATCGCGATTCCAATGACACGTTGATTCAAAATTGTATCAGTGTCTGATAATCATCGTCGATCATAAATGCCTGCCACAAAGGAAAAGGCAGGGGTAAGGGAATGGCAATCAAGGGACAACGGTCCTATCCAAAAAAGGAAAAGGCCCTCCCAGTGCCCTGGGCGGACTTACACCACCCATCCTCCCCCCTAAACCTTCAGCGCCTGGTTCAGTGCATTGTTGGCGAAAGACTTGGCCAGGGTGCCCCCCCCCGGCAACACCCAGATGCTGCTGCTGGCGAGCGGTTTAAATTCCTTGAACAACGTCAGCGCCTGTGTGGACAGGTAGACGATGTGAGGCTTGCCGGTCTTGGAGTTCTCGATCGGGATGTGCCATTCGCCTTCGTTCAGATGCATGTCCTTCCACTGCGCCAGCATCAGCTCGGACTTGCGCACCAGGGTCATCAGGATCAACTGGAAGGCGATCTTGAACTGCCGGCGGATGTTGGTGGCCTGCATGGCGCGCAGGAACGCCGGTCACCCTCAGCGCATAATCAAACATGCGCTTGAGCAGACCACGCACCTGGCCTGCGGCGGCATCGAAGCCTCGTTCCTTCTTGCGCCTGATGACGCTGCGCACGTCCTCGGCAGTAATGCCCCGAACCGGCTTGCTGCCGATGTGCGGAAGGATGTCCTTTTCCAAGTAGCGACGCGGCATGGTCAGATTCTTGCGATCGCGTGACTGGATGCCTTTGAAGAAACGTTCGGCGAAGTCGGCCACGGTGGCGTCTTCAGGGCCGGCCGTTTTCTCTTGCTGCTTCTTCTTCGCCGGCGATTCGCCCATTGCTACTTGCTGGGCCGCCCCATCCCGCTTCAGGCGGGCGCTCTTCAGCGTCAGCGCTGGGTACTTGCTCAGCGTGAGCTTCTCGTACTTGCCGTTCAGCCGGTAACGGTAGCGCCAGACGACTCCCCCGGTCGGGAAGACCTCGACACCTCGACATACAGCCCCCGGCCATTGGTGACCGTGTAGGTCTTGTCCTGGGCTTGAGCGCCTTGAGTGCGTTGTCGGTCACCGCGATCTCATCCTCCGTATGTCCAAGTAGAGGGAAGAAAGCGATCAACCAGCTGCTTGGAACTAAACTCGGACATAAAAGTGAGCAGCTTTGACTGTATCGCTGAATCACTCAGCAGACAAAAATCCCTTTATTTATGCGGCTTACAGGCGCATAAGCAGACTTCGGTGGATGTCCATAGACTTAACGTCACTTCCCGATGCAGAACCTAGAAAAGATCTCGCCCAGCAGATCGTCACTGGTGAACTGCCCGGTGATTTCGCACAAAGACTCGTGCGCCAGACGCAGCTCTTCAGCGAACAGATCCAGCACCTGATCGCTGTGCGCAGCGTGCTCGCGGGCCAGCAATAAATGTTCCCGCGCCGCTTCCAACGCCTGGACATGGCGTTCTCGCGCCAGCCAGGGCGATTCCGTCCCCGGCGTCCAGCCGGCAATATGCAGCAGGCGGGTGCGTAGCGCGTCCAGCCCGACGCCCGTACGGGCGGAAATGCGGATCTGCTCAGCGCCCTCAGGGGCTATGCCCTGTCCAGGCTCACTCATCAGATCCACCTTGTTCAGCACCTGCAGCATCGGCGTACCCGCCGGCAGCCGCCGCACGATGTCCGCGTCCAGGGGGTCATCCGGATGACGCGCATCCTGCAGGTGCAGGATCACCTGGGCGCGGGCGATTTCCGCCCAACTGCGCTCGATCCCGATCTGCTCTACCGTATCGTCGGTATCGCGCAGCCCTGCGGTATCCACGATATGCAGCGGAATCCCATCGATATGGATCTGCTGGATCACCCGATCGCGCGTGGTGCCGGCAATCGGCGTCACGATGGCCACCTCTTCACCTGCCAGTGCGTTCAGCAGGCTGGACTTGCCCACGTTGGGCTGACCCGCCAGCACCACGTGCAGGCCCTCGCGCAATACCATCCCCTGGCGGGCCGTACGCAAGACCCCATCCAGCGCCGCCGTCACCGTGTCCAGGCGTTCCGCCGCCTGGTATTTTTCCAGGAAATCGATTTCCTCCTCCGGGAAATCCAGCGTCGCCTCGACCAGCATGCGCAGCTGCACGACACGCTCGCCCAAGGCATTGATCTCGGCCGAAAACGCCCCTGACAACGACGCCATCGCGCTGCGGGCCGCCGCCGTGGAACTGGCCTCGATCAGATCGGCCACCGCTTCCGCCTGCGCCAGATCCAGCCGCTCATTCAGAAAGGCCCGTTGCGTGAATTCCCCCGGCTGCGCCAGCCGCAAACCGATCTCCGCGCCTCGCGCCAGGCAGTCATCCAGCACCCGCCGCAATACTGCCGGCCCGCCGTGTCCCTGCAGTTCCAGCACGTCCTCGCCCGTATAGGAATGAGGGCCGGGAAAGAACAGCGCCAAGCCCTCGTCCATGACTTCGCCATCCTGATTGCGAAACGGCAGGTAATGCGCATGCCGGGGCTGCAACGCCTGACCGCACAGCACATCTGCCCAGGCCCGCAAATCCGGCCCCGACACCCGGATCACGCCGATCCCGCCCCGGCCGGGGGCAGTGGCAATGGCAATGATGGGGGCTGTCTGCAATGCACTCATATCGAAATTTGTTCAGTAGTCCGCGAACTGGCTCATTCGCATGATATCGGGAAACCCGGCCATGCCCAAAAGAAACGGCGCTCTAGAAGAGCGCCGCTTCATCACATCAGCATCCAACCATCAGCTGGACGCCGACGCTGCCTTTTCCCGATCCAGGCGGTTCATGATCACCCGCTGCTGAATGATCGACACCGTATTGTTCACGCACCAATACAGCACCAAACCCGCCGGGAACAGGAACATCATCCCGCCGAACACCAGCGGCATGATCATCATGACCCTGGCCTGCATCGGGTCCGGAGGCGTCGGGTTCAGCTTGATCTGCAGGAACATCGTCAGCATCATGAACGCTGGCAAAATGAACCAGGGATCGCTGACCGACAGATCGTGAATCCACAGCAGCCACGGCGCCCCGCGCATCTCCACGCTGCCCAACAACACCCAGTACAGCGCGATGAACACCGGAATCTGCACCACCATCGGCAGACACCCGCCCAGCGGATTGATCTTTTCCGTGCGGTACATCTCCATCATGGCGGCGTTCATCTTCGCCTTGTCGTCGCCGAATTTTTCCTTCAGGTGCTTCATGCGCGGCGCGACCAGCTTCATCTTCGCCATCGAACGATAGCTGGCTGCCGACAGCGGATAGAACACCAGCTTGATCAGCAGCGTCAGCACCACGATCGTCCAGCCCCAGTTGCCCACCAGGCTGTGCAGCCAGATCATGAGCTTGAACATGGGCTTGGCAATGATCGTCACCCAGCCGTAGTCCACCACCAGATCCAGGCCAGGCGCGACATCGCCCATCGCCTGCTGATCCTGCGGGCCGACCCACAGCTGCGCATCCACCGACTTGCTTGCACCCGGGGCGATCGTGCCCAGGGATTCGATCGTGCGGATGGCGAACAGATTGCCCGGCAGCGCCAGCGCCTGGTTCGTGCGCACCACGCCCTGCTGCGGCACCCAGGCCGTCGCAAAATAGTGCTGCACCATGCCGACCCAGCCATTGTCCGCCTGCTGGGTATAGCTGGCCTTGTTCTTGGTGATGTCCTCGAACGTCACCTTCTGGAACTTGTCTTCCGACGAGTAGACGGCGGGGCCGGTAAAGGTGCTGTAGAAGCCCGTCGTATTGGACGGTTCATGGCCGTCGCGCGTCAGCTGCAGATACAGCGACGGATCGATCGGCTGATCGCCCAGATTGGTGACCTCATTACGCACGCGGATGTCATACCCGTTTTGCGACAGGATGAAGGTCTTGACCACCCGCACCTGGCCGGACACGGCCTCGAACGAGACTTCCGTCGTATCGCCCTTGACCACCGGCCCGTCACCGACCAGCGCGAACGGCGTCAGGTGCGTAGGATAGCCCTGCCCCTGCGGCGCACCGACCAGCCCTGTCTGGGCGACATAGATATCCCCCGGCTGATCGTTCAACAGATACATGGCGCTGCCTGCATCCTGCGGCGGCTTCTTGCCCATCAAGCCCTTGAACCACGGAATGATCCCCGTAGTGGCTTCCTGGTTCTTGTAGTGCAGCAGCTCGGCGCGCACCAGCTGCGCCCCCAGCGTATCAAAGGTCAGGTCGTACACCCCGGTCTTCACCTGCACCGGCTGCCCTTGGGGGACGGCATCGGACACGGGGACCTTGGTTTGCGCGGCACCCCTGCACGGCGGGTACGCCATCCTGTCCGACGGACGCCCCTGCGGTTTTGGCTGGCTCTGCTGCGGGTGGCGTCACAGAGAACAGGGACGGCTGCCCCTGATGCACCTGCCAGTTGTTCCACAGCAGCAGCAGCGAGAAAGAAAAGATCATCCAGAGGATGGTGCGTCGAATGTCCATTGGCGCCTGTTTTTTTGAATAGGATCGGGGCAAAAGCCCACCAGTTTAACGCAGGGCAGCTGACAAAGACTTGATCAGGCAGCCGCCCGGCGCTTGCGACTCATCCACGCCCGCCGATATGCGGCGGCGCCGGCGGCACGGGATCATGCCCGCCCGCACAGCCCGGGTGACAACGGGCGATGCGGCGAACCCCCAGCCAGATCCCGCGCAGCACGCCATGCGTTTCGATCGCCTCGATCGTATAGGCGGAACAGGTCGGCGTGAAGCGGCATTGCTGGCCCACCCAGGGGCTTAGAAAATAACGGTAGAAGCGGATCGGCGCGATGAACAGGGATCGGATCAACATTTCCCGATCCTGCCCAGCAAGGCATCGACTTCCGTGCGCACCTGACGCTTGAGCATCGTCAGGCTGGCAGGCGCCGGCCTGCTGACCAGACGGAATACCAGATCGCCTTCGGGCAAGTCAGCCCGCCGCAAGCGGAATGCCTCGCGGATGACGCGCTTGATCGCATTGCGCGTCACGGCCAGCGGCGCGTGACGCTTAGGAACGACCAGCCCCAGGCGAGCAGGAACCCCATCCGATTGTCGCGGACTGGAGACGACGAACAAAGCCCCTCGGGCGACACGCCGGCCTTTCAGAGCCGCAGCATATTCCGAGGGGCGATGCAGCCGGGCCGCCGAAGGGAAATCGGTAGGCATGGCAGTCAATTCCAAGGCCGGCCGACAGGCCAGCAGCGGGAACGACGGATCAGACGGCCAGGCGCTTGCGGCCCTTGGCGCGACGAGCGCTGAGAACGGCGCGACCGGCGCGCGTCTTCATGCGGACACGAAACCCATGGGTACGCTTGCGGCGGGTAACAGAAGGCTGGAAAGTGCGTTTCATGGCGAATCCAAAAGAGCTTGGGGGTAAAAGGGTACAGAAAAGCCCACCATTTCAACAAATTTTTGGCGCGCCGTCAATTACTTGTGAACTTATCCCCCGCTGCGTACCGCCAAGCGGTCGCCCGTCTGTGGATAACTTACCACGGGAAAGGGTAGAATCGAGGTTTCGCACGATGGCACCTATGAATGAATTCTGGCAGGCCTGTCTCCAGCAGCTGGGACAGGAACTTCCTCCCCAACAGATCAGCGCCTGGATCAAACCTCTGGTTCCGCTCGGCTACGACGAGGAACTCGCGATCCTGAGGATCGGTGCGCCCAACCGCTTCAAGCTTGATTGGGTGCGCAAGAATTTTTCCACACGGCTCGAAGCCCTGGCCACCGACTGGTTTTCCCAGGCGGTGCAGGTGCAATTCGAACTGAGCGCAGCCCCCGCCCGACAGGCCCCCGCCGCCGGTCGCGCACCGCTGACGCCGCCGCCCCCGGCCAACACCACGGCCAGCCAGGCGGCTGCACCCGCTGCTGCAGCGCCTACCCCCGCGCACACGGCCACCGACGAAGCGGTCCAGGATCGCTCGCGTCTGAATCTGGACCTGACCTTCGATAATTTCGTCATCGGCAAGGCCAATCAACTGGCGCGCGCCGCCGCCCTGCAGGTCGCCGAAAACCCCGGCGTCTCCTACAACCCGCTCTTTCTGTACGGCGGCGTCGGCCTGGGCAAGACCCACCTGATCCACGCGATCGGCAACGCCCTGCTGGCCGGCGGCAACAATCCGCGCATCCGCTATGTGCACGCCGACCAATACGTGTCGGACGTGGTCAAGGCCTACCAGCGCCGCGCCTTCGATGACTTCAAGCGCTACTACCATTCGCTGGATCTGCTGCTGATCGACGACATCCAGTTTTTCGCCGGCAAGAACCGCACCCAGGAAGAATTCTTCTACGCTTTCGAGGCCATGGTGGCCCAACGCAAGCAGATCATCATCACCTCGGACACCTACCCCAAGGAACTGGCCAATATCGACAGCCGGCTGATCTCGCGTTTCGATTCGGGCCTGACCGTCGCCATCGAGCCGCCCGAACTGGAAATGCGCGTGGCCATTTTGCTGCGCAAAGCGCAGACCGAGGGCATCACCATGCCCGAGGAAGTCGCGTTCTTCATCGCCAAGCACCTGCGCAGCAACGTGCGCGAACTGGAAGGCGCCCTGCGCAAGGTATCCGCCTACGCCCGCTTCCACGGCCGCGAAGTCCTGACCGTCGAAGTCTGCAAAGAAGCCCTGAAAGACCTGCTGTCGGTCTCCAATAGCCAGATCACGGTGGAAAACATCCAGAAGACCGTGGCCGATTTCTATAAAATCAAGGTCGCCGACATGTACTCGAAGCGCCGGCCGGCCAATATTGCGCTGCCGCGCCAGATCGCCATGTACCTGGCAAAAGAACTGACCCAGAAAAGTCTGCCCGAAATCGGGGATCTATTCGGCGGGCGTGATCACACCACCGTGTTGCATGCCGTGCGCAAGATCACCGATCTGCGGGCCAAACAAACCGAATTGAATCACGCACTTCACGTACTCGAGCAAACCCTCAAAGGATAATGACATGCTACTGATACAAGCAAGCCGCGATGCCGTGCTCAAGCCCCTGACGACCGTGGTGGGGATCGTCGAACGGCGCAATACCTTGCCGATCCTGGCCAATGTCCTGATCCGCAAACAAGGCAATCAGGTGGCGTTCATCGCCAACGACCTGGAAGTCCAGATCACCACGCAGGCGGATTTCGGAGTCGGCGACGATGTTCAGTCCACAACCGTGGCCGCCCGCAAGTTCCTGGATATCCTGCGCGCCTTGCCCGAAACCGGCGATGTGCGCCTGTCGCTGGACGACGCCAAGCTGTCCGTCCAGGCGCGTCGCAGCCGCTTTGCCCTGCAGACCCTGGACGCCGCCGACTACCCCACGGTATCCCAGACCGATCAATGGTCAGCGTCCTTTTCCATCCCGCAAAAAGCCCTGAAGCAGCTGTTCAACCAGGTGCACTTTTCCATGGCGCAGCAGGACATCCGCTACTACCTGAACGGCCTGCTGATGGTGCTGGAACCCGGCCAGGTCCGGGCAGTCTCCACCGACGGTCACCGCTTGGCCCACAGCAGCATCGCGGTCGACGGCCTGGATGCACAGATGGACGCCATCATCCCGCGCAAGACCGTGCACGAAATGCTGCGCCTGTTGGCCGATGACGAATCCCCCGTTCAGGTCGACTTGGCCGCCGGCCAGATCCGCTTCCGGTTCGACCAGATCGAACTGGTCTCGAAACTGGTCGAGGGCAAATTCCCCGACTACAAGCGCGTCATCCCCTCCGGCTACACGCGCCACATCCTGATTTCCCGCGAAGCCTTGCAGGCCAGCCTGCAACGCGCCGCCATCCTGACGACCGACAAGCTCAAGGGCGTACGCCTGCAGCTGGGCGACAATCTGCTGCGTATTTCCTCGTCCAACGCCGAACAGGAAGAAGCCCGCGAAGAACTCGAAGTCGACTACGCCCAGGAACCGCTGGACGTGGCCTTCAACGTCACCTATCTGCTCGACGTTCTGGCCAACATCAAGACCGAACAGGTCTGCTGGTCGGTGCAGCCTGACGTCAACGCTTCGGTGTTGATCACCGTGCCCAACGACGACGAATTCAAATACGTCGTCATGCCCATGCGCATCTGATCACCGAACGCGCCAGACTGATTCAATCACAGGATTTCCATGTCAGAACCCACTACCCCGAACACACCGTCCTCCGGCTACGGCGCCGACTCGATCAAGATGCTCAAGGGCCTGGAAGCGGTCCGCAAGCGTCCAGGCATGTACATCGGCGACACCTCGGATGGCACCGGCCTGCACCATATGGTCTTCGAGGTGGTGGATAACGCCATTGACGAGGCGCTGGCCGGCTACTGCGACGACATTGTCGTCACCATCCACGCCGACAACAGCATTTCCGTCATGGACAATGGCCGCGGCATCCCCACCGCCATTCACAAGGACGACGAGCATCACCGCAGCGCGGCTGAAATCGTCATGACCGAACTGCATGCCGGCGGGAAGTTCGACCAGAATTCCTACAAGGTATCGGGCGGTCTGCACGGGGTGGGGGTGTCCTGCGTCAACGCGTTGTCCGAATGGCTGCGCCTGACCATCTGGCGCAACGGCCACGAACACCAGATGGAATTCCGCCGGGGCGAACGCACGGCCCCGCTGGCCGTGACCGGCGACGCCGACCGTACCGGCACCCGGGTCCACTACCTGGCCGATGCGGAAATCTTCAATAACATCGACTACACCTACGAAATCCTGGCGCGCCGCCTGCGCGAGCTGTCCTTCCTGAACAACGGCGTGAAAATCCGCTTGGTGGACGAGCGCACCGGCCAGGACGAAAACCTGGCCTTCCTGGGCGGGGTCAAGGGTTTCGTCCAGTACATCAACCGCGCCAAGACCGTCCTGCACGACAACGTCTTTGCCGTCAGCACCGAATCGGATGCGGGCGGCGTGCGCGTGGCCGTCGAAGTCGCCATGCAATGGAACGACAGCTATGCAGAAACCGTGCTGTGCTTCACCAACAACATCCCGCAGCGCGACGGCGGCACCCACCTGACCGGCCTGCGGGCCGCCATGACCCGGGTGCTGAACAAATACATCGCCGACAACGACCTGGCTAAAAAAGCCAAGGTCGATACCGCCGGCGACGACATGCGCGAAGGCCTGGCCTGCGTGCTCTCGGTCAAGACGCCCGAACCGAAATTCAGCAGCCAGACCAAGGACAAGCTCGTCTCCAGCGAAGTGCGCCCCGCCGTCGAAGACGCCGTCAGCCGCACGCTGGAAACCTGGTTGCTGGAAAATCCCAACGACGCCCGCGCCCTGTGTGCCAAGATCGTCGAAGCCGCCCGCGCCCGCGAAGCCGCCCGCAAGGCGCGTGAAATGACGCGCCGCAAAAGCGTGCTGGAAGGCGCCGGCCTGCCGGGCAAACTGGCCGACTGCCAGGAAAAAGACCCTGCCCTGTGCGAACTCTATATCGTCGAGGGCGACTCCGCCGGCGGCTCGGCCAAACAAGGCCGCGACCGCAAGTTCCAGGCGATCCTGCCGCTGCGCGGCAAGGTGCTGAACGTCGAAAAGGCCCGCTTTGACCGATTGCTGTCCAGCGAACAGATCACCACGCTGATCACGGCGCTGGGCACCAGCATCGGTCCCGATTTCAACGTCGACAAGCTGCGCTATCACCGCATCATCATCATGACCGACGCGGACGTCGATGGCGCCCACATCCGCACCCTGTTGCTGACCCTGTTCTACCGCCAGATGCGGGAACTGGTCGAACGCGGCTATATCTACATCGCCCAGCCGCCGCTGTACAAGGTCAAGGTCGGCCGCGAAGAGCGCTATCTGAAGGATGACGGCGAAGAAGCCCAATTCATGCTGCAGCTGGCCCTGAAGGACACTGAACTGGTGACCCGCACAGGCGCCACGCCCATCCGCGACGAAGCCCTGATGGATCTGGCCCGCCAGTACGTCCTGGCGGATCACGTCATCGCCCGCCTGTCGCGCATCATGGACACCGAGGCCCTGTCGGCCATGGCCGAAGGCGTGTCAGTCAGCCTGATCGACGAATCCGCCGCCCGCACCAGCGCCGCCGCCCTGGAGCAAGCCCTGCGCGACCCGGAAGCCCCCGACGCCGTCCATGTCGAAGCCCAATACGACGACATCGAAGAAGCCTGGCGTCTGGCCGTCATCCGCCCCCACTTCGGCAACCTGCGTATCAGCCTGTTCGACCGCAGTTTCGTGCGTGGCGGCGATTACGCCGTCCTGTCCCGTACCGCCAAGACGTTCCTGGGCCTGCTGGGCGAAGGCGCCGTCGTGCGCCGAGGCGTCGGCGACAAGGCCAAGGAAAAATCGGTCTCCGATTTCCGCGAAGTCATGCAATGGCTGCGCACCGAGGCCGAACGCGGCATCAGCAAGCAGCGCTACAAGGGCCTGGGCGAAATGAACCCCGCGCAGCTCTGGGAAACCACGATGGACCCTTCCGTGCGCCGCTTGCTGCGCGTGGAAATCGAAGACGCGATCGCTGCCGACGAAATCTTCGTCACCCTGATGGGCGACAACGTCGAACCGCGCCGCGCCTTTATTGAAAAACACGCGCTGCAGGCGGGCAATATCGACGTGTGATGTTGTTGGTCTTCAGATATGTTGGCCATCCGTAGTGCTTAGAAAAATGACCGCCTGACCGGCGGTCATTTTTCGTGGTCAACACAATCCCCTCTTCAAGCCAAAAACAGCCGCCACCGCCTTATCGCACCCCATGTCCTGCCCTACCCCTCCCTTTGTCGTCCTCGATGCCTGTGTGCTGATGTCCACAGTGCAGCGCCAATTGCTGCTGCGTGTGGCCGATCAGGGCGTATTCCAGCCGGTCTGGACCGAACGCATCGGCGAGGAATGGCGCCGCAACGCGGCACGCTTGTGGCAGATTCCGCCTGAAAAACTGGCGGAACAATGGAATGCCATGAACCAGCGCTTCCCCAGCGCCATGGAGGCCAACACCGCCCCCTACGAAATCGGCTTGCGCTACAGCGACCCGAAGGATCTCCACGTGATTGCTGCCGGCCTGGCGCGACGCGCGCGCTGCGGCTTGCAGCGCCCTCTTGCTGTGCACGTGATGACATGGAATCTGAAGGACTTCAATCGATCTGAGTTGCGGCGTCAGGGGATGGATGTGTATTCCCCCGATCAGCTGCTGGCCGACTGGTGGCGGGCAGGACCATCACGCCTGGACACTGCCGTACAGGCCGTGGCCGCCGACTCTGTTGCGCTGGGGCGCGCTCCCGAGCCGCTGGCCGATATCCTGCTGCGCGAACGGCTGCATCGCCTCAAGCGCCTGGCGGCCAAATGAACACAGAGCCCGTCCAGCGGACGGCTCTGTGAACAAAACCCGAGCTGTCTATTCCAGCGCCGCGACGGCTTCCGACTTCTGGTCGTAAACCTTCAGGATCGACAGGAAGCCGCTGATTTCCAGGACCTCGCGCACATTGGGCTGAATGGCGCACAGGGCCAGGGCGCCGCCAGCCTGCTTCAGCTTTTTAGCCAGCAGCAGAATGACCCGCAGGCCCGCACTGGAAATGTAGTCCAGCCGCGCCAGATCCAGGACGATGCGTTGTTCACCCTTGTCCAGCTCGACCAGCAAGTCGGCCTCGAAGGCCGCCGCGTTGCTGCTGTTGACCTGGCCCTCGGGTTGCACGATAAGGACGGATCCGGACTTGGAGGTGGTAAATGGCATGATGGTTTTCGAAGCGGGAGGATCAGTGCTCAGATGATACGCGAAACGACGGTTCGACAACACAGACCCGGCGCTGTGCGCACACGCGCGCCAAGCGGTCCTCTTGTCCGGCATGGTCCTGCCAGAGCCCCCGCAACCGATCCGCGCCGGTACGGCGGGTCTGAACGGCATGGTCGGCATAGTCCAGCCAGTGCTGCTCGCCCGCCGGCAAACCGGCGCGGGCGACCGCCAAGGTCTCGCGCGCCAGGGCATGCACCTGATCATCGTCCAAGGCATCCCGGATAGCGACGCCGCGCAGGCCGCTCAAGCGGTCCCACCCCCACTGGCGCCACAGCTGTTCCGCCTCGTCCAGATTGCACAACAGCCCCAACTGCCAGGCGGACGGCGCCATCGGGGCGCTGGCGGCCACCGCCCGGCCTGCCTCGGCCAGCAACTGGGCGTCCGCAAATACCGAGCCGGGCGCCCGGCCCTCGATATAGCCATCCGCGCCACAGGCCAGCAGAAGCTCTTCTATCCCGCCCGGCCTGGACCAGGCCGACAGCAACTCATGCAGCTCAGGGTCTCGATCCACCCGATAACGCCAGCGCGCATCCAGAAAATGTGCGTACTGCCCATAGACGAAGTAAGCGCCTTGCGGGGCTAAATCAATGGACTGCCCGGTCTCCCCGGAGCGTCCGGGCCACCCGGCGGACTGCAGAAAATCCGTCAGCGACGGATCGCCCTGCAGATAGACCGGCGTCACTGTCTTGTAATCCTGGCCCAGCGCCAACGGCAGGGCGCGGGAGACCGTCCCCGCCCCATACATCCAGCGGTAATGATCCCCCAGATCATTGAAGGGCCGATCCGGCAGGCGCTGCAGATAATGGTCGCCCGGAAACCGGCTGTCACGGAACATCCGGTCCCACAGCGTCAGCCGGTTTTCCTTGAGTCCGGTATCACGGCCGGATTCCAGCGGACTATTGGCAAACAGGGCGATACCGGCAGGAGCCAGCGCCAGCATCACATTGAGCGCCCGCACGGCCTGCATGACCGGCGCCGAGGTGCACGGCCCGTTCTGGGCCTTGGCATCGATCCCAAGGTGATGTCGCCAGCCGCGATAATCCACCAATTCACGGTAAATCGGACGTTCGGTACGCGCCCGCGCATACCAATCCGCGCCCAGAGAACAATCCGGGTGTTCCGATGCATTCAGTAACGCAGCGCCTTCGGCCGCCAGGGCCTGCTCCGCTTCGCGCAGTTCCTGGACGACCAGAGCGGCCAAGCGGTCCAGACCGCCCGGCCCTCCTGTGATGGGAGCGAACGCGGTTTCCAGCAGATTATGGCCATTATCCAGGCCGCTATGCCCCTCGAGCGTGTCCAATCCGACAAGACGGGCGCCCAGCCGGGTTTCCGTCACGGCCAAGTCCCGGCGCTGCTTCAGGCCCGCCAAGGCATCAAAATATCTTGTGACCGCGTGACTGTGTCCATCCGCCACGCGAACGACCGCCATTTCCAGTTCCAGCCCGATATGACTACCGATGGTTTGTGTCAACATACTGGAGGCGCTCTAGCAAAAACATCTGAATGTGAACTGACTGGAACCTATTCCTGTCGGGAGTTACTCAGGGGTAAAGGGTCGATTCTCGACCAGGCGATTCCGGCCCCATTTAAATTGTAGCCGCGGTTACCCCTCTATATATGACGATTAACGTACCTCTTACAGCACCCCCTCATGGCAGCCCCGCGTTAGAGGCCTTCACCGCAGCTGCCAAAAACAACGATGCTGTCTACCTTTCGGTCTCCGGCCAGTCTTTGCAGGTCCTAGGCACCGGCACAAGCTCCAGCGGGCGCAGCGTCGCCTGGGTCGACCCGGATCTGGATACCGCCAGAACATTCACCAATGTGCTGGGTCAGCAGTACGGCATCGGGATCACCAAGGCCATCGCCCAAGAACTGAATCTGACCCCCAGCCCCGGCAGACCTTTGTCTTCCCGCACCATCACGCAGGCGCTGGATATGGCCCAGACAGCGCACCAGGCGCTCGCCGGCGTGGACTTTTTGACGGCGCTGCAATGCTCGGCACAAGGCTCGGGTCCGATCTTCCGGGCTGCCTGCCAGACGCTGGAGATCAACCCCGCCAGCTTGAGCGCCCCGCAACGGCAACAGATCGATCAAGCCATGCGGCACCATTTCGAGCAGGCGGCCCTGTCGGGCCAAACTCCCGTCAGGCCCGATATTGCGGCAGACTGGCTGCGCGATCTGCTGCACGCTTGAATCTCTGAACAGCCCGTCTCTGGGTGCATATTCTTGTAAATGTCATGAAATATTGCAAACTTAAAACAATTCCTTGAATTGTCACATTTCGTGCAATAGAATCGGTCAGATCAGCGCTGCTTCCCGCCTCTCTGGCCTCCATGACCTCCCCCTCCCATCCACGCGATACCTTGCCGGATTCTTCTTGCCAGGCGGATCACACACCGCCGGCCAGCCATCCCGACGAACGCCTATTTCGCGAGTTGGTCAAAGAGCACAGCAGCCGCCTGCAGCGTTTCATCATCAAACACATCGGCAATATCAGCGAAGCCGAAGACCTGACCCAGCAAGCCTTCATGGAAGCCGCTCGCTCGTATCAAACCTTTCGCGGCGAATCGCAGCTATCCACCTGGCTGTACGGCATCGCGCTGAATCTGGTCCGCAATCATTTGTCCCGGGCCCCCGAACGGCGCTACAACTTCGTCAGCGACGACAGCCTTGATGATCTGGCGACCGAATCGGCAACCCCCGAAGAGGCCGCTACACAAGCGCAGACCATGCGCCTGCTGCAAGAATCCCTGGACGAGCTGCCCGACAGCATGCGCAGCATCCTACTGATGGTCGGCCTGGACAATATGTCCTACGAAGAAGCCGCCATCCTGCTGACGGTACCCGTCGGCACCGTTCGCAGCCGGCTGTCACGCGCCCGTGCGGCGCTACGCGACCGGCTGCAACAAAAAGGCCTGCCCATCACGTTCTGACGGGGCAGGCCCGGACTCTGCGCATCAAGGGCTGACCTTGCGCGTTTCCACGTGCAGGCTTGACCCCTTGACCTCGGATGCAGCATCCCGAGGCATGTCCAGATCGCTGCTGGTCGCCGAACTGGTGTAGTTCGGCCCGACATGCACCGGCCCCGATACCTGCGCCTCGCTCACGGCATCGAAGCGCACCCGGGTTTGCTGCCCCTGGATCAGGTCCAGATATTGTCCGGCCGACATCGGCTTGTCGCCCTTGCCGGTCCAGGTGGCGCTGATGGCCGGCCCGGTATCCCCGGACTGCAGCCGAGGCGGCGTCACCACTTCGCCCTGAATGGAAACCACTCTGGGACGCAGCAAAAAGAGGCGTTCCCTGCGCTGGGTCGTCTTGTTCTTGTTGGAGAACAAAGCCCCCAGCAGCGGAATATCGCCCAGCAACGGGACCTTGTCCACCTGCTGGCTGTCCTGACTGCTGTTGTAACCCCCGACCAACAGCGTCTGGCCATCGCCCACGATCGCCAGCGTACTGATGCTGCTCTTGCGCACCGTCGGCAAAGACCCGATCCGGCGCTCGTCCTGGATGCGGCCGTCTTCGATATCAACGGTCAGTTCCACCCGCCGCCGTCCCTCACTGCCCTCGATGTAGCGTGGCGTCACGCGCAGGGACGTGCCGACTGTCACCGGGGTGACGGTCGCCACCCGTTCACCCGTTGTCTGGATATAGAACGTATCCGACAGGTCGATCAAGGCGCCCATATTGTCAGCCGTCAGAATCGACGGCTGCGACAGAATGTTGGCAGCGCCCTGGGTTTCCAGCGCATGCAGGCGGGCCGCCAGCACATTACTGACAGAAAATCCCAACGTCCCCGGCGCCAGAGAGGCGGCGCTGTCCAGCGGCAAGCCGTTGCTGTTGGCCAGACTGAAATCGCTATAGCCAAACGTCGTCTTGCCCGCCTGTGCGCCCCAGGTCACCCCCAGCTCGCTGACGTTGTCGGAATTGACGTCGACGATCATGGCTTCGATCTCGATCAGCGTGCTGGGGACATCCAACTGCTCGATCAACTGTTTATAGATAGGAATGCGATCCGGAATATCCTGCACGATGATGGCATTCAAACGCGGATCCGCCTGCACCGTGGGCTCGCGAAAGCGCAGCCCGGCCTTGGCGGGATGTTTTGCGCCGGACGCTGCCGTATTGCTGGCGCCGCCCGTCTCAGCCTCTGCGCCATCGGAATTGGCGGCAAACGCCGGCGGATTGCTGCGCAAGGGCGCGGCGACTGCGGACAGGGTTTCGTTGTTGGCGCCTGAACCGGAGCCCAGAATCAGATTGCGCAACACGGTCGCCAGCCCTGGCGTCACCACGCTTTGCGAACGATAGCTGACCACCCGATCATTCACCGAGGCATGTTTAAGCCGGAATACGGCAACCTGCTGGCCGCCAGCGCCCAGGGGCAAGGCGGCCACGGTTTTCTGCACCAGCCCGACATACGCCGGCGGCCCCGACACCAGGGCGATGCCCTGATCCGCCAACTCACCCCAGCCGAATCGTTCATCCAGCACCCCAAGCTGCAGCAATGCGTCGCGCAAGGCGGTGATGGAGCTGCCCAGCGCATTGATCGACCGCGTGATCATCGATCGGGCAGGGCTGACAAACAGCGTTCCTGCATGCACGAACCAATTGAAACCGTACACGCCCCCCAGGCGATCCATGAACTCCGTCGGCGTGGCGGCATTGAACTTGCCATTGACCGTGCCGGACAGCCCTGGCGCCATTTCCAGGGCCAGGCTGAAGCCGCCGGCAAATTGCTGCAGCACATCCTTCAGACTTTGTTCCTGCGCATAGTAGCTATAGGGGGCGGCAGGCCAGTTGGGCGCGGCCTGCACCGTGCCGACCAGGCACAACGCCAGGACATGGGCCAGAACCATACGCTTGAACAAGCGCGCTCCCGCATTGACTGCATGCTGTGTCATCACGTATTTCATCCTCATGCCGCCCGCCGTACGGCGTTGACCCAAAACGACAAGGCATTGGCGAAATCGCCCACGGCCTCGTCCACCTCGACCGCATCCGCATCGGGACGAACCATCTGTTGCAGCCACAAGGCCTCTTCTCCCGGGTCGACGACGCAAGAGGACGGCTGGCTGCTCAACATGCCCGCCGCCTGGCGACCGATCTCTGCCAAAAATCTGTCACGGTCTACCCCTGTTTTCGGCAACATGCACAAGCGCGCGCTGAGCGCCATCCAGCCATTGCGCGCGCCCAGCATATGCACACGATACTTGTCGTCTATGATGACCGTCGCCCGGCCATCCGAACGGATGACTTCCGGGATACCGTGGTGAGCCACATATTGGGCGATCAGGGGATGGGAAGAAACAGCCATCATGGTTCTACTCCGGTGTGTCCGACGCCAGCTTGCGCACCAAACGCAATATCTCGGCAACGGGTTCGATCAGTTCGCTGGGGATGTACTGCTGCGGCTCGGCATGGTCCATCAAAGCATGCGCCAAGGGGATATTCTGCATCACAGGCACGCCGGCTTCGCGGGCCGCCCGCATCATTTCCTCTGCCAGGGCGCCTTCACCCTTGGCCAGCACCATGGGCAAGGGCGTTTCATCCTTGTCGTAATACAGAGCGATCGCCAAGTGGGTCGGATTGGTCACCACCACCGAGGCCTTGCGAGCGCTCTGGACCGCCCCCTGCATGACCATTTCCTGGTGCAAATGCTTGCGCTGCCCCTTGATGTGCGGATCGCCTTCCATTTCCTTGTATTCCTGTTTGATTTCTTCTTTGCTCATCATGAGCTGCTTGCGGTGCTGCATGCGCTGCCAGACAAAATCGGCCAGAGCAATGATCGTATAGGCGACCGCCACGTTGATGATCAGCGTGCGCAGCATGCCGCCGACCCCCATTTGCAGCCCCGCCAGCCCGCTGTGCGGCACCGACATGAGTTGGGGCAACGCATCGCGCACCACCAACGTCACCAACACGGACAGAAAGGCGATCTTGATGATGGATTTCAGGAATTCCATCAGATTGCGAGCCGAGAAGATATTTTTCAAATTGCTGATCGGATTGAGTTTCTGCCCGGAAGGCATCAGCTTCTTGAAGGCCAGCACGATGCCGACCTGCAGGAACTCACTGAACATGCCGACACCCAGCACAATCAGCACCACCGGCAGGACCTGGCCGACGGCTTCTTTCATAGACGCCTCGAGCGCCGTCTTCAGGGCCAGATCGAATGGCAAGCCGACCAGCTCCGACGGGATCAGCAAAATACGCCCCAGGGATTCAATGATGTGGGTCGCGTTCCCCAGAAAATAGCCGAACAGCGCCAGGATCAGCAGCGTCTGCGTGAAATCCTTGCTGTGGGCGACCTCGCCCTTCTCGCGGGCCTCTCGCAGTTTCTTGGAGCTGGGCTGTTCGGTCTTCTCGCCGCTCATGGATGCCTCCATTGGCCGTCAAGAAAGTGCAGTATGCCCGGTATGCCCCGGACCGTCTCGTCGGCGTATTCGAACAGGGTGCTCATGTACAACACCAACACCAGCAGCGCCAGGGCGCTCTTGATGGGCATGGCCAGGAAAAACACCTGCAGCTGCGGGGCAAAGCGGCTGACCAGCGCCAGCCCCAGCTCTGCCAGAAACATGGACACGACGGCAGGCGCCGCAAACAGCAGCACCAGCCGCATGAAGCGGCTGAGCTGATCCAGCATCAGCGGGATGCTGGTTTCGCGCAGAACCGGCGTCCAGGACCACAGATCCCACAGACGGAAACTGTCGTAGATCAGATTCAGCATCAGCGTGAACCCGCCGCCGACCAGAAAGAACACCAGAAAGGCCTGATTGAACAGAATGCCCAGGGGCGAGGAATCATTGCCGGTCGCCGGATTGATGACGGCCCCCAGGCTGGCGCCGCGCTGGTTATCGACGACAAACCCGACCGCCTCGAAGATCCAGAACGGAATGGCGATCAGGAACCCCATCACCAGACCGATGAAGATTTCCTTGCCCACCAACAGCATCAAGTCGATGGTTCCCAGGTCAATGGCCGCGTAGCGCGGCGTCAGCATGGGCACCAGCACCAGCCCGATTGCCGCGCCGATGCCATACCGCAACAGCCCCGGCAGCAGCTGGCGATTGAACAGCGGCAGCATGGCGCACACAGCCAGGATGCGAGGCTGGGTCAATGCCCAGGCCCCCAAGAACACCTGGGCTTCTGCGTAGTTCGTGCCGCCAAGCATGATCGTCCCGGCCTCAGTGGATTTTATAAAACAGATCGAACACCGAAATGGTGTAGTTATAGAGTTCGCCGCTGAGCCAGCGCGCCGTCAGCAAAATGGTGATGAAGACGGCGATCAGCTTGACGGCAAACGACAGCGTCTGCTCCTGGATCTGGGTCAACGCCTGGAATAAGGAAAACAGCGTACCCACGATCGCAGCGACCGCAATGGGCGGCAGCGACAGCCACAGCGTCAGATAAAGCGCCTGGGTCATATAAGAAACGATGTCGACGGTTCCCATGGCTTGCTCAGGAATAGGAAAGCACAAGACCCTGGACCAGGCGCGTCCAGCCATCCACCATGACAAACAGAAAGAGCTTGAGCGGCATGGAAATCGTCACCGGCGAGACCATCATCATGCCCATGGCCAACAGGATGTTGGACACGATCAGATCGATGATGACAAACGGCAGATACAGCAGAAAACCGATCTGAAACGCCTCGGTCAGCTCCGTCACCAGAAAGGCCGGCACCAACACGATCAGGTCATTCTGCTGCAAATCCCGCGCCTGGGCGTCGCCCCAAAGATGCCGCGCCGTGCGCACAAAGAAATCACGCTGCTCCGGCCGGCTGTTCTTCAACATGAACTCCCGCAACGGCTCCGCGCCGCGCGTCACGGCATCGAACATGGCATTCACCTGATCCCCGCCGCTGACGGACTGGCTGGTCTGCTGGCGCACGGTTTGCAGTTCGTGGCCCACCTGCATGACCACCGGCCCCATCACATAGACCGACAGAATCGCCGCCAGGCCGTACAAGGCCATATTGGGCGGCACCTGCTGCACGCCCAGCGCGTTGCGCACCAGCGCGAACACGACCGCCAGCTTCAGAAAGGACGTGGTCATGACCGCGACCAGCGGCAACAGCGCCAGCAGAGCCAGCGCAATGGCCAGGCTGACGGGATCAAAGTTGCCGCTCATGCCCCGCCCTTGCCCAGAGTGCCGATACACACGCCGACATGACCATCGACCTCGACCAAGGACCCGGTCCCGATCAGTGCGCCATTGGCGCGGATCATGACCGGACCGTCCGACAAGGGGCGTTGCAGATCGAAGATGGCCCCGGGCTGCAACTGCCGCAGTTCAGCCAGGCTCAGGGATCGGTCGCCCAGATCAAAGCTCAGCCGGACCGGGATGGCGTCCAGATCCAGCGGCTCGCCCGAAGGCGCGTCCTCGTCAGGAGGGGAAGTCTGTGTCATGAGGGAAGTCCAGCCTTGAGTCACAAGATAAGAAGATTGTTCCGCGCGCACCCGCACGCCCTGGCCGCCGGGGAACCCCAGCCATAGCTCGCCTTGCGGGCTGACCAAATAGTCATCCAGCAGGATCACGTCGCCGCTGGCCAGCGTCTGCAATACATCCGCTGGCAATCGGGCATGGCCCACCTCGGCCCGCAGACGGATAGGCATGCCATCGATATCCACCGGCCCAGCAGCGGATGCAGGCATCCGGGCCAGCAAGCTGGCCAGCAGCAGCAGGCCCAGATCATCCGCCTCCAGCACCATCAACAAGGCGCTGCCGGCAGGCTGCGCATGTGCCGCCACAGTCCAGACATGCGGCAACGGCGCCGCATCATCGCTTGGCGCCACCTGTAAAGGCCCACCGGGCGATACGCCCGCCAACGCGGCGACGACCTCGGCCACAGCCGCGTCCAATGCAGCATCCAGCAAGGCGTCCGGCAAAACGCCCAGGGCCAGTTCAGGCACTCGCGCACTGACCCACGCCGCCAATGCGCCCGCCGGCGCACACGCCCGCAAGGCGGCGCCGGCCCACTCGAAGCGCACGCTTCGATCCGCCTGCCGGCGCAGGGCATCGGGCGCGCCCGGCGTCAAGCCGATGCGCCAGACGCCGGCCTGCGCATCCGCGCCTTCCTGCACCGGCAAGGTGACCGTGAAATCGGCCCCATGCGCTGCAATCAGCGTCAGCGCCTGTGCCTGGCTGGCGGTCAAGCGGGGCAAGGTCGCGGGGGCGGCGATGTCGAGGTTCATAACATCCATGTAACGGTCTTGATCATGCGGCAGCTGCCGCTTCAGTCAGGCAGGGGTCGTCCGGGTCATCGGCGCTGACACG
Source organism: Castellaniella sp. (assembly GCF_034675905.1). GTDB lineage: Bacteria > Pseudomonadota > Gammaproteobacteria > Burkholderiales > Burkholderiaceae_B > Castellaniella. Next base: position 754,123 of record NZ_JAUCCV010000010.1, on the reverse strand, counting down.
CACCAGCACGGGTCGCCCTACCGATTGCGCCCATTCATCCGCCAGCGCCCGGGCGCAGGCTGCCAGCCTTTCGCGCGAAGCCTCGCGCGAACAGACAAAAGCAGCCACCAGGCGGCCTTCTTCTTCGTAGACGCTCATCGTCACACCTGGCAGGATCTCGTCCTTCAATGCCAGACGGACTTCTCGGCGACCCGTGCTGCCATCGCCCACCAGCATGCGGTCAGCCGCCCGCGCCAGGTCCTGCGCCAAGCCTGCCGGCGCCTGCTCCGAACCGGAGAGGGGGGCGGCAGGCCCGCCAAAAAGGGCGAAGGGCTTGGGAGTATCGCCCGCCGGATCGGCCGCCGCCGCGGGAGCGCCGTCCGCAGATGTCTGATTCATCGCCTGCTCGAAGGCGCGACGATCCGCGTCCGCCGCCTCGCGGCGCGGCTGTCCCAGGCCGGACTGCGACAAATCCGGCAATCCCTGGCTCAGGCCGATATTCAGGTCGATACGACGATCAGTCATGGTCATGAAGGCTCATATTCATCATGATGCCGCCAGTCATCGTGGTCACGCGTCACGGACGCGGCCTCTTCCATTTCCTGGTCTTCCTTGCGTTCCAGTTCATGCATCTGCTCAGCGGCATGGATGCGCGCCAGTTCAATGAATTTCTCGACCATGCGGCTGGCCTCGCGGTGGGTCTCGCGGCGCTGAGTCAGGATATCCGCCTCATGACTGACCTGCTCGGCAGCCTCCGTCACACGGCCTTCCCGATCCTGCTCGCCTTGACGCAGGTCCGCCACCCCCTGCATCACGTCTTCGATCTCGCCGACGCGCACGAGGCGGCTGCATAAATCCTGATACATCGCCTGTTCCTGATCCTGCGCCCATTGCTGAAACTGCACCAACTGCGTGACGGCATCATCACGCAGCTCTTCAGCCTGGGCATAGGCCTGGCGCTGGCGGGCCACGGCCAATTCAGCCTGCTCTTCACGAAAGCGCTTGATGGCAAGCAGCTCGCTGAATACGTTCATACGCCCGCTTCCTTGCCCACGATCGCCGCCATCCCCTCGAGCGCCTCGGGCAATGTGGCGTGTTCGTCCGTCCGCTGCCGCAGAAAGCGGTTGATGGCGTCGATTTTGTCGATGGCCTCGTCGGTGACCGCATCGCCGCCGCGCTTGTATTCGCCGATCTTGACCAGCAATTCCACTTCCTGATATTTAGCCATCAACTCACGAATGCGACCCGCCAGACGCTTGTGCTCTGGCGTGATCACGGCATTCATGACGCGACTGGCCGAGGCCAGCACATCGATGGCCGGATAATGGTTGGCGGCTCCCAACCGGCGCGACAACACGATGTGGCCATCCAGGATAGAACGCGTCTCGTCGGCGATGGGCTCGGTCATGTCGTCCCCCTCGACCAGGACGGTATACAAGGCGGTGATCGACCCATGCTGATTCATCCCGACGCGTTCCATCAGCTTGGGCAGCGTGGCAAAGACCGACGGGGGATAGCCGCGGCGCGTCGGCGGCTCGCCAGCTGCCAGGCCGATTTCCCGCTGAGCACGGGCAAAGCGCGTCACGGAATCCATCAGAAAGAGGACCCGCTTGCCCTGGTCGCGGAAATACTCGGCGATCGCCGTGGCCACATAAGACGCTTTGGCGCGCTCCATCGAAGACTTGTCGCTGGTCGCGCAGACGATCACGCTCTTGCGGCGTCCCTCCGGGCCCAGTTCATTTTCCAGGAACTCGCGCACCTCGCGGCCCCGCTCGCCGATCAAGGCGACCACCGTGACATCCACATCGGCGCCTTTGACCAGCATGCCCATCAGCGTCGACTTGCCGCCGCCGGCAGCAGCAAAAATACCCATACGCTGCCCCTCGCCGCAGGTCAGCACGCCATCCAGCGCACGCACCCCCAGCTCTAAGGGCTTGTCGATGATGCGCCGCGACAGGGGATCCGGCGCTTCGGCAAAAACGGGATAGAACTTGCTGGCCTCCAGCGGCCCGCGCTCGGCCCCGTCCAAGGGGCGTCCCAAACCATCCAGCACGCGCCCCAACAGGCCTGGCCCGACCGGCACCATATGCGCGCGCCCCGTGGGAATGACCTCGGTGGCGGAAGAAATCCCGTACATATCTCCCAAGGGCGTCAACAAGGCGGCATCCCGGGCGAAACCCACGACCTCGCCCTTCATCTCGAAGTCTTCGCCGGGATTGCGCAAAATGCAGACTTCGCCGATCTTGACCGTGGGCACCACCGCCTTGATGATGGTGCCGATCACCTGCGTGACCCGCCCCTTGATCCGCAAGGTCGGCGTGTCCTGCAAAGCCATTTCCATCATTTCGGTGATGTAGTCGAACTGGCGCATGTTCTGCCTCGCGTCCCGTCAGACCCGGCTGCCCAGGGTGCGCTGAAAAGCCCCCCGCAGCGCCTCGATCTGGCCCTCCAGGCTGGCCTCGACCATCCCGATTTCGCTTTCCAAAATGCAGGCGCCCCGGCCCAGCCGCGCATCGGCCAGCAAGTCCAGATACCCCACCCCTGGATACGCCGCCAGGATGTCATTGATGCGCCCGCGGACGATCTCGATCTCATCCGGGTGCAGGCGCAGCGTCATCTGCTTCTGATTGCGCACGACGGCCAGCGCATTGCGGACGACCACCATGACTTTTTCCTGATCGTCGAAGCCGTCGACGACCTTGCGCACGGCGGCCATCACCAGATCGACCATCTCGTTTTCGATCCCCGCAAAATAATCCACGGTCCGGCCCACGGTCTCGATCATCTTTTCCGCCTGGTCGAGCAGGGCTTCCTGCTTGCCGTCCTCGTAGCCGCGCTGCCGCTCGGCCTCAAACGCCGCCTGTGCGCCTGCCAGAATGGCGTCGGCCTGGGCATGGGCATTGTCCAGCACCGCCTGCGCCTGCACCAGGACCGCCAGATCCCCCGCCCGCAGCACACGGGCTGCAGGATCCAGGGTTGCCGCCAGCTTGCGCGGGGTCAGTGCATCACGGGGAATGAGGAATGCCATGTCGGTTCAATCTGTTGTAGAACATCCAGCGCCAAGGCCAGGGCCTCTTGCCGGTCGGTAGGCTCTATCGCAGGACGGCCCTGCAACGGCGACGGGTCAGCCATTTTGAGCGCCGCGCGCTGGCTGAGTTCGGGGCCACCGGCCTGCAAAGCCGCCATCAACATCGCACTGCCTGTCTGATCGACCGCATCAGCCAGGCCATCGACATCCAGGCCTGCCAGCCAGTCGAGCGATACACCTCGTCGGCCAGGCGCTTGCTGGGCAAACCCCATGACCTCCGGCCCCAAGGCCGTCGTCAATCGCCGGACATCCGCGCCGGCAATGACACGGCGCAAGCGTGACGCGCACAGCGCCGCCCCCACATGATGCGCCACCCGCGCCAGGCGCGGTGGCGGCAGCAAGGCCAGGGCCAACTCAGGGCGATCCGCATCCAGCACCGGACGGTCCTGCAACCCCAGCTGGCGCAGAATACGAGCCGACCACTGGCGATGCCAGGCAGCCTGACAGGCGTCAGGCACCGGCTGCGTCACCCCCCCAAACTGGGCATGCCGGCTGGGATGCAGGGTCTTGCTGGGCAATAAATTGAACTCCAGCAGCCGATCGCCGAATAAAACATTCGCCGTCATTCGCCGCTACCCCGGGCCGCCGGCTGGATGACCGGGTCCTGGCGGGTCTGCGCAACCGGGCGGCCCGGCACCAGTCCCTGATGCCACAGCACGTAGCCCAACCCCGCCAGCGCCGCCAGCAGCAGGAACACCAGCACCGCCAGCAGCGTCGCCAAGCCAGCAGCCGAACCCTGCGCAACCTGCACCCCCAGCACCGTGGTCAGCGCTGACTGTGTCTCTTGGCGATCAGCCCGAGGCTGTGCCGACACCAGCGTGATGGAGACCCGTTCCTCGGTCAAACCGGGAATCGCATGGGTGACGAGCTGGCGGATCTGCGGCTTGAGCGCATCGAAGGAATAGCCGACCTGGTGCTTGATGAAAACCGCTGCCGTTGACGGCGTAGAGGCCTCGCCGATTTCGCCGCGTTCAGGCAACACCACATGGACCCGGGCGGTCAGAACGCCGTCCATCTGCGACAGCGTGTTGGTCAGTTCCTGCGACAGGGCATAGATGTACCGGGCCCGCTCTTCGAGGGGGGACGACACCAGGCCTTCTTTACGGAAGATCTGTCCCATGCCGGCGAATTGCTCTCGTGGCAAGCCGCGCGCATGCAGAATATCCAAGGCCCGCGCGACCTGAGCGCCATCCACGGATACTGCCACGCCTTCTTTGCCGGAAATCTTTTCGGCCCTGATGCCATGATCAAGCAGAACGGACAGCAGCTCGTTGGCCTCGCCCTCGGTGGCCGAGGAGTACAGCGTCACGCTGGACCCGCATGCGGCCAGTCCGGCCAGGACTAGCGCCGCCAACGCAAACTTGAACCACCGGATCCAGGAGGGCATCACATCCACACGAAAAAGAGTCATCAAGACATCCTGACCAAGGTATCAATATTTTGCGTCGAGCGCGATACGGCTTTACCCACCAATTCATACTGGACCGACACCTGCAGCAATTCCGTTTGCAGGCGCAACATGTCACTGACGGCCGGCTGCGCGCCCATGCCGTCAAGATTGCGGGCGATATCCTTCCACGTCGAGGAAAAATCATCGGCCACGCCTCTCAATCCCGAGAGGATCTGCCCCCCCAGGGTGGGGACATCGGCAGACGGCGCGGCAAAAGCGGATTGCACCGCCGCCGATACCCCTGCTTGCAGGGGCATTTCCTGTGGCGCCTGCATGACGGCATTGAACCGTTCGGTGGCCAGCGCATCCGGCTGAGCGGGCGGCGCCAGATTGACCACAGGCTGAACCTGACCTGCCAATGAGGCAGCGAGAGCGGCGATTTCCAAGGAGTACTCCCTCAATCAAGAATCATTCGATGCATCATCAACGGCCAGTCCCAGCATCTGCTGGGCCAACACGGCCCCCTCACCAGATTGCCGCGCAGCCAGAGACAGCATGCGGCGGCTTTCCGCACCATGCCCTGCCAATTGCAGGGCCAAACCGCACCAGGATTGAACCACAGCCTGCTCTTGCAAGTCCGCCAGATGAACGTCCTGCAGCAGGCGGGCGGCCTCTTCGGCGCGCCCCGCATTCAGGCGGGCCACCGCCAGCCCCACCAGGGGGAAGGCGCGTTCAGGCCGCACCTGACGCAGAAAGCCGAAAATACGATCCGCGCGGCTCAGGTCGCCGCGGCTGGCCGCCAGCATGCCGACCTCTGCCAGGAATCGGGCATCCTCCGCCTCAAGCACAAAAGCCGTCTCGGTGGAGACGGCTTCCAATCCAGGCGGTACAGCCTCGAGGGGCGGATCCGCAAGCTGCATCAGGACGCCCTTTTGCCCGCCAAGCCGCGCAACACCTGAGCGCGCGGCTTCAGGGCATCATAGCGGCCGCCGGATTCAGCAATGCAGCGCAGCACACGGTCGAGTTCTTCTGCGGCATCCCCCGCCTGGCCCAGCATCAATTGACATTCGGCCACCTGCAAGGCGGGTTCGGGACTGCCGGGAAACAGCACGGACAGCAGTGAATACATGCTGATGGCTTCCTCATAGCGTTCCGATTTTTCCAGACAAACCGCCAGGCCCGCCAGGTAGTGCTTGCGGGTGGGGCCGTACGTCGCCAGGATCGAAAAAATTGGCAGGGCCTGAGCATACTGCCCCTGGGTCACATGGGCATATGCCAGAGCATAGAGGACTTCCAGCTGCGCGCTGCTCATGCGGGATCCAGCCGGCAAAGCCGACAGATCGTCATACAGCTTCTGGGCAACCGGGCTGCGGGACACGTCGGCCGTCGCGGATTTGGACATCAGGTTCTCCTTTCTCGTCATCCTGGATTCAGACCGTCGACTTGCCGCTCATGTTCATGGCGATCTGCGTCATGTTGTCGGTCGTGCCGGCGATCATTTTGCTGACCGCCTGGGTGCTTTCCTCGATCTGCTGGATGATTTTCTTTATTTCCTCGCGGCCTTCTTCCATCTGCTTTTGCAGCTTGACCATCATGGCCTCGAGTTCCTTTTTCTGTGAAATGGCTATCTGGGCTTTTTCCTCGGACTGGGCCTTGGAAATATTTACGCCGCCCTGGGCGATCTGGGTCCCGCCCGACACCACCGCCGAGGTTCCCGTCAGCACCGCATTGAAGGTCTTGAGCGTCGAAATGATCACCTTGCTGCTGACCTGCGAGACCGTGCTGGCCATGGAGGACCCGCCCGTCATGACCGCCATGGCGATCCCGACGCCGATGGCTGCCGCGATGGTCAAGGCCATGGCGATATAGCCCGCCGTCTTTTCATCGGCGCCCGCCATCAGAGCGATGCCTTGCGCCATATTGCCCAGCAAAGAGGGTTCGATGGCCAGCATGATAGGGCAAGCGATCGCCATCGCGCCGCCGACGATCTTGCAGATATTTTCGACCTGCTTGGGGTCTACTCCGCAGACATCCGTCAGAAATTTGCCCACAGTATGCTGGATGAGACTGCCGATACTGATCTCGGGGCCGCCGGCTTCCTGGGAAATGGCATTGGCCAGCGACACGGTCGCCGCAACCGCGCCGACGATCGCCAGGGCCAACAAAGGCGCTGCGGCGCCGCCCGTCGCAACCGTGGCGACGGCCGCCGCCGCCACAGCCACGACCGCAGCGAGAAAAGCGAAGATCTTGCCGACCCAGCCGAAGATCTTGCCGAGCAAGCCCTTGGAACTGGCTTCCTTGCACTTATCGACCCATTCCTTGATCTTTTCCAACTGCTTTTCAGTGTTCTTTTCCGCCTTGACCCGGGCGGATTCCAGGCCTTCCTTGGCCGTCTTGAGCTGTCCATCCTGGGACTTGCTGCGCAGACTGCGCAACAGATCCACCATGTCATTGGCGCTGAAGGCCTGCGCAGGGGCGTCGATCTTGGGCGCTCCGCGCGAATCGACCAATGGGCTCTCGCCGCTCTTGCCCGGCTCCTCGAACTGCTTGGCGTACTTGACGACCTCGGTGTAGAACTTCTCGAGATCGACGTTATTGATCCCGTTGCCGCCGGGGACGTTGTTCACCTGGCCACCATCCGTCTGCCCTCCCACGGGGGGGGTGTAGCCGGGGCCGGTCGAGGAAATCGTCGTGTTCATGCGTGCCTCTCTTGGGTAGTGGGTCCAGATCAGACGTTGCGCGCAATACCGCGATTGGTTTCGTTGCGCGCCTGATCAATGGCGCCCAGCTTTTCGCGGACATCCCGGATCACGTCCATCATTTGCTGCATCAGGTCATTGGCCTGCTGCACGCTTTGCTCGTGGACCTTGGCGTCGGATTCAAGCTCAGACTTCTTGGCGTCGTGCTCGGCGGCTTCTCGTTCCTTGCTGGAACCCACCATGCCGCCGATGCCGGTGAAGATGCTGCCAGCCCCCTGGGCGGAATTGCTGAGCGTGCTGGCGACATTGCTGAGCTTCATGCCGCTGACCGTGTCGGCGCCCGCGTTGATGCCCTTGGCCCCCAACACACCGCCGGTGACCCCCATGCCCACGGACACCAACCCGCCGGTGATCTGGAAAGCGCCCGAAATGATGGCCTGCTGCATGCGGTCTTCGGCGGCATTGCGAATTTCCTGCGCCGCGTTTTTCAGGCTGCTCACCTGGTTTTGCATTTCGGAGTTGCGGACCTCACGCGCCTGATTGCGCATTTCCTGGGCGCACTTCTGAAACAGGGCCATGACCGAATAGATATCGATGGACACCGACTCGGACGACAAGCCGCCGAAAGGGTCGCTCATCGGTTTGTCGCCGCTAGGCTTGGGCAACATGGAATCCAGCAGCGATTCCAGGCGGCCCGCATTGGTGTCGTTAACCTCGACGCCAATCAGCTTGAGGGCGGCTTCCAGCGTGATCCCCGTGGTCTCGACCATTTTCCGCGTCGCCGGGTCCAGCGACTTGGGATCGACGCCCGGCGGAATATAGCCAGGAGGAAGATTGGATTGCAGCGAAATGCTCATGTTGGACTCCGGTATGCTTGTCTGGATCTGCCTGCCGCACCTGGGCGCGCTTACTACTTCAGTGGCCGGCCAGCGGTAAATCGTTCCATGCAAACGATTTATTTTTCCTGGGTCTTTGCGTTGATCGCCTTGAGCAACGCCTCGGAACGGGCCTTGACGGCATCGTGCTCGCCAGGCTTGCACATGGATTCAATAATCAGCTCCAGTGATTCGCGGGCCTCCTGGGGGCGTCCCAGGGCCAGCAGGCACTCGGCGCTGTGGAAGACCGGGATAGGGTCATCCACCCGCATCACTGTCACGACGACGTACTGCTGCAAGGCTTCTTCGTAGCGCCGGGTTATCTGCATGGCCGATGCCAGGGCTAGCTGATAGCGCGAATCCATGTGGTCATAGCTCACCAGCTGGGCAAAGATCTTGAAGGCGTCGTTGTATTTACCCTGAGCATACAGAGAATGACCGTGGGCATACATCGCCTCGCACTCCTGGGCGGTGATCCCCATGGCCTGCGCCAAGGTGCCCCCGGATTTCCACAGGCCGATCAGATTTTCGACGGCTGCATCCGCATCCTGCTGGGTAAATTCGGTATCGGGTTGCTCGCTCATGAGGGCTCCTGTGTGAAACGCTGGTCAGATCATATTGCGCATCTTGCGCGGCCCGCCCGCACGAGGCGTAGCGTTGGCGAAGCTCAGGCGGGCGGCTTCTTCGGCTGCCTCGCGCTCGATATCTTCCATATCCTTGCGAAACAGCGCTTCGGCCTCTGCCTGATGTTTCTCGTTCATGCCGGCAGCCAACTTGTCGGCATCCAGGCCCTGGGCACGGTAGACGTCGGCCGTCGCGGCCAGGCTGCGCTGGGTCTGTTCGATCAGCGCCTCGGCCTCGCGCATGATTTCTTCGGGTGTCTTGGCCATGGTGGTGAATCCTTATCAGATGTTGCGAATGATGGACGAGGTGGAGTCCGTATGCTTTTTCTGCGTGTTCGTCAAAATTTCGATGGACTCGTTTTTCTTGTTGTTCAGGCTCTGCAAACGCAGCATATCCATCTGCTGGTTATTGCTCTGGGCGTCGATCATGCCCTTGACCTTGGTGATGGCTGCGTCGATTTCGCCCTTGGTGGTCCATCCGCCAACCACTTGCTTGCCTGTCACCCAGGGTCCGCCGCTGCCGCCTGGAACATTTTCTTCTCCGGGCAGACGCGTGCGCTGGCCCGTCCGACTGGGAAATCCCAAATCTTCGATGCCGGCCGCGATGATAGCGTCGTTCAAGGGCAGCTCGTATTGCTTGATTTTGTCGTTATTCCAGTCCTTGATCTTGCTGCCGGCATCGGTCCCCTTGATGCCGCCCTGAAAGGCGGTCAACTTGGACAACACGTCATTTAGCTTGGCAATCTGGTCATTGCGCGCCTGCACCGCTTTGACCTGATCCACCAACTGCTGATCCAGCAGTTTGACGCGTTCGCTCTGCACCATCTGAATCAGGGTCTGGATGTCGCCCGACGCAATCGCCTGGCTGATGTCGATCGGCAGCGAACTGCCCACGCCGGAAGTATTCATAATATTTTCCTTGATCTGGATTGCAACATAGCCTGAAGAACAGGCCGTTCAGTCTGGCGCCCGAACACTGTGTGCAGCATCAGATGTTCCGAATGATGCTGGACGCTGAATCCGTGTGTTTCTTCTGAGTATTGGTCAGGATCTCGATGGACTCGTTCTTCTTGTTGTTCAGGCTTTGCAGACGCAGCATGTCCATCTGCTGATTATTACTTTCGGCGTCGATCATGCCTTTGATCTTGGTGATGGCCGCATCGACTTCGCCCTTGGTGACTGTGGGATTGATCACATTGGTGCCATGAATCAAGACCCCGTTGACCGCTTCCCACGGATGCGACGGCTGCTCGCCGGGCTTGGCGGAACGCAAGCCATCATGCTGCTGAATCCCCAAATCGGTAATGCCCGCATCCTGAATGGCGTCATTCACGGCGACCTCGTAGGTCTTGCGCAATTCGTTGTTGGAGCCCCAGTCTGCGGGTTTGGACTGCGCATCGGTCCCCTTGATCTGGCTGGAGTAGGCATTCAGGCTGGACAACACATTGTTCAGCTTGGCGATCTGATCGTTGCGGGACTGGACAGCCTTGACCTGATCGACCAACTGCGAATCCAGCAAGCGGACCCGTTCGCTTTGCACCATCTGGATGATGGTCTGAATGTCGCCGCTGGCAAGAGCCGCTGCGAAATTGACGCCGCCGGAATTGTTGACTGTCATGTTCATGATGGATCATCCTATATCGGTATGTCAGCGGAGGGCGACCGGGTGAAACCGAAGGGCGACCGCCTGCATACCGGATAAGTGTCAGGCAAGCGATAACAGTTCCATCACCAACCAAAAACCAGGGAAAACCCCAGACCGCATTGAAACCTGCCTGATTCCGCGCACTTCAAGGGAACCTTCGCGCGGCGTCCGTTACTACCTCAGACCAGTCTCTGTATGGAACCGCTTCCCCACCATGAACCGCATCGACGCCGGCGGCATTACCCCCGGATTCAGTTCGCCGGGCCAACAGCCCGGATTCAGCACGGATCAGCCCCGCACGGGCACGCTGATGGGCGAACACGCGGTGCTGCTGAAAGGCGGAATCGACTCCCTGAACGATGCCGCCGAGGAAATCAGCCTGCACATGGCGGAAAAGACTGAAAACAAGCACCACGCCGAACGCAAGGTCAAGCCCGAGCGGCCCGTGGAGCTCATGCAGCCGGCGGAAATCATCGAAATGCTGCAACAAGGCCAGGACCCCAATGCCCAGGCCAAGCTCGAAGCGCTTGTCGAAAAACTACTGTCGGGCCAGGGTTCACCCCGCCAGGAGGCCGCCCAGGCATTCGATGATGTCTCCCAGCAATTCCTGGCGCTGCAATACACCCTGCGCAAGGGCGAACAGGACGGCGCCAGCCCCGAGCTGCTGGAGACCCTGCGCGATGCCCTGGCCGATCTGGAAATTGATAGCGGCCCTCAAATCCGGGCGGGCCTGAATGCGCTGGGCAGCGCGGCAGAATTCGCGTCGGACGCCCAAGGGGTTCAGACCTTCCAAAGCACATACCGCGACATCGTTCTGGGCGAAAACACGCTAGGCAAGACGCTGGGCTTGGCGTTGGAACGTTTCGGCGGCAAAGACATGGCCCGCGGCCTCACACAGCTGGTGGCCGCCCTGGGCCAGGACCTGTCGTCCACCCGACCCTCCACCGACCCCCGGCGCTTGCAGGCCCTGACCAGCGATCTGTATCATCTGCAGGTCGCCGCAACGGTCCTGGAAGGCTGCACCGATCTATCCGGCAACCTGCAGTCAAAAGGGCTGGGCGCCCCGGACAGCGAACGATTGATGCGCGACCTGGTTTCGCTGACCAGTGAAAAATGGCTGAGCGAATCCCGTTTCACCTCATTGACCCAACAGCATGGCGTCACGACGCCGGAAGGTCGCATCATGCTGCTGACAGGCATAAAATCCCTGCTGCGCGACCTCCCTGTCCCGGTATTTCCGGATTCCGACACCCGGCAGGGCATCCTGAGCGCCGCCCAGGACGCCCTGGATCTGGCCATCGACGAGGAAGATTTGTAATGACGGGCCCCAACAGCACTCTGCGACAGTTCGGCGAGGCCGCCGGCATCCCGGATCTGTCCTTCGATGCCCGAGGCCAGGTCGTCTTTCGCACGACCCCTGGTCGGTTGCTGGGCTTGGAACACGCCGACACGAACATCCTGGTCTACGCAGCCTGTCCCACGCCGTATGATGCCGGGCAATGGCTGCTGCGCGCCTGCAAGCGCGCACACCACAGCCGGATGGACGACTGGCCGGTGCAACCCGCGCTGCGCGAATACGACGGCGTCTCCTACCTGCTGGCGCTCGTACGGCTCAACGAAGCCGAATTCACGGTATTGCGGCTGCACCAGGCCTTGGACTACCTGAACCGCTGGCTAGACGCCTTGCGTGACGAACCCTGAACCGGAGCCTGCCCATGCCTGATCTGAACGTCAACCGGCTCATGAGCTTCGATCACGGGATCGACAACATCGTCTATGCCCGGAAAAACGAGCCTGACACCCGCACCTTGCCGGACCGGCGCAATCTGGCGCCATCGGATGACCCGATCCGCGCCCAGCTGGCGCAGCTGTTGGACAAACCCAATACCGGCGACTACCTGAAAGAAGCCTTGCGCCCCGACATCGGCAATCGTGACCTGCTGATGCCGTCCCAGTTCGCCGAGGCGCTGCGTGAAGCCCTGAAAAATCTCGCCACGCAGGCCGAATCCGGTGCGGGCGACAGCCGCACGCTGAACCGGGCCGTGCGCCTGCTGAAAGAGGAAACCAATCTGCGCGACCTGGTGGCCATGTACCGCAGCGCGCTATACCAGGGATGAACTCAGGCGCCATGACTCCGGACCCCGATACGCCCACGGCCCCCGAGCCCGCTCGCCCCCTGGGCGAGAACGGCGACATCCTGCTCGACCTGCTGGCCTACATCTATCTGGAAAACGACAGGCCCGAAAAAGCCGCCGTGCTGCTCGCCGCGCTGGACGAGCTCGGCCTGGCCGACGCGCGCCAACGCATCTCGTTGGCGCTGGCGCAATTGCGTGCCGGCAAACCAGAATCCGCACTGGGGACTCTGGATAAAGTAGCCCTCCAAGGAGGCATGGGCACGGCCTTTCATCTGGTTCGCGCCCAGGCTCTGGCGGCGCTAGGCCGATTGCCCGAAGCCGAAGCCGCTATGCGCGCTTACATCAATATGCGTGCCGGCGACGTCGGTGCGGCCGACTCCCGCTAGATCGGATACCCCATGCAACAAACCCTCAGCCGCGTCGTCAACCTCATCACCAGCCGGAACGACATCGTCCTGGCAGTGCTGATCGTCTCGATCATCTTCATGATGATCCTGCCCTTGCCCACCGCGCTGGTCGATGTGCTCATCGGCACCAACATGACCCTGTCGGCGATCCTGCTGATGGTCGCCATGTACCTGCCCTCACCGCTGGCTTTTTCCTCGTTCCCATCCGTGCTGCTGGTGACGACGCTCTTTCGTTTGGGCATCTCGATCGCCACCACCCGTCTTATTCTGCTGCAGGGCGACGCCGGTCACATCATCGAAACCTTCGGCAATTTCGTGGTCGGCGGCAATCTGATCGTCGGCTTGGTGGTGTTCCTGATTCTCACCATCGTACAGTTCGTCGTCATCACCAAAGGCGCCGAACGCGTGGCGGAAGTCGCCGCCCGGTTTTCTCTGGACGCCATGCCGGGCAAGCAGATGTCCATCGATGCCGATCTGCGCGCCGGCACCATCGACATGGATGACGCCCGTAAGCGCCGCACGCTGGTCGAAAAGGAAAGCCAGCTCTACGGCGCCATGGACGGCGCCATGAAGTTCGTCAAGGGCGACGCCATTGCCGGACTGATCATCGTGGCGGTCAATCTGCTGGGCGGCATCCTGATCGGCACGCTGCAACGCGGTCTGACAGCCGGCGAAGCCGTCCAGGTGTATTCCATCCTGACCATCGGCGACGGCCTGATCGCCCAGATCCCGGCGCTGTTCATCGCCATCTGCGCCGGGATCATCGTGACCCGCGTGCAAACCGGCGAAGGCGGCCCCTCGAACGTCGGCAAGGACATCGGCGCACAGATCCTGGCGCAACCGCGCGCGCTCCTGATTGCTGCTGCGGTGGCGCTGGGCATGGGCCTGATCCCAGGCATGCCGACCCTGACCTTTCTGGCGCTGGCCACAGTTGTGGGTGTGATCGGCTTCGTGCTGCTGCGCGGCACCCGCAAGGTCGTGGACGAAAAAACGGGCGAGATCACAGAAATACCCGCGCTGGCCGCCGACGGCCAACCCGCCCCCAAGCCGAAATCCGACGGCAGCGCCGAGTTCGCCCCCACCTTGCCGCTCATGATCGACGTCGCGGCGGGGCTGCAGCGGCATTTCAACGCCGAGGAACTCAATGAAGAACTCATCAAGATCCGCCGGGCGCTGTACTTCGACCTGGGCGTGCCGTTTCCCGGCATCCAACTGCGCTTCAACGAGGCATTGCCCGACAATACCTACCTGATCCTGCTGGCTGAAGTCCCCGTGTCTCAAGGCCAGCTCCTGCCAGACCACATCCTGGTCCGCGACACGGAACAAAACCTGCAGGCCCTGCAGATCCCCTACAGCACCGACAAACAATTCCTGCCCGGCATCCCGACGCTTTGGACCGAGTCCGGCCACGCCGACATGCTGATGGCGGCCGGCATCCCCTGCATGGACGCCCACCAGATCCTGACCTGGCACCTGGCCTTCGTCCTGAAAAAATATTCTTCCGAATTCATCGGCATCCAGGAAACCCGGTTTTTGCTGACCGCCATGGAAGACCGTTTCCCGGATCTGGTCAAAGAAGCCCTGCGCATCATGCCGGTGCAGAAAATCGCCGAAATCATGCAGCGGCTGGTCTCCGAGGACATTTCCGTGCGAAATCTACGGGCGGTCCTGGAAGCCCTGATCGAATGGGGCCAGAAGGAAAAGGATTCCGTCCTGCTGACGGAATACGTGCGCGTCTCTCTCAAGCGGCATATCAGCTATAAATATTCCAGCGGACAGAATATTCTGCCCGCCTACCTGCTGGCCCCCAACGTCGAGGAAACCATCCGCGGCGCCATCCGCCAGACATCCGCCGGCAGCTACCTGGCCCTGGACCCGAACACCACCAAGAAATTGATCACCAACATCCGCACCGCCATCGGCGACATCACGATCAATGCCCGCAAGCCGGTGCTCCTGACTTCCATGGACATCCGGCGCTACTTGCGCAAGATGATTGAACAGGATCTCTATGAATTACCGGTCCTGTCCTACCAAGAGCTGACACAGGAAATCAACGTGCAGCCGCTGGCGCGGGTGGATCTATGATGCCTGCCCGGCAAAGCCCGCCCGGAGTCCCCGATGCCTGAGCCGCTCGAACTGCGCGTGCTCTCCGGCCTGCATCGCGATGCGCGATGCCCGGTGCAGCACGATGACGTCCTGGGCACCTCCCCGGATTGCCATATCGTGCTGGCCGACGAAGGCCTGGCGCCGCGCACCGTCAGGCTGAAGCTGGGCACGAACGGCTGGGACCTGGCCCCGGAAGGTGAAACCGAAGACGCCCCGGCGCCTCCCTCGACCCCCTTCAACCAGGCCATGCCGGTGGGTCCGATCTGGATTACCGTCGCACGCCCGTCCGATCCCTGGAGCCCCGCACCGGAAGCCGCTAACGAGCACACCATCACGCCGATGGCTGAAGCCCCAGCGGACAAAGAGACGGACGACCTCCCTGCGGATGACCCGGCGGCGCACGCTGCTGCGCCAAACCCATCCGACGGCGCAGACGCCGGCCTCCTGGCTGCTGTTCGCCGGCAACCGTCCTGGGGTAAGACCCTTGGGCTGGCTGCCGCCACGGTGACCATCCTGTTGGCCATCCTGATCGCCTGGCTGCTGCCAGGCACGCCAACGCCAGCGCCGAACCGCCCGAACCCCAGGGTCGCTGCGGAACAGTCTCTGGGGCAGATCCAGGCGGCCATCGACAGACTGGGGCTGGCCTCGCGACTGCATGCCGCCATTACGCAGGACAATATCGTGCAAGTGTCGGGCTGGGTGCGCAACGCCGGCGAGCGCGACAATCTGTCTTCCGCCCTGGCGCAGGTCTGGCCCATGCCCGCCATGCAGGTCAGCAGCGAAGCCGAAGCCGTCCAGATCGCCACGATCGCCCTGCGTAACCTTCAGGTCAAATACGAAGCCCGCTACGAAGGCGATGGCCGCCTGAGCATTCAGGGGGTCGCGCTCGACGACACAGGTCGCGCGGCGACCCTGAATGCCGTTCGCGCCCAGCTACCGGGCATGACGATCCTGGGCAACCACATCCTGCTGGCGCCCGCCGTGGCCGACGCCTTGACCCAGGCGCTGGCCGCCGCCGGCCTGAACGGGATGACGCTGGTTTGGCGAGATCACCGGCTCCAGGCTGGCGCCAAGGGGCTGACGGCCGAACAGATGGTTACGCTGGATACCGTCCTGGCGCAGTTCAACCAGGATCACTTCAACATCGCGTCGCTGGCGGATGGCGATCATCCCTATGCCGATGCCGTTCCCTTTCGCATCCGTAGCGTCGTCAGCGGGAAAACACCCTTTATCGTGCTGGAAGATGGGAGTAAATTGCTCATAGGCGGCAGCTACCGGCACTACCGCCTGACCGCCATCGAAGACTCGCGCTTGCTGTTCGACGGCCCGCGCCCCGCCATCGTCCTGCGCTAAGGACACCACCGCCATGGATACGATGCTGACCGATCTCGACACCCAACTGGCGGCTCCGGACGGAGCCGCCCTGCGCGATACGCTGCTGACCAGAGCGCACCGCCTTGAACAATCCTTGCGCACCCCCATGCTCAATGGCCTTTCGCGCCAGGATTTCCCCCTATGGCAGGCGGCAGCGGATGCGGCCGCCGCCGCCCAGGAAGTATTGGCCGCCTGGCCGGTCAACACCGCATCCTCTTCCCTGTCCCCGGCGGCTCGTCTGCCCCTTCCAACTTCTCGCTAGGAGTCCGTCATCATGGCAATCAACGGTCTTTCCGGTTCAGCCGGCCTGAATTTCAACAGTGTCAACGACACCATCTACAACAGCATCCGCACCCAGGAAAGCAAGCTGCGCGACACCATTTCAGGCATCAGCACTGATGCCGACGGCAACGTCTCGCAAACCGATCTGCTTAAACTGCAGCAACAAACACAGCAATGGACGATGATGATCGACCTGCAAAGCACGCTGACAAAACAGATTGCTGATTCCCTGAAAGGAATCATCCAGAAATCGTCCTGAACCGTCGTTAATCGTCAGACAGATTGCAGGAACAAGGCGGGGTCATCGGGCCGCCGGCCGGGGCCGGCGGTGTCTGCTGGTGCGCTATCCGCCCACCGCTCAGCCTGATTCAGCAAGGACTCCAGAGCCGTCTCCAGATCGGAGGCGCTGCAGTCCCGCAGGGCAAGCGCCAGCTGCATGCAGGGCCGGCCATCGGGCGCCACGCACAGGATCACGCCGCCATTTCCCGCCTGCAGGAAATCAGCCTGGGCCATGCGCAAGGCATGCGAACCATCCATGCCCTGACCGTCCAGACTACAAGACAGCAGCACCAGATCGCGGGCGCCGGCATGCATCAAATGAACGACATGGCGGCCATCGAACACCAACTGACAGACCCCCTGAGAGGGGGCCAGCGGTGCGATACCAAGGATCTGTCCCAATTCCGACAACAATCGGGTGAAGGTCGAGTCTTCAGTCACGGACGGGTGCGCGGTCAGAACGGATCAGGCAAGGGAACCCCCGGGCGGAAACCCGGGCAAGCCCGTCGCGCCGGGAGCGGGGACGTCGGCCCCGGCGGTGCGCAACGGCCCGCCATCGTTGGCCGCATCAATGCGTTCACGCCAGTAAGCCGCCGCATTGGAAAAGCGCTCGATCCACACAGACAGCGCCTCTGCATCCAGACCGGCCAAGCCACGCCGGTCGGCCAGGAAAATACGGCCGGTATCGAAATCGGCGCTGAAGGTCGCCCCCCGCGTGCCCTGCCAGAAGATATTGGCCGCCAGCAGCATGGCGTAGATGGCGTCGCGGCGGTCTGCATCGGCTTCCTGCAGCCGGGCGTACAGCACCAGCTGGTCTTCGTCGGCATCATATTGAAGGTGGATATCGTGAGCATCGATCACGAGTCCCAGATACCCGTCTTCACCCGCGGCCATCTCTGCGTCGCCCAGCGACTGGCCCAATTCGGCGATCAGGGCCTGATAGGAAGATAGAGACATATTTTGCTCCGGTAGCAGTGTTAGCGTCGTGCAGCATCAAGCCTTGGCGAATTTGCCCAGACCACACAAAAACTGGCGGACCTCAGGATCAGGCAAACGGTCTTTCAGGTGTCCGGCTTCCTTGCTGCCGGACAGACCCGTATTCCAGCGCTGATTCTCAAGCTGGCCGGAACTGGAGCTTACCGTATAGTAAACGCCTTGATCGTCCCCTTCCAGCCGTTCATCGGGGTTCATCTCGCCCCCCAGATCCCGCAGGATCAGCTTGGCCTTCAGCTCGACGTCTGTCACGCCGCCACGGTCCTTATCGCTCTTGCAGCCTTTGGACATGGTGCCGGCCAGATCGGTGACCCCCGCCAGATCCAGGCCCTGTTCCGCTAAACCCTGCAGCACCAGGATTTCACGTCCCATTTTCGCCGTGTCGCCATTGCCCTTGCGAAAGGTTTCCTCTGTGAACATGGAGCGGACCAGATCCGTCTGACCGCGCAGCTGCGCCATCAGGTTTTCGGCGTTCTGCCGCTGCGCGGGGTCCGTATTCTGATCATCAATGAGCCCCTGCAGGCGATCATAAGCCTCGCCGACAAACCCCCCAGGCCGTGCGCCTCGGGCGCCGAACCGGCCATCGCCCAGATCGCCGATCAGCTTGACCATGTTGCGCGTATTGTGTTCATGGACATTGTCCCAGGCGCCGAACATCAGGTGCTGCATCGCCCCGGTCGCAATGCCATTGATACCGAACGAAAAGGTGATGGTGTCCACATCGACCTGCGCCACCTGACCGCCATCGGGACCCTGAGGACTGAAAACACGCAAATCCTGGCCAGGACCGGAATTGGCGTCAAAGGCCTCGAACTGATTGAAGGTATAGGTTTTTTCCTTGTAGTCCTTCAGGCCCGGCAGCATTTCGCGCACGCTATCGGGCGAGATCAGGTTGACGCTGACATGCACCAGCCTGGGCGCTGGGGCGCCCTGCGGGCGGTTGGGATCGGTCAGGCCGTCGCGCAGCCGCGCATTGCTGGACAAAGCGACTTCCAGCACCTCTTTTGCGCCCTGCCGATTGGACTGCTGACGCAGCTGCGGATCATCCACACCCCACATGTCCAGCACGCCATGACCCACCACCGTCGTCATGACCTGCCCGTCCGGATCTCTCAAGCGGCTGACCTTCAGGTTACGGGCGTGCTCGACATTGTCTCTCACCCCGGCCGATACGCCGCCGCTACGTCCATGGCCCAGATCCACCCCCAGGCTGCGATCCATGAATTGCGCGGACTCGATCTCGCTTGTGTAGGTGCGCATCACGCCATCGCGCATCACCACCATATCGCGGCTCAGCGGCTGCCAAGTGCCGATGCCCGACAGCGCTTGGCGCTCGGCGCGCCCCAGGGACTCTTTGGAAAAGAGCGCATCCAGCGTTTTCTTCGGGATGCCGACCTCTTCAAGCTTGCTCCGCAAGGCAGCGAGCGTATTGCGTTTGCCCTCCACGATGGGGTGGGTATCCTGATTGTCCTTGTTTGGCGCCGGAATGCTTTGAAGGTCATCCGGGTTCTGGCTGCTGACCCGATAATCCGACATACGATCAATGCACAGGCTGGTCCATTCGAGCTGCGCATGGGCCAACGCGCCCTGTTGCGCCTCAGTCAAGGGCGGCTCACCCCGAGCGATGCCCTCGTCCAGCCGGTCCATCAGAGACTGCCCCGCTTCGGCCCAGATCAGATTGCTATGCTTCACCGACCGGTCCGTCAGGGGATCTGTCAGACGCATCTCCTCGACGAACGCGCTCTTGGCGCGCACCAGCTCGACCTGATGATCCAGATCCTTGCCCAAGGCGTCATAGACATCCTTCTGCTGCTGAAGATCCTCGATCTGGGCGTCGAGGTCTTCGTCTCCGCCCAACGCCTGGCGCTGGACCTGCAAACTGTCCAGTTCCTGCTGACACTCCAGCGAGTGCGCAGCCAGATCCTGGCCCGCGACCAGCAGATCTATTTCCTGTTGATCAAGTTCCGTAGACAAGCCACGCAGACTGTCTTGATTCCAGGCCTGACGGCCCAGCAGTTCAGTTGTCTGGTCTATCCGATCCAATGTCTCGCCGACCAGCTGCGGGTCCGCGCCGCCTAGCGTCGGCAACTGCCTCAGCCCCCCGATCAACGTGGCGGGAGCCAACGGCAGCTGGCCCAGGGGACTGCCTTGCGGCGCCTGCAGCACCAGTTGGCTGAGGCCGGGGAAGCGTTCCTGACACTGGGATTGGTGTACGTCGCGCAAATTCGTTTCTGCCTGCGCACGCAAGGCCCGGACATCCAACTGACTCAGCGGCGTATTGCCGAAGCGCGAGTCATTGCGCACCGCCCGGCAGACGGCTGCCCGCAGATCCCGGCTTTCCGGGCCGTCCAGCCCATTGAGCACCAGCGTCAGCCGCTCTTCGTTGTGCCGGACGATGTTCTGGCGCAATTCCTGGGACTTGTCCAAAATCCGCGTGACCTGATGATTGGTCAAGGGTCGATCATTGGTCGCCCAATCGCGCGGCAGACCGCACGCCTGCAGGGCCCGCTGCGCGCCGGCGCGCCCTTCGGTCTGGCTGAGCAGCGTCAGGAACTGCTGTTTGACCTGGACACGATCATCGCGGATCTGGTCCCGTTGCTGCGGGGTGCGCGTCGTAAAGAATCCGCTGATGCGCGCCGCCAACCGGGACACGCCGCTCTGGCGCACCTGATCATTGCCCTGATTCAAGCGGATTTCCCGCTCAAAGGTTCCGCCGCCCACCTGTCTGAAATTATTAAGTCCGATGACCATGCTTCTCTCCGTTCATACCGGCGCCAGGCCCCGGCATGCACTCAGTAACGATTCGCCTGCCAGGGTTCCCCCGCTTGCCGCCGAATAGTCTACGCCTGCATCCAGGCGCATTCCGATAGTTCCCGCGCCGGACATATCGCGCTTTCATGGTTTATCCTTCTACAATTCCAGGGTCCAACCCGAACTGCCCACCATGCGCCTGACACCCCGAATCTTTGCCCCAGCCCTGCTGGCTGCCCTACTGGTTCTGGCAGGCTGCCAGAACCTGCCATCGACCACCCGCCACACGTCCGATCCGGCCGCCCAGTCGGCTGCCCAGCCCCAGCAGGTGCAACCGGTCGCCATCTACCTGGCCCAGTCACGATCCGACCCGGATCTGATCGCTGTCCAGGTGCCGGAAGGCACGCTTTACCTGCAACCCCGCCCGATCATCGTCCGCGATGACCTGACCGACGCGGCGGCGCTGGTCGACTCCCAGGGGCAGCCTTTCGTCGGACTGCGCCTGACTCAAAGCGGCGCTCAGCGGCTGAGCACGGCCAGCCGCAACAACGTCGGCGGCGTGCTCGCTCTGATTATCGGCCGCGAACTGGTCGCGGCCCCCCGCATCACAGGTCCGCTGGACCAGGGAATCCTGGCCTTCGGCGTATCCTCGACCCAGGCTGCCGCCGACCTTGCCGCCCGCATCCGGGGGGATGCAACTCTCTGAACTCTCTCCAGATCATCCTACCCAGGTGACACCATGTCAGACAGCCGCGACATGCTTGAACTGCATGCAGACGCACAGGCCGTGCCGCATGCGCTGGAATGGCTCGAGGCCATTGCAGAACAGCAGGAATGGCCGCCTCGCACGACCTTCGGTCTGACGCTCTGCCTGGACGAAGCCCTTACCAACGTCGTGTCCTATGCCTTCGACCCGCAGGCGACCGATGATTCACCGGCCATCACGGTGTCCTGCCAAGTGCGGGAAGGCGCCATCACCCTGACGCTGCGCGACAATGGACGCCCCTACGACCCGACGGCAGGAGACCCTCCGGCGCTGGTCGCCTGCCTGGACGAAGCCAAGCCCGGCGGCCACGGGGTGCGCCTGATGCGGCATTATCTGCACGAATTGCGCTATCAGCGACAATCCGGCTGGAATTGTCTGACCATGGTCATGCACCACCCTTGATGGAACCGTCAGGCAGGTTCAGGTACTGAATCAGGGCAACCGCCCAATTCCATGGACCTCCCATGCCCGACTTTCACCTGCCCAAGCACGCTGACCGGCTCTGCGCCTTCGTGGATGCCGCCGCTGTCGCGCACAACCTTTCGCAATTGCGGCGACGCCTGAATCACCGCGCTACCCGCATCTGGGCGACGGCCAAGGCCGATGCGTACGGGCACGGCCTGAACAACGTCATGCCCGGCCTGCAAGCGGCTGACGGCGTCACCGTCCAGACTCTTTCCGAAGCCCATGCTTGCCACCAGGCTGGCTGGAAGGGCCCTATTCTTGTTCACACAGGGCTGCTGCGCGCGAGCGATATCCAGGCATTGACGCTACCGAACTTGCACCTGATCATCAGCCACGAAGACCAGCTTCGCTGGCTGGCGGACGGCGCCCTTCCCATGCCCCCCGCGATCTGGCTGCGCTACGCCGGAGACACCCGCATGGGGGGATTCGATGACCAGGCTTATGCGCAAGCGCACCGCCAGGCCCGTGCATTGCAGGACAGCGGCCGCACGACAGGCACCGGCCATCTGAACCACTACGCTCAGGCAGAAGCCCCCCAGGGCATCACAGAAGCATTGCGCCGGTTCCAGCATGTGGTGGCCGGTCTGCCAGGACCCATTTCCACCTGTAATTCCGCCGCATTGCTGCAACAGCCCGATCATGCGGCGCAAACCGACTGGATCCGCCCCGGCATCGCGCTCTACGGTGTGAGCCCGCTGGCCGATATCACGGGGCAGGACCTGGGCCTGAGGGCCGCCATGACGCTGATCGCCCGGCTGGGCGCCATCCACCGCCTGCCGGCCGGCGCCAGCCTGGGATACAGCGGCGCCTTTGTGGCCGAACGGGACATGCGGATCGGGTTGGTCAGCTGCGGCTATGCCGACGGCTACCCGCGCCACGCAGGGACAGGCACCCCGGTGCTGGCGGCCGGTCGCCTCACCCGCCTGCTGGGCCGTCCCAGCATGGACGCGCTGGCGATCGATCTGACAGATGCAGGCGACATCGCGCTGGACGCTCCCATCACGCTATGGGGGGCGGAATTGCCCGTCGAGCGGGTGGCGGCATCGGCTACGACCATCGCCGCCGAACTGCTCACTGGCTTGACGGCTCGGGTGCCGTTTGCCCCGCTGTGCTGACGGGGGCAAACGCCAGAAACAGCAACGTCGCCAGCAGATAGATCAAGCCGGTCAACGCCAGACCGGTCCCCATGCCGGCCACGCCGAACAGTACGCCCACCACGACCGGCCCCGCCATCTGCCCGAGCTTGTCTGCCGCGCGCAGCACACTGGTCGCTCCGGCCGCACCATAGCGCTGGACATCGGGCAAAGCCAGCATGTATGGGGCCTGGGCCGCGCCGCTCAGGCAGCTCGCCAAGGCCAGCAGCAACACAGCCAACGAAGCCGCCAGCAAGCCGCTATTCAAATACAAGGCCATCAGCCCCAAGCTGCCGATCACCCCTCCTGCGACGATCCACCGTTTTTTGATCACGGAGCGATCCGCCATGCGCCCCATCATGGGCCCCAGATAGATCACGCACAAGCCATAGATCATGAGCACCCGCCCCACGCTGGACGCCGCCGCCCCCTGGGCGTCCAGATAAAGCGGCAAGGCATAGGACAGCAGCCCCACCTGGGCGACGGAAAAGGGAATGACGCTGCCCAGCAGCAGCAGGCCGAAATCCCGTGTGCATACCAAGCGCAAGGTCTGAGCCAACGCCAAACTGCGGTGGGCGCGCACGGCAGGCGCAACCGCCTTGGCAGCAGCCACGGCGCGCGGCGACGCCATATAGGGCCGCATCAGGATCAATACCCCCGACAGCGGCAGCAGCAGCATCACGACCGCCACCAAAAACACGGCCCTGAACCCCAGCTGTTCCATCAACATGGCCCCGACAGCGGCGCCGGCCAAGTGGCCGGCAAACAAGCCGGCAATCACATTGCTCATGTTGCGGCCGCGGGCATTGGCCGGGCTGCGGGTCACGATGAGGCCCTGCAACCCCATCCAGGTCAAGCCATACCCCAGCCCCACGACACCCCTGGCTGCCGTGAACCAGGGCAAGTCCGGCGCCCATGCGCAAGCGGCAAACCCCAGGCCGCACACACCCAGACCTGCCAGCACCGGCGCCTGCCAGCCCCGCCGATCCGTGATGCCGCCGGCCAGCAGCGCCGTCAACAGACCACACCCCATTTCCACGGAAATCGGCAAGGCCATCAACAGATTTTCGGACAGCGGCAGCCCGCCGCTGGGCAGGCTGCGCGCATACAGCGGCAGAAACCCCAAAGGCAGCGCCCACGAGAATAGGAAACCGAACATGACCGGCCGGGCGATCCGCCCCACCTGCCCGCCGTCCACAACCGCCTTCCCGGATCGCCGCAACATGAGGGCCAACAGCAGCAACATCTCGATGGCGGCCACCAGAGCGACCGCCACCACCGTCAAGGCATCAATGACGCGGGCACGCACCCCTGCCGCGATCACGGCATCATCCAGATGCAATACCAGCCGCCCCTGGACCGCCTGCCCCACCGCCAATGGCAGGGACAAAATCATCTCGTCGGACGCGGGCGGCGATGTATCGAGCGGCAACGCTCCCCGTCCGCCCGCGCGATTGATCACCTTGCCCGAGGCATCCAGCAGGTCGATGGAGCGAATCACCGGGAATGTCGCCGCCAGGCGGGAAAACGGCGCCTCTACATTACGCAAATGATCGATGGCAATGCCATAACCCAGCACGCGATCCAGGTCCTGCTGCAGGCCTTGCGCCAAGATACGCGCATTATCGCGAGTCACTTCCAGCGAGACCGCCCGGAACGTGTGAATCGTATGTGCGGCATACAGCCCCTGGGCCAGCATCAAGGCCACCAGCGGCAGAAAGAAGTGCGCCCAACCGCCGGAGGCCAGTTGCTCCGGGCGCACCACGAACTTGTAGGCAGCCGCCAGCCCCAGACCGACGACCAGCGTCACGATGAACAGAACGGCAAGGTTTCTCAGGATGTAGGCGCTGCCTGCCGATGTACCCGGCACGACAGCCAGCACCGCGACTCCCACGGTCGCCGCCTCGGCCCCCTGCAGCGGCACCGCCACGGCAATCCCTTGGCTGCTGCGATGAACCACCGCACCATTGGCCCGACGCGACAGCCCCTCGGCCAAGAAAGACGCCGGATGCGTGACCGCCCGCCCCAGTCCCTGGATATCGCGCAGGGGCTGGCCTTGCGCGGCAGCCACCTGTCCATCAGCCAGCAAGACAGCTGCGCCGCGCGCATCCGGCAGGCTGTCCAAACGCTGATTCAACAGATCAGACAGACCGAAGTACTGGGCCAGCGGCTTGCCCAGCCGCAAGCCGTTTTCGATGCCGGTTGCCATCTGGCGAACCTCGACCTCGACCCGGTCCGCCGTCATGTCAGTATTCAGGCGGTAGAGCGCCGACAAGCTCAAGGCGCCGATCAGCGCCTGGGCCAAAAGCAGCACAGCCAGACAAGCCAGGGTGACCTCGAGCACGGGGCGGCGGCGCAATCGATCCAGCAGCCGACGGGAGTACGCCTTGTCCATGGTCACGAAACCTGCATCGAAATAAGGTAGACGAGATTTTACAATTGAAGTAATTTGCAGTGCCGGTCTTCATTTGCAGTACCGGTCTCAATCGCCACTTTTCCATGCACTCACTTACCCGATCCCTGCGCGGCAAGATCTTTCTCGCCGTCCTTGGGCTCCTGCTCATCGTTGCCGGGGCCGTCATCCCCGTGACCCAACGCGATGTCACCCGCACCGTCGAGGCCGGCGAGCGCCACGCCATCGACAACGTCCTGAGCCTGGTGCAACGCGATACCGAAGCGCGCTGGGGAGCGCTGCTCGACGACAAGATCCGCAGCGTGCGCAGCGGCCGGGCGCAGCTGATGGAGCTCGGCACCACGATCCAGTCCGTGCTGGGCGGTTACGCCGCCATGGCCGAACGCGGTCTCGTCTCCACTGAAGCCGCCCAACGCCTGGCCAGCGCCTGGCTCAATCGCCTGTCGCTGGGCAAACAGCGCTACGCTTTTATTTACAATGCCCGCCATCAGGTCCTGGCCAGCGGAATGGCGGAAATGATCGGGACCGATCTATCGGATGTCCGCGACATCAAGGGCCGGCCCTTGGCTCAGGCTCTCTACGACGAAAGCCGCTATTCGGGACACGGCTTCGCCCTGTACCGTTGGGCGACCCCAGCCCAAGGGGCCGGCAGGTCGCTGGAAACACGCTATGGCTACTTCGGCTATTTCCCAGCCTGGGACTGGGTACTGGCCGTATCCGACAGCGCTCAGGAAATCCTGGATCAAGTCCAGGCCCAAAGGGCTCAGATGGAGTCCGCCCTGCTCAGCTCCCTATCCAGCCTGACCCTGGCGCAATCCGGCTTTGTCTTCATCCTGGCGGATAACGGCCGCTTCATCGTTCCGCCCCCCGAAGCGCAGGCCCCCCGCCTGCTCGACGCCATCGACCTGGCTACCAACAAACCGCTGCGCGCGTCCCTGCCGACGCCGCAACCCCACCTGTTCACCGTCACCCTATCCGACCACGAAGCCCCCTGGTTCATCCAAACCATTCACTACAAGCCGCTGGGCTGGACGCTGGCGGCAGCCGTCCCCCAAAGCGATCTGCAGGCGCCGGCCCGCAGCCTGATCCGCCGACAGGCCCTGATCTTTGCCGGCGCACTGTTGCTCGCGCTGGCGCTGGCCTGGCTCATCGCCACCCGCATCACCCGCCCCCTGGATACGCTGACCCAGTACGCGCGCAGCCTGCCCGACCAGGATCTGACGACCCTCGCCGAACCGCCCGCAAGCATCGCCGCCCTGCCGGCCCGCCACCGCGACGAAGTCGGCCGGCTGGCGTCGTCCTTCCTCTTCATGCAGGACAAACTAGGGGAAAACGTCGCCCGCCTGATGCAGGAAACCTCGGTGCGCGAACGCTTTGAAAGCGAACTGAACATCGCTCGCGATATCCAGATGGGACTGCTGCCCTTGCCGCTGCCGCCGGAAATCGTTCGCCAGGCGGATCTGCACGCGGCCATCCAACCGGCCAAAGAGGTCGGCGGCGATCTATACGATTACTTCCCTCTGCCGGATGGACGGCTGTGCTTTGCCATCGGCGACGTTTCCGACAAAGGCGTACCCGCTGCGCTTTTCATGGCAGTCACCCGGACGCTGATCCGAGCCACGACCGAAGACGAAACAGATCCCGCGCGGATCATGCACCGGATCAACAACCGCTTGGCGGAAAACAATCCGAACATGATGTTCGTCACCCTGCTGCTGGGCGTGCTGGATCTGCAGACCGGCCACCTGATCTGGGCCAATGCCGGACACCCCCCTCCGGCCATCATCGCCCCCGACGGACAGGTCCGATTGCTGACAGGCCGCAGCGGGCCTGCCTGCGGCGTGCAGGAAGACCTGTCCTACCAGCCGCTCGAATCCACATTGCTGCCAGGCGAAACCATGCTGGGTTATACCGATGGGGTGACCGACGCGACCAATCTGGCCGGAGAGCAATACGGTGAAGCGCAGCTGCTCGCTCAATTAGCGACGCCAGCCGACAATACCGGCAAGCAGATCGACCAGTTATTGGCAGACCTGCGCCGCTTCACAGACGGGGCGGACCCCTTTGACGATATCACGCTGATCGCAATACGACGCACATGATTTCCAAAACCTGCTCACTGCTGCTGTCCCTGATGCTGTTGGCGCCGGTCGCCGCCCAGGCGCAGACCCATGCCGCCCAGACAGACGCCGCCTCGCCCGCCGCGACCGCTCACGTCTTTCCCACTACGCCCCAAACCAAGCCGGACGGCAGCAAGTGGCGGCTTGGCTATTTCGAAAGCGGCGACTATGTCGAATACCCCCGGACCCTGCGCGCCATCGTTCAAGGCCTGCAACAACTGGGCTGGCTGACCATTCCCGATATCCCTCAAGACCTGACGGGCAAGCAGACCTGGCAGTACCTGGCCGCCAATGCAAAAAGTGAAACCCTGCAGTTCGTCGCAGATGCCCAATGGCAACCCGGGAATTTCGATGCCGCGCAACGCCCCGCCGTCCGCCAGGCCATCAGTGACCGCCTGACCAAGCGCAAGGACATCGACCTGATCATCGCCATGGGAACCTGGGCCGGGCAGGACATGGCAGCCTTAGGGGCGCCCGTTCCCACCGTGGTGGCATCGACCAGCGACGCGGTCGGCTCCCATATCGTCACCAGCGCCCAGGACAGCGGGCTGGACAATCTGCACGCCCGCGTCCAACCGGAACGCTATCAACGGCAGGTCAGGCTGTTTCACGACATCGTGCAGTTCAAAACCCTGGGTCTGGTCTACGAAGACAGCCCGGAAGGCCGTACTTACGCAGCCGTCCCAGCCGTCGAGCAAGTCGCCAAAGAAGACCATTTCCAGATCAAATCCTGCTCGACCGGGACCAATGCGCTGGATGTCTCCCAGGCAACCCTCAACGCCATGGGCTGCTATCGCACGCTCAGCGCCCAGGTCGATGCCATGTACGTTACCGTACACCGCAGCATCACGCCCACCACCATCGGCGCCGTGGCGGAAATCCTGCGCCAGGCCAAAGTACCCAGCTTTGCCATGCTGGGATCCGCCCAGGTCGAGCAGGGGCTGCTCATGAGCCTGGCGCAAGCGGACTACTCCTATGTGGGCCTGTTCCATGCCGAAGTCATTGCCCGCATTTTCAACGGCGCCAAGCCTCGGCAACTGAGCCAGATCTGGATAGATCCCGCCAAAATCGCGCTGAACCTGGAAACCGCCCGGATCATCGGCTTCGACCCTCCGGTGGATATCCTGCTGGCGGCCGACGAGGTCTATACCGGCCGCTGACACGGAACAAAGCCGCTACTCGCGTTACTCAGTTGATGACGCCGCCGCACGCACTGCAGCGCCCCCCATCATGCAGACCGAGGAGCCCCATGGATGCACACACCCTAGTTTCCCTGTTCGGCCAGGACGCCGGAGCCCCCATCGCACTGAATCAGGACGGGACAGCGGCGCTGGCGTTTGAAAACGGTCCTACCCTGAATCTGGAGCACGATCCAGGCACCGACTCCCTGCAGTGCTACATCATCATCGGGCAGGCGCCTGCCGATGCGGAACGACGCCAGACGGTGTTCCGCCAATTGCTGGCCGCCAATCTCTTTTGCCGCGACACCGACGGCGCCACGCTGGGCCTGGACGACATCACCGGCGAACTGGTACTGTCCCGCCGCCTCGAACTGTCCCGAGCAGATACCGCCTGGCTACGGACTACGATCGAATCCATGGTCGCCGTCGCTAGCGAATGGCAGCAGCGCCTGTGCGCGCCCTCTGCCGACGCGCAAAACCGGCAAGCCCCTGCCGCCACAGATTCATCCCTCCCCCCCGATCCCATGCCCGGCTTCGGCCTGCGTGTTTGACCTTCCCAGGAATCCATCATGTCCGGCATCCAGAACCTCGGTCACGCGCCCATCCAGAATGTGGGTCGGAATAATCTTGACGCCGGTCCGCTGGGACAGGTCGGCAATCTGCGATTCAAGGCCGAACCCGGAGCCACTCCTCGCACCAGCGGGCCCGGCGTCGGTCAGCGCATCCTGAATTTTCTGTCCAAGACCGCGTTCTACCTGACGGCCAGCCCGGCGCAACGGGCGCAACAATTCGTCCTCGACCAGGCGCGCGACAATAGCCGCCGAATCGGGAACCTGCTGGGTCATCTGACCGCCCAGCCAGATGACACCAAGGCGCAAGGCAAGATCGCCGAAGGCCTGGCCAGACTAGGTGACCTATCCCACGGTGACCTGTCCAATTTGTCCGGCGGCAAGGAATCTCTCAAGACCTACCTGCAAGAGCTGGGCCTGATGGATCTGAGCGCTCTGCGCAGCGGCTCGCTGAGCAATCCCGAAGCGCGGCAAGCCATCCTGGATCAGGTCGATCCGCCCCGCCTGCGGGCTCAGGCCGAAAACGTGCTGAAACAGATCGATACGGCCCTCAGCCAGCAGATCGCCCAGGATGCCATTCAAGCGCCCCTGTCCGACATCACCGAACTGCTATCCCGAACACCTGTCGACGGTGTCGCCCTGGACGGCCACCTGCATACCTTGTCCACCGGCCTGGCGATGATCGGCAACCAGCATCTGGACATCTACCTGGACAATCTGCCGGACGCGCAGCTCCATACCTTGTCCCAAGTACTGAATTCCGGCAAGCTCGACACGGCCAAGCAAGCGCTCAGCCAGATACGAAATCTGCATTCAGAGCCGCCCAAAACGCTGGAAGAAGCCCCCGACATGCGCCATGACACCCTGGATCCGGACCAGATCCAGACCGGACGCATCACTCAGGGGCGTACGATGCTCGACCGCCTCAGTGAATCGCTGGACCAGGAAATACAGACCCGTGTCGACGCCCTGGCCCCCACGCTGACTCACAAGCTGGACGTGGCCCTGCATACAGAAAACCGCAGCGAAATCGCAAAGGCCTTGTCCAGCCTGCAAGCCCAGGTCCAATCCCTGGAAAATACCTTCGGACAGATCCCCTCCGGCACCAAGGATGCCTTGGGCGTCATCATGGCGGAAACCATGCAAGCCCTGCGCGACCCCGACGCAAACCCCGACGGCCCGCTGAACCGCGACTCGCTGAAGCTGCTCGATGATCATTCCTTAGGCCATATCCGGCACAGCCAGACCACCTTGCAGCCCTTCGGACTGGAACTAGTCCGCGACGATGCCAGCCTGGAAGGTCTGGATCGCGTCACGGCCCTGAGCGCCAAAATGATCGAGGGCACGAACCAGCTGCTGCAGACCTTGGCGCAGGCCCCCGTGGACACGCCGGTTCTGATGCGCCAATTGCGCGATCTATCCGATATCGAACGACAGCGCACTCAGCAACTGACCCGGCTAGGGCATTACGGCGACACCGCCAGCCCGGACGACCGCAAAGCCATGATGATGCAGGCCACCCAGGCAGCCATCAAACAATTGACCGACTCAGAAGACGAGGAGGTCATCCAGAATGCCTTGCAGAACCTGGGGCTGATCAACACGCTGGAAGCATCCTTCCGCGATGTCGCCTCCAGCATGGGCAACATCGTATCGCTTCACGATTATGCCGGCAGCGGCGTCGAAACCCTGGAACGGGTCAGCACATCCCAGCATCTGCTGGATAGCATCGGCAGTTCCATGCACGAACGACTGGCCACCCTGACGCAAAACGACAATCCGGTGGTTCCAGCGATCACGCTCCCCAGCACCTTCAAGCAGTCCTTGATCGAACAATACGAGATCAGCTACGACCCGGCGACTTTCAAATCAAGCATGACGATGACCGACGCCATGCGAGCCAAGCTGACCCCGCATCTGGAAGAACCTGTCAACGTCAAAGATCACGCCACCCACACCACCAGACTGCCGGTACACGGCACAGACACCGAATTTTCCGTCAGCCATTCGTTCTTCAAGGACGGCATCGAGCGCACCAGCATTTCGCTATCGGTACGCGGTACCGGCACGGATGGCGGTAATGTGCGCAGCACCTGGCCCAGCCGGATACCAGATGACCTCTCCAGAGACAGCCAGATGGGCGAAGCGCTGGATTCCCTGGTCCGCATCGCAGGCCCTGCCGCCGAACCGCTGACCCGCATCATGAACCAGCAATTGGGCGCAGGCATCCTGAAGGGGCTGGTGGATCTTGGGCAAGACTCGCCTTTCAAACTGGAAGACGGCTCCGTCGTCATGCCGGTCGGGTCCGGGCGTTTTCATTTCGATGTCGAAAAAACACCGGACGGCAGCTTCCGCCTGGGCGCCACTATGACCATCCCCATCAAGGACGCCGTCGGGATAGATGCAAATGGCCTGGCCCGCCCGGTCCCCATGGACAAAGACCAGAGCTGGGCGCAGATCCATATCAACTTAACCGTCTCATCTGACGGCAAGACCACCCAGGTCACCGAGCCGCCGCAGTTCCGCCACCACTTCGTTCTGATACCGCCCCAGGACGATTGATCTCAGGCTCATCTAAGTCTGCATCCGTAGCCTCTCCGGCATGTCTATTCCTGACATCGCCGGAGATTCACCATGCAAGACGTTCTCGATTTCAACCATCGCAAGGCTGCCAGCCGCCTGATCAAGGTTCCGGCCGTCGCGCTTGCTTTCTGGATCATCAAGATCCTATGCACCACCGTCGGGGAAACCGGTGCTGATTATCTAGCCTTCAATGCCGGCTGGGGGCCGGGCATGACCGATGCCATCATGGCCTTGTTGCTGATCACGGCTTTGACCATCCAGCTGCGCAAACCACACTACACCCCCTGGATCTACTGGCTGACCGTTGTACTGGTCAGCATCGTCGGCACGCAGATCACCGATTTTTTGACCGACCACCTGGGGATCAGCCTGGCCGTGAGCACCCCCATCTTCGCCGGACTGCTGATGAGCATTTTTGCCATCTGGTACCGGACGGAACACACGCTATCCATCCACGACATCGTGTCGCGCCGCCGGGAACTGTTCTACTGGGCTGCGATTCTATGCACCTTCGCCCTGGGAACCGCCGCCGGAGACCTGGCCACCGAGGCGCTGAACCTGGGCTTCGCCTGGGGCGCCGTCGTATTCGGCGCGCTGATCGCGCTGTCTTACGGCGCCTGGCGCCTGGGCGGCAACGCGGTGCTGACGTTCTGGCTGGCTTATATCCTGACCCGCCCCTTCGGGGCAGCGCTGGGAGACCTGCTGACGCAAGGCAAGGCGGACGGCGGCATGGGCATGGGCGCCTCTTGGACCAGTGCGTTGTTTTTGGCCATTATCATCATGCTGGTCACGCTCGAACAATTCAATGCCGACACCGAGACGTTCGAAACCGATTGAACAATCCGGTTTATCCTTGGGCCGAAGGAACAGGAAATCCCATGCGCGTACTCTTGATCGAAGACGACCTCATGATCGGCCAGGTTGTTCACGATGCCCTGCAGGATGCCGCCTATGCCGCCGACTGGGTGCAAAACGGACAGACAGCGTTGGATACTCTGGCCATGCAGCACTACGATCTGGTCCTGCTGGATCTGGGGCTGCCCGGCAAGGACGGCCTGGAAGTGCTGGAAGTCCTGCGCGCCCGCCAGAACATGGTTCCCGTCCTGATCATCACGGCCCGCGACGCACTGAATGAGCGCCTGAGGGGTCTGGATGCCGGCGCGGACGACTACATCCTCAAACCTTTCGATATGGCCGAATTGCTGGCCCGGATGCGCGCCGTCATTCGGCGTCAGAGCGGCCAGGCCAGCCCGGTGCTGGACAACGGCGTCATCACGCTGGATCTGAGCACCAAACAGGCAAACACCCGAGACGGCGCGGCCTTGCAGCTGTCTGGCCGCGAGTTTTCCCTGCTGCAAGCGCTGCTGATGCGGCCCGGCGCTATCCTGTCACGATCTGAATTGGAAGACCGCCTGTACGGCTGGGGCGAAGAAGTCGAAAGCAATGCCATCGAATTCCTGATTCACGCCTTGCGGCGCAAGTTGGGCCACGATGTGATCCGCAATGTCAGGGGAGTGGGATGGATGGTTTCAAAAAACGGCTGAATACCTCGCTGCAATTTCGGCTGTCCTTCATCCTGTCCATCATCATCGCCGCCGTCGCCGTCATCGCCGGCGTGTTTTCCTTTTCCTCGACGCTGGACGAAACCAACGAGCTGCAGGACGATGTGCTGTATCAGATCGCCGAACTGATGGATCAGCAGCACCTGATTCTGGCGCCGGACAGCGCATCCACCAGTCTGGCTGACGGCGACGACGATTCGTACATCATCATCCAGCGTCTGGCATCACCCATCACTGAGCCCCCCAGATCCACCAGCCAACATCCTCTGCTGCTGCCCATTGACCTGAGCGATGGGCTGCACACCCTGAAATCGCATGGCAGCACGTACCGCGTGCTGGTCAAAACCCAGCCGTCCGGCGAACGCATCGCCATCGCCCAGGAAGCCGATTTCCGCGACAAGATCGCCCGTGAAAGCGCCCTGCGCACCCTGATGCCTTTCTTGATTCTGATGCCGATCCTGCTGCTGATCGTCACTCACCTGGTTCGCCAGATGTTCCAGCCGATCGCCGGGCTTTCCAGAGAAATCGACCGGCGTTCGTTCGAGGACCTGCGTCCTGTGCCGGACCACCATCTGCCCACGGAAGTCCGTCCGTTCATCATCGCCATCAACCGCCTGTTGATCCGATTGGCCCGATCCCGCGAAGCCCAGCGCCGCTTCGTCGCTGACGCCGCTCACGAACTGCGTTCCCCGATGACAGCGTTGTCTCTGCAAGCCGAACGCTTGGACGAGTCCGACCTGCCGCCAGTCGCCCGCGAGCGGCTGACTGTCTTGCGCCAAGGAATCCAGAGGGGCCGCAACCTGCTGGACCAGCTGTTGAGCCTGGCCAAGGCGCAATCAGCCGCCGAGCCGGAGCCATCCCTGGTATCCATCCCGACGCTATACCGCCGCGTACTGGAAGACCTGATGCCGCAAGCACAGGCCAAGCACATCGACCTGGGCGTCACATCCGTTTCCGACATCCAGACGCAAACCAATGCATTGGATCTGAGCACGCTGATCAGGAACCTGGTCGACAATGCCATCCGCTACACCCCGGCAGGCGGCCGGGTTGATCTCTCGGCTTGCGTCAGGGATGACATGATCGAACTATGTGTTGTCGACACCGGCCCCGGGATACCGCTCCAGGAAAGAAAACGTATTTTCGATCCGTTTTACCGGATACTGGGCACGGAGCAGCTTGGGTCCGGTCTGGGGCTGGCGATCGTCAAAACCATCGCCACCCGCCTGAACGCCGACATCGCCTTGGGTTTCTCGGACGCTGCCGCTCAAACAGGGCTGAAAGTCACAATCCGTCTACGGCAGAATGCACCCGCCTGAAGGTCCGCACCCGGGCGGGCGGCAGATTCAACCAGGCGTAATGATCCGGCTCTTCGGCAAAGCCGGCGAACAAGTCGGCATCACTGCCCCACAAGGCATAAGTGAACTGCACCAGCCGGCCATCGGCTGCCAGGCACTGCCGCCACTGATCCAGAACCGCCGCCACCACATCGGCCGGCAAAGATCGCAACGGCAGGCTGGACACGATCGTATCGACGGACGCGTTGGCCGGCAGCAAGGATTCCAGATCGGCGGCATCCCCGCCGACCACCGTCAAGGCCGGAAAACGATGTCGCAGATGCTGCACGAAAGAAGGGGATCGTTCCACTACCCACAGCCGTCTGGCGGAAATACCCCGATCCAATAGCGCCTGCGTCACGGCTCCGGTGCCGGCGCCCAATTCCACCACCAGCCCATCGCCCGACAGAGGAACCTGCGCTGCCATTCGGCAGGCCAATTGTCTGGAGCTGGGCCAGACCGCCCCGATAGATTCGGGATTGTCGAGCAGTTCCCGTAGGAAAAGCCCCGGCGAAACGGTTTGTACCAATCCCGCCAGCCGATGCATGTCCGCCTGATAACGCGCCTGGTATTGGCGCAAATTCTGCACCAGCGGAATGGCGCCGATATTTCTGTTCTTTCGCATGCAGGTCCCCGGTGTCCAGCGGTCAAGAGACTACTCAAGCAAATCTAGGTATGACTTAGGTCAGAACAGAAAAAAGTATACATGCACCCACCCCGCCTGTTGAGCCGCTTCGATGGCTTCAAAGACCGGAATGGATAAAAAATATGGCAGCGCATCCCGCACGGTTTTCCAGACGCCGTGCAAATCCACCGTGACGTGCTGAGGCGATTGCCACAAAGACCACTCAGGCAGGAATTTCGGCGTCCGCTGGCAATAAGCGGCATAACTTTCGCCGAATGCCTGGCGCAACAGGATTTCTTCCTCGCCGACGATCCAATAAAAAATCAGGCCTGCCAATCCCATCAGCACCAGCCCCACCACCAGACTGCCGGTCTGCAAACCAATCCCGAAAACCGCCAAGATGGAAAATACATATAACGGATTGCGACTGACCGAATACGGGCCTTCAGCCACCAGATCCGCACCCTTGCGCCCCCCCAGATACAGCATGCAAGCGCAGCGCCCCAGCACCGCCAGCACCAGCAGCGCAAGACCGGTCCACTCCAACCCTTCGTTCATCCAACCGGACTGCGGCCACGCTGAACCGATCCAGGGCAGCACGGCAATCGCCAAAACGGCCAGTACACCCAGAGCACGCCGACGCCGCACCTGCGCCTGGGCCAGATGCGCCCAGGTCGCGTCCAGCGACGATTTTTCTGCCTCTCCGCCCAGCAAATCAGTATCCACAGAAACACGTCCCATCTCAGCACCCTGTTG
This sequence comes from Castellaniella sp., assembly GCF_034675905.1. Lineage (GTDB taxonomy): Bacteria > Pseudomonadota > Gammaproteobacteria > Burkholderiales > Burkholderiaceae_B > Castellaniella. Next base: position 717,984 of record NZ_JAUCCV010000010.1, on the reverse strand, counting down.
AAACCGGCTCAAGCGGCCGATCGGTGATAACAGTACACAGTGATTCTTAGTTGAACCTTAGGGGAAGCCGGGCTTTCCACGGTTTTTATAGGGCTAAAACGGACAGACAATAAAAATATTTGCATCTTTGTATCAAAGGATTACTATTGGCATATCTGGTGAATTACAAACACTTGAATGAATAACACCCACATTCACCAGAAAGTAGCTGTAATACGACGATAAGGCCAACACAAGACATCATCCTGGATGTCAAGAAGGGGGCGTATGCGTAACAACCAGCCAATCACTCAAAAAACCTATCCATACCCGGCTGATCAGACACTGATCTCGATCACAGACACCAAGGGCCGGATTACGTATTGCAACGACGATTTCATCCGCGTCAGCGGCTACACCAAGGAAGAACTTCTGGGTCAGCCGCACAATATTCTGCGCCATCCAGACATGCCCGAAGAAACCTTTCGTGACTTCTGGGCCACCATCCAGGCAGGCAATCTCTGGAGCGCCCTGATCAAGAACCGCCGTAAAGACGGCGACAGCTACTGGGTGCGGGCCAATGCCACCCCCATGCGTAACGGCGATCAGATCGTCGGCTATCTTTCCGTTCGCACGCTTCCCAGCGATAGCGAAATCGTCGCCGCAGAACAACTGTTTACCACTATGCGCCAGGAAGCTGAATCTGGTCGGTTACGTCACCGGTTCCAAAACGGTGTGCTCTATCGAACCGGACTTTTCGGCCGTCTGAACAGCATCCTTCATCCGGGATGGAAGGGCAAAGCCATCTTGCTGGCCTTGCTGGCTGTCTCCGGCCCCCTTATCGCTGCGGGCCTGGGGATGCCCTTATGGACGCAGATCGCCGCTGGCGCAGGCACGGGGCTGCTGGCCTGGCTGGGCATAACCTATCTGCTGATCAAACCGATAGACCGTGTTGCCGAAGTCGCCCGGTTATTGGCCAGCGGCGATTTATCCGAATTCATTTCGGTTGCCGACTTCCAGAATGAAAGCAAACTGATCCTGCCCATCAACCAGCTGGCCTTGATCATCCGCACCGTCATGCGTGATGTGCGCCAATTCCTGTCGACCGACGCCCATAAGCTGGGTGAACACACACAGGAAATGGTCGCACGCACGGAACAACAGGCGGCAGGCCTGCAAAAATCCGCGACAGCCATGGAACAGATCAGCAGCGCGGTGCGGCAGACGTCCGAGATGACCAAAACCGGCACGCAGATTGCCAGTGAAACGACCCACGCCGTCCAGCGCAGCCAGGAAACCGTCAAAGCACTGACCGAAGTCATGAAGGGCATCACTGAATCGTCCCACCATATCGGCGATTTTGTCCGCGTCATCGAATCCGTGGCCTTCCAAACCAACATCCTGGCCCTGAACGCCTCGGTCGAGGCTGCCCGCGCCGGAGAAAACGGCCGCGGCTTTGCCGTCGTGGCATCCGAGGTTCGCTCCCTATCCCAGCGTACGGCGAATGCTGTCCAGGAAATCCGCAGTCTGATCGAAGAATCCGGAATCCGGATCGCTCAGGGCGGCAAATCCACCGAAGAAGTCCAGACGCGGATGAATGAAGTCGTAACGGCCGTTACCCGCCAAAGCCAGATCCTGCAGGAAATCGATCTGGCCGCCCAGGAGCAGACTGGCGGCATACAGGAAGTCAGCTCAGCTTTGCAACAGCTTGATCAAATTACTCATCACAATGCGCAAATGGCCGAAGACCTGGCTGGCGTCTCAAAAAACATGAATCGAAACGCAGACGCCTCGTTGGATAACATTCGAGTCTTCCGCCTGTCAACCAAAGACGTGACGCACGCAGAAACCGACGCCGTGGCCTTGCGCCGCGCCGGCAAACAGGCACTGGCGCTAACTGCCTGAAAACCACGAAAAGGGGTATCAAAACATTTGAAATCAGACACTTCAGCATGAAGCGCAGTATAATGAGACATGCTTTCCAGCACCCTGTCTCCAGTTCCTGACCTGCTGTCTGCGGCGCCTGTCGTAGACCTGCGCCGCATCCTCCGGGCCGTTGCCAGTTCGACGGCCATCGAAACCGGCCAGGCAGTCCACGAACTCGAATCCCAACTGCAATCCGACAGCCGCTTTCCCACGTTGGAACTGGCTGCTCCCACGCTCGCCTGACTACAGCCCGTATTCGGGCACAATACGGTCCACCCAGGTTTTCATCGCTTGATAATCCCCCATCAAGCCTGTCTGGATGGCCTGGATGTACAAATCCCTGTTCGATTCCCAAAGACTGTAATCCAAGGGTCCCACCCCGGCCTGGACCGCCATGACATCGGCCAGCAGGCGTGAAATTCTGCCGTTACCTTCTCGAAAAGGATGAATCAGGATGAATTCCACATGGGTCAGGGCAATCGCATCGACCAGATCCGAACGCCTCATGCCAAAACACGGCGTATAACGATCCAGGTAACGCCTATCAAGATCCTCAAGCAAAGCTGGTATGCGATCAGCCGCCGCAAAAGGAAACCCGTCTTTGCTCATATTGACGGACCGCTCGTAACCCGCCCAGGCGTAGACATTACCCAGCCAGCGCCGGTGCCATTCCCGGATCAGGCGAACCGTGATAGAGCCCTGGGGAGGAGACTGTAAAACACTGATGTACAGCTTGCGCAGCAGCATCAGTTCGGCATGATTTATATCGTCGCGCACCACAATGCCCAGCTTGTTCTTCAGGACTTCGCCGTTCGACCCTTCCTGGTAGCTGTTCTGCCATCCGCTGATCTGGTACCGGTTCATCAGAACTTCTCCTGCAAAGCCCATAAGGCAACCCCGGATACTGCCCATTGTCCTCAATCCCCACACGAAGGAAAATAGGGATATGAACCCAACACTTGTCCACACGCTTGCCGAACAACCTCTGGCCATCATCGGCGACATCCACGGGGAAATCCAGGCGCTGAACGCCTTGCTGGATCACCTGGATCATCATCCCCTGCTGAAGAACAGACGCCTGGTATTCATCGGAGACCTGTGCGATCGCGGCCCCGATAGCGTGGCCGTCATCACCCGAGTGCGCGAACTGATCGATCAGGGGCGAGCGCTGGCCATTCTGGGCAATCACGAAATCAATCTGCTGGCCAACGATGCCAAAGACGGATCCGGCTGGTTCTTCGACAGCCGTGAAACACCTGACACTCCTCACTACGCTCCCTTTACCCGGGCAACGGCAACCCAACGCCCCGAAATTCGCGATTTCTTCTGCAGCCTTCCCTTGGCGCTCCGCATGCCGGGCCTCAGAATCGTCCACGCCGCCTGGGATCCTGTCGCGATCGAGTCCATCGCCCAGGTTCCTTTAGGGAACATCCTGACACTGATCCATGAATGGGATTTACGCATCCAGAAGATGGCCGAGGAAAACGATCTAAGAGCCCGCTACATTGCTGAACGCGAACGCTGGGCCAGAGAACTGGAAGACCCGAACAACCCTCCGCCCTATCTGGATGCAGTCGCTGATTTCGAATTTCTGCAGCAACGCTTCAATCCCATCAAACGCATGACTTCCGGAATCGAGGCCCGCAGCGCACAGCCCTTCTATTCCGGTCACCGCTGGCGCTATTCTGACCGCATCGCTTGGTGGGACCAGGATCCAGACCCAACTCCGGTGGTCGTCGGCCACTACTGGCGCCTGTTCCAGCCGCCCAAACAGCCGGATGCCTGGCGCTATAGCCGTCTATTCCAGAACATCACCCCAACTGCCTGGCACGGATCCCAGCGTCAGGCCTACTGCATCGATTATTCCGTCGGCGCCCGTTGGAATGAGCGCCAGCAACAGAAAAGCACCAACACCACACAGTACCGCCTGGCTGCCTTGCTATGGCCAGAACGGCAATTGGTCTTTGATGACGGCCAACAGCTGCCAACCACATAGGGCCATCTGGCCCAGAAGCACCTAAAACCAACAGATATCTACGGCTGACAACAAACAATCAGGCTGTGGATAAGTAGAGAGGACGCTTCCTGTGCATGTTCTGTGGATAGGGTATGAACAAATTGGGCTTTCACGAGAGTTCAAAAAAATGTCCCCAATCGATTCCCCGACTAAGCACAATGTAATCCACTCCGAAAAACAACGTAACTATTTGATTTACATGACATAAACAAGTTGTTCCAGTTATCCACAGACACCCATTAGTCTTATCAGTTAGATATAAAAGATAGAAATAAACAGAAGGCTTGCCACCAGCCGGGCAGGAACCCGCTACAAGCCAGCAAGTCTTTCAATAGCGGCATCCAACGTGGTATCCTGCTTTGCGAAACATAGACGTAGCAGATGATGGTTCGCCAGGGGCGAAGACGGTTCCGGATAGAAAGCCGATACGGGAATCGTTGCTACACCTGCTTCGCGTGTCAGCCGGATGGCCAGTTCTTTTTCCGATGTTTGCCCCAGGGCTTGCGTGTCCGCCAGCAAAAAGAATGTGCCTTCGGATGTTAAAGGCCTTAGTTTTGTAGAAGCCAAGCCGTGCATCAAACGGTCCCTTTTTTTCTGATAAAAGGCGGATAAAGTTTGAACGGTTTGGGACTGCTTCAGATATGCGGCAATGCCGGCTTGAAACGGTGTATTGACGGAATACACGGAATATTGGTGAATCTTGCGGATTTCCCTGGAAATTTCGACTGGTGCGCAGCAATAGCCGATTTTCCAGCCGGTGGCATGCAGCGTCTTGGCAAAAGACGATATCAGCACGCAACGCGCCGCCAGCACAGGTCTGGATACTGGGCTGACATGCGGCCTTTCATCGAAAACAATATGTTCGTAGGCCTCGTCTGACAAAATCAGAAACGGATGCCGTGCTGCAATCTGCTCTAACGCATCCAAGTCCTCCTCGCGCAATGTCAATCCGGTGGGATTATGCGGAAAATTCAAAACCAACAACCGTGTTTGTTGATTGATCGCATCGGCAATTGCATCCCAATTTAAGGAAAACCTGGGATTTCCTGCCGTGGGAGGATTCATCGGCACATGAACGGGGTGTCCGCCAGCCAATGTGACAACTGGCGCGTACAGATCGTAAGACGGATCAATCAGAACGACACTGTCTCCAGACTGCACCAGCGCCAGAATGCTTGAGGTCAGCGCTTCTGTTGCACCAGATGTGACTGTAATTTCAGCATTGATGTCGTAGGAACGGCCTTGGTGTGCAATAACCTTGTCGTGAATAGCCTGGCGCAGCGCCGGAACCCCTGTCATGGGAGCGTATTGATTGGATCCTTGCTGAACTGCCTGGCAAACCGCGTTCAACAATTCATTGTCTGGCTGAAAATCCGGGAAACCCTGCCCCAGGTTGATGGCATTCAATTGTTGAGCCAACTGACTCATTTCACTGAAAATGGTGTCGCCCACCAAAGGAAGTTTAGATTTTATATTTGTCATGAATGTTGGATTTAAAATACTGTTTTATAAAAATCAATAATTATTTATGCACGAGATAGCCGGCACGGATACAATCTCGACCTAGGGAAAACTATGATTTGACTTTTGACCAAGCGTGGTTATTCTCCCTGTTGCAATGCAATTCAAGCAGCACGAATGTCTCGCAGTAGGCTTGCCCTGTCGCTCACCGCTACTCAGGCACGATCTGTTCCGTTTCCTTGTTCTTGATTCATTGTTGTTTTCTTTCTTTTATATTTAGGACGTACCTGATCATGGCTCAAACGGGCAAAGTCAAATGGTTTAATGCTGAAAAAGGTTTCGGCTTCATTACTCCGGATGCTGGCGGTTCTGACGTGTTTGCTCACTTCTCCGCTATCGAAGGCCGCGGCTACCGCAGCCTGAACGAAGGGCAAGTAGTTGAATTCGAAGTCAAGGATGGCCCCAAGGGCCCCCAGGCAGCTGAAATCCGACCGCTGTAAGTTTTAGCGAAAGATTTCGAAAGGCACTCTTTGAGTGCCTTTTTTGTTTCCGCGATGAAATAAGTTGTACGCGGTTTTCCCATACTTGTCCACAAACTTATCCCCAGATGTTCATTCTAAGATGTTCCACGTGAAACATCAGGGTCGAGAATTTGGGAAGCTTTTGGAAATTCATTTATGTTTCACGTGAAACATAAATGAGTGAGTTGAGGATTGCGGAACAAGTCAATGTAAAGTTGTTCCACGTGAAACAATCATCGTTTATCAATGGATGAGGACGTATAATGTCCTTGAATCTCATCCATCCTTTCCCATGAATTACTCCAAAGAATTTGATGTTCTCGTCATCGGCGGCGGCCATGCGGGGACTGAAGCTGCATTGGCAGCCGCCCGTATGGGTGCTGGTACTCTTTTATTGACCCATAATATGGATACCTTGGGCCAGATGTCCTGTAATCCGTCCATTGGTGGGATTGGTAAAGGGCATCTAGTCAAAGAAGTCGATGCCTTGGGCGGGGCGATGGCGCTGGCAACAGATTGTGCGGGTATCCAGTTTAGAATTCTGAATCGTTCAAAGGGGCCTGCAGTCCGTGCGACACGAGCGCAAGCTGATCGTTCTCTTTATCGCCGGTCTATTCGCATGCTGCTGCAAGCGCAGCAGAACTTGATGATTTTCCAACAGTCAGTAGATGATTTGGTTTTGGAAGGTGATCGGGTGGTGGGTGCAAAAACGCAAATTGGTTTGGTTTTTCGTGCCAAGACCGTTGTGCTGACAGCCGGAACTTTTTTGAATGGTCTTATGCATGTGGGTTTGTCTCACTATGCAGCCGGTCGAGCCGGGGATCCCCCGGCTACCAGCTTGGGTCACCGGCTTAAAGAGTTGAACCTGCCGCAAGGGCGCTTAAAAACGGGTACACCTCCGCGGATTGACGCCAAGACAATTGATTTTTCAAAGACGGATGTGCAGCCTGGGGATCTGGACCCTGTGCCTGTATTTTCATTTTTGGGTAATGCAGATATGCACCCGGAGCAGGTGCCGTGCTGGATCACCCATACGACCGAGCGATCCCATGAAATCGTGCGATCCGGCTTGGATCGGTCACCCATGTATAGCGATCAGGGAACCATAGAGGGAATTGGTCCGAGGTACTGTCCGTCGATAGAAGACAAGATTCATCGCTTTGCAGATAAGGCCAGTCATCAGGTTTTTTTGGAACCAGAAGGGGCATCGTCATGCGAAATTTATCCAAACGGAATCTCGACCAGCTTGCCTTTTGATATTCAATATGCTTTGGTCAGAAGCTTGCCTGGTTTGGAAAACGCGCAGATCATGCGCCCGGGCTATGCGATCGAATACGATTATTTTGATCCCCGGCATCTGCATGCCTGGTTAGAGACCAAGGCAATCCACAATCTGTTTTTTGCAGGCCAGATCAACGGGACGACGGGGTACGAAGAAGCTGCTGCACAAGGCCTGTTGGCAGGAGCCAACGCTGCGTTGCGATGCCGAGGACAGGATCCTTGGATCGTGCCGCGCCAAGAGGCCTATCTAGGTGTTTTGGTGGACGATCTTGTTACTCAAGGTGTTACAGAACCTTACAGAATGTTTACGTCGCGTGCGGAGTACCGGCTGAGCCTGCGTGAAGACAATGCCGATCAACGCCTGACGGAAATAGGTCGACAGTTGGGTCTGGTTGATGATGTGCGCTGGGATGCCTTCAGTCGCAAGCGCGATGCCGTTGCGGCTGAGATCCAGCGCCTGCAAGAAACACGGATCAATCCGGTCGTTCTGGGCGCCCATGATCGTGAACAGCTTTCCCTGCTGCATCAGGATCGGCATCCCAGCCTGCTGGATCTGCTGAAGCGGCCGGATGTGAATTATCAGCAGCTCATGTCGCTTTGTGATGCCGATGGCGCAGTGCTGGCCGGCCCAGGATTGGCGCAAGCCGATCAGATCGAGCAATTGGGCATCCAGGTGAAGTATGCCGGCTACGTAGAACGCCAGCGCCTGGAAATCGATCGCCAGCGTGCGCAGGAAAATCAGCCGATTCCGGATGACTTCGATTATGAATTGATCCCCGGTCTGTCCACCGAGGTTCGTCAGCGGCTGAAGACCTCCCAGCCTGCGACAGTTGGTCAGGCCGGCCGGGTGTCAGGCGTGACGCCGGCTGCGATCTCTCTGCTGCTGGTGCATCTGAAACGGGCCCAGCGACGCCCGAAAGCAGCATGAAGCCGGACTTTCCCTCGTTCAAGGACAGTCTGGCCGCCGCGCTGCAATCCCTGGGCATGTCTCAGGATCTGGACCGAGCGGATGTATTGTTGGCTTACCTGCAGCAGCTGCATCATTGGAACAAGGCTTACAACCTGACGGCTGTGCGCGACCCTGCGGATATGTTGGTGCAGCATGTCTTTGACAGCCTGGCGGTCGTGCCGGAACTGCGCAGCCGTCAAAACGGGCGGGATCTCCGGGTCGCGGATATGGGGTCTGGCGCAGGTTTACCGGGTATCATTCTGGGCATTTGCCAGCCGGATTGGACGATCTTCTGTGTGGACGCCGTGGGCAAGAAAACAGCCTTTGTCCGTCAGGCAGCCGGGGTGTTGGGTCTGAAAAACGTACAGGCTGTCCATGGCAGGATTGAATCCCTGGATAGTCTGCAGGCTGATGTCGTGATTTCCCGCGCCTTTGCCTCGCTCGGTGATTTTGTTCGGGTCGCAGGGCATCATCGGGCGCCTCAGGGAGTGATGCTGGCCATGAAGGGCCAGTATCCGCACGAAGAAAGCCAGGCCCTGGAATCGGCCACCGACTGGGCCGTGAAGTCTTGGGTGGCGTTGCATGTACCAGGAATGGATGCGCAACGCTGCCTGCTGGAACTCGGATTGAAGGAACCTCATGACTGTCGATAGCCAGAAACCCGTCGCCCGTATCTTTTGTATCGCCAACCAAAAGGGCGGTGTGGGCAAGACCACGACCGCCATCAATCTGGCTGCAGCTTTGGCTTTGCATGGGCAGCGCGTGCTGTTGGTGGATCTGGATCCCCAGGGCAATGCGACCATGGGCAGCGGTATCGACAAGAACGGCGCAACGGTCAATCTATACCAGGTCTTGATTGGCGAGACCGGGGTTGCAGACGCGCGCATTCGGTCGGAATCCGGCAACTACGACGTGCTGCCGTCCAATCGGGAACTGTCCGGCGCTGAAATCGACTTGGTCGGGATGGACAACCGGGAAACCCAGCTGAAGCTGGCGTTAGCGCAGGTTGCTCAGGACTACGACTTCATCCTGATCGATTGTCCGCCGACCTTATCGCTGCTGACGCTCAATGGCCTGGCGGGCGCGCATGGCGTCATCATTCCGATGCAGTGCGAATATTTTGCACTCGAAGGCCTGTCCGACCTGGTCAATACCATCAAGCGCGTGTATCGAAATCTGAATCCGGCGCTGGAATTGATCGGTTTGCTGCGCGTCATGTTCGACGCCCGGGTCACGTTGCAGCAGCAGGTATCGGAACAGTTGGAATCGCATTTCGGCGACAAAGTATTCAAAACCGTCGTGCCGCGCAACGTGCGTCTGGCCGAAGCCCCCAGCCATGGCATGCCAGGGGTGGTCTACGACAAATCCTCCCGCGGGGCCAAGGCCTATCTGGAATTCGGCGAAGAACTGATCCGCCGCGTCGGCGGGCGCATTCGCCGCGCTGCCTGATCGGGCTCCGTCACACTGAAAAGGATCTTTCCATGGCAACTCGAAAAAAAGGACTGGGTCGCGGCCTGGATGCTCTGTTGGGAGCAGATAGCGGCGCTCTGAATGCCGTCGGCAATTCCGTGTCGTCCGATGCCCCCAGCCATCTGCCTGTCGCTGTTTTGCGGGCCGGCCGGTATCAGCCTCGCACCCGTATGGACGAAGGGGCGCTCAACGACCTGGCGGATTCGATCCGCGCCCAGGGCATCATGCAGCCGATCCTGGTGCGGCCATTGGAATCGGAAGCAGGGCAGTATGAAATCATCGCCGGCGAGCGGCGTTTTCGCGCCGCCCAGATCGCCGGCCTGAAGGAAATCCCGGTGTTGGTGCGTCAGGTGGCCGACGAAAATGCCGCCGCCATGGCGTTGATTGAAAATATCCAGCGCGAAGACCTCAATCCTCTGGAAGAAGCCCATGGCGTGCGGCGGCTGCTGGATGAATTCGGCCTGACGCATGAACAGGCGGCAACAGCGATCGGCCGCTCGCGGTCCGCTACCAGCAATCTGTTGCGCCTGTTGAATCTGGCCGAACCGGTGCAGACCATGCTGCTGGCCGGCGATATCGACATGGGGCATGCCCGCGCCTTGTTGGCGACGGACGCCGCCCGCCAGATTCTGCTGGCCCACGAAGTCGTTGCCCGCCGCCTGTCGGTGCGTGAAACCGAAAAACGCGTCGCCCGGGCATTGCGCGAGGAAGACGAAGCGGTCATCACCCCTTCCGGGCGGGCGGCCAAGGCGGATCCCAAGCCGGGTACGGGCGATCTGGGCCGTCTGGAAAAAGCGCTGTCCGATCATCTGGCGACCCGCGTGCGGATCAAGTCCGGCGCCCGCAAGGGCGGCCAGCTGGTGATCGAGTTTTCCGACTGGGCGCATCTGGATGCGCTGTTGGAACGCCAGGGCCTGGGGCAGGTGCTGACTGAACAGGATCAGAGCGCCTGAATGGTCGGCTGAACAACGGCCTTACTATCTGATCCCCACCTGGCTTGACAAGCAAAAAGAATATCTTCATAATCCGTGATTCGCTTCGGTGGGGTGCCCGAGTGGTTAAAGGGGGCAGACTGTAAATCTGTTGGCCTTGCGCCTACGTTGGTTCGAATCCAACTCCCACCACCAAGCGAACTGTTTTCTGTGTAAACAGAAGACACTGTCAGCAGGGAAACCGAATCGCGGGTGTAGCTCAATGGTAGAGCAGAAGCCTTCCAAGCTTACGACGAGGGTTCGATTCCCTTCACCCGCTCCAGTGGGTGCCGTCTGACAGAAAAATATGAATACCGCCCATGTGGCTCAGTGGTAGAGCACTCCCTTGGTAAGGGAGAGGTCATGCGTTCGATCCGCATCATGGGCACCACAGATTTTTAGACCAGCTCTCATTCCCTTTCAGGAGTCAGCCATGGCAAAAGGTAAGTTTGAACGGACCAAACCGCACGTGAACGTGGGGACGATCGGGCACGTTGACCACGGTAAGACGACCCTGACGGCGGCCATCACCACGGTGTTGGCCAAAGCGATGGGCGGCGAAGCCAAGGGCTACGACCAGATCGACAACGCGCCGGAAGAAAAGGCGCGTGGCATCACGATCAGCACCTCGCACGTGGAATACGAGACGGCTAACCGTCACTACGCGCACGTGGACTGCCCGGGTCACGCCGACTACGTCAAGAACATGATCACGGGCGCCGCGCAGATGGACGGCGCGATCCTGGTGTGCTCGGCCGCTGACGGCCCGATGCCGCAGACGCGTGAACACATCCTGCTGGCTCGCCAGGTGGGCGTGCCCTACATCGTCGTGTTCCTGAACAAGTGCGACATGGTCGACGACGAGGAACTGCTGGAATTGGTCGAGATGGAAGTTCGCGAACTTCTGTCCAAGTACGACTTCCCGGGCGACGATACGCCGATCATCAAGGGTTCGGCCAAGCTGGCGCTGGACGGCGACGAAGGCCCGCTGGGCTCGCAAGCCATCATGAAGCTGGCCGAAGCGCTGGACACCTACATTCCGCAACCGGAACGCGCCGTGGACGGCACGTTCCTGATGCCGGTGGAAGACGTGTTCTCGATCTCGGGTCGTGGCACGGTGGTCACGGGCCGTATTGAACGCGGCGTGGTCAAGGTCGGCGAGGAAATCGAGATTGTCGGGATTCACGACACGATCAAGACGACCTGCACGGGCGTGGAAATGTTCCGCAAGCTGCTGGATCAGGGCGAAGCGGGCGATAACGTCGGGATTCTGCTGCGCGGCACCAAGCGTGAAGAAGTCGAGCGCGGCCAGGTGTTGGCCAAGCCCGGTTCGATTCACCCGCACACGGACTTCACGGCCGAGGTCTACATTCTGTCCAAGGACGAAGGTGGCCGTCACACGCCGTTCTTCAAGGGCTATCGTCCCCAGTTCTACTTCCGTACGACGGACGTGACGGGCACGATCGAACTGCCGGCCGACAAGGAAATGGTCCTGCCGGGCGACAACATCTCGATCGTGGTCAGCCTGATCGCCCCGATCGCCATGGAAGAAGGCCTGCGTTTCGCCATCCGCGAAGGCGGTCGTACCGTGGGCGCCGGCGTCGTCGCCAAAATCATCAAGTAATTGATGTACAATGGTGGGCTGGCCGCCCGCCACACGTCTTTGAAAACGACGGTGCGGTAACGCACCATCGTTTTTAGGTCTAGGGGTATAGCTCAATTGGCAGAGCGTCGGTCTCCAAAACCGAAGGTTGAGGGTTCGATTCCTTCTGCCCCTGCCACTACTCATTTCACCGCTATGGCGGTGCCTATCGCCGAATTATGTCGCAACAGAACGTAGAAACAGTCAATCGAACCGCCGATCGGATCAAGCTCGGTCTGGCTGTGCTCGTCATTGCGGCGGGTATCGTGGCGTATTCGGTGCTGGTTGAGCAGCCGACTTACGTTCGCGTGGGTGCTTTCATTGCAGGTCTGATTGTCGCCGCCGTGATCGCTGTGTTCAGCGACACTGGCCGTCGTACGTTGGCCTTCAGCCGGGAATCTTACAACGAAACCCGCCGCGTCGTTTGGCCGTCGCGCCAGGAAACCACGCGCATGACAGCGATTGTGTTCGCCTTCGTGGTTGCCATGGGGGTCCTGCTTTGGGTGGCTGACAAGTTCCTGGGCTGGATCATCTACGGCCTGCTGCTGGGCTGGAACTAAGGAACAAAATCCGCATGAGCAAACGCTGGTATGTTGTCCATGTCTATTCAGGCATGGAAAAAAGCGTCCACAAGGCCCTGGTCGAACGCATCGAGCGCGCCGGTCTTCAGGACGCCTTCAGCCGTATTCTGGTTCCCTCCGAAGAAGTCGTCGAAATCAAGGATGGCCGCAAGTCCATCAGCGAACGTCGGATTTTCCCCGGCTACGTGCTGGTCGAAATGGAATTGACCGACGAAACCTGGCACTTGGTCAAAAGCACCAACCGGGTGACGGGCTTTCTGGGTGGTTCCGGTAATCGGCCGGCGCCGATCTCCGAGCGCGAGGTCGAAAAGATTCTGTCGCAAATGGAAGAAGGCGTGGAAAAACCGCGTCCCAAGGTTCTCTTCGAAGTGGGCGAAACCGTCCGCGTCAAAGAAGGTCCGTTTGCCGACTTCAACGGCAGTGTCGAAGAAGTCAACTACGAAAAAAGCAAAGTCCGCGTGTCGGTCACGATCTTTGGTCGCGCCACCCCGGTCGAGCTGGATTTCAGTCAGGTCGAAAAGGTCTGATTTTTTACCTCCAGGCACCGCGTGGCAGTTGTTTTGCCGCCGGGCCGCCCCAAGGCAAAACGCGCCCCCTCGGAGGCAGCAAGCCGAAGGCGCAGCGTGGGGGCGTTATTAACCCGGGGAGCCTCCTACCTCTGTAGCAGGCGCAAGTACCCGACAGGAGCATTGCATGGCGAAGAAAATCGTCGGCTTCATCAAGCTGCAAGTGCCAGCTGGTAAGGCCAACCCCTCTCCCCCGATCGGTCCGGCGCTGGGTCAGCGCGGTCTGAACATCATGGAATTCTGCAAGGCGTTCAACGCCAAGACTCAGGGCATGGAACCTGGTCTGCCGATTCCGGTGGTGATCACCGCGTTTGCCGACAAGAGCTTCACGTTCATCATGAAGACGCCGCCGGCCACGATCCTGATCAAAAAGGCCGCGGGTATCCAAAAGGCTTCGGCTCGCCCGAATTCCGAAAAGGTCGGCAAGCTGACGCGCGCCCAGGCGGAAGAAATCGCCAAGACCAAAGAACCGGATCTGACGGCGGCTGACCTGGACGCTGCTGTCCGGACCATTGCCGGTAGCGCCCGCAGCATGGGCATCGACGTGGAAGGAGTGGTCTAATCATGGCAAAGATCAGCAAACGCGCCGCAGCCATCGCTGCCAAAATCGACCGTACCAAGCTCTATTCCGTGACCGAAGCCCTGGCGCTGGTCAAGGAAACCGCCACCGCCAAGTTCGATGAATCCATCGATGTGGCCGTGCAGCTGGGCATCGATCCGAAAAAATCCGACCAGCTGGTTCGCGGCTCGGTCGTGTTGCCCGCCGGCACCGGCAAGTCCGTTCGTGTCGCCGTGTTCGCCCAAGGCGAAAAAGCCGAAGCCGCCAAGGCTGCAGGCGCCGATATCGTTGGTATGGACGATCTGGCCGCCAGCATCAAGGAAGGCAACATCGACTTTGACATCGTCATCGCCTCGCCCGACACCATGCGTGTCGTCGGCGCCCTGGGTCAGGTGCTGGGTCCTCGCGGCCTGATGCCGAACCCCAAGGTCGGCACCGTGACGCCGGACGTCGCTACCGCCGTGAAGAACGCCAAGGCTGGTCAGGTGCAGTACCGCACCGACAAGGCCGGCATCATTCACGCCACGATCGGTCGCGCATCCTTTGATGTCGAAAAGCTGCAAAGCAATCTCGGCGCACTGATTGAAGCCCTGAACAAGGCTCGCCCCGCGGCGGCCAAGGGTATTTATCTGCGTAAGGTTGCCGTGTCCTCCACCATGGGTGGCGGGGCGCGTGTCGAAGTGGCCTCGTTGGCCGCCTAAGACATATAGAACTTTGGGCTGTGCTTGGCCGTTTGGCCAAGCGCTGCTGTCAAAGACCGCTGGAGCCAGCTTTCCATGCCACACCGGAAGGCTAGCTTAATCCCGGGTTGTATACCGGATCCAGCGTAGACGGCGTCCAGGAAGAATTCATTCATGAACTCGACCAGGTGCGCCGCATTCGGTTGATGTCGGAGGTCTCTCCGGCATCGTTAGAAGGAGTGTTCAACCATGAGTCTCAATCGCCAAGAAAAGGCGGTGGTCATCGAGGAAGTCACCGCTGAAGTCAGCCGTGCCCAGTCGATCATCGTCGCCGAGTATCGTGGTCTGGACGTCGCCTCCGTAACCGTATTGCGCAAAACTGCGCGTGAATCGGGCGTGTACCTGCGCGTGTTGAAAAACACGCTGGTGCGTCGCGCGCTGTCCGGCACCCCTTTCGAGGAGTTGTCGTCACAGCTGACCGGTCCGCTGATCTACGGGATCAGCACTGACCCGGTCTCGGCCGCCAAGGTCCTGTCCGATTTCGCGAAAACCAACGACAAACTGGTCATCACAGGCGGGGCTTTGCCCAACAGCCTGCTGAGCCAGGATGGCGTCAAGGCCTTGGCCACGATGCCCTCGCGCGAGGAATTGCTGTCGAAGCTGCTGGGCACCATGCAGGCGCCCATCGCTCAGTTTGTGCGTACGCTCAACGAAGTGCCCACGAAGTTCGTGCGCGGCCTGGCGGCCGTTCGCGACCAAAAGCAGGCTGCGTAAGCAGACTGCTGGGGTCTTCGCCGTTACCAGCGACAACCAAACCTGGCTTATTTAATTATCTGGAGTTCTAAAAATGGCAACTAAAGCTGAAATCCTGGACGCGATCGCCGCTATGAGCGTGCTCGAACTGTCCGAGCTGATCAAGGAAATGGAAGAAAAATTTGGCGTGTCGGCTGCTGCCGCTGCCGTCGCCGTGGCTGCTGCCCCGGCTGCGGGCGGTGCCGCTGCTGCTGAAGAGCAGACCGAATTCACGGTCGTTCTGGCCGAAGTCGGCGCCAACAAGGTCAGCGTCATCAAGGCTGTTCGCGAAATCACCGGTCTGGGTCTGAAAGAAGCCAAGGACCTGGTTGATGGCGCTCCGAAGCCCGTCAAGGAAGGCGTGGACAAGGCTGCTGCCGAAGACGCCAAGAAGAAGCTGGAAGAAGCCGGCGCCAAGGTCGAACTGAAGTAAGACCCTGATCGCTGCGCCCGGGAAGTCATCAAGTCTTCCCGGGCTTTTGCGTTTCCAGAAAACCCGCGTTCGACGCCCTCGATGGCGTCACCCAGAGCCGGGTTTTCAGGAGTCGTAAACCATGGCCGTGGTTAACGGCCTAAGCAACCCTCGAGTCGGAGTGCTCATGCCTTATTCGTACACCGAAAAGAAGCGCATACGCAAAAGCTTCGCCAAGCGTGCGGACGTCCAGAACGTTCCCTACCTGCTGGCAACGCAATTGCATTCGTTCAAGACCTTTCTGCAGGCGGATAGTACCGCATCTAAACGCAAGGATGAAGGTCTGCAAGCGGCCTTCAATTCGATATTTCCAATCGTCAGCCACAATCAGATGGCCCGTTTGGAGTTTGTCAGCTATGTGCTGGGCACCCCGGTTTTTGACGTCAAGGAATGCCAGCTGCGCGGCTTGACCTATGCGTCTCCCCTGCGGGCGAAGGTCCGTCTGGTGCTGATGGACCGCGAGGTCAGCAAGCCCACCGTCAAGGAAGTCAAGGAACAGGAAGTCTACATGGGCGAAATTCCGCTCATGACGGATACCGGTTCTTTCGTGATCAATGGCACGGAACGTGTCATCGTGTCGCAGCTGCATCGTTCGCCCGGCGTGTTCTTTGAGCATGATCGCGGCAAGACCCACAGTTCCGGCAAGCTGCTGTTTTCCGCGCGCGTGATTCCTTACCGCGGCTCGTGGCTGGACTTCGAGTTCGACCCCAAGGACGTGCTGTTCTTCCGGATCGACCGTCGCCGCAAGATGGCCGTGACCATTCTGCTGAAAGCCCTGGGCATGACGCCGGAAGCGATCCTGGCCTATTTTTCCAGTTTCGACCATGTCGCGCTGCATAACGAAGGCGGCATGTTGGAATTCGTGCCGGAACGCTGGAAGGGCGAAGTCGCCCGCTTTGACATCGTCGATAAAAAGGGCAATGTCATCGTCGAAAAAGACAAGCGTATCAATGCCAAGCATCTGCGCGATCTGACCGCCGCCAAGGTCAGCCACATTTCCGTTCCGGAAGATTTCCTGCTGGGCCGCGTATTGGCGAAAAACGTCGTCAATCCGGATACCGGCGAAGTCCTGGCGCAGGCCAACGATGAAATCACCGAATCCCTGTTGGCTGAATTGCGTGCCGTCGGCATCCGCGACATCGAGACGCTCTACATCAACGAGCTGAACGAAGGCGCCTACATTTCCCAGACGCTGCGCACCGACGAAACCGCCGACCAGATGGCGGCGCGCGTGGCCATCTATCGCATGATGCGCCCCGGCGAGCCGCCCACCGAGGAAGCCGTCGAAGCGCTGTTCCAGCGCCTGTTCTATTCCGAAGAAACCTACGATCTGTCGCGCGTGGGCCGGATGAAGGTCAACAGCCGCCTGGGTCTGAACGAAGGCAACGAAGGCCCGCTCACGCTGACCGACGACGACATTCTGAACACCATCAAGATCCTGGTGGATCTGCGCAACGGTCGCGGCCAGATCGATGACATCGATCACCTGGGCAACCGCCGTGTGCGTTGTGTGGGCGAACTGGCGGAAAACCAGTTCCGCGCCGGCCTGGTGCGCGTCGAACGCGCCGTCAAGGAACGTCTGGGTCAGGCGGAAACCGAAAACCTGATGCCGCACGACCTGATCAATTCCAAGCCGATTTCTGCGGCCATCAAGGAATTCTTCGGCTCCAGCCAGCTGTCGCAGTTCATGGACCAGACCAACCCGCTGTCGGAAATCACGCACAAGCGTCGCGTGTCCGCCTTGGGACCTGGCGGCTTGACGCGTGAACGCGCCGGCTTTGAAGTCCGCGACGTGCACCCGACTCACTACGGTCGCGTCTGCCCGATCGAAACGCCGGAAGGCCCGAACATCGGCCTGATCAACTCCCTGGCCCTGTACGCCCGTCTGAACGAATACGGCTTCCTGGAAACGCCGTATCGCAAGATCGTCGATGGCCGCGTGTCCGATCAGATCGAATATCTGTCGGCAATCGAGGAAAGCAAGTACGTCATCGCCCAGGCCAACGCGCATCTGGATGATGATGGTCGTTTCGAAGATGACCTGGTTGCTTGCCGCGAAGCGGGCGAAACCATGCTGACGGCTCCGGTCAACGTCCACTACATGGACGTGGCCCCGTCGCAGATCGTGTCGGTGGCGGCTTCCCTGATCCCGTTCCTGGAGCACGATGACGCCAACCGGGCGCTGATGGGCGCTAACATGCAGCGCCAGGCCGTGCCCTGCCTGCGGCCCGAAAAGCCGCTGGTCGGTACCGGCATCGAGCGCACCGTGGCGGTGGACTCGGGTACGACCGTGCAGGCCACGCGTGGCGGGATCGTCGATTTCGTCGATGCCGAACGTGTCGTGATCCGGGTCAATGACGATGAAAACATCGCCGGCGAAGTCGGTGTGGACATCTACAACCTGAAAAAATACACGCGTTCCAACCAGAACACGAACATCAACCAGCGGCCCATCGTGTCGCGCGGCGATCTGGTCGCCCGCGGCGACGTGCTGGCCGACGGCGCTTCCAGCGACCTGGGCGAACTGGCCCTGGGTCAGAACATGCTGATCGCGTTCATGCCCTGGAACGGCTACAACTTCGAAGACTCGGTGCTGATCTCCGAGCGCGTCGTGGCCGACGACCGCTACACCTCGATCCACATCGAGGAACTGACCGTCGTTGCTCGTGACACGAAGCTCGGACCCGAGGAAATCACCCGCGACATCTCGAACTTGGCCGAAACCCAGCTGAACCGCCTGGATGATTCCGGCATCGTGCACATCGGCGCCGAAGTCCGTGCCGATGACGTGCTGGTCGGCAAGGTCACGCCCAAGGGCGAAACCCAGCTGACGCCGGAAGAAAAGCTGTTGCGCGCCATCTTCGGTGAAAAAGCATCCGACGTAAAAGACACGTCCCTGCGTGTGCCTTCGGGCATGATCGGGACCGTCATTGACGTGCAGGTGTTCACCCGTGAAGGCATCGAGCGCGACAAGCGCGCCCAGTCCATCATCGACGACGAACTGCGCCGCTACCGCCAGGACCTGAACGACCAGCTGCGTATCGTCGAAAACGACGCCTTCGACCGTCTGCGCAAGCAGTTGCTGGGCAAGACCGTCAACGGCGGCCCGCGCAAGCTCGCCAAGGGCGTTGCGCTGGCAGCCGACTATCTGGACGATCTGGATCGCTGGCAGTGGTTCGACATCCGTCTGTCCGACGAAGATGCGGCGGTCGCCCTGGAACAGGTCAAGGACGCACTGGAACAGAAGCGTCACCAGTTCGATCTGGCCTTCGAGGAAAAGCGTAAAAAGCTCACGCAGGGCGACGAACTGCCGCCGGGCGTGCTGAAGATGATCAAGGTCTATCTGGCCGTCAAGCGCCGCCTGCAGCCGGGCGACAAGATGGCCGGCCGTCACGGCAACAAGGGTGTCGTTTCGCGCATTACCCCGGTCGAAGACATGCCGCACATGGCCGACGGTACGCCGGTGGACATCGTGTTGAATCCGCTGGGCGTGCCCTCGCGGATGAACATCGGCCAGGTGCTGGAAGTTCACCTGGGCTGGGCCGCCAAGGGTCTGGGTCAGCGGGTCGCCGATCTGCTCGACGAAGAACGTGGCGTGCAGGTCAAGGCGGTTCGCAAGATGCTGGAAACGGTCTACAGCGGTTCCGTCAAGCTGGATCAGCTGTCCGATGACGAAGTCTCGACCTTGGCCAACAACCTGCGCCGCGGTGTGCCGCTGGCCACGCCGGTCTTTGACGGCGCGACCGAGGAAGACATCACCCACATGCTGGAAGTCGCCTATCCGGATGACGTCGCCGAGCGCCTGAAGCTCACCGACAGCCGCACCCAGGCCTGGCTGACCGACGGCCGCACGGGGGAACAGTTTGAACGCCCCGTCACGGTCGGCTACATGCACTTCCTGAAGCTGCACCACCTGGTGGACGACAAGATGCATGCGCGCTCCACGGGTCCGTACTCGCTGGTCACGCAGCAGCCGCTGGGCGGCAAGGCGCAGTTCGGGGGTCAGCGTTTCGGGGAAATGGAAGTCTGGGCGCTGGAAGCCTATGGCGCCGCCTACACCCTGCAGGAAATGCTGACGGTGAAGTCCGACGATATCTCGGGCCGTACCAAGGTCTACGAGAACATCGTCAAGGGCGATCACGTGATCGATGCGGGCATGCCCGAATCCTTCAATGTGCTGGTCAAGGAAATTCGATCCCTGTCCCTGGACATGGATCTGGAGCGTAAATAATGAAAGCGCTACTCGATCTCTTTAAGCAAGTCTCCCAGGACGAGCAATTCGACGCCATCAAAATCGGCATCGCTTCGCCCGAGAAGATCCGTTCCTGGTCTTTCGGCGAAGTCCGCAAGCCCGAGACGATCAACTACCGCACGTTCAAACCCGAACGCGACGGCCTGTTCTGCGCCAAGATCTTCGGCCCGATCAAGGACTACGAGTGCTTGTGCGGTAAATACAAGCGCCTGAAGCACCGTGGCGTGATCTGCGAAAAATGCGGCGTCGAAGTCACGGTGGCGAAGGTCCGCCGCGAACGCATGGGCCACATTGAGCTCGCCAGCCCGGTGGCGCACATCTGGTTCCTGAAGTCCCTGCCGTCGCGCCTGGGCATGGTCCTGGACATGACGCTGCGCGACATCGAACGCGTGCTGTATTTCGAAGCCTGGTGCGTGATCGAACCCGGCATGACCCCGCTGAAACGCGGTCAGATCATGTCCGACGATGATTACCTGGCCAAGACCGAGGAATACGGCGACGACTTCCACGCCCTGATGGGCGCCGAAGCCGTGCGCGAACTGCTGCGCACCATCGACATCGATTCCGAAGTCGAAAAGCTGCGTGGTGAACTGAAGGCCACGGGTTCCGACGCCAAGATCAAGAAGATCTCCAAGCGCCTGAAGGTCCTGGAAGGCTTCCAAAAGTCTGGCATCAAGCCCGACTGGATGATCATGGAAGTCCTGCCGGTGCTGCCGCCGGATCTGCGCCCCTTGGTGCCGCTGGACGGCGGGCGTTTCGCCACGTCCGATCTGAACGATCTGTACCGTCGCGTCATCAACCGCAACAACCGCCTGAAGCGCCTGCTGGAACTCAAGGCGCCGGACATCATCCTGCGCAACGAAAAGCGCATGCTGCAGGAAGCCGTCGATTCGTTGCTGGATAACGGTCGTCGCGGCAAGGCCATGACGGGCGCCAACAAGCGCCAGCTGAAGTCTCTGGCCGACATGATCAAGGGCAAGAGCGGGCGTTTCCGCCAGAACCTGCTGGGCAAGCGGGTGGACTACTCCGGTCGTTCCGTGATCGTGGTGGGTCCGCAGCTGCGTCTGCACCAGTGCGGCTTGCCCAAGCTGATGGCCCTGGAACTGTTCAAGCCCTTCATTTTCAATCGTCTGGAAATGATGGGTCTGGCCACCACCATCAAGGCTGCCAAGAAACTGGTCGAAAGCCAGGAACCTGTCGTCTGGGATATTCTGGAAGAAGTCATCCGCGAACACCCGGTCATGCTGAACCGGGCGCCGACTCTGCACCGCCTGGGCATCCAGGCGTTCGAGCCGCAACTGATCGAAGGCAAGGCCATCCAGCTGCACCCGCTGGTCTGCGCGGCCTTCAACGCCGACTTTGACGGCGACCAGATGGCCGTACACGTGCCGCTGTCCCTGGAAGCCCAGCTGGAAGCCCGCACCCTGATGCTGGCGTCCAACAACGTGCTGTTCCCCGCCAACGGCGAGCCGGCCATCGTGCCGTCTCAGGATATCGTGCTGGGGCTGTACTACGCCACCCGTGAGCGCATCAACGGCAAGGGCGAGGGCATGTTCCTGGCCGATCTGGCCGAAGTCCAGCGCGCCTACGACAACCACGAAGTCGAGCTGCAGACCCGCATCACGACGCGTGTGCCTGAATACGTCAAGGGCGAGGACGGCGAATGGCAGCAGGAAGTCCACCGCTACGAGACCACGGTGGGTCGTGCGCTGCTGTCCGAGATCCTGCCGCAAGGCCTGCCCTTCACCGTGCTGAACAAGGCGCTGAAGAAAAAGGAAATCTCCAAGCTCATCAATATGGCGTATCGTCGCTGCGGCCTGCGCGCTACGGTGATCTTTGCCGACAAGCTGATGCAGTCCGGATACCGCCTGGCGACGCGCGCCGGCGTGTCCATCGCCATGGGCGACATGGTGGTGCCTGACGCCAAGCGCGACATCCTGGCCCAGGCCTCTTCCGAGGTCAAGGAAATCGACCGCCAGTACTCCTCTGGTCTGGTGACGGCCCAGGAACGCTACAACAATGTGGTGGATATCTGGGGCAAGGCCGGCGACCGCGTGGGCAAGGCCATGATGGAACAGCTGTCCACCGAGCCGGTCACCGACCGCCACGGCAAGGAAGTGCGCCAGGAATCGTTCAACTCCATCTACATGATGGCCGACTCCGGCGCCCGGGGTTCCGCTGCCCAGATCCGCCAGTTGGCGGGGATGCGCGGCCTGATGGCCAAGCCGGACGGCTCCATCATCGAGACCCCCATCACGGCCAACTTCCGTGAAGGCCTGAACGTGTTGCAGTACTTCATCTCGACCCACGGCGCTCGTAAGGGCCTGGCCGATACCGCGTTGAAGACCGCCAACTCCGGGTATCTGACCCGCCGTCTGGTGGACGTGACCCAGGACCTGGTGATCACCGAGGATGATTGCGGCACCTCGCACGGCTACGTGATGAAGGCCCTGCTGGAAGGCGGCGAAGTCGTCGAAGCGCTGGGTGATCGGGTGCTGGGACGTGTAACGGCCATCGATGTGGTCAATCCGGATTCCCAGGAAACCGTCATTCCAGCGGGCACCCTGCTGGACGAAGACAGGGTCGAACTCATCGAACGGCTGAACATCGATGAGGTCAAGATCCGTACCCCCCTGACCTGCGAAACCCGCCATGGTCTGTGCGCCCATTGCTATGGGCGTGACCTGGGCCGCGGATCGCTGGTCAACAAGGGCGAAGCAGTCGGCGTGATCGCCGCCCAGTCCATCGGTGAACCGGGTACCCAGCTGACGATGCGGACCTTCCACATCGGCGGCGCGGCCTCGCGTTCGGCGCTGGCCAGCTCGGTCGAGACCAAATCCGCCGGTTCGGTGGGTTTTGCCATCGGCCTGCGCTACCTGACCAACGCCAAGGGTGATCGCATTGCCGTGTCGCGTTCGGGCGAAATCGTCGTCTATGACGACAACCGTCGCGAGCGTGAACGCCACAAGATTCCCTATGGCGCGACCATTCTGGTGGGCGACGGCGACACCATCAAGGCCGGCGCCAAGCTGGCTTCCTGGGATCCGCTGACCCGCCCGATCGTATCCGAATACACAGGTACGATTCGTTTCGCCAACATCGAAGAGGGCGTGACCGTCGCCCGTCAGGTTGACGAAATCACCGGCCTGTCGACCTTGGTCGTGATTACGCCCAAGACCCGCAACGCCAAGGGCGCTGGTCGTCCGCAGATCCTGCTGCTGGATGAACAGGGTCAGGAAATCAAGGTTGCCGGTACCGACCACGCGGTGGCGATCTCGCTGCCCGTGGGCGCACTGATCACCGTGCGCGATGGTCAGAACGTGGGTGTGGGCGACTTCCTGGCGCGGATTCCGCAAGAATCGCAAAAGACGCGCGACATTACCGGCGGTCTGCCGCGTGTGGCCGAACTCTTCGAAGCCCGCGCCCCCAAGGACGCCGGCGTACTCGCCGAAGTCACCGGCACGGTGTCCTTTGGCAAGGACACCAAGGGCAAGCAGCGTCTGGTCATCACCGACATGGACGGCGTCAGCCACGAGTTCCTGATTTCCAAGGAAAAGCAGGTGCTGGTGCACGACGGCCAGGTGGTCAACAAGGGCGAACTGATCGTCGACGGCCCGGCCGATCCGCACGATATCCTGAGACTGCAGGGGATCGAGCCTTTGGCATCCTACGTGGTCAACGAAGTTCAGGACGTCTATCGTCTGCAGGGCGTGAAGATCAACGACAAGCACATTGAAGTCATCGTGCGTCAGATGCTGCGTCGTGTGAACATCACCAACTCGGGCGATACCGACTTCATCACGGGCGAACAGGTTGAACGCGCCGAACTGCTGAACGCCAACGACCGCATGGAAGCCGAAAACAAGCTGCCGGCTACCTATGACAACGTCCTGTTGGGGATCACCAAGGCATCGCTGTCCACGGACTCGTTCATCTCGGCCGCTTCCTTCCAGGAAACGACCCGGGTGCTGACCGAAGCCGCCATCATGGGCAAGCGTGACGATCTGCGCGGTCTGAAGGAAAACGTCATCGTGGGTCGCCTGATCCCGGCGGGTACCGGTATGTCTTACCATATCGCCCGCCGCGAACGGGAGATCTTCGAGGCGGCCGAACGGGCAGCCGCACGCGAGCTGGCCAACCCCTTCGGCGATCCTTCGGAAATGGCGCATGCCGGCTCCGACGATGGCGACGCGGATGTTGCGCCGGCATCCGATGGGGATACGCCTGCCGAGGAATAAGCCGCTGTATCCTGCTGCTTGAAAAGGCCCGTTCCAGATTCGTCTGGAGCGGGCCTTTTCCCATGATTTGGTACGCTACGGGTTTGCATCGATTTTCATTAACCCCATGACTGACCGCTATGCCGTCATCGGCAACCCTATCGCCCAGTCCAGATCTCCCGTTATTCATGCGGCGTTCGCGCGGCAGTTTGGCCATACGCTGACGTATGAACGTATCTTGGGCGAGCCGGGCGCGTTCGCAGAAACCGTACGGGCATTCATGGAGGCCGGCGGTAAAGGCATGAATGTCACCGCGCCGTTCAAGCTGGACGCTTGCCGGTTTGCAGATCGCCTGACGGATCGGGCCGAGGCGGCGCAAGCTGTCAATACGCTGGCATTCGGTCCCGACGGCGTGTTGGGCGACAATACGGATGGCATAGGGCTGGTCGGCGATATTCAGGATCGGCTGGGCTACTCTCTGGCAGGGCGCCAGGTACTGATCATCGGTGCAGGGGGGGCGACGCGGGGGGTTTTGCTGCCGATCCTGCAGGCCGGCCCGGCCCGCATTCTATTGGTCAATCGGACTGCCAGCCGCGCACACGAGCTGGCGGCTGTGTTTCAGCAAACCGGTATTTTGCGTGCCGGGGCGTTGGAGGATGTCGCCGGCGAGAGGTTCGATGTCGTCATTCATGCCACGTCTGCCGGCTTGAACGGGCAGGGCGCACCGGATGTGGATTTCCGTTTCTCTGCGGAAAGCCTGGCCTATGATCTGGCGTACGCCGCCGAGCCGACGGCCTTCATGGTGCAGGCTGCCGGGCGCGGCGCCACCCGCCTTAGCGACGGCTTGGGTATGCTGGTGGGGCAGGCAGCCGAATCCTATCAGATCTGGCGCGGGGTCATGCCGGATGTCCAGCCGGTGTGGGATCTGCTCAGGCAGTCTTGACGGCGGATACCGCCGCCTGCAACCCCAGCAGATAGCTGTCCGCGCCAAACCCGCAGATCTGGCCGCGCACAATAGGCGCCAACACGGATTCGTGCCGGAATGCTTCGCGGGCATGGATGTTGGACATGTGAATTTCGATGAGGGGAATGGTCAGGATGGCTAAGGCATCCCGGATGCCATAGCTGTAGTGTGTCCAGGCGCCGGCATTGATCAGCACCGCGGCGGTGCCGTCCGTATGGGCCTGATGGATGCGTTCCACCATCAAGCCTTCGCAGTTGGTTTGAAAGCAGTTGACCTGCGCACCCAGCGTCGTCCCCAAGGTTTGCAACTGCTGGTCGATTTCCGCCAGAGTGGCCGTGCCGTACTGCGCGGGGTCGCGCTTGCCGAACATGTTCAGGTTGATGCCGTGCAGGACTAGAATGTTCATTCAGTTGCTTGCCTTTGAAAAGTTGTGCGTGCTACACTCACGAGCTTACCGTATAAAAGCGGCAGGTTCCAGTATGCGCTGCGAAACCTGACGCCCTAGGTAAGTCGTCAGGCAAAATTGCCTGAAAATGGTTTGTGCAAGACCCGCTCTTTTACGTCATTCGTTCCAGGCGGATTTTGTACATGTCACCTGAACACCGACGTAAAAAACGTACGCAAGTACAAAGGATGCGTAAAAGGTCATGCCAACTATTGCTCAACTGCTGCGCAAGCCGCGCCAAGTCAGTCGCGAGAGCAGCAAGAGCCCGGCGCTGGAAAATTGCCCCCAGCGTCGCGGCGTCTGCACCCGTGTCTACACCACCACCCCGAAAAAGCCGAACTCCGCCTTGCGTAAGGTCGCCAAAGTGCGCCTGACCAATGGCTACGAGGTCATCTCCTATATCGGCGGCGAAGGCCACAATCTCCAGGAACACTCCGTGGTTCTGGTGCGTGGCGGCCGTGTAAAGGATTTGCCGGGTGTGCGTTATCACATCGTTCGCGGCTCTCTTGACCTGCAAGGCGTCAAAGACCGTAAGCAAGCCCGTTCCAAATACGGCGCCAAACGGCCGAAGAAATAATCTTCCATCGTTCTGTCGTCTCTCATTGATCGCTCGCCGATCAGAAACGTGCGGCCAAAGTCATCCGGCTTTGGCAGGTAAGTGGCTCTCCTCAATGGAAGCCGTGGCCGTTAAAAAGCGGCTCAACTGAATCGTCACAAGGAAATTGAAATGCCTCGTCGTCGCGAAGTACCAAAACGTGAAATCCTCCCTGATCCCAAGTTCGGCAGTGTCGAGCTGGCCAAATTCATGAACGTCGTCATGCTGTCCGGCAAAAAAGCCGTGGCGGAACGCATCGTGTACGGCGCCTTTGACCAGATCCAGGCCAAAACGGGCAAGGAACCCATCGAGGTCTTCAATACCGCCATCAACAACATCAAGCCGGTGGTTGAAGTCAAATCCCGCCGCGTTGGTGGCGCCAACTATCAGGTGCCGGTCGAAGTGCGCCCCGTGCGCCGCCTGGCCCTGGCCATGCGCTGGCTGCGTGAAGCCGCGAAAAAGCGTGGTGAAAAATCGATGGACCTGCGTTTGGCAGGCGAACTCATGGATGCGGCCGAAGGTCGTGGCGGCGCCATGAAGAAACGCGAGGACACCCACAAGATGGCAGAAGCCAACAAGGCATTCAGCCACTTCCGCTGGTAATCCAGCCGGTCACTCATTAGGACTTTCAACATGGCCCGCAAAACCCCTATCCAGCGCTATCGCAACATTGGTATTTCCGCGCACATCGATGCCGGCAAGACCACGACGACCGAGCGCATCCTGTTCTATACCGGCGTCAATCACAAAATTGGCGAAACCCATGAAGGCTCGGCCACCATGGACTGGATGGAGCAGGAACAGGAACGCGGCATCACCATCACGTCCGCTGCCACCACGGCATTCTGGAGCGGGATGGAACACCAGTACGACGAACACCGCGTCAACATCATCGACACCCCGGGACACGTGGACTTCACCATTGAAGTCGAACGTTCCATGCGCGTGCTCGACGGTGCTTGCATGGTGTATTGCGCCGTGGGTGGTGTGCAGCCGCAATCGGAAACCGTCTGGCGTCAGGCCAACAAGTACGGCGTGCCCCGTCTGGCCTTCGTGAACAAGATGGACCGTACCGGCGCCAACTTCTTCAAGGTCTATGACCAGCTGCGTCTGCGCCTGAAGGCCAACCCGGTGCCCATCGTCATTCCTATCGGCGCTGAAGACAACTTCAAGGGCGTCATCGATCTGACCAAGATGCGCGGCATCATCTGGGACGAAGCCTCCCAGGGCACGAAGTTCGACTACATCGATATTCCTGCCGAGCTGGCCGATCAAGCCAACGAATGGCATGAGAAGCTGGTCGAGGCCGCCGCCGAAGCCAACGAGGAACTGATGAACAAGTACCTCGAAACCGGCGTGCTGACCGAACAGGAAATCGACAAGGGCATCCGTCTCCGGACCATCGCTGGCGAAATCCAGCCGATGCTGTGCGGCACCGCCTTCAAGAACAAGGGCGTGCAGCGCATGCTGGACGCGGTGATCGACTATCTGCCGTCGCCTGTCGATATTCCTGCCGTCAAGGGCACGGACGACGAAGGCAACGAGATCCGTCGTCAAGCCGATGACAGCGAAAAGCTGTCCGCGCTGGCGTTCAAGTTGATGACCGACCCGTTTGTGGGCCAGCTGACCTTCATCCGCGTGTATTCGGGCGTGCTGAAATCCGGCGATACCGTCTACAACCCGATCAAGGGCAAAAAAGAACGCATCGGCCGTATTCTGCAGATGCATGCCAACAACCGCGCCGAAATCAAGGAAGTGGTTGCCGGCGACATCGCGGCTGTCGTGGGTCTGAAAGAAGTCACCACGGGTGAAACCCTGTGCGACGTGGGCGATCACGTCCTGCTGGAGCGCATGGAATTCCCGGAACCCGTGATTTCGCAGGCCGTGGAGCCGAAGTCCAAGGCCGACCAGGAAAAAATGGGCATTGCCCTGCAACGCCTGGCCGCCGAGGATCCTTCCTTCCGCGTGCGCAGCGACGAAGAATCCGGTCAAACCATCATTTCCGGTATGGGTGAACTGCACCTGGAAGTCCTGGTCGACCGCATGCGTCGTGAGTTCGGTGTCGAAGCCAACGTCGGCAAGCCCCAGGTGGCCTACCGCGAGACCATTCGCAAGGTTTGCGAAGAAGTCGAAGGCAAGTTCGTCAAGCAATCGGGCGGTCGCGGCCAGTACGGTCACGTCGTCCTCAAGCTCGAACCCCTGGAACCGGGCAAAGGCTACGAATTCGTGGACGCCATCAAGGGCGGCGTGGTGCCGCGCGAGTTCATCCCCGCGGTGGACAAGGGCATCCAGGAAACCCTGCCGGCCGGTGTGGTCGCGGGCTATCCGGTCGTGGACGTCAAGGTCACGCTGTTCTTCGGTTCGTATCACGATGTGGACTCGAACGAAAACGCCTTCAAGATGGCCGGCTCCATGGCCTTCAAGGATGGGATGCGCAAGGCCAACCCGGTGCTGCTCGAGCCCATGATGCACGTGGAAGTCGAAACGCCTGAAGACTATGCCGGTACGGTGATGGGCGACTTGTCGTCCCGTCGCGGCATGGTGCAGGGCATGGATGACATCCCGGGCGGCGGCAAGATCATCAAGGCTGAAGTTCCTCTGGCCGAGATGTTCGGGTATTCGACCAGCCTGCGTTCGCAGACTCAAGGTCGCGCCACCTACACGATGGAATTCAAGCATTACGCCGAGGCCCCGCGTAACGTGGCCGACGAAGTCATCGCCGCTCGCGGCAAATAACATACGGCCCGGCCGCGAGGCCGGGCATTTCCCTCTTTTATTTCCCAGGAAATTACAGGAATCATCATGGCAAAAGGTAAGTTTGAACGGACCAAACCGCACGTGAACGTGGGGACGATCGGGCACGTTGACCACGGTAAGACGACCCTGACGGCGGCCATCACCACGGTGTTGGCCAAAGCGATGGGCGGCGAAGCCAAGGGCTACGACCAGATCGACAACGCGCCGGAAGAAAAGGCGCGTGGCATCACGATCAGCACCTCGCACGTGGAATACGAGACGGCTAACCGTCACTACGCGCACGTGGACTGCCCGGGTCACGCCGACTACGTCAAGAACATGATCACGGGCGCCGCGCAGATGGACGGCGCGATCCTGGTGTGCTCGGCCGCTGACGGCCCGATGCCGCAGACGCGTGAACACATCCTGCTGGCTCGCCAAGTGGGCGTGCCCTACATCGTCGTGTTCCTGAACAAGTGCGACATGGTCGACGACGAGGAACTGCTGGAATTGGTCGAGATGGAAGTTCGCGAACTTCTGTCCAAGTACGACTTCCCGGGCGACGATACGCCGATCATCAAGGGTTCGGCCAAGCTGGCGCTGGACGGCGACGAAGGCCCGCTGGGCTCGCAAGCCATCATGAAGCTGGCCGAAGCGCTGGACACCTACATTCCGCAACCGGAACGCGCCGTGGACGGCACGTTCCTGATGCCGGTGGAAGACGTGTTCTCGATCTCGGGTCGTGGCACGGTGGTCACGGGCCGTATTGAACGCGGCGTGGTCAAGGTCGGCGAGGAAATCGAGATTGTCGGGATTCACGACACGATCAAGACGACCTGCACGGGCGTGGAAATGTTCCGCAAGCTGCTGGATCAGGGCGAAGCGGGCGATAACGTCGGGATTCTGCTGCGCGGCACCAAGCGTGAAGAAGTCGAGCGCGGCCAGGTGTTGGCCAAGCCCGGTTCGATTCACCCGCACACGGACTTCACGGCCGAGGTCTACATTCTGTCCAAGGACGAAGGTGGCCGTCACACGCCGTTCTTCAAGGGCTATCGTCCCCAGTTCTACTTCCGTACGACGGACGTGACGGGCACGATCGAACTGCCGGCCGACAAGGAAATGGTCCTGCCGGGCGACAACATCTCGATCGTGGTCAGCCTGATCGCCCCGATCGCCATGGAAGAAGGCCTGCGTTTCGCCATCCGCGAAGGCGGTCGTACCGTGGGCGCCGGCGTCGTCGCCAAAATCATCAAGTAATTGATGTGTGGGCGGGGGCCAAGTCCCTGCCCGGACTCGTTCTTTAGGGATACCCATGAAAAGCCAGAAAATTCGCATCCGCCTGAAGGCGTTTGACTATAAGCTGATCGATCAGTCGGCCGCCGAGATCGTTGAAACGGCCAAGCGCACGGGTGCTGTGGTTCGTGGTCCCGTGCCGCTGCCCACGCGCATCCGTCGCTATGACGTGCTGCGTTCGCCGCACGTCAACAAGACCTCGCGCGATCAGTTCGAAATGCGCACGCATCAGCGTTTGATGGATATCGTGGATCCGACCGACAAGACCGTGGACGCCCTGATGCGTCTGGATCTGCCGGCCGGCGTCGACGTCGAAATCGCGCTGCAGTAATCCGGTTGGGCGCCCTGACGGGTGCTTCAGCTCTAAGCCGCCCTGTCTTCTAGGCAGGGCGGCTTTTTCATGCTAGAATGCTTAGCTTCGCCGTCTCTTTATTTAGACGGCGAGTTGCCGTATCGAGGTTTGATACGGCTATATCGTTGTAAGACGGTATCCGAGCCCCGGCCAATCGCAGTCGGGATTTAAGCTTAAGGGTTTTTAATACCCCGGAGAAAACAATGTCGAATTCGACACCTACGCCCGCGGCCTGGCGCCTCGGGCTTGTGGGGCGCAAGGTCGGCATGACCCGCATTTTTACCGAGGAAGGTGATTCCATCCCGGTAACCGTGCTGGACGTGTCCAACAACCGCGTCACCCAGGTCAAGACGCCTGAAATCGACGGTTATGCCGCCGTTCAGTTGGCCTATGGCACTCGCCGTGCCTCTCGCGTCACCAAAGCCGAAGCCGGCCATTACGCCAAAGCCGGCGTCGAAGCCGGTTCCATCCTGAAGGAATTCCGCCTGGATCCCGCCCGTGCCGCCGAATTTACGGCTGGCGCTGTCGTGGCCGTGGAATCGGTCTTTCAGGTCGGCGAACAGGTTGACGTCACTGGTACGACGATCGGTAAAGGCTTTGCCGGCACGATCAAGCGTCACCATTTCGGTTCCCAACGCGCCTCTCACGGTAACTCGCGCTCGCACCGCGTGCCCGGCTCCATCGGCCAGGCACAGGATCCGGGTCGTGTTTTTCCGGGCAAGAAAATGTCCGGTCACCTGGGTGACGTGACCCGCACCGTCCAGAATCTGGACGTCGTGCGCGTTGATGTCGAACGCGGTCTGCTGTTGGTCAAGGGCGCTGTCCCCGGCCACAAGAACGCCGACATCGTCGTGTGCCCGGCCGTCAAGGCCGCGCCCAAGAAAGGAGCCTAATCATGGAACTCAAGCTCCTGAACGATCAGGGTCAATCCTCGGCCACCGTGGCCGGCGCCGATGATATCTTCGGCCGCGAATTCAACGAAGCGCTGGTACACCAGATCGTCGTGGCCTATCAGGCCAACGCACGGATGGGCAATCGCGCTCAGAAGAACCGCGAAACCGTCAAGCATTCCACCAAGAAGCCCTGGCGCCAGAAAGGCACCGGCCGCGCCCGTTCCGGGATGACTTCCTCGCCGATCTGGCGTGGGGGTGGCCGTGCGTTCCCGAACTCGCCGGACGAAAACTTCAGCCACAAGGTCAACAAGAAAATGTACCGCGCCGGTTTGCGCGCCATTTTCTCGCAGCTGGTGCGCGAAGACCGGCTGGCCGTGCTGGAAAGCTTCACCCTCGAAGCCCCCAAGACCAAGCTGGCTGCCGCCAAGCTCAAGGACCTGGGTATTTCCGAATCCGTCCTGATCATCACTGATGCGCTGGACGAAAACGTCTATCTCGCAACGCGCAACCTGCCCCACGTGGCAGTGATTGAAACGCGCTATGCCGATCCGCTGTCCCTGGTCCACTACAAGAAAGTGCTGATCACCAAGCCGGCGATCGCCCAACTCGAGGAGTTGCTGGGATGAATGCCGAACGTCTGATGCAAGTCATTCTGGCGCCCGTGGTCACTGAAAAAGCCACGATGGTTGCCGAAAAGAACAACCAGGTCGCTTTCCGCGTCGTGGCTGATGCCACCAAGCCCGAGATCAAGGCCGCCATTGAACTGCTGTTCAAGGTCGAAGTCGCCTCCGTGCAGGTTGCCAACCGCAAGGGCAAGGAAAAGCGCTTCGGCCGTTTCATGGGCCGTCGTCGCAACGAGCGCAAGGCCTATGTGTCCCTCAAGGCCGGGCAGGAAATCGACTTTACGGAGGTGAACTAAATGCCGCTGGTAAAAGTCAAACCCACGTCCGCGGGCCGTCGGGGCATGATCAAGGTCGTGCACCCCGAACTGCACAAGGGCCCTGGCTACGCGCCTCTGCTGGAAAGCCAGTCGCGCCATTCCGGTCGTAACAACAACGGCCACATCACCGTGCGTCATCGCGGCGGTGGTCACAAGCAGCACTATCGCGTCGTTGATTTCCGTCGCAACAAGGACGGCATCGTCGCCCGCGTCGAGCGCCTGGAATACGACCCGAACCGCACGGCTCACCTGGCCCTGTTGTGCTACGCCGATGGCGAACGTCGCTACATCATCGCTCCGCGCGGTCTGGAAGTCGGCGCCACGGTCGTGTCCGGTCTGGAAGCGCCGATCCGTGCAGGCAATACGCTGCCGATTCGTGCGATTCCGGTGGGCTCCACGATCCACTGCATCGAAATGCAACCCGGCAAGGGTGCTCAGATCGCCCGCTCGGCTGGCGCTTCCGCTGTCCTGTTGGCTCGCGAAGGCGTTTACGCCCAGGTCCGTCTGCGCTCCGGTGAAGTCCGCCGCGTGCACATCGACTGCCGCGCCACCATTGGTGAAGTCGGCAACGGCGATCACAGCCTGCGTCAGATCGGTAAAGCCGGTGCTGTGCGTTGGCGTGGTATCCGCCCGACCGTTCGTGGCGTTGCCATGAACCCGGTGGATCACCCGCACGGTGGTGGTGAAGGCCGCACCGGCGAAGGCCGCGTACCCGTCAGCCCGTGGGGTACTCCCACCAAGGGCTATCGGACTCGTCGTAACAAGCGCACGGACAATATGATTGTCTCGCGCCGCAAGCGCAAATAAGGGGCGAACACTATGTCACGTTCTGTCAAGAAAGGCCCGTTCGTCGATGCGCATCTGATCAAAAAGGTCGATGCCGCCGTCGGGGGCAAAGAAAAGAAGCCGATCAAGACCTGGTCGCGTCGTTCCACCATTCTGCCCGAATTCATCGGGTTGACCATTGCCGTGCACAACGGCCGCCAGCACGTTCCCGTTTATATCAACGAGAACATGGTCGGTCACAAGCTCGGTGAATTTGCCCTGACGCGTACCTTCAAGGGTCACGCGGCGGACAAAAAGGCCAAGAGGTAAGCCATGGAAACCACCGCAGCCATCCGCGGCGTCCATATTTCCGCCCAGAAGACCCGCCTGGTGGCGGATCTGATCCGCGGAAAATCCGTGGCGCACGCGCTCAACATCCTGAACTTCAGCCCGAAGAAAGCCGCTGTCATCCTGAAAAAGGCTCTGGAATCGGCAATCGCCAATGCCGAGCACAACGACGGCGCCGACATCGACGAACTGAAGGTCACCACGATCTATGTCGACAAAGCGCAGTCGATGAAGCGTTTCTCGGCCCGTGCCAAGGGTCGTGGCAACCGCATCGAAAAGCAGACCTGCCACATCGTGGTCAAGGTCGGGGCCTAAGGAGTCGCAATGGGACAGAAAATTCACCCAATCGGGTTCCGCCTCGCGGTCAACCACAACTGGACTTCTCGCTGGTACGCCAACGACAAGGTCTACGGCAGCATGCTGGCCGAAGACATTCGTGTGCGCGAATACCTGAAGAAGAAACTGAAATCCGCGTCCGTGGGTCGTGTCATCATCGAACGCCCGGCCAAGAACGCCCGCATCACTGTGTACTCGGCTCGTCCGGGCGTGGTGATCGGTCGTCGCGGCGAGGACATCGAAACGCTGAAGCTCGATCTGCAGCGCCTGATGGGCGTGCCTGTGCACGTCAACATCGAGGAAATCCGCAAGCCGGAAACCGATGCTCAGCTGATCGCTGATTCCATCACGCAGCAGCTCGAAAAGCGCATCATGTTCCGTCGTGCGATGAAACGCGCCATGCAGAACGCCATGCGTCTGGGCGCCCAGGGCATCAAGATCATGTCCTCGGGTCGTCTGAACGGCATCGAAATCGCTCGTACCGAATGGTATCGCGAAGGTCGCGTGCCTCTGCACACCCTGCGCGCCAACATCGACTACGGCACGTCCGAAGCCCAAACCACCTACGGCATCATCGGTGTCAAGGTCTGGGTCTACAAGGGCGACATGCTGCCCAATGGCGAGATGCCCCCGGAAACCGCTGCTCCGCGTGACGAAGAACGCCGTCCGCGCCGTGCTCCGCGTGGTGATCGTCCTGGCCGTCCTGGCGACAACCGCGGCCGTGGCCGTGGCCCACGCCGTGACGCTGCCTCGGCAGCCCCCGCGCCTGAAGGAGAATAAACCATGCTGTCACCCTCTCGCAGGAAATACCGCAAAGAGCAGAAAGGCCGCAACACCGGCCTGGCGACGCGCGGCACCAATGTGTCTTTTGGTGAATTCGGCTTGAAGGCTACGGATCGGGGCCGTCTGACGGCTCGCCAGATCGAGGCCGCTCGTCGTGCCATCAACCGCCACATCAAGCGCGGCGGCCGTATCTGGATCCGGATCTTCCCGGACAAGCCCATTTCCCAAAAGCCCGCCGAAGTCCGGATGGGTAAAGGGAAGGGCAACCCGGAATTCTGGGTCGCTGAAATTCAACCCGGCAAGGTGCTGTACGAAATGGAAGGCGTGACCGAAGAAGTCGCACGCGAAGCATTCCGTCTGGCCGCCGCCAAGCTGCCCCTGCGCACGACCTTCGTGTCGCGTCGCGTGGGCGCCTAGGAGTCAATATGAAAGCCAGTGAACTGCGCGAAAAAGACGCCGCCGGGCTCCAGACCGAGCTCGAGAGCCTGCTGAAGGCACACTTCAACCTGCGTATGCAGCGTGCCACTCAGCAGCTTTCCAACACCAGTCAGTTGGGCAAAGTGCGCCGCGATATCGCGCGCATCCGCACCATCATGACTGAGAACGCAGGAAAGTAACATGACAACCGAAACCCAAAAAGACACCGTCAAGCGTCAGCGTGCGCTGGTCGGCAAGGTCGTCAGCAACAAGATGGACAAGACGGTCGTCGTCAGCGTCCAGACCCGCGTGAAGCACCCCGTGCTGGGTAAATTCGTCAACCGCACTGCCAAATACAAGGCGCACGACGAGTCCAACCAGTACAACGAGGGCGATATCGTGGAAATCGCCGAGGGCCGCCCCATCTCCAAGTCCAAGTCCTGGACGGTGGTGCGCCTGCTCGAGGCCGTGCGCGTCATCTGATGATGCGGATGGCGCCCGGTAACGGGCGCCGTCGCCGATACCGCAGACCCGCTGCGGACCAAACCCCGCCTTGTGCGGGGTTTGTGCTTTCCGGGCCATCCAGACAGAGTCTGCGGTGAATCGTAAGCATCGGTTAACCCGGGGGGACGGACAAGGATGAGCATGGTAGCGTGATGGGCCGGGAGAACAGCCAGAGAGAGGCTTTGCCATGACGTATCACCGATCAGTCCTATCCGTTTTGTTTACGTTGCTGTTGGCGGCCTGTGCCGCCCCGCAGCAGCCGGACACCGCTGCACGACAGAGCGTGGCGCCGGCCACCACGGCGGCGGCGACCGCTGCCGCAGCGGCATACGATGCCGGCCTGGATATTTTTCACCCCATCGAGTTGCGTCGCGGCATGGTGGTATCCGAACAGGCGCTGGCCAGCCAGGCCGGGCTGGCCATGCTGAAGGCCGGTGGCAATGCCGTCGATGCCGCCGTGGCGGTGGGTTTCACCTTGGCGGTTGCGCTGCCCAATGCCGGCAATCTGGGCGGCGGCGGTTTCATGATGGTGCACACGGCAGATGGCCGGGATATCGCCTTGGATTTTCGCGAGATGGCGCCCAGCGGGGCGTCGCGCGATATGTATCTGGATGCCCAGGGCAAAGTAGTCAATGGCCGCTCTTTGTTCACGCATCTGGCGGTGGGGGTGCCGGGCAGTGTCGCCGGTCTGACCCATGCCCAGCAAAAGTGGGGAAAGCTGAGTCTGGCACAGGTCATGGCGCCGGCCATCCGCCTGGCGGAACACGGCTATCCGGTCAGCCTGACACTGGCGGAAACGCTGGCCAAAACGGCCAAGACCATGGGGCAGTGGCCAGCCACCCGTGCCATCTTCTGGCGTAATGGCAAGCCCCTGCAGGCGGGCGACCTGCTGGTGCAGAAAGACCTGGCGCATTCCCTGCGGCTGATTGCCCGCCAGGGCGCGGATGCTTTTTATCGCGGGCCTATCGGGCAGAAAATCGCTGCCGACATGGCGCGGCACGGCGGTTTGATGTCCGCACAGGATCTGGCGCAGTATCGGGTCGTCGAGCGCGCCCCGATCGTGGGCGACTACCGTGGCTATCGCGTCGTGACGATGCCGCCTCCCAGTTCCGGCGGCATCCATCTGGTGCAGATCCTGAACATGATGGAAGGCTGGCCGATCGGTGACTGGGGCGCCGGCAGCGCACAGACCATCCAACACATGGCCGAGGCCATGAAACTGGCCTATGCCGACCGCTCCGAATATCTGGGGGATACCGATTTCGTCACGGTGCCGGTTGCAGGTTTGATCTCCAAGGCCTATGCCCGCCAGCTGGCGGCGACGGTCGATGCCACGCGGGCGCGGCCATCGAACGAAATCCGGCCAGGCAAGCCGCAGCCTTACGAAAGCGACCAGACCACGCACTTTTCCACCGTGGATGCGGACGGCAACGCCGTGGCCGTGACCTACACCCTGAACACGAATTTCGGCAGCGGTATCGTAGCGGCCGGCACCGGCATTCTGCTCAACAATGAAATGGACGACTTTTCCGCCAAGCCCGGGGTGGCCAACGTCTACGGCCTGATCGGCGGCGAGGCCAATGCGGTGCAGGCGGGCAAGCGGCCCCTGTCGTCCATGACGCCCACCCTGGTGATGAAAGACGGCCGCCCCTGGCTGGTGACCGGCAGCCCCGGCGGGTCGCGCATCATCACGACAGTGCTGGAAACCGTCGTGGATACCATCGACTTTCAGATGAACCCGGCCGAAGCCGCCGCGACGCCGCGCTTTCACCATCAGTGGTGGCCGGATCAGCTGCGGGTGGAAAAAGGCTTAAGCCCGGATACCCTGGCGCTGCTGCGCAGCTACGGCCAGCACATCGCCGTCATGCCCACGATGGGCAAGACGCAGACCATACAGATCCGCGACGGGGTGATGTATGGCGCCGCCGATCCGCGTAACCCGGATGGCGCTGCGCTGGGCTGGTAGTTCTGGCAGGTACTGATTTTTATCAAGAGAGCAGGCCGCCGCCAAGGTGTCCGGTACACGGCGGGGGTCTGATCTTGTAGGATAGGGCCTGTTTGATCCTATCGCCTTGGCGCACCCATTATGGACATCACCTGTTTCGACGATCTTTTACAGGCCGCCCGTCTGCAAACCGAACCGCAGCGCCTGTTGTTTGTCTTTGCCGCCAGCGGCGTGCCCGATGATGCCACCCCGGCGCAAAAGGCCAGCCATGCGCGGGGCGAGGGCGGCGAACTGACCCCTTTGTTGTGTGTGGACAAGACGCCGGCCGAGCTGACGGACTTTGCCGCCCTGGCGCAGGAGTCCCGCCAGACCGGACAGGACTGGCAGGTGATGTTTGTCGCCGCCATGGCGGATCAATCCGCCTACCTGCCCGACAACAAGGACGTGGATCAAGCGTTTCAGCGCATGACGCAGATGATCAAGTACGGCACGGTGGGCTCTCTGCTGGCCTTTGATCGCGCCGGCGACCCCTTGGTCTTCGGGGCCGCCTGATCCGCTCAGGGCCGTTCAGGCCTTCAGGGCAGGATCCTGCTTGCGCAGTTCCTTGCGCAGGATCTTGCCCACGTTGCTGCGCGGCAGGTCGTCGCGGAACTCCACGAACTTGGGTACTTTGTAGCCGGTCAGCAATTTGCGGCAATGGGCGATGACGTCGGCTTCCGTCAGGGCGGGGTCTTTGCGGATCACGTACAGCTTGACGACCTCGCCCGACGGCCCGTTGGGTACGCCGATGGCGGCAGCTTCCAGGATGCCGGGGTGTTCGATGGCGGCGGCCTCGACTTCGTTGGGGTAGACGTTGAAGCCGGACACCAGAATCATGTCTTTTTTGCGATCCAGCAAAAAGACATAGCCCTTGTCGTTCATGTAGCCGATATCGCCGGTCAGCAGCCAGCCGTCGCCGTCAAAGACTTTGGCGGTTTCCTCGGGGCGGTTCCAGTAGCCGGAGGTGACCTGAGGACCCTTGACGCAGATCTCGCCGGGTTCGCCGATCGCCATGCTGCGGTTGTCGGTGCGCACCGCCACCAGGGTAGAGGGCACCGGCAAGCCGATGGACCCATTGAAGTCGACCTTGTCCAGGGGATTGATGGTGACGGCCGGTGAGGTTTCCGTCAGCCCGTAGGCCTGGGCGATGGGTTTGCCGGTGGCTTTCAGCCAGCGTTCCGCGATGGCTTCCTGGACCGCCATGCCGCCGCCCAGAGTGGTGTGCAGACTGCTGAAATCCAGCTTGGCGAAATCAGCGTTGTTCAGCAAGGCATTGAACAGGGTGTTCACGCCCGTCAGCGCCGTGAATTTCACGGTGCCCAGTTCTTTGACGAACCCCGGAATATCGCGCGGATTGACGATCAGCAGGTTGCTGGCGCCCAGCTTCATGAAGGTCAGGCAGTTCGCCGTCAGGGCGAAGATATGATAGAGCGGCAGGGCCGTCACTACGCATTCGCGTTCGCCCTGGCAAAAGGGTTTCACCCAGCCGTAGGCCTGGCAGACATTGGAGACCAGATTGCCGTGGCTGAGCATGGCGCCTTTGGCCACGCCGGTCGTGCCGCCGGTGTACTGCAGGGCGGCCAGATCGTCGTGCGTCAGCGTAGGGCGCTGATAGGCGGATCGGGCGCCGGTCGCCAGCGCCTGGTGCAGGCGCAGGGCGCCTGGGATACGCCAGGCGGGCACCAGCTTTTTGACGTGACGCACGACCAGATCGGTGATCGGGCCTTTGGGGAAGCCCAACATTTCGCCCAGCGACGTCACGACGACCCGCTTGACGTTCGTGTTCGGCATGGCCATGGCCTGCTGCAGAGTGCTGGCGAAATTTTCGGCGACGACGACGGTGGTCGCCCCGGAGTCGCTCAGCTGATGGTGCAGTTCGTGGGCGGTGTACAGCGGGTTGGTATTGACCACGACGGCGCCTGCCATCAGCGTGCCGAACAGGCAGATGGGGTATTGCAGCAGGTTGGGCATCATCAAGGCGACCCGGTCGCCTTTTTCCACCCCCTGGGATTGCAGCCAGGCCGCGAAGGCCTGCGCCTTTTCGTAGGTCTGGGTATAGCTCATGGATACGCCCATGCTGATGTACGCCGTGTTGTGGGCGTACTGCCGGCAGCTTTCCTCGAACAGATCGGCCAGCGACCCGTATGCAGCCGCCTGATCGGTGATGTCAGCCGGCACCCCTTTGGGGTAATGTTCCAGCCAGATGCGTTCCATGATGCGTTTCCTTATTGCGATTGCAAAAAAATCAATTGGCGGCGGATTTTTGGCCCAGCAATGCCTGCTTCAGGGATTCCTGAGCCGGAACCGGCCCCAGCCAGACCTTCAGGAGCGCTGTGGCGAAGCGCGGATCGGAGACCTCGCCCAATGCCTTGCCCTTGAATGATACCGAGACCTTGCCCTGCTGGAAATCGATCCTCACCTGATCGCCGGATGCGCCTTCCCCCCCGGTCGCCATGAAGGTCTCGAAATGCTTGATCGTATCGGCCATGGCGGCCAGCTCCGCCTCGCTATTATTGGCTTTCAGCCCTTCGTTCAGCGCATCGGTCAGCGCCTTGCTGTTGATGTCGCGCAAGAGCGTCAACTGCAGCATCTGCGGTTCCTGGCTGTCCAGAATGGCTTGCACATCGGTGGTGGGCTGGGCGCGGTACAGGGCAGCCACGTAGACATGAAAGACGAAACGCTGGCGCAATCCCGCGCCATTGAGCGCCAGGGTCTGCCCGGCGACGGTCTGCTGTTCAGGGACGTCCACGGTAGCAATCGTCACGGCCTGCGCCGCCGGCATCATGGTCAGGCCCGCAGCGACCAGAACCATGGCCGCCAGGCTGGCCCGGAACAGGGGGGCGGCGCTGCGGGCCGCCTGCGTTTGGGTGAAAAACGTCTTCATGCGTGGTCTCCTGCTGCGTCGGAGCGCAGCTTGTGATGTTTGTACCAGGCCTTGTCAGCCAGATAGATGGTGCGTTGCACCTCGGTATGCACGGCGCCGTCCGGGCCTTTCAGCAGGACAGGATAGGTACGCTCGGTTTCGTGATCGCGGTCCAGCGTGTCGCGGATATCCTGTAGTTCAGCCTCGCTCAGCACGAAATCGGCGGTCAGGGTGCAGAACGCCGGTTTGCGATAGCGGATCGTGGCAGCCTTGTCCCAGATGATGGCGTCCCGCCCCAGGCGCGCCATCAGCATGCCGATATGAACGCCGTCCGTGATGGCGAACAGCGACCCGCCGTACAGCGAACCGACGATGTTGCGGGTGCGTCGGGTCAGCGCCAGCCGCACCCGGATATGCAGCAGGTCCGGGGCGACATACACCACCCGCCCCCCCGTCGCGCGGAAGGCCGGGTGCAGATTGAATCCTGTGCGCATGGCACGCGCCTGCCACCGAAGCGGCAGGCGTGACAACTGGGACAGCTTCATGCAGGCGCCCCGCCTGAACCGTGGGCATGCAGCAGGCGGATTGCCTCGTTC
This sequence comes from Castellaniella sp., assembly GCF_034675905.1. Classification (GTDB taxonomy): domain Bacteria; phylum Pseudomonadota; class Gammaproteobacteria; order Burkholderiales; family Burkholderiaceae_B; genus Castellaniella. The sequence goes on along the minus strand of NZ_JAUCCV010000010.1, from coordinate 676,834 downwards.
ATTGCGCCGCCGATCAGAAGCGGTGCGAGAACTGCACGCCGACCAGGTCGGCGCTGCTCTTGTAGTCGCCCTTCAGGGTGCCGGCGCTCGCTGGGTCGGACGTATTGTTCACCGAGGTGTTCTTCACGAACAGGTGAGCGTAGCCGACGTCGATGCTGGTGTTCTTGCTGAAGTTGTACTGCGCGCCCAGGGATACCCAATAGCGATCGTTATCCGGCAAGGAAGCGGGGCGGAAGGCGTCGTCCTGCACCGGGGATTGATCGTAGGCCACGCCGCCCTTGAAGGTCCAGGTGTCGCTGTGCCGATAGTTCGCCCCCAAAGACACGCGCCAGGCATCCTTGAAGCGCAGATCCAGCTCGGCGTTCGGGATGCCGGTGTTCTTGATCTTCAGGGCCGGGATGCTGCTCCAGCCCGTCCAGGCCACGTCGCCCAGCAGGGTCCAGCGCTCGTTCAGCTGGTGGGCCACGCTGAGGATGGCGGAGTCGGGCAATTCGACCGTGGTTTCAGCATTATGGGTGCCGATGACGCCCATGCCGGTAAGTACGCCGGCGCCCGCTGCGCTAAGGGAACGGTTGCTGACCTTGGTGGTGCCGTCCGCGTCGATCTTCACTTTGGAACGGTAGGACAGGCCAAAGCGGGTGTCCGGCGTGGCCTGCCACATGATGCCGGCATTCCAGCCCCAACCGTCGCCCTTGGCCTTGACGCGAGCTTCCAGGTCGCCGCTCATTCCTGCAACAGGAGCCAGGAATGCGTACTGTGCTTTCCTATAGTCTGCGTCCAGCTGCATCCAGTTCAGGCCCACGCCGATGGACAGGGTATCGGTAGCTTTGAAGGCGACGGACGGATTGATGTTGAGGCTTTCAATCGCGAATTTTTCCGAGTGGTAGCGACCTGCCCAGCCCTTGTCGTATTCAGTCACCAGACCAAAGGGCGCGCCCACGCTCAGGCCCAACCACCAGCGCGGATTTACCTCCCAGGTGAAATGCGCATTGGGCAAGGCGGCCCAGGAGCCTGCATCGCCGCCGTTGGAGCCGCCGACCGGCCCGCCGCCGAACGGGCCCAGGGGGTTGCCGCCGAAAGATGTCGGCTTGGTGCTGCCGCCATCCGAGAATTTGAAACTGGGCTTGATCGCCACTGCGCCGGCGCTGGCGTTCATGCCCGGCAACAGCGTAATGCTGGCGGGGTTGAAAAAGTTGGCGCTGGCGTTTTCGCCGATGACGGCGGAACCGGCATAGGCGTTGCCCAGGCCGCTGGCGTTTTGCTCCAGCAGCTGGAAGCCTGCGCCGTGGGCGGTGCCGATGGCGCCCAGGCCGATGATCAGGGCCGACAGGGTCTTGATCGAGTGTTGCATTGTCATGATGTTGTCTCCAAGGATGGATGGTTGGGCGTACGCCCGTAAAAATTCAGCGCGCAAAGACCCGTGCCGTGCCGCGAGGCATTGCAGTCAGAACTTTTTTTGGTGCGCAAAATCCCCCGTCGCGCCAGCTAGCGCAACGTGAAAGGCACTTCAGGAAAAAACCGGGATCAGTCCGGCGTTAGATGGGGATCATTCATCGTCTGGTTTCATCGAAGCCCCCTAAAGCTGTGAAGAGGTATGGCGTCCGGCCGCCGCCCCCGCGGCGGGGCCGGTCTGCACATGATCCTGTCCGGCCTGCAGGGCGGACAGGGGTGAAGCCTGGGCGGGCAACGGCGCGCGCAGGCCGCCCAGCAAGAAAGCCATCAAGCGGCTGAGCAGCACATCGGCATCCAGGCCCGTGTCGCCGTGCAGGTTCATCACCTGGCTGGAGCTGTCGGCCCCCATGATGGCGTAGGCCGTGGCGCCCAGCATGAAATGAAAGCGCCAGACGATCTCGGCTTCGGGCACGCCCGGCAGCGAGGTCAGCAAGGCCCGTGTGAACCGATGCGCCACGACCGACCGTTCCGCTTCGAACAGGGCGTTGATCGCGCCGCTGGGGTCGGACAGGTTGCAGCTTTGCAGCGGCATGAAGGCGCGGCGTTCGGCTCCCGCGCTACAGGCATGGCGCACCAGCGGGCCGAAGTAGGCCTCGACGATGACGGACGGTTTCAGCGGCTGGCCGGCGGCCTGGGCTTCCCGGGCGTCCAGGATGCGCAGACGTTCGTCGTTCAGGGCATCCAGGCGGCGTTGGAAAACAGCCTCGATCAGGGCGTCTTTCGAGCCGAAGTGATAATTGACGGCGGACAGGTTTACCTCTGCGGCCTTGGTGATCTGGCGCATGGAGGTTTTGTCGTGCCCTTGCTCGGCGAACAGATGTTCGGCAGCATCGAGAATGGCATCGCGGGTGAGGGTCGCTCTGGAAATGGTCATGTGTATTTCAAACGTTTGTTTTAAAACTATACACAAGCCGCCCGGGAACGGTATCCGTGTTACCCCTTAGATACCTGTCAATATATCGGAGCGAGCTGTGCGCTTCTTGGGGTTTTGCAGCGCAAAGGATACACTTTCAGGATTCGTGACAAGTAGATAAAGGACACGTGATGGCATCCGTGCGACAGCTGCTGGTGATTTCAACGCTGGTGATCGCGTGCATCCTGATCGGCATGCTGGCGATCGGTACGCAGTTGATGGATAGACAGCTGGACAGCCAGCTGCAAAACGACGGCGAAAACGCCGCCGCTACCTTGGCGTTGCTGGTCAGCGCTCAGCCGGATCCGGCGGCGCGGGTGCGCGTCCTGGAAGCCGCTTTTCAGCAGGGGCGGTTTGCGGACCTGTCTTTGCGGGCGGACGGCGACACCGCTGTGTTCCAGGCTCGCCGCCTGACGTCGGCCACCGCCGATGCGCCGGGCTGGTTCGCCGCCTGGGGACACATCCAGCCGCATCAGGCGCAGCGCCAGATCGATGGGGTGGGGCGGCTCAGCTTGGTGCTCGATCCTGCGCCGGCCCGTGATGCCTTGTGGGCGCATGTCACCCAGTGGCTCTGGCTGGCATTGGGGATCGCTGCGTTCTGGGCCTTGTTCCTGGCGGCCTTGTTGTCACGGCTGCGCCGCGTGCTGCAGGATGCCGCAACGGCGGAATCCCCTGAAATCAAGGTCAAGCAGACAGAACCCGTTGAAAACGCCGAATTGCTCGACGAGGTCCGTGAACGGGTCTCGCCCACGATGGACGAGCAGATGGCGCGCATCGAACAGCTGGAAATCGAACTCAACCGGGACCCGGTCACTGGTTTGGCCAACCGCGCCTATTTCCTGAATGAATTGAAACGCGTGCTGCGCGACGATTCGCGCCAGGGTGCGGTCAGCGGCTATGTGCTGTTGGTGCGTCAGCGCGACATGGCGCGGTTGCAAAACCAAAGCGACCGCCAGGAAATCGCCGACTGGCTGCGCTTGCTGGGTGGGCGTCTGACGGAAGTGTTGGCAGATTATCCGCAGACGCATGCTTTGCCGGCCCGCTTGAATGGCGCGGATTTCGCCATCTTGTTTCCGGTGGGTGGCGGCCCCGAGGTCATGCGCCCGATCCAGCGGCTGCATGAATTGTTCGAGACGCTGCGCGTCAAGCTCGACAGCCAGAACCTGTCGCGCTGGGCTTTTGCGCTGACAGACTATACCGTCCAGTGCACGACAAAAGAAGTCCTGACCCGCCTGGATCTGGCCCTGATGTGTGCGGAAAGCGCCGGTCATGCCGAGGTCGAGTTCCTGTCGCATGCCGACCGCGACACCGGTGAACTGCGCATGGGCGAGGCCTCTTGGCGCACCTTGATTTCCCAGGCTCTGGATCATGACCGCCTGGCATTGGATGTGCGCGTTGTGCAATACGAGGGCGACGATATCGCGGATCGCTACGAGGCGTCGCTCAGTCTGCAGGAAGACGACAGCAGCCAGCCCCCGCTGTCAGGCTATCTGTTCATGCCGGCGGCGGCGCGGCTGGGCCTGTCATCGGATTGCGATATGCGGGCCCTGGCGCTGGCCCTGAGCTGGTTGGGCGAGCATCCCGGCATCCTGGTGGTGCGCATGTCGATGTCTTCCATCCTGGACGCCCAGTACCTGGGCGAAGTCCGCAGCGTCTGCGCGTATGCCGACCCCGATCTGTTGCAGCGCGTGGTCGTGGAACTGGATGCCTATGGCCTCAGCCGCCACCTGGAAGCCTTCAAGGCGTTCGCCCAGGGTTTGATTGAAACCGGGATTTCTGTCGGTCTGCGCGGCTTGGACCAACAGCCCGACGCCTTGCGCAAGATCCACGAGATCGATTTCAGCTATGTGAAGCTGGGCGGCTCTTTTGTGCACGAATTGCTGTCCAGCCCCGGTGGCGTGCAGATGATGGTGGCCGTGACGGAAACTGCGATCGGCATGGGCATGCGGGTCTATGTGGATGATGCCGACGACGAGGCGACGCGCCACATGGTGATGGAATACGGGGGCTTGCCCAGGTTGCATTAATGCATCACGACAGCGATTATCTGAAAACCAATTGCTTTCTTTGCCGGTTTCTGTCTATAATTGCTGTCTTGGCCCATCTGCCAGGTGAAATATACCGCAGGACATCGGACAAATACGGTGGCTTGTGATGTTTCACTAGGCTTTGGCCGAGTTGGTAATCTCGTTTATGTGCGAAATCATTTTGCACAAACAGGAATTTCAACCCAGAGCCCACGCGCGGCAAGGTGCGTCGGCTTGACGGGACCAAAACTGGCTGCGATGTCTCTGGGCGTCGTTGTTAAGTTGGAACAGGAAAAATCATGATCCAAATGCAGACCACGCTGGACGTGGCCGACAACACAGGTGCGCGTTCCGTCATGTGCATCAAGGTGTTGGGTGGCTCGAAGCGCCGCTATGCCGCCATTGGCGACGTCATCAAGGTGACCGTCAAGGAAGCCGCACCTCGCGGGCGCGTGAAAAAAGGTGAAATCTACAACGCCGTGGTGGTGCGTACCGCCAAGGGCGTGCGCCGCAAGGACGGTTCCTTGATCCGCTTCGGCGGCAATGCGGCCGTGTTGCTCAATGCAAAACTTGAACCCATCGGCACGCGTATCTTCGGACCGGTCACTCGTGAACTGCGTACCGAAAAGTTCATGAAGATCGTGTCCCTGGCGCCCGAAGTGCTGTAAGGAGCAGATCATGGAAAATATTCGTAAAGGCGACGAAGTCGTCGTGCTGACTGGCCGCGATCGCAGCCGCCGCGGCACCGTGGTAGCTCGCGTCGATGCCGATCACGTGTTGGTCGAAGGCATCAATGTCGTCAAGAAGCACGCCAAGGGCAATCCCATGGCGGGCACGCCCGGCGGCATCATCGACAAGACGCTGCCCATTCACATCTCCAATGTGGCGCTCTTCAACCCTGAAACCGGCAAGGGCGACCGTGTCGGCGTCAAGGTCGTGGACGGGGCCAAGGTCCGCATTTTCCGTTCCAACGGCGCTGTCGTTGGCGCGAAGGCATAAGGGGCGCATCAAATGGCTCGTTTACAAGACTTCTACCGCACCAAGGTCGCTGCCGACCTGCAGGCGAAATTCGGCTATCAGTCGATCATGCAAGTGCCTCGCATTACCAAGATCACCCTGAACATGGGTGTATCCGAGGCCGTTTCTGACAAAAAGATCATTGAAAACGCCGTTGGCGACATGACGAAGATCGCCGGTCAGAAACCCGTCGTCACGAAGACCCGCAAGGCTATCGCCGGCTTCAAGATTCGTGAAGACTACCCGATCGGTTGCATGGTGACGCTGCGTGGTCAGCGCATGTACGAATTTCTGGATCGTCTGATCTCTGTCGCCCTGCCGCGTGTGCGCGACTTTCGTGGTGTGTCGGGCCGTGCTTTTGACGGTCGTGGCAACTACAACATCGGGGTGAAGGAACAGATCATCTTCCCGGAAATCGAATACGACAAGATCGATGCCGTGCGTGGGATGAACATCAGCATCACCACCACCGCAAAGACCGACGAGGAAGCCAAGGCGCTCTTGAGCGCATTCAGCTTCCCCTTCCGCAACTAAGGGGCTGACGTGGCAAAACTTTCCCTCATCAATCGCGATATCAAGCGCGCCAAGCTGGCTGAGAAATTCGCAGCAAAGCGCACTGAACTGAAAGCAATCATTGCTGATCAGTCCAAATCCGACGAAGAACGCTATCAGGCTCGCCTGGCCCTGCAACAACTGCCGCGCAACGCCAACCCCACTCGCCAGCGTAATCGCTGCGTGGTGACGGGGCGTTCTCGCGGCGTGTTCAGCAAGTTCGGGCTGACGCGTCACAAACTGCGTGAAATGGCTATGCGCGGCGAAGTGCCGGGCATGACCAAGGCCAGCTGGTAGGAGAATCACACATGAGCATGAGCGATCCCATCGCCGATATGCTGACCCGCGTGCGTAATGCACAGATGGTCAACAAGACGTCGGTTTCCATGCCCTCCTCTAAGCTGAAAGCCGCTATCGCGGCCGTGCTGAAAGACGAAGGCTACATTGACGATTTCCGCGTGGCGGGCGAACAAGCCAAGCCGCAGCTGGAAATCACCTTGAAATATTATGCCGGTCGCCCGGTGATCGAGCGCATCGACCGCGTCTCGCGTCCTGGCCTGCGCATCTACAAGAGCAGCACCACCATTCCTCAGGTCATGAACGGCCTGGGCGTGGCGATCGTTTCCACCCCGCGTGGCGTGATGACGGACCGCAAGGCCCGCGCCACCGGCGTCGGCGGCGAAGTGCTCTGCTACGTGGCATAAGGGGAAATCTACTATGTCACGTATCGCTAAATATCCCGTCGTACTGCCGAAAGGCGTCGAAGCTTCGATCAGCGCCGGTCAGATCTCCGTCAAGGGCCCCTTGGGTTCCCTGAGCCAGGCATTGGACGGCAGCGTCCGCATCGCCCAGGAAGACGGCCAGCTGACGTTTGTCGCCGCCAATGATTCCCGTCAGGCCAATGCAATGTCCGGCACCATGCGTGCGCTGGTCAACAACATGGTAACCGGGGTCAGTGCAGGTTTTGAGCGTCGTCTGAACCTGGTGGGCGTGGGTTTCCGCGCTCAGGTTCAAGGCGATGTGCTGAAGCTGCAACTGGGCTTCTCGCACGATGTGCTGCACGACATCCCCAACGGGATCAAGATCGAGTGCCCGTCCCAGACTGAAATCTTGGTCAAGGGCTCCGACAAACAGGTCGTCGGTCAGGTGGCTGCCGAAATCCGCGCTTATCGCGAACCCGAACCCTATAAGGGCAAGGGCGTGCGTTATGCGGACGAACGCATCATCCTGAAGGAAACCAAGAAGAAATAAGCACGCAGGCAAGGACGAATCATGGACAAGAAACTCTCCCGTTTGCGTCGTGCTGCGGCTACCCGCCGCAAGATTCACGAACTGCGTGTGCATCGCCTGGCGGTGCACCGTACGAATCTGCACATCTACGCCAACATCATTTCGCCGGAAGGCGATCGTGTGCTCGTCAGCGTTTCCACGCTCGAGCCCGCACTCCGCAAGGAACTCGCCAGCCAGAAGGCCAACGGTGGCAATGCCGCCGCCGCCAGCCTGGTCGGCAAGCTTGTGGCTGAAAAGGCCAAGGCTGCCGGCATCGAGCTCGTCGCTTTCGACCGTTCGGGCTTCCGTTACCATGGCCGCGTCAAGGCGCTGGCCGAAGCCGCGCGTGAAGCCGGCTTGAAGTTCTAAGGGAATCACATGGCTAAAGCACAAGGCAAGCACGCCGCCGAGCAGGAACGCGACGACGGCATGCGCGAAAAGATGATTGCGGTCAACCGCGTCAGCAAGGTCGTCAAAGGTGGTCGTACCATGAGCTTCGCAGCACTGACCGTGGTCGGTGATGGCGATGGCCGCATCGGCATGGGCAAGGGCAAGGCCCGTGAAGTGCCCGTGGCGGTTCAAAAGGCCATGGAACAGGCCCGTCGTGGTCTGCTCAAAGTCTCTTTGAAGAACGGCACGCTGCACCACACTGTGGTGGGCAAGCACGGCGCCTCGACGGTGCTGATCTCGCCGGCAGCCGAAGGTACCGGCGTGATCGCCGGCGGCCCGATGCGCGCGATCTTCGAAGTCATGGGTGTGCGTAACGTCGTGGCCAAAAGCCTCGGCTCCAGCAACCCCTACAACATGGTGCGCGCCACGCTGAATGGTCTGCGCGCGTGCTCCACCCCGTCGGAAATCGCTGCCAAGCGCGGCAAGACCGTCGAAGAAATCCTGGGGTAAGTCATGGCACAGAAGCAAATTAAAGTCACGCTCGTGCGCTCCGTGATCGGCACTCATAAATCCCATCGCGCCACCGTGCGTGGTCTGGGCTTGGGCAAGGTCAACAGCAGCCGCGTCCTGATCGATACTCCCGAGGTGCGTGGGATGATCCGCAAGGTGGATTATCTGGTCACGGTCTCGGAAGCCTGAACAAAGGAATTCAGATGTCCGTCACTCAACTGAATACACTCGCGCCCGCCGAAGGCGCCAAGCGTCCGCGCCGTCGCGTGGGCCGTGGCATCGGCTCCGGCCTGGGCAAGACGGCCGGTCGCGGCCACAAGGGTCAGAAATCCCGTGCTGGTGGTTTCCACAAGGTCGGTTTCGAAGGCGGTCAAATGCCGCTGCAGCGTCGCCTGCCCAAGCGTGGTTTCACCCCGCTGGGTCGTCACCTGAAGGCCGAGATCCGCCTGTCCGACCTGCAAGCGCTGCCCATCGATGATATCGATGTGCAGGTGCTCAAGGCCGCTGGCCTGGTGGGCGAACTGGTGCGTTACGTCAAGGTCATCAAGACCGGCGAGATCAGCCGCAAGGTCGATCTGAAAGGCATCACTGCAACGGCCGGCGCTCGCGCCGCGATCGAGGCCGCCGGCGGTTCGCTGGCGTAAGGGGCAGCAGTGGCGAAAGCTCAGGCACATAAGCCCAGCGCAGGATACGGCGACCTCAAGCGCCGCATTCTGTTCCTCGTGCTGGCTCTGATCGTCTATCGCATGGGGACGCACATCCCCGTGCCGGGAATCAATCCTGATTCCCTGGCTGATCTGTTCCAGCAGAACCAGGGCGGTATCCTGGGGCTGTTCAACATGTTCTCCGGCGGGGCGTTGGAACGGTTCTCCGTTCTGGCCCTGGGGATCATGCCGTACATTTCGGCAGCCATCATCATGCAGCTGCTGGCAGTGGTTGTGCCGACCCTGGAGGCCATCAAAAAAGAAGGCCAGTCCGGGCAACGCAAGATCACGCAGTACACCCGCTACGGCACCGTGTTTCTGGCGCTGTTCCAGGCAGTGGGGATTTCCGTCGCCCTGGAATCGCAGCCGGGTCTGGTCATCGATCCGGGGCTGATGTTCCGCTTCACGACGATCGTGACGCTGGTCACGGGCTCCATGTTCCTGATGTGGCTGGGTGAACAGATTACCGAACGCGGTCTGGGCAACGGCATTTCGCTGCTGATTTTCGCCGGGATCGTCGCCGGACTGCCTGGTGCGCTGGGCGGCATGCTGGATCTGGTCCGTACAGATGCGATGTCGGTGCTGTCGGTGCTGTTCATCCTGGCTCTGGTGGTCGCCGTGACGTATTTCGTGGTGTATGTCGAACGCGGTCAGCGTCGCATCACCGTGAACTATGCAAAACGTCAGGTCGGCAACAAGCTCTATGGCGGCCAGTCTTCGCACCTGCCGCTGAAGCTGAACATGTCCGGGGTGATTCCGCCGATCTTTGCATCGTCCATCATCCTGCTGCCGGCCACGGTGACCAGCTGGTTCTCCAGCAACCCGAACATGCGCTGGCTGGGTGATCTGGCTGCTGCTTTGTCGCCGCGCCAGCCGCTGTATGTGACCTTGTATTCCGGTCTGATTATTTTCTTCTGCTTTTTCTATACGGCCTTGGTGTTCAATAGCCGCGAAACAGCAGACAACCTGAAGAAAAGCGGTGCGTTTGTGCCTGGTATCCGGCCTGGCGAACAGACTGCCCGCTATATCGACAAGATCCTGATGCGTCTGACGCTGTCGGGGGCCATCTATGTCACTTTGGTCTGTCTGTTGCCCGAATTGATGCAGATGCGCTGGAATGTACCGTTCTATTTCGGCGGTACCTCGCTACTGATTATTGTCGTCGTCGCCATGGACTTCATGGCTCAGGCTCAGGCCTATGTAATGTCCCAACAGTATGATTCGTTGCTCCGGAAGGCGAACTTCAAGGGCGCGGGTCTTCCGATGCGCTAACAATCATGTCCAAGGACGACGTCATTCAGATGCAAGGGGAGGTCGTGGAAAACCTTCCTAACGCAACGTTTCGTGTCAAGCTGGAAAACGGTCACATGGTGCTGGGCCATATTTCAGGCAAGATGCGTATGCACTACATCCGGATCCTTCCGGGTGACAAGGTCACAGTGGAGCTCACGCCCTATGACCTGTCGCGCGCCAGGATAGTTTTCCGCTCCAAATAGGCGGCCGGTCAAAAACCAGGAGAATCCCATGAAGGTAATGGCATCGGTAAAGCGGATCTGCCGCAACTGCAAAATCATCAAACGTCACGGTGTGGTGCGAGTTATCTGCACCGACCCGCGTCATAAGCAACGCCAAGGCTAAGGCCGGGCATCACGGATTTCACGAGGAACAGTCATGGCCCGTATTGCTGGCATTAATATTCCGCCGCATCAACACGCCGAGATCGGCTTGACCGCGATTTTCGGCATCGGCCGTTCGCGCGCCCGCAAGATCTGCGAAGCGACCGGCATCGAATATTCCAAAAAGATCAAGGACCTGAGCGACGCAGAGTTGGAAAAGGTCCGCGAACAGGTGCATTCCTTTACAGTGGAAGGCGACCTGCGTCGTGAAGTGCAGCTGTCGATCAAGCGTCTGATCGACCTGGGCACGTATCGTGGCATGCGCCACAAACGTGGCCTGCCGGTGCGCGGTCAGCGTACTCGCACGAACGCTCGCACCCGCAAGGGGCCGCGTCGCGCAGCAGCGTCCCTGAAGAAATAAATAGGAATCAACATGGCCAAAGCACAAGCCGGCGCCTCGCGCGTCCGCAAGAAAGTCAAGAAAAGCGTGTCGGACGGGATTGCTCACGTTCACGCGTCTTTCAACAATACCATCATCACCATCACCGACCGCCAGGGCAATGCTCTGTCGTGGGCGACGTCTGGTGGCGCAGGCTTCAAGGGTTCGCGTAAATCGACCCCGTTTGCAGCCCAGGTTGCTGCTGAGTCCGCCGGCCGCGTGGCCCAGGAATACGGCATCAAGACGCTGGAAGTTCGCATCAAGGGCCCCGGCCCCGGTCGCGAATCGTCTGTGCGTGCCTTGAATGCCTTGGGGATCAAGATCTCCAGCATTTCCGACATCACGCCCGTGCCGCACAACGGCTGCCGTCCGCCCAAGCGTCGTCGTATCTAAGGGGAGCACATCTTGGCTCGTTATATTGGACCCAAATGCAAGCTTTCGCGTCGCGAAGGCACCGATCTGTTCCTGAAGAGCGCCCGCCGTTCGCTGGATTCCAAGTGCAAACTGGAATCCAAGCCCGGTCAGCATGGCCGTACTTCGGGTTCCCGCACTTCCGACTTCGGTCTGCAGCTGCGTGAAAAGCAGAAACTCAAGCGCATGTACGGCGTGCTGGAAAAGCAATTCCGCCGCTACTTCGTGGAAGCCGAACGCCGCCGCGGCAACACCGGCGAGACGCTGATCCAGCTGCTGGAATCGCGTCTGGACAACGTCGTCTATCGTATGGGCTTTGGCTCGACGCGCGCCGAGGCTCGCCAGCTGGTGAACCACCGCGCCATCGAACTGAACGGCCACACTGCCGACATCGCTTCGATGCTGGTCAAGTCCGGTGATGTGATCTCGATTCGTGAAAAGGCCAAGAGCCAGATCCGCATCAAGGAATCTCTGGACCTGGCGACCGGCAACGGTCTGCCCCAGTGGGTGGACGTCGACGCCGGCAAGCTGTCGGGCGTCTTCAAGCAGGCCCCGGATCGCGCTGACGTCGCTCATGACGTGAACGAATCCATGGTCGTGGAATTGTATTCCCGCTGATCGATTCCGGCGGCCTTGCGCCGCCATGCGGTCCCCGGCTTCAGCCGGGGGGCGCGAATCAGCCCACGCTCAGGCATCTGCCCGAGGCGGGCTGTCGTCTTGCTCCGGTTTTTGCCGGTCCTTCATTCCCGTCAGCCTTATCGGTGTAACGAGCCGAGGGTATTGAAAAGGAACAGTTATGTCTGCACAAGGTTTTCTCAAGCCCCGTACCATTACCGTGGAGTCCCTGGGCGCCAATCACGCCAAGGTCATCATGGAGCCTTTCGAGCGTGGCTATGGTCACACATTGGGCAACGCCCTGCGCCGCATCCTGCTGTCGTCCATGACCGGCTATGCGCCGACCGAGGTTCAGATCAGCGGTGTCGTGCATGAATATTCCACGATCGCCGGTGTGCGTGAAGACGTGGTGGATGTCCTGCTGAACCTCAAGGGCGTGGTGTTCAAGCTGCACAATCGTGAAGAAGTCACGCTGCAACTGAACAAGCAAGGTCCTGGTGAAATCCGTGCGCGTGACATCGAACTGCCGCATGACGTCGAAATCGTCAATCCGGATCATCTGATCGCCACGCTGACCGACAATGGCCGCATCGAAATGCAGATCAAGGTCGAACAGGGCCGCGGCTATGTGCCGGGCAATGTGCGCGCCTTGACCGATGATCGGTCCGCCACCATCGGCCAGATCGTGCTGGATGCGTCCTTCAGCCCGGTGCGCCGCGTCAGCTACGCGGTCGAAAACGCACGGGTGGAACAGCGCACCGACCTGGACAAGCTGGTGCTGGATGTGCTGACCAATGGCGTCATCAGCCCTGAAGAGGCCGTGCGCCAGTCGGCTCGCATCCTGATGGATCAGGTGTCGGTGTTCGTGTCCCTGGCGGACAAGGACGCGGGTCAGCTGACGACCAGCAGCCTGCCGATGGGCGGTCAATCCGCGCCGATCGATCCGGTGCTGCTGCGCCCGGTCGACGACCTGGAATTGACGGTGCGTTCGGCCAACTGCCTGAAGGCCGAAAACATCTACTATATCGGCGATCTGATCCAGCGCACTGAAAATGAGCTGCTGAAGACCCCGAACCTGGGTCGCAAGTCGCTCAACGAAATCAAGGAAGTCCTGGCTGCACGCGGCCTGACTCTGGGCATGAAGCTGGAAAACTGGCCCCCCGTCGGGCTGGAGCGTCCGTAATTCGACCGGCATAGGGCGGGGGCATTCCCGCCCGTGCTAAAATTTTGCGCCTGTCCGGGTTCCGGGCATGCGTTTTCAACCCACCCGGGCCGCGCCTTGTGCGATAGAAGATCCGGGTTTCAGATTCAAACAAGGAAATTATCATGCGTCATCGTAGCGGTCTTCGCAAACTGAACCGTACCAGCAGCCATCGCCTGGCCATGTTTCGCAACATGGCTGTGTCCCTGCTGACCCACGAAGCCATCAAAACCACGCTGCCCAAGGCCAAGGAATTGCGCCGTGTGGTGGAACCGCTGATCACCCTGGGCAAGAACCCCACGCTGGCCAACCGCCGCCTGGCCTTCGCCCGCCTGCGTGATCGCGACGTCGTGACCAAGCTGTTCAACGACATCGGACCGCGCTTTGCCGCCCGCAATGGCGGCTATACCCGTGTGCTGAAGATGGGCTTCCGTCAGGGCGACAACGCCCCCATGGCCTATATGGAACTGGTGGACCGCCCCGAGACCGACGCCGCTGCCGAATAAGGTTTGCGGCGAGCGGGCGCCAAGCCCGCTTCTTGCCGGATGTCTGCAAGGCCCGATGCGCAAGCTTCGGGCCTTTTTGCATGTAAAATCAAAAGGATTTGTCCATCGGGATTTACCATGTCTATTGCTGACCGACCGTCTGCGGGTCCAGATGCCTCTGCGGCAAGCGGCTCGATCAGAGGCCTGCGGCGCCAGGATGGTGCGCCGACCGATGCCGTCGTGGTGTTGTCCACTGCGCCCGATGTCTTGCTGGCCAAGCGCATTGCGCATGTCTTGGTCGAGGAATCCCTGGTCGCTTGCGCCCAGGTCGGCGGGGCGATGACATCCATGTATCTTTGGCAGGGAAAACTGGAAGGCTGCGAGGAAATTCCGCTCAGCTTCAAGACTACGGCAACCGTATTGCCGGCGCTGTATCGGCGCCTATGCGAACTGCATCCCTATGAAATTCCTGAGTTCCTGGTGCTGGGGGTGCCGGCAGGCAGTGCGGCCTATCTGGACTGGGTCATTCAGGGCGCAGCCGGGCCTGTCGAGCCGCCGCTTTCCTGATGGTTTACCGGCTCGCATCCGCCGAGTCCGTTTTGCAAGAGATGGTGTTATGAAGAAGTTCCTGTACCTGTTGCTGGCTGGCCTGATGGTGATCGGCATCGCGGGTCAGAGCTGGGCGAACGAGGATTTCCTGGATCCGGAAAAGGCCTTCATCGCTGCGGTGGCGATGCCGGATGCGCAGACGCTGGATGTGCACTACGCCATTGCGCCAGCCTATTACATGTACCAGGAACGCTTCGAGGTGCGGATCGAAGACGCCAATGGTCAGTTGCTGCTGTTCAGGCCGTCGACTCTGACGCCGCCCGAGGCGGAAACCCGGCAGCCAGCCTGGACTCAGCCACTGGTGCTGCCCAAGGGACAGGTGAAGTACGACCCCACTTTTGAACAGGACATGGAAGTCTTCCATGGGGGCGTGACGCTGCGAGCGCCTTTGCAAGGCGGTGCGGCAGCGCCTTTGCACGTGACGGTGACGGGGCAGGGGTGCGCAGACGCCGGATTGTGCTATCCGCCCATGACGTTGCAATTCACACTGGCGGCTCAGGGGGATGGCTATCAAGCCCAGGGGCCGTTGGTGCGAGATCAGGTGCCTGCGCCGCAGGATGAGATCGCGGTGAAGGCGCCGGGCAATCCGGCCACTGCGTCGACCAGCGCCGCCGGGGATTCCTGGCTGGACCTGGGTGATGTGGGCATGGCTGCCTGGCTGCATCAAGCGCCTTTGTGGCAGATCCTGGGCCTGAGCCTGCTGTTCGGCGTGCTGCTGTCGCTGACCCCGTGTGTACTGCCCATGGTGCCTATCCTGTTGGCCATCCTGGCGGGCAAAGGCCAGCAGACCGTCAGCCGTCGCAGGGGCCTGGGACTGGCAGCCGTCTATGTGCTGGGCATGTCTGTTGTCTATACCGTGCTGGGGGTGATTGCTGGCCTGTTAGGGGCCGGTCTGGCGGCATGGCTGCAATCGCCGTGGGTGCTGGGGATCTTTGCCGCGCTGCTGGCCTTGTTCGCCCTGGCGATGCTGGATGTCTTTACCTTGCAGGCGCCGGTGGGCGTCCAGTCTCGCTTGCAGGCCTGGATGCAGACCCTGCCAGGTGGGCAGACCGGCGGCGTTTTCCTGATGGGCATGGTGTCGGCGCTGATCGTCGGGCCGTGCGTGGCTGCTCCCTTGGCGGGCGTGTTGCTGTTCATCTCCCAGACGGGGGATGTGGTGATCGGCGCGACTGCCTTGTTCGCCATGGCCTGGGGCGAAGGGCTGCTGCTGTTGCTGGTAGGCGCCGGAGCTGGCGCCTTGCTGCCGCGCGCCGGAGCCTGGATGACGCCGCTGAAGGCGATTTTTGGTCTGCTGCTGCTGGCGACGGCCTGGTGGATGGCGTTGCCGCTGCTGGACGGTGTCGTGTCAGTGACCGGCTGGATCCTGTTGGCAATCTGGGCCGCCCTGGTGCTGTGGGGGGCCAGCGGAACCCAGGCGGACGCTGCCCTGCTGAAGCCCCTGCGGCTGCTGGTCCGGACGCTGGCCCTGATGCTGGCTATGTGGGGGCTGGCGCAGGGCGCTGGCCTGTTGGCAGGCGGCCGTGACATGCTGCGGCCATTGGCGCCGTTTGCCGACGTGTCGGCCGGCGGCGTAGCCGCTGTACCGGGCCCTGAAGCCATCCGCGCCCGGTTTGCGTCCGGTGACATCATTGGCGGATCTGGATGCGCGATTGGCGGCGGCGGATCGCCCGGTGATGCTGGATTTCTATGCGGACTGGTGCGTGTCTTGTCTGGAGATGGAAAAGTTCACGTTCAGCGATCCCCGCGTGGCGGCGCGCATGAGCCAGATGATTCTGCTGCAGGCGGATGTGACGCGGATGACGGCGGATGACCGTGCCCTGCTGGCGCGATTCAATCTGTTCGGGCCGCCCGGCATCCTGTTTTTTGACCGCCGGGGCGGTTTGCTGGCGGATGCGCGGGTCGTGGGTTTCAAACGGGCCGATGCGTTCCTGCAGGTGCAGGAACGCGTGCTGGGCGCACCGTGAATCAGGGTTCGTCTTGCGGCGTGACGGCGCTGCTGGCCTGATCCGCCGGGTCTTCTTCTGCGGGTTTGCTCTTTTCCAGCGCGGCCCCGGCCAGGATGCCGATTTCGTACAGCAGGCATAGCGGTGCGGCCAACAGGATCTGGCTGAGCACATCCGGCGGAGTGACCACTGCCGCCAGCACAAAGGCGCCCACGACCACATAGCCGCGGATTTCGCGGAGTTTCTTGACCGTGACCAGACCTGTCTTGACTAGCAGGACAACGGCCACGGGGACCTCGAACGTCACGCCGAAGGCCAGGAACATGGTCAGGACGAAGTTGACGTAGGCTTCGATATCCGGCGCCGGGGTGATCGACTGCGGCGCAAAATGGGCGATGAAGCTGAAGACCGTGTGAAACACCACGAAATAGCAGAATGCCATCCCCAGCAAAAACAGAAAGGTGCTGGAAATGATCAGCGGCACTGCCAGACGCTGTTCATGGCGGTACAGGCCGGGGGCGACAAAGGCCCAGGCCTGATACAGCACGTAGGGCAGGGACAGCACGAAGGCCGCCAGCAGGGTGACTTTGATCGGCACCATGAATGGCGTGATCACGCCAGTGGCGATCATGCGGGTGCCTTCGGGCAGCGAAGACAGCATGGGTTGCGCCAGGATGTCGTAGATCGCTGAAGGCCCCGGGTACAGGAACAGCACCACGAAAATACCCAGCACAGCCACGACGGCATGCAGCAGGCGGGTGCGCAGTTCCATCAGGTGGGAAATGAACGTGTCCTGGGTAGTGGCGTCGGATGCGTCAGTCATCTTTCTTTACGTCGAGGGCCTTGCGGGCTTCGTCCAGAGAATCCTGGATGGCCTGCGTCGGCTGGGTGACAGCGGATTTCAAATCGTCCACGGACGAAGTCATCGAAGTTTGCACGGAACGGGCGGCATCTTCCATCTGGTGCTTGATGTCGCCGATATCCTTCAGGTCCATTTCCTTTTGGATATCGGATTTGACTTCGTTGACGTAGCGCTGGGCCCGCCCCAGCAAGTGCCCGATCGTACGGGCGACTTTGGGCAGGCGTTCGGGACCGATGACGATCAGCGCAATCACGCCGATCAGCATCAGTTCGCTGAAGCTGACATCAAACATGGTGTTTCCGGTTCAGTGTGCGGGGTCAGGCGTCGTTTTTTTCACGCGCCTGGACGTCCACGGTGTTGGAGTCCTGGACCTGTTGGGCTACCGCCGGTTTTTCCTCGGGTTCGGCGCCATCGGCCTGCTGGGCGTCTTTCATGCCCTTTTTGAAGCCCTTGACGGCTCCGCCGAGGTCTTCGCCGATGTTGCGCAGTTTTTTGGTGCCGAAAATCAGGGCGACGATGACCAGTACGATCAACCAGTGCCAGATGCTGAAACTACCCATGAGAGCTCCTTAGGCGGCGGGCGCCGCGCGTTTTGACCAGGGGCGAGAGCCGCCCAGAATGTGAAAATGCAGGTGATCGATTTCTTGGCCGCCTTCGGCGCCGGTATTGGCGACCAGCCGGAAGCCGCCTTCGGGCAGCGGGTTGCAGCCGTTGTCGGCGGCCAGTGCCGGGACCAGCTGCAGCATGCGGGCCAGCCAGGCGCCGTCCTGAGGGGCGGTGTCAGCCAAGGAGGCGACATGATGTTTGGGGATCAGCAGCAGATGCACCGGGGCCGCGGGATTGATGTCGTGGAAGGCGAGAAATTCATCGTCTTCGTGCACGATGCGCGCTGGGATCTCGTGCCGGGCGATTTTACAAAACAGGCAGTCGTGGCTCATATTCGATAAGACGGGGCTGGACATCGGTCCACTCAACCTCGTATGTTGCCACAATTTCCCTGGCGTTGTGCTGAGCGGGCGGGTGACGGCCCGGCAGTAAAGGGTATGCCCTTAGTGCGCCGGCTAGTCCTTGGGCCGTGAGGCTTTTTCCGCCAGCCCGGAAAGGCCCTCGCGGCGGGCGAGTTCGGCCAGCACGTCTTCAGGGCGCAGATTGAAGTGCGTCAGCGCCACCAGACAGTGAAACCACAGGTCGGCGGTTTCGGCCACGATCCGGTCGGGGTGGCCGTCTTTGGCTGCCATGACCAGTTCGGTGGCTTCTTCGCCGATCTTCTTCAGGAAGGCATCGGGGCCTTTGGCGAGCAGTTTGGCGGTGTAGGACGTATCGGGATTGCCGCCGCGATCCGGCCGACGGGAGGCCAGGGTGTCGGCCAGCCGGGCCAGGGTGTCGGAAGGAGAAGGCGTGTGGGCGGAATTCATGGCAGCGGAATCAGAAAAAGGCGCAGATCCGATGAGGGATCAGGCGTGCGGAGTGTGATAGATCGTGCTGGGGTCTTTCAGGACGGGGTCCTGCACGGCCCAAGCCGGTTCGGCGCCCTGTTGATCCAGACTGCGGAAAAAACAGCGCTCGCGCCCGGTATGGCAGGCGATGCCGCCGACCTGTGTGATCTTCAGCAGCAGCACGTCGCCGTCGCAATCCAGGCGGATGTCATGGACCTGCTGCACGTGGCCGGATTCTTCGCCCTTGCGCCACAGGCGCTGGCGGGATCGCGAAAAATACACGGCGCAGCCAGTGCGCACGGTTTCCTGGACAGCTTCGGCATTCATCCAGGCCATCATCAGCACCGTGCCGGTGCCGGCATCCTGGGCGATGGCGGGAATCAGGCCTTGATCGTCGAAGCGCAGGGCGGACAGCCAGGCGGGGGAGGACGGATTGCTCATCGCCGGACCCGGATGCCCTGGGCCGCCAGGAAATCTTTGGCCTCGGCCAGAGTGTGCTGGCCGAAATGGAAGATGCTGGCTGCCAGCACGGCGCTGGCGTGGCCTTGTGTGACGCCGTCAGCCAGGTGCTGCAGGCTGCCTACGCCGCCCGAGGCGATCACGGGGATGGGGACGGCATCGGCCACGGCGCGGGTCAGTTCCAGGTCGAACCCGGACTTGGTGCCGTCGCGGTCCATGCTGGTCAGCAGCAGTTCGCCGGCGCCCAGGCCGGCCATGCGGCAGGCCCATTGCACGGCGTCCAGCCCTGTGCCCTTGCGCCCGCCGTGGGTAAAGATTTCCCAGCGCGGGGTTTCGCCAGGGGCGGATACCCGCCGGGCGTCCAGGGCGACGACGATGCATTGAGAGCCGTGGTGGCTGGCGGCTTCGGCCACCAGATCGGGACGGGCGACGGCGGCGCTGTTGATCGAGACCTTGTCGGCGCCGGCATCCAGCAGTCGTTGGATATCGGATACCTGGCGCACGCCGCCGCCGACGGTCAGCGGAATGAACACCTGACGGGCAACGGATTCGATGATGGGCAGAATCAGATCGCGGTCGTCCGAGGTCGCCGTGATGTCCAGGAAGGTCAGTTCGTCCGCGCCTTGCTCGTCATAGCGGCGGGCGATTTCCACCGGGTCGCCGGCGTCGGTCAGGTTGACGAAGTTGACGCCTTTGACGACCCGGCCTGCATTGACGTCCAGGCAGGGGATGATGCGGCAGCACAGGCTGGACGTATCGGTGGCGGTGGTGTCAGTCGTCATGCGGACGGCTCGGCTTCGGCTTCGTCGTCGGGGTCGCAGAGCGTATCGGCCAATTCCTGTGCTTCAGTGAAGTTCAGGGCGCCTTCGTAGATGCTGCGGCCCAGGATGGCGCCATCGATCCCCTGGCCGGTCACGGCGCACAGGGCGCGGATGTCGTCCAGCGAGGCGACCCCGCCCGAGGCGATGACCGGGATGCGGACCTGTTGCGCCAGGTGCACGGTGGCTTCGATGTTGACGCCGCTGAGCATGCCGTCGCGACCGATATCGGTATAGATGATCGATTCGCAGCCGTAGTCTTCGAATTTGCGGGCGAGGTCGGCCACATCGTGACGGGTCAGTTTGGACCAGCCGTCGGTGGCGACTTTGCCGTCGCGGGCGTCCAGGCCGACGATGATGTGGCCCGGAAAGGCGGAACACGCGTCACTGAGAAAGCCCGGATCCTTGACGGCGGCGGTGCCGATGATGACGTAGGAAATACCGTTGTCCAGATAGTATTCGACCGTGTTCAGATCACGGATGCCGCCGCCGATCTGGATCGGGATGTCTTCGTCGGTGGCGTCCACGATGGCCTGGATGGCGGCGCGGTTGCGCGGCTTGCCCGCGACGGCGCCGTTGAGGTCCACCAGATGCAGGCGGCGAGCGCCCTGGTCGGCCCATTGGATGGCCATGGCGGCCGGATCTTCGGAAAAGACAGTGGCGTCAGCCAAGTCGCCTTGGCGCAGGCGCACGCAGCGGCCGTCTTGGAGGTCGATGGCAGGAATCAGGAGCATGGTCGTCGTGTCAGTGCAGAGAGGATAGGGAACACCGAGGGTGAAGATCAGGGCTGCCAGCGGCTGAAGTTGCGGTAGATCCGCAGACCGGGCGCAGCGCTCTTTTCTGGGTGGAACTGTACGGCAAAAATATTGTCGGCGGCAATCGCGCAGCAGAAATCCTGCCCGTAACGGCTGGTGGCGGCCGTCAGGGACGCGTCATCCGGCTGGGCATAGTAGCTGTGCACGAAGTAAAACGGGGTGTCTTGGGCGACGCCATCCCACAGGGGATGGGGGCGGGTCTGGGTCACGGTGTTCCAGCCCATATGGGGCACTTTCAGGCGCTGGGCCGCCGTGTCGTCATGGGCGGGCAATTGAAAGGCCGGCCCCTGAAAGCGGCGCACGCGGCCGGCGAACAGGCCCAGTCCGGGGGTATCGCCTTCGTCGCTGGCGTCAAACAGCATCTGTTCGCCCACGCAGACGCCCAGCAGCGGTTTTTCGCGGGCGGCTTGCAGGACCGCGTCACGCAGGCCCGAGGAATCCAGCGTACGCATGCAGTCCGGCATGGCGCCCTGACCGGGGAAGACAATGCGGTCGGCGGCCAGGATGTCGGCGGCCTGGCGAGCGATGCGGATGTCTTGATCCGGGGCGGCGGCCTGCAGGGCGCGGGCGACCGAGTGGAAATTACCCATGCCGTAGTCGACGATGGCGATGCGAGTCACGATGCGGGAATCCTGGGTGGGTGGCGGTCTGGATCGGCGGGGTGTTTAGAGCGCGCCCTTGGTCGAGGGGATCGTGCCGCCGGCGCGGGGGTCGACTTCGGTGGCCATGCGCAAGGCGCGGCCAAAGGCCTTGAAGATGGTCTCGCACTGGTGGTGGGCGTTTTCCCCGCGCAGATTGTCGATATGCACGGTCGCCAGGGCATGGTTCACGAAGCCTTGGAAGAATTCCCGGGCCAGATCCACGTCAAAGGCGCCGATGCGCGCGCGGGCGTAATCCACGTGGTAGAACAGGCCGGGACGCCCGGACAGGTCCACCACCACACGGGAAAGCGATTCATCCAGCGGTACATAGGCGTGGCCGTAGCGGCGCAGACCGGCTTTGTTGCCGGCTGCCGCCGCAAAGGCCTGGCCCAGCGTGATGCCGACGTCTTCGACGCTGTGGTGGTCATCGATGTGGGTGTCGCCGTCGCAATGGATGTCCAGGTCGAACAGGCCGTGGCGGGCGATCTGGTCCAGCATGTGGTCCAGAAACGGGACGCCGGTATTCAGGGTGCGGGCGCCCGTGCCGTCCAGATTGACGGTGACTCGGATGCGGGTTTCCTGGGTGTTGCGTTCGATGGTGGCAGTGCGCATGGCGGGGGTTGATCCTGATCGGTCGGGCGGGGCGGCTTCAGGCCGGTGTATTCAGGCGCAGCGAGGCGCTGGCGGCGTGGGCGTGCAGGCCTTCGCCGGTGGCCAGGGTGGCGGCAATGCGGCCCAGCGTCTGGGCGCCGTCCGCCGAGACCTGGATCAGGCTGCTGCGCTTCTGGAAATCATACACGCCCAGGGGTGAGGAAAAGCGGGCGGTGCGGGCGGTGGGCAGGACATGGTTGGGTCCGGCGCAGTAATCGCCCAGGGATTCGGAACTGTAAGCGCCCAGAAAAATGGCGCCGGCGTGGCGGATCTGCGGCAGCAGCGTCTGCGGGTCGCGGGTGGAGATTTCCAGGTGTTCAGGCGCGATGCGGTTGACGATGGCACAGGCCTGGTCCAGGTCGGCCGTCTGGATCAGGGCGCCGCGATTGGCCAGGCTGACGCGCAGGATGTCGGCGCGGGGCTGGTCGGGCAACAGGCGTTCGATGGCGGCGTAGACGGCGTCCAGGTAGGCGGCGTCCGGACACAGCAGAATAGCCTGGGCGAGTTCGTCGTGCTCGGCTTGGGAAAACAGGTCGATGGCCAGCCAGTCGGCGGGTGTGCTGCCGTCGGCCACGATCAGGATTTCGGACGGACCGGCGATCATGTCGATGCCGACCGTGCCGAAGACGCGGCGTTTGGCAGCCGCCACATAGGCGTTGCCCGGCCCCACGATCTTGTCCACGGCGGGCAGGGTCTGTGTGCCGTAGGCCAGGGCGCCGACGGCCTGGGCGCCGCCGATGGCGAAGACCCGGTCGACGCCGCCCAGCGCGGCGGCAGCCAGCACCATCGGATTGCGCACGCCCCCAGGGGTGGGCGTGACCATGATGAGTTCCGGCACGCCCGCGACCTTGGCCGGAATGGCGTTCATCAACACGGACGAAGGGTAGGCGGCCTTGCCGCCCGGCACATACAGGCCCACGCGGTCCAGCGGGGTGATCTGCTGGCCCAGCATCGTGCCGTCGGGTTCTGTGTAGGTCCAGGTCTCGGCGCGTTGGTGTTCGTGGTAGCGGCGCACCCGGTCGGCGGCGGATTCCAGTGCTGCGCGTTGATCGGCAGGCAGGGTGTCCAGCGCCGATTGCCAGTCGGCGCGGGGGACTTCCAATGCGGCCAGTTGGCCGGCCTGCACCCGGTCGAAGCGGGCGGTGTAGTCGAGCACCGCCGCGTCGCCGCGCGTTTGCACGTCGTGCAGGATGTCGCGCACCGTGGATTCAATGGTTTCGTCCTGCGAGGCATCGTAGGCCAGCAGGCGGGTCAGGTCCGCGTCGAAATCAGCGGAGCGGGCATCCAGGCGGTTGATCAGAGACATGACGGCAACAAGGGTGTAAAGGCCTATCTTACCGAATTTGCACGGTGGCGGCGGGCGTCAGGCCATTTGTACGGAGGCCTGGGCGAAGGCGTCCAGAAACGGCTGCAGGCGCGGGCCATGCATTTTCAGGGCGGCCTGGTTGACGATCAGGCGCGACGAGATCTGGCGGATTTCTTCGACTTCGACCAGATGGTTGGCGCGCAGCGTGCCGCCCGAGGACACCAGATCGACGATGGCGTCGGCCAGTCCGACCAGCGGCGCCAGTTCCATGGAGCCGTAGAGCTTGATGATATCCACGTGCACGCCTTTGGCGGCAAAGTGTTCGCGGGCGGCGCGCACGTATTTGGTGGCGATGCGCAGACGCGAACCCTGGCGCACGGCGGTCTGGTAATCGAAGCCTTCGGGGGCGGCGACGCACAGGCGGCAGCGGGCGATGTTCAGATCGGTGGGCTGGTACAGGCCGCCGGGATGCTGGGCCATGTGTTCGTGCAGCACGTCCTTGCCGGCAATGCCGAAATCCGCCGCGCCGTATTGCACGTAGGTGGGCACGTCGGAGGCGCGCACGATGATGATGCGCAGGGCGTCGGAATCGGTCGGCAGGATCAGCTTGCGCGAGGTTTCCGGGTTTTCCGGCACGCCCACGCCTGCCGCCGCCAGCAAGGGCAGGGTTTCTTCGAAGATGCGGCCTTTGGACAGGGCCAGGGTCAGCGGGGCTTGTGCCATGTGCGGTTGCCTATTGAATACGTTGGATGTCTGCGCCCAGCGCCTGGAGCTTGTGTTCCATGCGTTCGTAGCCCCGGTCCAGGTGATAGATGCGTTCGACCGTGGTCTGGCCCTGGGCGGCCAGGCCGGCGATGACCAGGCTGGCGGAGGCGCGCAAGTCCGTGGCCATGACGGTGGCGCCCAGCAGGTTCTCGTGTCCCTGAACGACGGCGGTGTGGCCGTCGATTTCGATGTCGGCCCCCATGCGGCAGAGTTCCTGCACGTGCATGTAGCGGTTTTCAAAGATGTTTTCGGTGATGACGGCGGTGCCGTCGGCCAGCGTGTTCAGCGCCATCAGCTGCGCCTGCATGTCGGTGGGAAAGCCGGGGTATTCGCTGGTGCGAAAGCCGGTGGCGCGGGGGCGGGCGGTCATGCGGGCGCGGATCCAGTCCGGTCCGGTGGTGATCTCCAGCCCGGCGTCGCGCAGCTTGTCCAGCACAGCGCCCAGGGTGTCGGGCGCGGCGCGGCGCAAGGTGATATCGCCGCCCGTGGCGGCCACGGCGCACAAAAAGGTGCCGGCTTCGATGCGGTCCGGCACCACCTGGTGGTGCGCGCCGTGCAGGCGTTCGACGCCTTCGATGGTGATGCGGTCCGTGCCGTGGCCTTCGATGTGGGCGCCCATGGCGATCAGCAGGCGGGCGAGATCCACGACTTCGGGTTCGCAGGCTGCGTTTTCCAGGACGGTCCGGCCTTCGGCCAGAGTGGCGGCCATCAGCAGGTTTTCAGTGCCGGTCACCGTGACCATATCGGTCAGGATGTTGGCGCCGCGCAGGCGGTCGGCTTCGGCGACCACGAAACCATGGTCGATGTGAATACGGGCGCCCATGGCGGCCAGACCCTTGATGTGCTGATCCACGGGGCGCTGGCCGATGGCGCAGCCGCCCGGCAAGCTGACGCGGGCGCGACCAAAGCGCGCCAGCAACGGCCCCAGCACCAGGATGGAGGCCCGCATGGTTTTCACCAATTCGTAGGGGGCTTCCTGGCTGTGGAGCTGGTCTGCCTGCAGCGTGACCTGTTCGTCGCCGGGGCGGTGGGTGCGCACCCCCATGCGTTCCAGCAGCGTCAGGGTGGTGCCGATGTCGCGCAGCGCGGGGATGTTGTTCAGCACCAGCGCTTCATCGGTCAGCAGCGCGGCGCACAGAATCGGCAGGGCGGCGTTTTTCGCGCCGGAGATGGTGACTTCTCCGTGCAGCGGGCGGCCGCCCTGAATCAGGAGTTTATCCATTGTTTTCCTGGGCGGCGGCGTATTCCGCCGGGGTGAGGTTGCGCATCGACAGGGCGTGGATTTCCGCTCGCATGCGGTCGCCCAGCGCCTGATAGACGGTGCGGTGGCGGGTCAGGGTGTTCTGGCCTTCGAAGGCTTTGCTGACGATCAGGGCCTCGAAGTGGGCGCCATCGCCATAGACTTCCAGGTGCTCGCATTCCAGGTGGTCGGCGATGTACTGGCGGACGTGTTCGGGGGTCGGCTGCATGGCTTAACTCCGTAATTTGTAGCCCCGCGCCAGCAGGCGCAAGGCGAACAGGCTCAGGACCACGGCGACGGACAGCACGACGGCCAGTCCATGCCAGGGCGAAACGTCGGATACGGCGAAAAAGCCGTAGCGGAATCCGTCGATCATGTAGAACACCGGATTCCAGCCCGACACGGTCTGCCAGAAGGGCGGCAGGCTGTGGATGGAATAGAACACGCCGGATAGAAAAGTCGCCGGCACGATCAAAAAATTCTGGAAGGCGGCCAACTGATCGAATTTTTCCGACCACAGGCCGGCGATCAAGCCCAAGGTGCCCAGGATCCAACAGGACAGAATGGCGAAGACCAGCAGCCAGACGGGTTCCGTGACCGGCAGGCGCATGAAAAACAGGGCTACCGCCCAGATACAGGCGCCGACGACCAGGCCGCGCACGACGGCTGCCACCAGATAGGCGGAGAAGATCTGCCGATGTGAAAAGGGCGGCAGCAGCACGAAGATCAGGTTGCCCGTGATGCGGCTCTGGATCAGGGACGAGGACGGGTTGGCAAAGCTGTTTTGCAGCATGCTCATCATGATCAAGCCGGGGATCAGGAAGGCGGTGTAGGACAGGCTGCCGTAGACCTGTACGCGGTCTTCCAGCACATGGGAAAAGATCAGCAGGTAGAGCAAGGCCGTCACGACGGGCGCGGCGATGGTCTGCGTGCCGACCTTCCAGAAACGCATCAGTTCCTTGTGCAGCAGGGTCGGGAAACCGGAACCCATGGCAGGGCGGACCTGTGAGACGGGGCGGATCATAGCTCGGCCTCTAGCAAAGAATCGTCGTGCATGATGTGCACAAAGGCGTCTTCCAGGCCGGCGCCGCCGAACCGGGCCATCAGGGCCTGGGTGGTGTCCAGCGCCACGAGGCGGCCGGATTTCAGCATGGCTACGCGTCCGCACAGGGATTCGGCTTCTTCCAGATAGTGCGTGGTCAGCAAAATGGTATGGCCCGCCTGGTTCAGGCGGGTGATGAAATCCCACAGCGTGCGGCGCAGGTCGACGTCGACGCCTGCCGTGGGTTCGTCCAGCACAATGACGGGCGGGCGGTGCACCAATGCCTGGGCGACCAGCACGCGGCGTTTCATGCCGCCCGACAGGGCGCGCATATTGGTGTCGGCCTTGTCCAGCAGGCCCAGATTGTCCAGAATCTCGTCGATCCAGTCGTCATTGCGCCGCAGGCCGAAATAGCCGGACTGCAGGCGCAGGGTTTCGCGGACGGTGAAAAAGGGGTCGTAGACGAGTTCCTGGGGGACGACGCCCAGGGATTGGCGGGCGCGGCGGAAATCGGCGACGACGTCGAAATCGCATACCCGCGCGCTGCCTTTAGTGGCGTGCGCCAGGCCGGCCAGGATGGAAATCAGGGTGGTTTTGCCCGCGCCGTTGGGGCCCAGCAGGCCGAAGATTTCACCGTGTTCGACGGTCAGGCTGACATCGTGCAGCGCCTGAAATCCAGTGGGTGCGGGGCGGCCCATCAACCGGTCGCGCAGCGACAGGCGAGCAGGGGCGTAGATTTTGGAGACGTGTTGCAGATCGAGAGCGGGCATGGGCAGGCAATGGCGCTTCGAAATGAGCGCCATCGGGCATTATAAGCGGTGAACCGGGAATGTTGCCTGGGCGTGCTAAGCCCGCGCCCTACTGCCCGCTTTTTGCGTTCAAGGCCTTGATCAGCCCGTCGATGCCGTTGCGGTTGATTTCCTGGGCGAACTGGTTGCGGTAGTTCTGGATCAGCCAGATGCCCTCGACGTTCAGGTCATAGACTTTCCAGCCTGTATCGGTCTGGCCCATCCGGTAATCCACCCCGATGGCCGGACTGTTGGGCTGAGAGACCGTCGTGCGCACGACTGCGTCGTCAGCCTGCGCATCGCCCCGAAACGGCAGCAATGTGATGACCGTGTCAGGCGTCACGCGCGTGAAGGCCCCGCTGTAAGTACGGATCAGCGTGCCGGTGAAGGCCTGGACCAGGGCGCCTTGTTGCGCAGCGGATGCCTGGCGCCAGTAGCGACCGGCCGCCAGGCGCGTTGTCTTGTTCATGTCCACATAGGGCAGTGCATATTGGCGCACCAGGGCCGTGATGTGGCTGACGTCGCCTTTCAGGGCCAGGGGATCTGCCTTGACGGCGTCCAGCATATTATTGGCCACCGCCCCCAGGAACACATCGGGCGCGGCCTTGGGATCGACGGGGTGTTCAGCCTGTGCGGCGGGCAGAAAGCCCAGCGCCAGCACGGCGCCCAGCAGGCAGGCCTGAAGGCTGCGGTACAGATTGGCAAGAGAAAAGCGAGTCATCATTCGAAGCTCCAGCGCGTCGGATGGGATGTCCGGCGCCAGTGTGTCGCCGGTCCGGCGAAAGCGGGGCCGGCCAGGGGGTTAGTGGGCGGTATCGGCTTCCGGGTCGTCGTATACGGGCAGGTTGTCTGCGGGCATCTGGTTCAGCGAGTCTTCGGTGCTGGCGCGCTCGCTTTGCGCCCGGCTGTCCAGCATCGCTTTGCGGCGTTGCAGGTAGGCATCGCGGATGAAGCTGTATTTATCCAGTGCGATCTGGTCCACCAGGCGTTCGGCTTCCAGCAGATTGGCGCGGGTATCCACGATGTACAGGCCCAGAATCGAATTACGAACCGGGACATCGTCGATGGCAAAGACGGCGGCGGTCGGCGTCACGGGGGCGACCAGTGTGACGGCGGTGCCGACCCCGTCGCGTACCGTGCTGGGTCCCAGGAAAGGCAGGACGAAGTAGGGCCCCTGGCCAAAGCCCCAGACGCCCAGGGTCATGCCGAAGTCGTTGGGAATCTTGCGGGCGCCATGCATCGATGCGATGTCGATACAGCCGCCCAGGCCGGCGGTGGAGTTGAACAGCACCCGCCCGAAGGTATCGACGAAGTCGCGCCCGCGGCCTTGCAGCAGGCTGTTGATGCCTGACCAGACATCACCCAGATTGCTGAAGATATTGTGGACACAGGTGCGCACGGGGCGCGGCGTGACGGTCTCGTAGCCGGTGGCGATGGGCTTGAGGACCGCGCGATCCAGGGTGTCGTTGAAGCTGTACATGCCCCGGTTGTAGGATTCCCACGGATCGTTGGGCGAGGGGTGGGGTACCTGGGCGCAGCCTGCCAACAAGGCCACGGCTGCCAGGGCCAGGACGGTGCGCGTCGTGCGGCTGCTGCGGGGCGAAGAGGGGCGTGCGGGGGCTGTCGTTGTCATGGGGTATCTAAATGATAAGGGGGCGGTCGACGTCAGTGGGTTGCGGCGGCGGCAGGTGCTGCGGCAGAGCCTTCTTTTTCAGCCGAGTTATACAGGAATTTGCTGATCAGGTCTTCCAGGACGACGGCGGACTGCGTGAACTGGATGGCGCCGCCGTCGGCCAGGTGCTTGTCCTCGCCGCCCGGCGTCAGGCCGATGTACTGTTCGCCCAGCAGCCCCGAGGTCAGGATCGATGCCGATGTATCGGTCGGGAATTGATAGGTTTTTTCCAGATCCAGGACGACGGTGGCTTGGAAACGCTGGTTGTCGAAGCCGATCGATGCCACGCGCCCGACGACGACGCCGCTGCTTTTGATCGGCGCGCGGACCTTCAGGCCGCCGACATTGTCGAAATACGCCTGGACCCGGTAGGTGGGCGCAAAAGAAAAGGAGCTCATGTTGCCGGCCCGCAGCGCCAGGAACACCAGGGCGATCAGGCCCAGCAGAATGAACAGTCCTACCCAGAAATCGGTTTTTTCGCGTGTCATGAAATGATCCTTAGTGCGCAAACATCAGCGCCGTCAGCAGGAAATCCAGCCCCAGTACGGCCAATGCGCCGCTGACGACCGTGCGCGTCGTGGCGCGTGATACCCCTTCTGGGGTGGGCAAGGCGGTCCAGCCCTGGTGCAGTGCAATGAGCGTGACCACGATGCCGAATACCAGGCTCTTGATGACGCCATTGAGGACATCGTCGATGACATCCACCCCGCCTTGCATCTGCGACCAGAAGGCGCCCGGGTCGATGCCGATCAGCACGACGCCGACGAACCAGCCGCCCAGGATGCCGACCATGGAAAAGACCGCCGCCAGCACCGGCATGGCGATGACGCCGCCCCAGAAGCGCGGCGTCAGTACCCGCCGGATCGGGTCGACGGCCATGACTTCCATGGCGGACAGTTGTTCGCCGGCCTTCATCAGGCCGATCTCGGCGGTCAGCGAGGTGCCGGCGCGACCGGCAAACAGCAGGGCGGTCACCACCGGCCCCAGTTCGCGGGTGAGCGATAGCGCCACCAGCAGACCCAGGGCTTCTTCCGAACCGTAGCGGTTCAGGGTGTAGTAACCCTGCAACCCCAGCACGAAGCCCACAAACAGGCCCGAGACGCTGATGATCAGCAGCGAGTAGTTGCCGATGAAGTGCACTTGTTGGGAGACCAGCCCTGGCCGGCGCCACAGGATGTTGCTGCGGGCCAGGATGGCTGAAAACAGGCGGGCGAATGCCCCCAGGCCTGTCAGCATGGCGACGACGCCATGCCCCAGCGCTGCGATGCGGCGCGATAGCGCGTTCATGCCGTCCCCCGTCGGGCCGCCAGCCAGCGTTCGAAAGCCGGGGTCAGCGGATAGTGAAAGCCGATCGGGCCGTCAGGCCGCCCCTGCAGGAATTGCTGCTGCAGGTAGTCGTCCTGGGAAGCGGAGAGTTCCGCCGGTGCGCCTTGGGCCATCAGGCGGCCCTGGCCGATCAGGTAGACCTGATCGACGATGGCAAAGGATTCCGCCACGTCGTGGGTGATCAGGATGGAGGCGCAGCCCAGCTTGTCCGTCATGTCGCGGATCAGCTGCGCCGTGATGCCCAGGGAAATCGGGTCCAGGCCGGCGAAGGGTTCGTCGTACAGGATCAGTTCGGGTTCCAGGACGACAGCGCGCGCCAGGGCCACGCGCCGCGCCATGCCGCCGGAGATCTCGGCGATGCGCAGGTGGGCCGCGTGTCGCAGGCCAACGGCCTGCAGCTTGTCCAGCACGCGATCCAGGATCTGTTGTTCGGAAATGCAGGTGTGTTCGCGCAAGGGGAAGGCGACGTTTTCAAACACGTCCAGATCCGTGAACAGGGCGCCGCCCTGAAACAGCACCCCCATGCGCTGGCGGACTTCGCGCAGCGGTTCGCCCTGCAGTCCGGTCATGTGGCGGCCAAAGACGGTGATGTCGCCTGCCTGGGCCTGCAGTTGGCCGGTGACGGCGCGCAGCAGCGTGGTCTTGCCCGACCCCGAGCCGCCCATCATGGCCACGACCTGTCCCGGCATGACCTGCAGGTCGATGTCGCGCAGCACTGTGAATT
Source organism: Castellaniella sp. (assembly GCF_034675905.1). GTDB lineage: Bacteria > Pseudomonadota > Gammaproteobacteria > Burkholderiales > Burkholderiaceae_B > Castellaniella. The sequence goes on along the minus strand of NZ_JAUCCV010000010.1, from coordinate 646,136 downwards.
CGCCGTAGCCCAGCGAGACGCCGGCGAAAGTCACGAGAGGGTCGGGGGGCGTGGTCATGGCAATGGATCTGGCCTTTAGATATCAAGGGAATTGTACCTGCTATGCCGTTTTTCCATGCGAGCGGCGCAGTGGGCAGTGTCCGCCGCCGTGGTATTGCGCGGGCCAGGACGCCCAGGTGCGCACGCTATCATCGCAGGTGCAGGGAACTTTTCCCGGCGCCGTGCGTTGGAGCTTGTGTGAGTATGGATGCCGACCCTGACGATACCCAATATGCGCTGCGTGCCGGCGCTGGGGATCGGCATGCCTTTTCATGGCTGGTCAAACGCCATCAAGGGGGCGTGCATCGCTATCTGACGCGGATGACCGGCATCCCCGAGACGGCGCGCGAACTGGCGCAGGATACTTTTGTACGGGCGTTCCAGGCGCTTCCGTCATGGCGGCCGGAAGCCCGGTTCCGGACCTGGCTGTTTCGCATTGCGCACAATCTGGCGCTGGATCACCTGCGCCGGGCAAAACGCGTGACCTTCGAGCCGCTGGATGAGGCCTTGGAGACGCCGGACGCGGCGCCGGGACCCGAGCAGCGCCTGGAATCCCTGCAGCGAGTTCGGCAGTTGGAGGCTGCGCTGGCCGAGCTGCCGGCGGCGCACCGTGACATCCTGCTGCTGCGAGAAATCGAGGAGATGTCCTACGAGGACATCGCTCGGACCCTGGAACTGAATCTGGGTACCGTCAGGTCCCGGCTTGCCCGGGCGAGAGCCGCCCTGCTGGCAGTCCTGCGACATCAATAAAGGAGAAATCCATGCCTTGCCCCAGAACCGCCTTGCTGTCAGCCTGCCTGGATCCGGAATGGATCGGCGCGCGCCGGGAGCTGATGACGGCGCATGTCCAACGCTGTCCGATCTGCGCGGCAGAGCTGAATGTCTTGCGCGCTTTATCCGCAGAACTGCAGGCTTTGCCTTCCCCGGCGCTGGGGCAGGATTTTTCCCGTCCATATGCGGCAGCGCCATCCGCTCGGCGGCGCGTCTGGCCGTCCCGCGCCTGGCAGCGCTGGAGAACCTGGATGCCTCTGGGTGTGACGGCAGCGGCATCGCTGATGGCGGGGGTGGGCCTGGCCGACCTGTCCTGGACGCCAGTTGCGCCATCGCGCCCGGTGGCGGTGGAGATGCGTTTGGGGCTTTTCAGCCCGGTGCCGCCGGGCGGCTTGTGTGCGGCCGCTGAACTGTGTGGAACACCGAAGGAGCCGTCATGACATCCCGGATGATGAAAACCTTGTGCATTCTGTCTCTGGCCCTGAATGTGGGCTTTGTCGGCATGGCTGCTTACCGGTATGGGTCGGTGGCCGGCGGAGAGCAGCACGCGCCGTCAACCGCCCTGGCGGACCGTCTGGGGCTGGATGCAAGTCAGCGGGCGGCCTGGGATGCGCTGGAGCCTCCTTTCCTGCAGGACCTGGCAGCCAATTGGGCGGATATCCGCGTGCTGCGTCAGACCTTGCTGGATGAGATTTTTGCGGATCAGCCGGACCGGCAGAAGCTGTCCGGCTTGCAAACGCGTATTGCAGCTTTGCAGGATGGTCAGCAAAAGCGCGTGATCGCGCAGCTGCTGGCCGAGCGTGATGTGCTGAATGCCGGTCAGCAGTCCGCGCTCAAAGCGCTGCTGTTGCAGGAATATGGCGAGCAGGCATCTCAGGCGGAACATCTGCATCGCTAGCGCTCTGTCTGCGGGGGGAACTTTTTTCAGGCTGGCGCGTTGATAGAGGTGTCATATCGACATTTCCATGAATTTAGACAGGAATCGACGCATGAAAACGCATTTCTCCCATCTTGCCCTGACGCTGGCATTGGCGGCCCCCCTGACCATTGCAAGCGGGCCGGCCTTTGCCGCCGATGCCCACCAGCATGATGCGGCGTCCGCCACCCCTCTGACGCTGAATCACGGCCAGAAATGGGAAACCGACGCAGCTTTGCGTCTGGCCATGGGGAAACTGACGCAGGCCGTAGATACGGCGCTGCCTGCTGCGCATGCGGGCACGCTGGGCGACGCGCAATATGATGCGCTGGGCGTGCAGGCCAAGCAGGAATTCGCCTATATCGTCGAGCACTGCAAGCTCGCCCCCGAAGCCGATGCCGCCTTGCACGTCATCCTGGCGGACATGATCGGCGGCGCCGAAGCGGTGGGCGGCAAACAAACCGGGCAATCACGCGCATCGGGGGTGGTGCAGCTGGCGCAGTCGCTGAACCGCTATGGCGAGTACTTTGATCATCCCGGCTGGAAGGACATCAGCATTCCGCATTGATCCTTCCCGTCCCGCTGCTGCGTGCATTCAGCGCGGCAGCTGCGACGCCCCCATCAGGTATTCATCCACGGATCGCGCGCACTGGCGGCCTTCGCGGATGGCCCAGACCACCAGAGACTGGCCGCGCCGCATGTCGCCGGCGGCGAATACCTTGGCGCGTGAGCTGCAGTAGTCGTCGGTATTGGCCTGCACATTGCCGCGGCTGCTGACATCGACGCCGAAGGCGTCCAGCACCGAACGCACCGGCGAGACGAAACCCATGGCCAGCAGCACCAGATCGGCCTGGATGTCGAAACGGGAATCCTTGACCTCGCGCATCTTCATCTGGCCGGTGGCCTTGTCCTTCAGCCATTCCAGACGCGTGGCGACCAGTTTGTCGACCTTGCCGCCCTTGCCTTCGAAGGCCTGGGTGCCCACGGCCCAGTCGCGCTGGCAGCCTTCCTCGTGCGAGGACGAAGTGCGCAGCTTGATCGGCCAGTAGGGCCAGGAAAGCATCTTGTTTTCTTCTTCCGGCGGGCGGAACATCAGTTCAAATTGCGTGACCGACGCCGCGCCCTGGCGGTTGCTGGTGCCCACGCAGTCGGATCCGGTGTCGCCGCCGCCGATCACCACCACATGCTTGCCTTTGGCATTGATGGGTTTGGCGATGCGGTCGCCGTGATTGATCTTGTTTTGCTGGCGCAGAAAGTCCATGGCGAAATGCACGCCGCGCAGCTCGCGCCCGGGCACGGGCAGGTCGCGGGGCTGTTCGCTGCCGCCCGCCAGCACCACGGCATCGTGGTGAGCCAGCAGTTCGTCGGGGGTGATGACGGTCAGGCCGTCATCGGCGTCTTCCGCCCGACCGATGTAGGTGGAGGGGAAGAACTCCACGCCTTCGGATTCCATTTGCGCCAGGCGCCGGTCGATATGGGTTTTTTCCAGCTTGAAATCGGGGATGCCGTAGCGCAGCAGTCCGCCGATGCGGTTGCTCTTTTCATAGACCGACACGCTGTGGCCGGCGCGGGCCAGTTGCTGGGCGCAGGCCAGGCCGGCGGGGCCGGAACCGACGACGGCGACTTTCTTGCCGGTCTTGCGCGCCGGGGGTTGAGGGACGACCCAGCCTTCCTGCCAGCCGCGCTCGATGATGGTGTGTTCGATGGATTTGATGCCCACCGCCGTGTCGTTCAGGTTCAGGGTGCAGGCGGCCTCGCAGGGGGCGGGGCAGATGCGGCCCGTGAATTCCGGGAAGTTGTTGGTCGACAGCAAAGTATCCAGGGCGCGCTTCCAGTCCTGCCGGTAGACCAGGTCGTTCCAGTCGGGGATGATGTTGTTGACCGGACAGGCGTGGGTGCAGAATGGCACGCCGCAGTCCATGCAGCGGGCGCCCTGGATGCGGGCTTCCTCGTTCGTCAGCGGCGGGACGAATTCCTTCCAGTGGCGCAGGCGGCTTTCGGGGGCCTCGTAGACCGGCTTGATCCGGTCGAACTCCATGAAACCAGTGATTTTTCCCATGATGCGGTATTCCTTCAGGCAGCCAGGCTGCGGGCCTGGGCGGCTTGCCACAGTTCGCCCAGTGCGCGGCGGTATTCGGTCGGGGTGACTTTGACAAAGGCGCGGCGGGCCTGATTCCAGTCGTCCAGGATTTCCCGGGCGCGGAAACTGCCGGTGTGGCGGAAATGGTTTTCCACCAGACGGCGCACGATGGTTTCGTCGGTCTCGCGGTCGCTGTCGCGGCTCTGGTGATGCCAGAACTGGACCTCGCCCGCCTGTTGCTGGGCCTGGTGCGTGCTCATGGGGTCGAGCTGCACCATGTCCGGGTTGCAGCGCCGGGTAAAGATGTGTTCCGGATCCCAGACGTAGGCGACGCCGCCGGACATGCCGGCTGCGAAGTTGCGCCCGGTTTCGCCCAGGACGACGACGGTGCCGCCGGTCATGTATTCGCAGCCATGGTCGCCGGTGCCTTCGACAACCGTGACGGCGCCGGAATTGCGCACGGCGAAACGTTCACCGGCCACGCCGTTGAAATAGGCCTCGCCGCCGGTCGCGCCATACAGCACGGTGTTGCCGGCGATGATGTGATCCGGCCCGAAACCCCGGAAATCATTGGGGGAACGCACGATCAGATGTCCGCCGGACAGGCCCTTGCCGACGTAGTCGTTGGCTTCGCCCACCAGATCCAGCGTGATGCCGTGGGCGAGGAATGCGCCAAAGCTCTGGCCCGCCGCCCCGTTGCATTGGATGTGGATGGTGTCGTCGGGCAGGCCTTCGTGGCCGTAGCGCCGGGCGACTTCACCCGACAGCATGGCGCCGATGGTGCGGTTGCGGTTGCGTACCGGCGTGATGAAAGAGACCTTTTCCCCACGCTCCAGGGCGGCCTTGCTGCGGTCGATCAGCTGGTGGTCCAGGGCGTGGTCCAGGCCGTGATCCTGGCTGTCGGTGTGGCGCACGGGATCGTTGGTCGGCACTTGATGGAAGATGCGGCTGAAATCCAGGCCGTGAGCCTTCCAGTGGCTGATGCCCTTGCGCATGTCCAGCAGGTCCACCCGTCCGATCAGCTCGTCAAAGGTACGGATGCCCAGTTGCGCCATGATTTCACGGACTTCTTCGGCGACGAAGAAGAAATAATTCACCACGTATTCCGGCTTGCCGTTGAATTTCTTGCGCAGCGTCGGGTCCTGGGTCGCCACGCCTGTCGGGCAGGTGTTCAGGTGGCATTTGCGCATCATGACGCAGCCTTCGACGATCAGCGGCGCGGTGGCAAAGCCGACTTCGTCGGCGCCCAGCATGGCGGCGATCGCCACGTCGCGGCCGGTCTTCATCTGGCCGTCCGCCTGCACGCGGATGCGGCTGCGCAGGCGGTTGAGCACCAGCGTCTGCTGGGTTTCGGCCAGCCCCAGTTCCCAGGGGATGCCGGCGTGCTTGATGGACGAAACGGGGGATGCGCCGGTGCCGCCATCGTGGCCGGCGATCACGACGTGGTCCGCCTTGGCTTTGGCGACGCCGGTGGCGACGGTGCCCACGCCGACTTCGGCCACCAGCTTCACGGAAATGGAGGCGCGGTCGTTGACGTTCTTCAGGTCGTGGATCAGCTGGGCCAGGTCTTCGATGGAATAGATGTCGTGATGCGGCGGGGGCGAGATCAGGCCCACGCCCGGCACGGAATAACGCAGCTGGGCGATATAGTCGGTGACTTTGTGGCCCGGCAGTTGGCCGCCTTCGCCCGGTTTGGCGCCTTGGGCCATCTTGATCTGGATCTGGTCGGCGCTGCACAGGTATTCAGCCGTGACGCCGAAGCGCCCGGATGCCACCTGCTTGATGCGCGAGCGCAGCGAGTCGCCGGCCGCCAGCGGGATGTCGGCCACGATGCGGTCCTTGCCCAGGACCGAGGCGATCGTGTCACCCTTGCGCACGGTGGGCTTGCCGGCGCGCATTTCGTCGCGGTAGCGCAGGGCGTCTTCGCCGCCTTCACCGGTATTGGATTTGCCGCCGATGCGGTTCATGGCCACGGCCAGCGTGGTGTGGGCTTCGGTGGAAATCGAACCCAGCGACATGGCGCCGGAGGCAAATCGCTTGACGATTTCCTTGGCAGGTTCGACTTCGGACAGGGGAATAGCCTGGGCGGGGTCCACGCGGAACTCGAACAGGCCGCGCAGCGTCATGTGGCGGCGCGACTGGTCGTTGATGAGCTGGGCGTATTCCTTGAAGGTGGAATAGTTGTTGGCGCGGGTCGCGTGCTGCAGTTTGGCGATGGAGTCCGGCGTCCACAGGTGCTCTTCGCCGCGGATGCGAAAGGCGTATTCGCCGCCTTCGCTCAGGCGGTCGGCCAGGACGGGGTTGTTGCTGAAGGCCGCCTGATGCGTGCGCAGGGCTTCTTCCGCCACCTGGAAGATGTCGATGCCTTCGATGTTGCTGGGCGTGCCGGTAAAGTACTTTTTCACCAAGCTGCTATGCAGGCCGACGGCCTCGAAGATCTGCGCCCCGGTGTAGGACATATAGGTCGAGATGCCCATTTTGGACATGACCTTTTTCAAGCCCTTGCCGATGGCCTTGATGTAATTTTCCGTGGCGTGGGGGATCTTGGATTCCAGTGCGGTGAGGGTCTCCAGGGCCAGCCAGGGGTGCACGGCTTCGGCGCCGTAGCCGGCCAGCAGCGCGAAATGGTGGGTTTCGCGCGCCGATCCGGTTTCCACGATCAAGCCGGTCTTGGTGCGCAGGCCGGCGCGGATCAGATGCTGGTGGATGGCGGATGTCGCCAGCAGCGCCGGGATGGCGACGTGGTCGGCATCGACCTTGCGGTCGCTCAGCAGCAGGATGTTGTCGCCGCTGCGCACGGCGTCGGCAGCGGTGGCGCACAGGGACGCCAGACAGGCTTCGATGCCTTCGCGGCCCCAGGCGACCGGATAGCTGATGTCCAGTTCGCAGCAGCGGAATTTGTCATTGGTTTGGCGGCTGATGTGACGCAGTTGCGCCATCGCGGCCTGATCCAGCACCGGCTGGCTGATTTCCAGGCGCAGGGGCGGATTGACGTTGTTGATGTCCAGCAGATTGGGCTTGGGGCCGATGAAGGACACCAGCGACATGACCAGCTGTTCGCGGATCGGGTCGATCGGCGGATTCGTGACCTGCGCGAATATCTGGCGGAAATAGTGATAGAAGGGCTTGGGCCGGTCCGACAGCACCGTCAGGGGCGCGTCGTTGCCCATGGATCCGATGGCCTCCTGGCCGGTCTCGGCCATGGGTTCCAGGATGAATTTGAAATCTTCTTGTGTCCAGCCGAAAGCCTGCTGACGGTCCAGCAGGCTGGCGCTGGGCGCAGGCAGATCATCGGCCTTCAGCGTCGGCAGGTCGTCGAGCTTCATGCGCAGGCGCTGGATCCATTGCGGATAGGGGTGCGCATTGGCCAGCTGTGATTTGATTTCCGCGTCTTCGATGATGCGGCCCTGCTGCAGGTCGATCAGCAGCATCTTGCCCGGCTGCAGGCGCCATTTCTTGATGATGCGGTGTTCGGGGATGGGCAGCGTGCCGGCTTCGGATGCCAGAATCACCATATTGTCGTCGGTGATCAGGTAGCGGGCGGGACGCAGGCCGTTGCGGTCCAGCGTGGCGCCGATCTGGCGGCCATCGGTAAAGGCCACGGCGGCCGGGCCGTCCCAGGGTTCCATCATGGCCGCATGGTATTCATAAAAGGCGCGGCGGGATTCGTCCATGTCGGCATGCTGTTCCCAGGCTTCGGGAATCATGATCATCATGGCGTGCGCCAGGGAATAGCCGGACATGACCAGCAGTTCCAGGCAGTTGTCGAAAGTCGCTGTGTCCGACTGGCCTTCGTAGACGATGGGGTAGAGCTTGCTGAGATCATCGCCCAGCACGGCAGAGGTCATCACGCCTTCGCGCGCCCGCAGCCAGTTGAAATTGCCTTTGACCGTATTGATTTCGCCATTGTGCGCAATCATGCGGTACGGGTGCGCCAGGGGCCAGGCGGGGAAAGTGTTGGTGGAAAAGCGCTGGTGCACCAGTGCCAGCGCGGAGGTCGCCCGCGTATCCGCCAGGTCGCGGTAGTACACGCCGACCTGGCTGGCCAGCAGCAGCCCTTTGTAGACTACGGTGCGCACCGAGATCGAGGGAACGAAATATTCTTGTCCGTGGGCCAGCTGCATGCGCTGAATGGCGTGGCTGGCGGTCTTGCGGATGACGTAGAGTTTGCGCTCCAGCGCGTCGGGCACCATGATGTCGGGGCCGCGGCCGATGAACAGTTGGCGGATGACGGGCTCACAGGCGCGCACCGTGGGCGACATGGCCATCTCGTGATCGATGGGCACGTCGCGCCAGCCCAGCACGACCTGGCCTTCGTCGCGTACGGCGCGTTCCAGTTCGCGTTCACAGGCTAGGCGGGATGCGGTTTCCTTGGGCAGAAAGACCATGGCGACGCCGTAGTCGTCCGGCGGCGGCAGGGTGACGCCCTGGCTGGCCATTTCTTCGCGGTACAGCTGATCCGGGATCTGGATCAGGATGCCGGCCCCGTCGCCCATCAGTTCGTCTGCTCCCACCGCGCCCCGGTGGTTCAGGTTTTCCAGGATCTTCAGCGCTTGCTGGATGATGGTGTGGGTTTTATGCCCTTCGATCTGGGCGACGAAACCGACGCCGCAGGCATCGTGTTCGTATTCGGGGCGGTAGAGACCCTGGGCGGCCGGCAGGCCGGGGAGACAGGAAACGGGGTGGGTCATGGCAGGACTCGCAAGACTGGATCGCAGATGCCACCGGGATGAGGTGGAATCAGGAAATTACGCTGACAAGTCCCTGCCGACAATAGGTTTTTATTTGATACGTCCCTATTTATAGGGCCTCTATATATTTGGATAATAAAATAGGGACATATCAAATTTAATGAAAAAAAGCGTGGTTTTGTTTTTACGAGAACATCACAACCGGGAAAACCCTGATGTGATGATCATCAGTATTCTTAGCCTTGATCGAGTGTGGCGCCGCCGTCGACGCGCAGATCGTGCAGGGTGATGTGGCTGGCCTGATCCGACAGCAGGAACAGCACCGCAGCGGCGATTTCCTCGGGGGTGGCGATCTTGTCCAAGGGGATGCCCAGTCGCCAGCGGGATGGGTCCCCCTGGATGACGGCGGCGCGGGAGCTGCCTTGGGCCCACATGGCCTGCTGCATCGCCGTATCCGTCGAACCCGGCGAGACGATGTTCACGCGGATGCCATACGGCGCCAGTTCCAGACCCAGGCAGCGGCTGAATTGGGTGACGGCCGCCTTGGAGGCGGCATAGGCGGCCATGCCGGCGCGAGGGGTGGCGGCGGCGTTGGAACTGACCGTCACGATGGCCCCGGCGCGGCGTTCGCGCAGGCGGCGGGCGACGGCGCGGCACACGTGAAAGACCCCCGTGGCATTGACGTCGAAGCAATGCTGCCATTGCGCGTCATCCAGGTCGACGACTTCGCCCATTTCCAGGATGCCGGCGACGCTGGCCAGGCCGTCCAAAGGCCCCAGCGCGGCTTGTGCCTTTGCGACGACCTGCTCTACCTGGGCGGAATCGCGGACATCCAGGCGGGCTGTCCATAGGTGTCCGCTGGCATCCTCCAGTCTGCTCGAGGCGGCGCGGTGCGGCGCCTGGGCATGCAGGCGCTGCAGGCCTGTCTCGTCCAGATCGACGGCGGATACGCGGGCGCCCTGGGCCAGCAGCTGCCGGGCGACGGCAGCGCCGATGCCGCTGGCGGCGCCGGTGACCAGGATGTGGCGGTCTTGAAAAGCCGGGCGGGTAGCGGGCTGCGTGTTCATGCCATGGCGTCCTGTGAGGGTGATAGCGAAGCGCTGCCGGCCAGTGCGGCCAGGGTCTCGTCCATGGTCAGGCTGGCGCCGCAGCGGCGCGAGACATAGGTGACGGCCATCTGGTGTTCCGCCGGGCTGAAATCGGCGCAGGCGTCGATGACCAGAAAGGGCTGCACGTCTTGCATGAAGGCTTCCAGGGCGGTGCTCAGGCAGCCGATGTGCGCATAGACGCCGGTGATGATCAGTTGGTCGCGGCCCAGGCCCGTCAGTCGGGCGCGCAGGTCGGATCGCTGGAATGCGCTGTAGCGCCATTTTGTCAGCACGGTATCCTGCGGCCGAGGGCTCAGGCCGGCGACGATACCAGCGCCCGCCTGTTGTTCAGGGGCGGTCAGGCCGGGTCCCCAGAAATCATTGAGCAGCGCCCGGTCGGCTGCAGGCTGCACCGGGGGTTGCGCGGTGTAGAACACCGGGATGCCCAGCGTATCGCAGTGCGTGCGCAGGCGGCCGATGGCTGCGATCAGTGCGGGGATGGGCGCTTGCCGCACATCGTATTTGCCCAGAAAATAATCCTGCATGTCGTGGATCAGCAGCGCCGCGCGGCGGGCATCGGGCCGCCAGCCCACCCGGTTGCTCACCGGGGCGGTCGGCATGTCGTAGGGCGCCAGGGAAGGGATGCTCATGGGGCGGACTCCAGGCCCAGCGCGTCCAGGATGGTGCGCAGCTTGTTGCCGGTTTCGATCCGTTCCTGTTCGGGGACCGAGCCGGGGACGATGCCGGCGCCGGCATACAGGGTCAATGCCTGGCCGGCTGTCTGGGCGCAGCGGATGGCGACGGACCAGATGCCGTCGCCCTGGGCATCGCACCAGCCGACAGCGCCTGCGAAATAGCCGCGTTCGAACGGCTCGATGTCAGCGATAGCTCGCCGTGCGTCAGCGGTGGGCAGACCGCAGACGGCGGGGGTGGGGTGCAGGGCGATTGCCAGATCCAGGGCGGTCAGGTCAGGGTCGGCCAATTCGCCAGTGATCGGGGTACCCAGATGCCAGAGTCGCGCCGTCGATGTCAGGCCGGGCCGCACCGGGATATCCAGGGTGCGGCATAGCGGGCGCAGGGCGGCATCGATCGCTTCGACCACTACGGCATGTTCGCGCAAGTCCTTGGGTGAACTGAGCAGGGCCTGGGCCTGGCGAGCATCGGATGGCGCATCGGGGAGCCGTGCCGCCGTCCCGGCCAGGGGGTGTACATAAATCTGGCGGCCGCGGCGCTGCACCAGCAGTTCCGGGCTGGCGCCGACGAAATAACTGCCGCCGGCTGCGTCCAGGGGCATGGCGTAGGTATAGCCATGTGGGTTGCTTTGCCACAGGCGGCCGATCAGGCGGGGGAGATCGACCGCCTGGCCCAGTTCCAGCTGCAGCGTGCGGGCCAGCACCAGTTTGCGCAGCGCGGGTTCGCGCGCCAGGCGCGCCAAGGCGTCGCGCACGCCTTGTTCGTATTGAGCGCCCGAGGGGTGTTCGCGGGTATGCAGGATGGCCGTCTGGGCGATGTCCGGCTGCTGCTGCGGGGCCTGCATCCGGTGCAATGCCCTGGGGATCATCAACTGCGCGGGGCGGGCGGTATCGTAGGGCAGCAGTCCCAGCAAGACGGGCGCCGCGACGGTGTCGGATGCTTCTTGCAGCAGGCCGGCGGCGCGGGCGCCCAGCCGGTCTTGCGTCTCGGCGCGCAGCAGGCAGCCGCGCCCGTGAAACACGCCGCCGTGCGAGGCGAACAGACTATCGCCGGGCAGGAAATCGGCCAGCGTGGTCGGTTCGGCGTCCTGGCCGGGGGTGAGTCGGGTCAGCATATCCATGATCAGCGGCGGGCTTCGATGCGGATCAGCCGGTCATTGCGCGGATCGTTCTTGCTTTTCTTGATCAGCGCCCAGGCCGTACCTTGCGAGTCGATGGTGATGTGGTTGGGGGCGGAACCGGTCGCGATCTGCGCCTGGATGAGGCCGGCGTCGTTCAGCACGGTCACCGTGCCTGCTCCCCGATTGGCCACGTAGGCCAGGCGGTGCAGCGGGTCGAACACCACATTCAGGGCGCCTGCGCCGGTCGCTGCCTGTTGCAGCACGCGGCCATCCTGTGCGTCCAGCACCGTGACGTTGCCAGACTTCTGCGCCGCCACATAGATGCGCTGTGTCTGACTGTCCACGGCGATACCCGAAGCGCCTTGTGCGCCCGGGACCGCATAGCGGGCGAGCTGGCGGTTGCTGGCCGTGTCGATGACAAAGGCTTCGGCCGTATTCAGGCTGACGGCGTACAGCCGTTGATGGGCGGCGTCCAGGGCCAGGCTCATCAGTTTGGGGGCATCACCCGCGCCGTTCAGGGTGATGCCGGGCAGGACTTGCAGCGTGGCCGTATCGAATACGTAAATCGTATTGCTGGCGGGCGAAGACACATAGGCGCGGTTGTGCTCGGCGTCGATCAGCGCGTCGCGGGCATGCGGCGTGGTGTTGTCGGGGAATTGCTTGACCAGGGCCAGATCCGATTGACGGTAGACGGCAACGGAACCGCTGCGGGTATTGGTGGTCCAGATCTGTCCATGCGCGTCGTCTGCGGCGATGCCATAGGTCGCCTGGACCTGTCCGTCCTGGCGACTGGCTTGCGGCGCGGGCGTGATCAGGGCGTCGATGCGCAGGGTGGCGGGGTCGACTTTCAGCAACCGGGATTCGCGTACGGGCGGGCGCCCCACGGCGCTGGCGACGTACAGGCGCTGCGTGCGCGTGCTGTAGGCGCTTTGGTACAGGCCGGGCGTCAGGTCGACGGCCTGCGCCTGGAACGTCCATTCGGGGGCGGCGCTGGCAGCTGCAGGTGCTGCAGGAGCGCTTGCCTGGTGGGTGGCGCAGCCGGCCATCAGACCCAGGATGGCGCCAGCCAGGGCGAGTCTTGTGCTGCGGCGCAGCAGGCGGCTGGGGGTCGGGTTCAACATCATGCGGTTTCCTCTTTCAATGACAGGTCGCTCAGTGCGGATGTCGTCGGCGAACCGTCGGCGGCGATCAGGCTGGCGTTCAGAATGGGGGCGATGCGGGCGACGGCATCGATGCCGGGCAGCGCTGCGTGGGTGGCGGGGATGGGGTGGATCGTCAGGCTGTCGACATGGGCGTCCCAGGATCGCGGGTCCAGGCCGGAATCGCTGTGATCCAGGGCCGCCTGGAAGTGCAGCACGGCGCCGGCGTAATGGGCGTGCCGGTGGCGGCGCACCAGGCGGTTGGTATGGCCGACCGTGTCGAAGACCGCATCCAGCCGGGCGTCCGACAGTTCGCCCAGCGGGTGGCCTTCGGCACGCAGAAAGGCGATGACGCCCGTGCGATTCAGGCGATCCGGCGGCAGCGCCTGCGGGTCAGCGCCGGCGATGTGCAGCAGCGCTTTGTAGAGGTCTTCGGGCGCGGGTTCAGGCTGATCACGCCAGATGTCGCAAGGGTAGGCGTCCAGCAGCGCGACGGCGCCGATGGTCTGGCCGCGCCGCTGCAGTTCGGCAGCGACGGCATGCGCCAGGATGCCGCCCACGGACCAACCCGCCAGATGGTAAGGGCCGTGGTCCTGCAGCGACTGCAGCAGATCGGCATAGTCGTGCGCCAGATCCGCCAGACTGGCCGCCGGGATGCCGCCGTCCAGGGACAGCGCGCGCGCCTGGATACCGTGGACTGTGCGCGGGGCCGCCAGGGCGCGGGCCAAGGCGCCGTAGCACCAGGACAGACCGCCTGCCGGGTGCAGGCAGAACAAGGCGGGCCGGCCAGGGGCTTCCCGCAAGGTCACGACGGGGCCGAAGCCGTGGTGCGCCGGATCGGCGGGATGGGTCGGCCGCGCGTCCAGATGCGCGGCCAGCCGTGCGACGGTCGGGTGCTGGAAGATGGTGCCCAGCGAGAGTTCATGTGTGCCGCGCAATTGCAGAGCCAGCCGCGCCGCCAGCAGGGAATGTCCACCCAGGGCGAAGAAATCAGCTTCCGCGGATGGCGCGGCAGGCAGGTCCAGGACCGTGCGAAAGGCCTCGGCGACCTGCCGTTCGGTGACGGTGTGCGGACGCCGGCCCGTGTCCCGCTGCGTCTGGACGGGGGCGGGCAGCGCCTTGCGATCCAGCTTGCCGTTGGCCGTGACCGGCAACGCGGGCAGAAAGAGCCAGGCGGAAGGCACCATGTAATCCGGCAGCTTCGCCGCCGCGTACGCGGTCAGGGCATCCGTATCCATATCCGGCAAGTGGCCGGGTTCCGCCACCAGATAGGCGGCCAACAGTGCGTGGCCGGGCTGATCCTCGCGGGCCAGGACGGCGACTTGGGCGATCTCTGGGCGGGCGCTCAGGACCGCCTCGATCTCGCCCAGTTCGATGCGCTGACCGCGCAGTTTGACCTGGTGGTCCAGCCGTCCCAGATAGATGATGGCGCCGTCTGTGCGGCGCGTGGCCAGATCGCCGGTGGCGTACAGCCGCTCGTCGGACAGGTGCGCCGGCGCGGGGATGAAGCGTTCTGCAGTCAAGTCCGGTCGGCCCAGGTAGCCGATGGCTAGTTGCCGCCCGCCCAGGTACAGCTGCCCCGGCGTGCCGGGAGGCGTTGGGCGCAGCAGCGTATCCAGCACGTGCAGATGGGTGTTCCAGACCGGCCAGCCGATGGGAACGGGCTGGCTGTCGTCATCGGCCTGGGCGGACCAGTACGAGACGTCGACCGCGGCTTCGGTGGGGCCGTACAGATTGTGCAGTTCAGCTCGGATCGTACGGTGGAAGCGGTCGCGCAGTGCGGCGGGCAGGGCTTCCCCGCTGCAGAATACCAGCCGCATCTGCAGCCCTTGGGCGTCGGGGTCTTCCAGGATGGCGGCCAGCATGGATGGCACGAAATGCAGCACGGTGATGGCCTGCGAGCGGACCAGGCGGCATAGCCAGGCCGGATCGCGGTGCGCATCGGGTGGTGCAACCACCAGGCGCGCGCCACTGAGAAACGGCAGGAACAGTTCCCAGACGGAGACGTCAAAGGTGGCTGGCGTCTTTTGCAGGATGCGGTCGTCCGGCCCGACCGCGTAGTGTTCCCGCATCCATTCCAGGCGGTTGACGATGGCGGCATGCGGCACGATGACGCCTTTTGGCATGCCGGTGGAGCCAGAGGTATAGATGACGTAGGCCGGGTCTTCGGGGCCGGCCTGAGGCGCGTGGTTCTGGTCTGGCGCTTTTGCCGCGCGGCTCAGCTCGGACAGCGTCAGTGCTTGGGTCGGCAGATCGTCGCATAAAGCGGCCGGCCCGATCAGGGCGCAGGCCTGCGCATCCTGCAGGATCTGCCGCAGGCGGGCAGGCGGCTGGCCGGAGTCCAGTGGCAGATAGGCCGCGCCGCTGCGCAGAATGGCCAGCAGGCACAGGACGCGTTCGGCGGATCGCGGCAGCGCGACGGCAACGCGCGCGCCCGGTTGGGCGCCTGCGGCTCGTAAATGCCTGGCGGCGTTATCGGTCCAGGCGTCGATGTCGGCGTAGGTCCAGGCGCGGGCGCCGTCCCTGGCGTCGCTCAGGCCGGTGTGGTTGGGGGACTGCTGCAGCCGGTTGTGGATGCGCGACCACAGCGTGCCATCCGGCGCCGGATGGCGGGTGCGATTGGGGGCCAACACCCAGCGTTCGTGTTCAGCCGGTGTCAGCGTGGGGACATCCGCCAGTTTTGGGGTGTTCAGTGCAGCCGCCAGAAAGACGGTCAGACGGTGCAGATGCGTCTGCACCTGGTCCGCCGTATACAGCGTTGGATTGGCTTCGATCTCGATGCGCAGGCCGCCACCATCGGGGGCGGCGCGAAAGCTGAGGGTCAGGTCTTCGACCGGCCCTGTGCACAGCACCGTCTGCGAGGCGTCCAGGCCAGCCGCTGCATAGGGGGCGTCGAAGGGCAGCACATTCAGGATGGGGCCGTGCAGGCGCGGCAGTCCGCCGGGCAGCATCAGGTCGCGGCGCAGGTGTTCGGCGCGATAGCGGCTGTGGCGCCGCAGACGGCGCAGGTCGCGGGCGGCGTCCATCAGCAGGTCGGCCAGTGGCGCGGTTTCGTCCAGCGTGCAGACCCAGGGCAGCACGTTCATCACAGTGGCGACGGCGCGGGCGCTGCAACTGCCCAGGCGGCCCATCGCGGGAACCCCCACGATGCAGTCGGCGGGGCCCAGGTGGCGTGCCACATAGGCTGCGCCCAAAGTCGTCAGGATGTCGGGCCAGCTGATGTCGGTATCGGCCTCCAATGCTTGTAAGGCGCTGATCAGATCTGGAGGCGCCGCCTGTTCCCGGCGCAGGCAGCGGGCGGCGCTGAGCGCAGCGCCGAGGCTCAGGCTGGCCGCCGGCATGCGGCCCTCGCCGTGCGAACGCCAGAATGCGCGCGCCCGGATGCGGGCATCACTGGCCCGCCAGGCCTGATCCTCGGCCCAGACGGGCGTCAACGGCGCCAGCGGCGGGTCCGCCGGGGCGGCGGCATCCGAGCCCCGCGCATCGTACAGACGGATGGCGCGGCGTTCGATCAGGGCCATGCCATAGCCATCGGCGGCCAGATGGTGGACGCGTTGATACCACAGGGACAGTTCGGGACCGCACAGGAACAGGATCTGGCGCGACAGGGCGTCGCGCAGCGGATCGACGGGGCGTTCCAGATCTGCCCGGATCCAGGCCCAGGCCTGTTCCTGCGCACGGGGCTCGCCGGCTGGGCGCAGGTCGCGGATTTCCAGGCGCGGCGCCCGTGCCGGATCCAGGGCCTGTACCGGGCCATCGGGGTGTTCCGCAAAACGCAGCGACAGGGACTGCGCTTCGGCCAGCGTCTGATCGACGGCGCGCGCAAAGCGCGGCACATCCAGGGCGCTGTGCAGCGTCGTGCAGTGCGCCGGATTGAAAATCGGGTTGGCGGGGTCCAGACGCTGCGCGTACCACAGGCCTTCCTGGGCTTCGGTCAGCGGCGCCCATGCCGGGTCGGCCGCATCGGGTACGAAGGGCGTCTCGGAGGCCGGTTTCATGGGCGGTCGGTCGTGCTCTGGCCAGCGGTGCGGGAGACCAGTGCCCACCACTGGGCCAGCGTGGCTGCGACGGCCAGATCGGCGAATTCCACCGCCGCGCCCGCCTCGCGCCACTGGGATGCCAGTTTCATAAGCCGCATGGAATCCAGGCCCAGGTCCATCAGGTTGTCGTCGTCCCGGATGTCTTCGGGGGTTTCATGCAAGATGCGGGCGATGTCGGCGCGCATGCGGTCCAAGGTCAGGGTGCTCATGAGTGGGATGACAATGATGACGGGGAATCCTGCCGGGCGGCTTCTTGCGCCAGCAGTTGGGTGCGTAGTTCGGCGCGCAGGGCCTTGCGGCTGATCTTCAGGGCGGCGGTCGAGGCGAAGTGCGTGACAAAGACGATCTGATCGGGCACTTTGAAATCGGCGATGCCGCGTCCGCGTATCCATTTTTTCAGGTCGGCGGTACGCGGCTTGTCGCCTTTGGGGATGATGAAAGCGCAGCTGCGTTCACCCAGGTATTCGTCCGGCACGGAAACGACGGCGGCATCGAAGACCTGGGGGTGCGACAGCAGATAGTCCTCGATTTCCTCGGCCGAAATTTTTTCCCCCGCCCGGTTGATGTGGTCGCCCGCGCGGCCCTGGACTTCCAGATAGCCTTCGGGCGTCATGCGCACCACGTCGCCGGTTCGGTAGTAGCCGTCTTCGGTGAAGGATCGGGCATTGGCCGCAGGGTTATTGTGGTAGGCGCGGATGGTGTACGGCCCGCGCGTCAGCAGGTGGCCGGGTTCGCCGGGGGCGACGGGGCGGCCCGCGTCGTCCAGGATCAGGATTTCGTCGTCGGGGCTGATGGGACGGCCCTGCGTGCGGATGATCCGGTCATCGGGGTCGTCCAGCCGTGTGTAATTCACCAGGCCTTCGGCCATGCCGAACACCTGTTGCAGCGTGGCGCCCAAGACGGGCCGCACGCGCCGGGCGATTTCCGCCGAGAGTTTCGCGCCGCCGACCTGGATGACGCGCAGGCTGCTGAGGTCGTGTTTGGCGGCGGGCGCCAGATCCAGCCACTGCAGCAGCAGCGGCGGCACCAGGCTGGTGACGGTGACGCCTTCGCGTTCGATCAGCGCAAACGCGCTGTCGGGGTCGGGCGAGGGGCTGAGCACGACACAGCCGCCCGCGTAGAGCGTACCCAAGAATCCCGGCGAGCTCATGGGGAAGTTATGCGCAATCGGCAAGGCGCCCAGGAAAACGGATGCTGGCCCCAGGCCGCAGATGCGGGCGGATTCTCGCAAGGTGTAGATGTAGTCGTCGTGCGTGCGCGGGATCAGCTTCGACAGGCCGGTGCTGCCGCCGGAAATCTGCAGAAAGGCCACATCGGACCCCTGTGACACGGTGGCAGGGATGGCGCTGCCATCGGCGGCATACAGGGATTCCAGCGCGGAGAATGCCCCGGCGTCGCCGCTGATCCAGACCTGCTCGATAGCGGGACAGCGGCTGCGCAGGTCCTGGGCCAACGCACGGTAGTCAAAGCCGGCATGGGTGGCCGCCGCCACATAGGCGCGTGCCGCCGAACCCCTGGCGAAGTGTTCGACTTCCGTGATGCGGTGAGCGGGCAGCGCGTACACGGGGATCAGCCCGGCGCGAAACAGGCCCATCACCACGCTGATGAAATCCGGGATGTTGGGCAGGTGCACCAGCACGCGGTCGCCGCGCTGCAGGCCGGATTGCAGAAAGCCCGCAGCCAGGTTGGACGCCCGGTGATCCAGTTCCGCATAGGTCCAGCGCTGTGCGCCGCCGATCACGGCGAGGGCGTCCGGGTGTGTGGCGGCGCGTTCCCGCAGCCAGGCGCCGAAGGTTTCATTGCGCCAGTGGCCTGCCGCCCGGTAGCGCTGGGCCGTGTCAGCGGGCCAGATCTGGGTCGGGATGGGAGAGGGTAAATCGTTGATGCTCATGATAATGAGAATGATTATGTTCTTTAATTATAGAGAATTTTGCAGACGTCGGTCCAGCAGTGATCCAGCGGGTAATGATGGAAAGCGCGGTTAGGTGCTGGGTTCCGAGGCATCCAGCCAGGCGGCCAGATCCCACTGCGACAGCTGCCAGGCAGGGGTCGGGGCAGGCAGGCATAGGGCCGCGCAGTCCGTGGATGATGCCCATAGCAGCCGGACGTACAGGCCGTCTGTCGCGGGCGGTCCGGAGACGCTTCGCCAGCCATGGCCGCCTGCGTGCAGGCGTAATTGGCCCGGTGTGATCATCAGGCCCAGGCCGCAGGCCTTCAGGACGGCTTCGCGCTGGACCCATTCGGTGCAAAACGCCCGCGGGTCCAGATCGGGCGACCGGTCGGCAGCCCGGCGGCCCATGACCATCTGCAGCAAGGCGGCATCGATGGTGTCCGGGCAGGCCTCCACGTCCACGCCCAAGGGCTGCGGGCCGATGGCCGCCAGCACCTGATCGCCGCTGTGGGCGATGTTGAAATGCCAGACGGGCGCCGCACCGGCAAGGGCGCTCAGTTGCGGTTTGCCGTGGGGGCCGGTGTTCAGGGCAATGTGCGCGGGGGGCGCCCCCAAGCGCTGCGCCAGCAGGCGGCGCACCAGGGCTCGGCCCAGCAGGCTGCGCAGGCGGTCTTGGGGCCGGTGCAGGCGGGTGATCCAGTGCTGCTCCGCCTGCGGCAGATCTTGCCGCAGGCGCTGCGCCTGCGCCTCATCGGGCAGGCCGCGCAGGGCGACGATGCAGATGTCGGGCATGGTTTTAGGCTGCTATGCGGCGGCGTGCTGCCGCATCATGGCTGGGCCGGCAAATCCACCAGATAGGCGCCTTGCAGAGGGACCGCCAGGAATTGCGTGTTGATCTCGCGCAGCGTGTCAGCCGGGTTGATGTCCTGGAACCGGTCGGGGTGGATCCAGTGCGCCAGGGCCTCGATGAAGACCACGTGCAGCGGCGAATCGTTGAAGGCGTGCCAGATGCCATGGCTGTTGCCGGATCGCACGGCGGGCAGGGCGTCGAGATGGTTGGATTCGATCAGGCGCTTCAGGCTGGCGCGGGCTTGGTCCTCGTCCACGCCAGCGCCGATCGCCAGCCCCTTGGCGGCGCGGGAACCCGTGCCGGTCGCGACATAGACCTGTGGGGCGCTGGCGTTGATGTACTCGAAATTCAGTTTGCCGGTGGCGCTTTTCAGGACGCCGGCGCCGATATTGCGGCCCCCGGCGTAGCGGATCATTTCATTGAAGGTGCCCACGCCCGGCGAATTGCAGCAGTCCGTGCTGCCTGCGTGGGCGTGGACGAAGACGGGCGGGCGCTGGTCTTCCGGCAGGTCGGCCAGGCGCTGCGCGATCGCCTGCATGTGGCGTTCGTAGAAGCGGATGAACGCCTCGGACTGGGCGTCGCGGCCGATGGCACGGCCCAGCGCCCGCAGGCTGGGGACGGTGTTTTCCAGCGGGCGCATGAAAAAGTCGATCACGATGACCGGGACGTTGGCGGTTTCGAAGCGGCGGATGATGGGGGATTCGCTGGCTGTCTGGCCTGCTGTCAGACCGGCGAAGGATGCCGTCATCACCACTAGATCCGGGCGCAGCGCCAGTGCGCTTTCCACCGAGAACGAGTCCGCCGTGTGGCGCCCCACGACGGGCACTTTGGCCAGACTGGGAAAACGCTGCAAGGCGACCTGGTAGTCGGGCGCGAAAGAGGTTTTGAACTCGTCGGACCAGCCGGCCAGAATGGCGGCGGGGTCCGGTGTCAGCAGGGACAGCACCTGAAAGTGCCGCGCCTGGGCCAGGACCACGCGTTGGGCCGGGCCGGGCAGCGTGACGGTGCGGCCCAGAATATCCGTGACCTGGATGGGAGCGGCGGTGGCCGGCCCTGCCACCAGCGCCGCCAGTGTCAGCAGCAGGGCCGACAGCAGCGCGCGCAGGCCGCCGGTGCGGGTATGGAGAGCAGATGACGCTGCAGCGCGGGTATCCGGGAAAGACATGGGGATCGGGGGCGTGTTGATGAGAGGTTCAAAGGATCAGACGGAAGGAACGCACAGCCCGTCGATCAGGATGTGCCGCAGGCCGCGCGAACACGTTTCCACCCGGGCATCGACCTGATAGACCTGGGCCAACGCATCCGGCGTGATGACGGTATCGGGGCTGCCGTGGCCGACCAGTTCGCCCGCCTGGATCAGCAGGGCATCGTCGCTGCGCTGCAGGGCGATGTTCAGGTCATGCAGCACGATCAGCGTCGTCAGGCCGTGTTCCTGTGTTTCCTGGCGCAGCAGGTCCATGACATGGCATTGATAGTTCAGGTCCAGGGCCGACAGCGGTTCGTCCAGCAGCAGCAGGCGCGGGGTGCGGATCAGCGCCTGGGCCAGTCCGACCAGCTGTTTTTGTCCGCCGGACAACTCGTCCAGATAGTGCATTGCCAGGTGTTCGATGCCCAGCCGCGACAGCACATTCAGGATGCGTTGCGGGCTGGCGTCTTGCGCCTGCGGGGCCAGGTCGGATGCGCGGGCGGCCACCAACACGGACTCAAAGACCCGCAGATGCACCGATGCCGGCAGGGATTGCGGCAGATAGACGACCTGTTGCGCCCGGCGCTCGAAGGACAGGCGGGTCAGGTCCTGGCCATCCAGCAGCACTTGGCCGCCGGCTTTGAGCAGCCCGGCGATCGCCTTGAGCAGCGTGGACTTGCCGCTGCCATTGGGACCCAGCAGCGAGACCACCCGGCCCGGGGCCAAGGGGCCCGCCGTCAGGCGGCGGATGATGGGGCGATGGCCGTAGGCGACCGAGAGATCCTGGATCTGCAGCATGGTCAGGGGGTTTTCATGTCATTTCACCTGCCGGCGCAGGACGACGGACAGAAAAAACGGGACGCCGACCAGCGAGGTCACGATCCCCACCGGTACGATGATGCCCGGCACGATGTTTTTCGAGGCGATCGAGGCCAACGACAGAATCGTCCCGCCCACCAGGGCGCTGCCCGGCAGATAAAAGCGGTGATCCTCGCCGAACAGGCGCCGGGCGATGTGGGGGGCGATCAGGCCGACAAAACCGATGGTGCCGACGAAAGACACCGCCAGCGCCGCCAGGATGCTGATGCGCAGCAGCGCCGTCAGCCGCAGGCGCGGCACATCGATGCCGAAGCTGGCGGCGCGGTCCTCGCCCAGGCGCAGCGCCGTCAGCTTCCAGGTGTCGCGCAGCGACAGCGGCAGCAGCAGGGCGATCGCCAGCAGTAGCACGCCCAGCTTGGGCCAGGAGGACCGGGCCAGGCTGCCCATGGTCCAGAACACCAGCCCCTGCAGCGCCTCGGCGCTGGCGACGAACTGCACCAGCGACACGGCCGCATTGAAGGAAAACACCAGGGCGATGCCGAACAGGATCAGGCCGGATGTGCTCATGGCGCCCCAACGGGCGACCAGATCCAGCAGCAGCGCGGACACCAGGGCAAAGACAAAGGCGTTGGCCGCGACCATCCAGGATTGCGGCACGCCGGGCAGCGACAGCCCCAGGACGATGGCCAGCGAGGCGCCGAATGCCGCCGCTGACGAGATGCCCAGCGTAAACGGGCTGGCCAGCGGGTTGTTCAGGATGGTCTGCATTTCGCCGCCCGCCAGGCCCAGCGCCAGGCCCACGGCCACGGCCATCAGGGCATAGGGCAGGCGGATGTCCCAGACGATCACGCGGGTGGTCGGATCGGCCTGGGCAGGCTGGAACAGGGCGTGGCTGAGCTCGGCCCACCCCAGGCCGGAAGGTCCCAGTGTGAAGTCCGCCAGAATGGAGACCAGGATGATGCATCCCAGCAGGCCGACCAACAGCCAGCGGCGGCGCAGCAGATGCCGGTAGTTTTCCAGGGTGTCCGGCAGGGCGGCTTGAGAAGAGTTCATGAATGAGAAACGTTTACAATCGTGCCAGTATAGAGGATCAATGATGGCCCCGTCATGACGACATTTTCCGCCGAGTTTGCCGTACCCCTGCCGGATGGCCGCTGTTGCGCCGTGCGCGTGGCCGTACCGCCCGGATTGATGCCGCCAGGGGGCTGGCCGGTGGCCTATGTGCTGGATCTCAGCCAGTTTGACACGATGCGCGAGACTGCGGGCGCAGATGGCCTGCCCGGCATTCTGGTGGGCTTGGCCCCGCAGGCGCCGACGCAGCGCGTCTGGGACTACACGCCGCGGCATTGGCTGGAAAGATTCGCCGCCGACCGGACGGCGGATGTGCCGCCGCAGGCCAGGCCTGCCGGCTATCAGGCAGCAGATCCCTTGCCTGATAGCGTGCAGACGGGGGCGGCGCATTGGCTGCATACCCTGGATACGGTCCGTGCACGGGTAGCGGCTGATTTCCGCCTGGACCCCCGCCGCCAGGCGCTGGCGGGCCACTCGCTGGGGGCGTTGTTTGCGCTCTATGTCCTGCTGCATCGGGCGGACGCCTTTGATGGCTATGTGCTGTCCAGCCCGTCGGTGTGGTGGGGGCAGGGCTATGTGCGTCGGCTGGTGCGCCGGCGCCGGGCATGGCTGGAAAAGCAGGGCGTGCCGGGTCTGGGCGTCGCCCTGACAGTGGGGGAATATGAGCAGGGTCTCAGTCCCCAGGAAATGAGTCTGAGCCCCCAAGAGCGACAACAGCAGCTGATCAAGCGGGAACATCGCGCCATGGTGGACGGCGTGCAGGGGCTGGCGGCGGATCTGGCGACTTGTCCCGGCCTCCGCTTGCGCCACGAGGTGCTGCCGGGACATATCCATAGGACTGCGCCGCAGGATGCCTTGATGGCGGGATGGCGGTGGCTGTTGGGTAGCGCATGATCGCATGACAGCCGGAAAGCGTATCCGGCTGGCGGTACGATGGTATAGTTTATTAATCGAGATTCATTCTCATTATTATTAACTAAGTCTGGCAATCTGCTGCCGGATATCTGCGCACCGCGAATTTCATGGAACCCACCGAGCCAAGGGCAGGCGGACTGGTCGCCAGTCTGGTCTGCCATTACGACGATCTGGTCAGATACGTCGGGCGCCGGTTCGGCGATGCCGATTTCGCCCGCGATGTGGTGCACGAGGTCTGCGCCGATCTGCTGGATAGGCCGGAGCCTGCCGGCGTGCGCCAGCCGCTGGCTTTTCTGCGCCGTGTCCTGCGCAATCACGCGATCGACCGCCGGCGTGGCGATACGCGGCGCACCCATCTGACCGAAACCCTTGCGGGGTGCTCTGTCCGGGATTGTCACGAAGATGCCGCCTCTTACCTGCATGGGTTGCAGGCGGTCGAGGATCTGGCGGCCGTGATTCAAGGAATGCCGGATCGGGCGCGGCAGGTCTTCATCCTGCACCGTCTTTATGACATGCCCCAGATGGCGATCGCCAGCGAACTGGATCTGTCCCGCAATACCGTCGCCAAGCACTATGGGCAGGCGATCCAGTTGATCCGCTTGCAGTGGGCGCCTGCCCGGGCCTGCATGCCCGACGCCAGGTCGGGTGCGGATGTCTTGCCTTGCGCCGGGGAGTATTCCGGTGCAGAGGAGTCCCGATGACGGACCGAGCGGATCCCGGTGCGGCGCCTCGTCGACAGAACGTCGGCTCCGGCGCCGATCCTTTCATGCCGTTCGAGGATGTGCTGCGTGCCCGTCTGCCCTCGCGTGAGGAGATCCTGCGCGAGGCCAAGGCCCAGTCGGCCCAGCGGCGGCTGCGCCGGCGCCAAGCCATCGCAAGCGCCGGTGTGGTTCTATGCGCGGGGCTATGGGCCTGGAATCCGGTGCTGCGGGAACGCACGGTCGCCGTGGGGGCGGGGGCGCCCAGCGCCTGGACGGCGAGGGATGGCACGGTCGTCGCCTTGGATAGCCGGTCCATGTTGACAATGCAGTGGCGCCTGCGAACCCGCGACATGCGTCTGGATGCCGGTCAGGTCGTGCTGACGGTGGCGCAGAACTGGCGGCCGCTGCGCGTGCGCGTGGGCGATGCCGTCGTTCGTGACATCGGGACGGTGTTCCGCGTGCGGCGCGATGCGGCCGGCGCCCAGGTTGCCGTTCTGCAGGGGCGGGTAGAGGTGTCCAGCCCTGCGGGACAGACCGTGCTGGATGCGGGGCAGGCGGCGGATGTCGGCACATTGCGCGCCGTCCCGGCCAGTGTGCCGGTGTTGGAGCGCGAGACGGCCTGGCGCGAGGGCCGGTTGCGCTTTGACGGCACGCCGCTATCCGACGTGTTGGTCACCTTGAGCCATTATCGTCCCGCGCCGGTTGTCTGGGCGGGCGATCCGCCAGTGGATACCGATGCCTTGCGCCTGTCGGGTGAGTATCGGATCCGGGATCTTGAATCATTGATCGACAGCCTGCCGTCTGTGTTGCCGGTGCGGATCGAGCGTCAGCCCGATGGGGTGGCCCAGGTCTTTCTGCGGTCAAATAGTAAAAAATAGTAACGGATCTGCCATGTCGGGCAGCGCCCGAACGTCTTCACTTCTGATTTGATCAATTCTCAATCTCATTATTGATTCAGGGAGTGAAACCGATGAAGACCTCTGGGAGGTCCCGACGTGGGGCTGTGGCAACGATTTCCGCTGCGCTGGCGGCCGGCAGCCTGGCGTGGGTGGCCGGGGCTTGGGCGCAGGCCGCCGTACAGGGCCTGGATCTGCCCGCTCAGCCGCTGGATCAGGCCTTGAATGCCTTAGCAGCACAGACCGGGCTGCAAGTCGTGTTCCCCACCGCATTGGCTGAAACCCGGCGCGCTCCGGCGTTGCAGGGAAGCTATTCCGCCCCGGATGCCCTGAGCCGTTTGCTGCAGGGCTCGGGCCTGGAGGCCAGACAGACTGGGCCGAACCGCTACACCGTCGTGCGCCAGGGCGATGCCGCCGCTGGCGATGCGCAGGTCCTGCAGCCGGTCGTCGTGCGCGGTGCCCTGGATCCCACGACCGAGGGCACCGGGTCCTATGCCGCGCAGGCCAGCAATTCGTCCACGCGCTTGAACCTGTCGATCCGCGAGACGCCGCAATCCGTCAGCGTCATCACGCGTCAGCGCATGGACGATCAGGGGCTGACCTCGCTGGCGGATGTGGTGGACAACACGCCGGGCCTGGTGATGAACACCTCGGGCAACCGGGGCTCGGACACCAGCCCGATCTACGCGCGCGGCTTCCAGGTGGAAAACTACCAGGTCGATGGGGTCAATCAGGTCTACAGCAACTACAAGGGCATCTTCCAGAGCGCCGATATGGCGCCCTATGACCGTGTCGAGGTGATCCGCGGGGCCAATGGCCTGATGAGCGGCGTGGGTGCGCCCGGCGCGACGATCAATCTGATCCGCAAGCGGCCCACACGTGAATTCCAGGCGCGCGCCAGCATCGAGACCGGGTCCTGGGATCTGTACCGGACCGAGGCGGACATCTCCTCGCCCCTGAACGAGGCCGGCACCGTGCGTGGCCGGCTGGTCGCAGCTTGGCAGCAGAACGGCTCGTATCTGGAACGCCTGCAGGAACACAGCAAGACCCTATATGGCGTTGTCGAGGCCGACCTGGGCCCCAGCACCCTGGCGACGCTGGGCTTTCTGTTCCAGAATCAGGATGCCACCGGCCATTCGCGCGGCGGCCTGCCCATGTTCTACACGGACGGCGGGCGCACGGACTGGGACCGATCCAAGTCCGCCGCTGCCGAATGGGCTTATTCCCGGCGCCACAACCAGACATGGTTTGCTTCGCTGGAACATCGCTTCGACAACCACTGGAAGGTCAAGGGCACCCTGGAGCACAGCGTCTACCGCTATGACGAAGTGCTGGGCTATGCCTTGAGCGGCAGTCCCGACCGTGCCACTGGTGCCGGAGTCGGTCTGTGGGCGGGGCGCTGGGCAGGCAAACCCGTGCAGAATTCTCTGGATGTCTATGCCACCGGACCCTTTACCTTGCTGGGGCGGGAGCATGAGCTGGTGGTCGGCGCCACGGCGTCGCGTACGCGTGACGAGACTTCGCCTTACAGCCTCTGGTTCAAGACCCTTCCTGGCTGGTCGCAGGCCATCGACAATATCTATACCTGGAACGGCCAGACGCCGGGCGATCCCGTCAATCCGGCCACCGGCGAGATCGTCAACCGGGAAAACCTGAGCAGCGCCTACACCACAGCGCGCTTCAAACCCACCGACCGTCTGTCGCTGATCATCGGTGGGCGCATCACCAGTTGGGAAAACATCAAGGACACGAGTTACTACAACGGTACGCCTTCTGTCCATCTGGATCGCCACGAGTCCGACAAGTTCACCCCGTATGCCGGCATCGTCTACGACTTGAACGAGGAGTGGTCGGTCTATGCCAGCTACACGGATATCTTCAAGCCGCAGAACAGCCAGGGTCCCGATGGCGAATATCTGGAGCCTCTGCTGGGCCGCAGCTACGAAGTTGGCGCCAAGGGTGAGCTGCTGAATGGCGGGCTGAATGTATCGGCGGCTTTGTTCCGTGTGCAGCAAGACAATTTTGCAGTTTCCCTGCCCGGCGTGAAGGCTCCGGACGGTAGCCAGGCCTACGAGGCGGTCTCTGGCACGACCACACGCGGTATCGACCTGGAAGCCTCCGGCGAAGTGCTGCCGAACTGGCAGGTGGCGGCCAGCTTCACCCGTTCCCTGGCTCAGGACCGGGATGGTCTCACGCTGAACACGAACGTGCCGCAGAACACCGCGAAACTGTTTACCAGCTACCGCTGGCCTGGCATCGGCCACGGCCTGACCGTGGGCGGCGGCGTGCGCTGGCAGAGCCGTGCCTATACGCAGCTCAAGGATCCTCTGGGCGCCCAGCGCGTCATTGAACAGGACGCCTACGCCGTGGTGGACCTGATGGCGCGCTACCAGATCAGCCGCGATGTCTCGGCTCGCCTGAACGTCTACAACGTGTTCGACACCTACTACCACCCCGATCCGGGCTCGACCTATTACGGCGCGCCGCGCGCCTTTCGCCTGGGCCTGGACATGCGTTTCTAAGATCCCGCGCCCCTCATCATTTGTCATGAAAGGAATTTGCATGATGCACACTCGATTTACCCGATTCCGTCTTCCCTCGGCTGGGCGCGTGTCCGCCCGCCTGGGCCCGCTTGTCCTGTGCAGCGTCCTGGCTGCCTGCGCTGCGCCAGGCGGACAGCCGGACAAGGCCGGCCTGAGCGCGCAGACACAGACCCAAACGCCGGCGCAGCAAGCCGTGCTGCGCCGCGACCTGGCTCCTGGGCTGTATGAACTGGTCGTGGCCGACGGCAGTGTGTTTGTGG
Organism: Castellaniella sp.; assembly: GCF_034675905.1. Lineage (GTDB taxonomy): Bacteria > Pseudomonadota > Gammaproteobacteria > Burkholderiales > Burkholderiaceae_B > Castellaniella. Next base: position 618,427 of record NZ_JAUCCV010000010.1, on the reverse strand, counting down.
CCTCGTCCGGCAGCAGTTTTGATGCCTCTCAGGGCGGGACGATCTATCGTCTTGACCCCGATACCCTGGAAACCCGCGCCGTCATTCCGACTGCGCGCAAGCCTTATGCGCTGGCATACGATGCGCGGGCCGATATCCTTTACGCGGGCAATACCTTGAATGGCGCCGTCCAGGGAATAGACCTGAAGGCCGGGCAGTCGGTGAGCTACCGATTGGGGTTGACCGACGCCAAGGGCCGTACCGAACATGTGCGTCAGATCGTGCTGGATGCGTCGGGCAAGCGCCTGTTCGCCACCAACCCCGGCGCCGATGGCAAGGTCTGGATCGTGGACCTGAAGCGCGGCGCCATCCTGCATACCTTGACCGGCCTGCGCAAATGGCCAGCCGGCGCCGCTTATGACCCCGCTGCAAATCGTCTGTACATCGGCCAGGGTGGCGAATACGGCGTGACGGTCGTCGACCCGGACAGCGGCAAGGTGCTGCGCCGGTTCGCCGTGGACGGCGCGGAGCCTTTCCTGGTGAACATCGCGCTGGACGACACCGGCACGCGCCTGTTCGCCGCCGATGCCAATAGCGGCCGCCTGGTGGTCTTCGATACCTCGAACGGCGCCATTCTGGCGACAGTTCCGGTCGGTGAAAGCGCTCTGGACGTGCTGTATAACCCGATCCGCGGCGAGATCTACCTGAGCAATCGGGGCGCTTCGCGCAAGCACCCGCAGGGGACCGGCGCCATCACCGTGATCGATGCGACGACCTATGCCGTGAAGACCCGCTACGACCTGCCGGCGCATCCGAACAGTTTGGCGCTGTCGGCGGATGGTCAGGCCCTGTTTGCGACGATCAAGGGTCCGCACGATGACAAGCATCCCGCCTATCGTGCAGATGGCATGGAAAGTGTCGTGCGGATCGCGCTGCAGTGATTCCTGCTCGTGGGAAGCGCCATGGGCGCTGCTGAGGCCGTGCGGCGCTGGCGTGTGCTGGGCTGCTGGCTGCTGGCGTCCATTGCGGCAGCCACTGCCGTCTGGGCGAGCCGCCCGGCGCCGCCCGCGTATACGACGGCGCCGGTCGAGCGCGGGACGATCCGCGCCACCGTGAATGCGCTGGGCACGCTGCGGCCCCGGCATTATGTGGACGTGGGGGCGCAGGTGTCCGGTCAGATTCAAAAGATACATGTGCAGCCGGGGGATACCGTGGTTGCCGGGCAACTGCTGGTGGAAATCGATGCCTCCGTCCAGCAGGCCGCCGTGGATGCGGGCCGTGCATCGCTGGATGCCCTGCATGCCCAGCTCGACGAGGCCAAGGCTGCCGCCGAGCTGGCGCAAGCCGGTTTCAGACGCCAGCAGCGTCTGCTGCAGGTTGGTGCGACGCCGGCTCATGACGTGGATGTGGCGCGCGCCGGCCTGCTGGCGGCGGCAGCAGTGGTGCGTCGGATCCAGGCGGACATTCGCCGCACCCGTGCCGCATTGCAGGGCGATGAAGCCCGGCTTGGCTACAGCCGGATCTATGCGCCGATTGCAGGCACCGTCGTATCGCTGGATGCGCGCCCCGGGCAGACGCTGAACGCCGCCTATCAGACGCCGAATCTGTTGCGCGTGGCGGATCTGTCGATGATGACCGTCTGGACCCAGGTGTCCGAGGCGGATGTGCGGCGTTTGCGCGTGGGCATGGAGGCGGCGTTCGTCACGCTGGCGCAGGATGGCCGGCAGTGGCGCGGCGTCGTGCGGCAGGTGCTGCCCATGCCGGGCATGGGGCAGGGCGATGAGCCGGGCGGTGCGCCGTCGGTGTCCTCCGGCGGCGCCAAAGCGGTCTTCTATACCGTGTTGTTCGATGTCCCCAATGCCGATCGCGTGTTGCTGCCCAGGATGAGCGCCCAGGTCGCCTTTGTCACCCGCCAGGCCGATGACGTCGTGCTGGCGCCGCTGGCGGCCCTGCGCCCGGCGGGCGAGGGCAGGGCGCAGGAGTATCGGGTGCGGGTACTGCAGGACGGCCGCGCAGTCTGGCGCCCGGTGCAGATCGGTGCGCGTGACCGCCAGGCGGCGGAAATCGTCACGGGCCTTGCCGAGGGTGACATGCTGATTCTGGGTGAACGCACATCGGATGACGCCGTGCCCCGGTTCGTGCTGTGAGTGTCCTGATCCGGCTGGAGGCCGTCAGCAAACAGTATGGCGGCATGGGCGGTTCGCCCGCCGCCTGGGCGCTGCGCGAGGTGTCGCTGGACATCAGCGAGGGCGAGTACATCGCCATTGTCGGCGCTTCGGGATCGGGAAAGTCCACACTCATGCATATCCTGGGCTGCCTGGATCGGCCCGACCGCGGGACTTACCGCTACGCAGGCCGGAATGTGGCGGACTTGTCGAGTGATGAGCAGGCGCGCTTGCGCCGTGAAGACTTCGGCTTTGTGTTCCAGGGCTACCATCTGATCCCCACCGACAGCGCGCTGGAAAACGCCGCCCTGCCCGCCGTCTATTCGGGGGAGGACCGTGCCGTTCGTGAACGACGGGCGGCCGGCTTGCTGGAACGCCTGGATATGGCAGAGCGGCTTGGGCACCGCCCTGTCCAGTTGTCCGGAGGACAGCAGCAGCGCGTTTCGATCGCCCGCGCCCTGGTCAATGGCGGGCGCGTCATTCTGGCGGACGAGCCGACGGGCGCCCTGGATTCGCGCAGCGGCGCTGAAGTGATGGCCTTGTTCGACGAATTGTCCGCCCTGGGTCATACCATCATCCTGATCACGCACGATCCCGGTGTGGCCGCCCGTGCCCGGCGCGTGGTGAAAATCCGGGATGGCTGCGTGGTGGATGATCGGCCTGGCAGGGGTGCGCACACGGCACCGGCGTCCGTGCCGCAGCATTCGGTGGATCCGGATGGGCTGTGTCGTACGACAGATCGTGCAGAGATGTCGCCGGCCGGGCGATCCAGGCCAAGCCGAAAGACCGGAGCCCCTGTATTGGCCGAGGCATGGCGCGCCGCCTGGCGCACCATGGCGATCAATCGGCTGCGGACGGCGCTGACCCTGTTGGGCATCGTGGTCGGTGTGGCCTCGGTCATCGTCATGCTGGCGATTGGGCGCGGCGCCAAAGAGCAGGTCGTGCGGCAGATGGGCGCCCTGGGCGCCGCCATTCTTTACGTCAGCGGCGGCGTGCCCCCCGAGGGCGGGCTGGAAGGCGCCGTCACACTGGATGACCTGGATGCGATCGCCGGGCTGCCCGAGATTGCGCATGTCATGCCGGTGATCGGCAATCAGGCCATGCTGCGCCACGGCGCCTATTCGCGTCCTGCCTACGTTGTAGCCAGCACGGCTGATCTGCCGGCCATTCACCACTGGCCTGTCGCGCTGGGCCGTTTTCACATCGCCGCGGAAAACCGCGAGCTGGCGCCCGTGGTTGTGCTGGGCAGCCGCCTGCGGCACCGGCTGCTGCCGGATGTAAAGGATCCGATCGGACAGTTGGTGCTGATCGACGCTACGCCTTTCGAGGTCATTGGCGTCATGAGCGCCAAAGGCGCCGAGTCCGGCTCTGAAAACTACGATGATCAGGCGTTCATTCCTTTCGATACGGGACGAGCACGGGTGTTCACCGCCGTCGGCGAGCCGGAATACGCGGTGATCGAGGCGCGATCTCCAGGCGATGCGGTGGCAGCCGAATCGGCGATGCGTGATGTGCTGCGAGCGCGCCATGGCCGCGAGAGCTTCAGCATCGGCAATGCCGCCGCCAAGCTGCAGGCCGCCGCTGAATCGCAGAACACCATGACCTTGATGCTGGGTCTGATCGCGGCGGTGTCCTTGCTGGTCGGCGGTATCGGCGTGATGAACGTCATGCTGATGACGGTGCGTGAGCGCACCCGTGAAATTGGCATCCGCATGGCTGTCGGCGCGCGTCAGCGGGATGTCCTGCATCAGTTTCTGACCGAGGCGGCGCTGGTGTCCCTGTTTGGCGGTGCGGCGGGTGTGGCGTTGGGCCTGGGTGTCGGCTTGGCGTTATTGGCGGCCGGCGTGGAGCTGGTGTTTTCGCTGACAGCGATCCTGAGCGCTTTTGGCTGCGCGGTTGTCACGGGTCTGGTATCCGGTTTGATGCCTGCCCGTGCTGCGGCCCGGCTGGATCCGGTGGCTGCCCTCGCGGGAGCATAGAGCGGCCTGCCGTTTGTGTGATGTATCGCAAAAAGATGTCATTGAATATTGCGAATAAGAATGTTTATCGTTTATATTTCTCTTTCGATTGAAAGTATTTTGCATCTGCAGCAAATCAAGGAATCCGTATGACTGCATCCAAGGTTCAGGGCTTGGCCCTGACGCCTGTCGGCCTTCTCATGGCGCTGGGCCTAGCCGCCGCTGCGGCGAACGCTCAATCATCCGATAGCGTGACACAGCTTGACCGCGTGGTCGTCAAGGCCGAACAGGAACTGAAGCAGACCCCGGGCGCGTCCACCATCACGTCTGAAGACATCCAGAAATCCCCGCCTGCCACCGATGTGTTGGAAATCATCCGCACCATGCCCGGCGTGAACCTGACCGGCAATTCGTCCAGCGGTCAGCGCGGCAACAACCGTCAGATCGATATCCGCGGCATGGGGCCGGAAAACACCCTGATCCTGATCGACGGCAAGCCGGTGTCCTCGCGCGGATCGGCGCGCTTTGGTTGGCGCGGCGAGCGCGACACGCGCGGCGACACCAATTGGGTGCCGCCGGAACAGATCGAGCGCATCGAAGTCCTGCGCGGCCCGGCCGCCGCTCGCTACGGCAACGGCGCGGCCGGCGGGGTGGTGAACATCATCACCAAGCCGCCAGCGGATAAGTTAAGCGGGTCTGTGTCCGTCTATGGCAATCTGCCTGAACACGGCGACGAGGGCTCGACCGGTCGCACGACCTTCAGCCTGACCGGGCCGATTTCCGACAGCCTGGATTTCCGCCTGAGCGGCAGCGCTGCGAATTTCCAGGGGGATGCGTGGGATATTAATGAAGGGCATCAGTCATATCGGGGAAAGAACAACAAGGATTCGTTTCCTGCCGGCCGTGAAGGCTTTAAGAATCGCGATATGAGCGGTGTGTTGAGTTGGAAGCTCGCCGCCGGTCACGAAGTTGATTTTGAAGCCAGCTATGGGCGGCAGGGTAATATTTATGTTGGTGACACGCAGAACACAAATCGAGACCCGAAGACCGGCTATGTGCTAGGGAGTTTAGGGGGTGAGACTAATCGTACTTATCGCCAGTCTTATTCCATAACGCATAATGGAGACTGGAATGCTGAGACGCATACTCTGAGTTACTTTCAGTATGAGCAGACGCGGAATACACGACTATTGGAAGGTTTGGCAGGTGGCAGTGAAGGGCGATTCATGGTTCGCCATCCTAAGATCAACGATGGTGGTTATGGCGACACTAATTTACGCACACTGACTGCTCATACTGAGATAAATCGCCGTCTGAATTGGGGCGGGATAGATCAAATGGGAACGCTGGGCTTGGAATTCGTGCGACAAGACTTGGATGATAGGGCGTCAGATTTGTCCAGAGGCCAACTGGCTTGGCAAACCCGGTGTCCGTTTACCTATACGCCGAAGGTACACGCTAGTGTTTACTCCTTGTTTGCCGAGGACAATCTTTATATGGGTGAGCGTTGGACAGTAACGCCTGGCTTGCGTTTTGATCATCACAGTGTTCAAGGCAATAACTGGAGCCCTTCGTTGAATCTGTCTTATTTGGTTGATGAGCAGTGGACAGTGAAGGCGGGTATTGCTCGGGCCTACAAAGCTCCCAATCTGTACCAGAGTAACTCTGGTTATGCGTTGTACAGCAGTGGTCAAGGATGCTGGGGTGACAATCTGGGGCCTGCTGGCGAGCGGGGGTGCTTCTTGATCGGAAATCCCGATTTGAAGGCAGAAACCAGTCTGAATAAAGAACTGGGGATGGAATTTCGCGGTGCTGATGGTTTGGGTGCCAGCTTGACCTATTTTCATAATGACTACCGTAACAAGGTTGAAGCTGGTCATGCCCCTGTTGGCGCTTTCAATGGGAAAGATAACGTTTTCCGGTGGCAAAATATTCCTCGCGCCGTCGTCCAGGGCATCGAGGGCAACTTGACCTGGCCCTTCGCTCGGGATTGGCTGTGGTCTACGAACTTCACCTATATGATCGAATCGAAGAACAAGGAAACTGGCGAACACCTGTCCACCATCCCTGAATACACGATCAACAGTACCCTAGACTGGTCTGTGACGCCTGCCTGGTCGCTGCGTGCCAAGGCCACCGTCTATGGCGAGCAGGAAGGGCCGAAGTATGACTTCCATGGCCAGCCTCTGACCGGCAGCGCCACGGACAAAGTCCCGCCCTATGCGCTGTTCGGCCTGAGCACACAGCACAAGGTCAACAAGCACCTGCGTGTGACGGCAGGTGTGGACAATCTGTTCGACAAGCGTATCTTCCGTCGTGGCAATGCCATTGGAGTCGGTACTGGGGATGCTGAGATCCAACTACGGCGCCGGCGCCTATACCTACAACCAGCCGGGCCGCAGTTTCTTCATGGAAGTAACCAGCTCGTTCTGATTGATCCGTCGCTGTGACAAATCAGTCCCGCGCCTCTTTGCCTAGAGGCGCGGGACTTTTACCATGGTGCGCATCGCGTGCGTGAGCAAGATGATCACAGTCTTGCCAGGCAGTCTGATTGTAATTACAATTTGTATGAGCGCGCTGTCTCGTGGAAATTGAATACGATCCCGCCAAAAATGTCCGGAATATAGCTGATCGTGGCTTATCGTTCGAGTGTGTGCGAGGCCTGGACTGGAATAAGACGCTGGTGGTCCGGGATAGGCGCAAGGACTATACGGAGTCGCGCTTCCAGGCGCTGGGGCCGATACAGGGGCGCCTGCATGTGGTGGTTTTTACAATCAGGGGCGTGGCATTACGTGTCATCAGTTTGCGTAAAGCCAACGTACGCGAGGTTGCTCGATATGAAAAAGCCAGATTCTGAATTGTCCGATGCCGACAACCCCGAATGGAGTGACGCGGATTTCGCGCGGGCGCGGCCTGCCGCCGACGTACTGCCAGTCGCCTTGCACGAGGAACTGGGCATCCGCCGCCGAGGCCCGCAAAAGGCGCCAGTCAAGAAAATGGTCACAATCCGCCTATCTTCAGAAGTCGTCGATAGCTTCCGGGCGACCGGCCCAGGCTGGCAGACGCGAGTGGATACCGTACTGAAAAATTGGCTGAAGACGCATCGCGCCTAGACCGCTTTCCGGGGCCGCCCCCGCGGCGCCGGACTGACGCGCCGGGATGCCAAACGCCCCAGGTGGGTCAGGAAGATCTTTTCCCCCAACGCCCATTGGCCGTGCAAGGCGGCCTCGATCTGCCGGCTTTGCGCTTCTGGCAGGCCGTTGGCCAGGCGCTTGCGCCAGGCCGCCTGGCGGGCAAAAGGGGTGTCGCCTTCGTGCCAGTAGTCGGGATGATCCAGCAGCCAGCCCGTGGGATACGCGGCGCTGGTCGCCTGTCCTGCGTGTTCCGCCGCCGAGGACCACGGCCATTGGGTGGCGGCGGCGACCTGGCGGCCTGCGACGGCCTGCGATTCTACCCAGAGCATGGCGGGCAGGACCCAGCGGCCAGGTTCCAGCAAGGCATTGTGGTAGCGGCCCGCATAGACGCGGGTGCGCAGCAGCCCGGACCCCATCCGTCGCCCCAGGGCCTGCATCAGGCGAGGCAGCGCCTGCGCATTGCCGGGCGTGGCCAGTACAGTGATCTGGTCGGGCAGCACGATCCAGGCATGGACCGCGACGGTGCCGGTGTCAGGGGGCGGCAGCGCCGCGTCTGGGTGCGCCGGTCTGAATGGCGCCGCGCCCGGAGGGCGGGCCGATCGGGCGGCTTCTTCGGCCAGCCAGGCGGCGATCTTGTCCAGCGAGGCTGCCGGGGCGGGGGCGTCGGCGGCCGCCAGCGGGCGGGCGAACCGGGCATGCGCCAACTGTGGAATGCGGGGGGCGTACAGGCGGGGAAGGCGGGCCATAGTGTGTGTTCAAGCGCTTGATCCGGCGCGCGCATCCATCAAGCTTTTATTATAGAAGTCTTGCGCATTGGGCTGGCCGCACACAATCTTCATCAAAATTCAAACGATCGTTTGAATTTTGATCGTAAATCAGCGACAATCAGCAATCGGCTTTCGGAGAGAGCTCCCCGCTTCAGGGACTGATACGCCAAGGAGCCGCCCATCCGGGACCTTCCATCACTGTGAGAGGACACCATATCATGCAAACCAGTCAGTCTGCCCCTCTGTTCATCCGCCGTGTGGCGGTGTGCGGCGCCGGGGTCATGGGAGCGCAGATCGCGGCCCATTGCGCCAATGCCGGCGTGCCGGTGGTGCTGTTCGACCTGGCCAAAGATGACGGCCAAGGCGGCAAGAACGCCATCGTGGCGCGCGCCGTCGCTCAATTGAAAAAACTCAATCCCGCGCCCCTGGGCGTGAATCAACTGGCCGATTTGATCACCCCGGCCAATTACGACGAAGACCTGCACTTGCTGGCCGATTGCGATGTCGTCATCGAAGCCATCGCCGAACGCCTGGACTGGAAGCGCGACCTGTATCACAAGCTGGCCCCGGCCCTGAACCCGCACGCCATCGTCGCCAGCAACACCTCGGGCCTGTCGATCACGTCCCTGTCCGAAGCATTGCCCGAAATCCTGCGCCACCGTTTCTGCGGCGTGCACTTCTTCAATCCGCCGCGCTATATGCCGCTGGTGGAATTGATTCCCACCGCCGCCACCGAACCGGCCCTGCTGGATCACCTGGAAACCTTCCTGGTGTCGCAACTGGGCAAGGGCGTGGTCCGCGCCAAGGACACGCCGAACTTCATCGGCAATCGCATCGGCGTATTCGGCATTCTGTCGGTCTTTCATCACACCCAGGCTTTCGATCTGCCCTACGAGCTGGTCGACGACCTGACCGGCGTGCGCCTGGGCCGCGCCAAGTCGGGCACCTACCGCACCGCCGATGTGGTGGGGCTGGATACCCTGGCTCACGTCATCAATACGATGAAGGATCAGCTGCCCGGCGATCCCTTCCACGCCCATTTCACGATCCCGCCCGTGCTGGCCGGTCTGATCGAAAAGGGTGCGTTGGGCCAAAAAGCCAAGGCGGGTTTCTTCAAGAAAGAAGGCAAGCAGATTCTGCGTCTGGACCCCAAGGCCGGGGCCTACGTGCCGTCCGGCGAAAAGGCCGACGACGAGGTCAAGGACATCCTGAAGGAACGCGATCCCGCCCAGCGCCTGCAAGCCCTGCATGATTCCGATCATCCCCAGGCGCAGTTCCTGTGGGCGGTGCTGCGCGATACCTTCCATTACAGCGCCGTGCACCTGGGCGACATCGCCGACAGCGCGCGCGAACTGGATCAGGCCATGAAATGGGGCTTTGGTCACAGCTTCGGCCCCTTTGAAATCTGGCAGGCCGCCGGTTGGCAGCGCGTGGCCGGCTGGATCAACGAGGACATCGCCGCCGGCAAGACCTTGTCATCCGCCCCGCTGCCCGCCTGGGTGACCAGCGGCCCGGTCTGGGAATCGCAGGCCGTGCACACCCCGGCAGGGTCCTTCAGCCCGGCGCAGAACGCCTATGTGCCGCGCAGCACGCTGGCGGTCTACCAGCGCCAGATCGGCGCCCCGCGCCTGGTGGGCGAGGGCCCGGCCATCCAGCCTGCCGTCGTGTACGAAAACGACGCCGTGCTGTGCTGGACGCTGCCCGCCCCGCACCCCCAGGACGTGCTGATCACGTCCTTCAAGACCAAGATGCATACGCTCAGCCCCGATGTGGTGCGCGGCGTGACGCATGCCGTGGATCTGGCCGAGCAGGGCTACAAGGCCCTGGTGATCGCCCAGTTGGAAGATCCGTTCTCGGCGGGCGCCGACCTGAAAGCGATGCTGCCGGCCTTCATGGCGGGCGGCGTCAAGGCGGTCGAACCCATCCAGAAGGAAATGCAGGATATGGTCCTGCGCCTGCGCTACGCTCAGGTGCCGGTGGTGGCCGCCGTGGCCGGCCTGGCTTTGGGCGGAGGCTGCGAGCTGTCCGTGCATTGCGCCCGCCGCGTGGCGCATCTGGAAAGCTATATCGGTCTGGTGGAAGTTGGCATCGGCCTGGTGCCGGGCGCCGGCGGCATGACCTATAGCGCCCGCCGCGCAGCGGAAATCCAGGCGCAGTCCGCCCCGGATGCGCCTTTGCTGGCCTATGTGAAGAACTTCGTCCTGGCCGTGGCGACGGCGCGGGTGTCGAAATCTGCGCTGGAAGCCCGCGAAATCGGCTATCTGCGCGATTCCGATCCCATCGTCATGAACCGCCACGAACTGCTGTATGTGGCCGTGCGCGAAGCCGCCAATCTGGCGGAACAGGGCTATCGCCCGCCCGTGGCGGCCCGTTTCCCGGTGGCGGGGCGCGATGCCATCGCCACGCTGAAGGCGCAACTGGTGAACATGCACGTCGGCGGCTACATCACCGACTATGACTTCCATATCGCGGAGCAGGTGGCCACCGTCATCTGCGGCGGGGACGTCGATCCGGGCAGCCTGGTGGACGAAGCCTGGCTGCTGACATTGGAACGGCACGCCTTCCTGGGCCTGCTCGCCAACCCCAAGACACAAGAGCGTATTGCCGGACTGCTGCAAACCGGCAAGCCCGTCCGCAATTAAGGAGACCTTCGATGACTGCTCTGCAACAAGCTTATATCGTCGCTGCGACGCGCACGCCCATCGGCAAGGCCCCGCGCGGCATGTATTCCCACACCCGGCCCGATGAACTGCTGGCCAAGGTCATCCAGGGCGTGCTGGCCCAGGCGCCGAACCTGGACCCGGCCGCCATCGAGGACGCCATCGTCGGCTGCGCCATTCCCGAAGGCCCCCAGGGGCTGAACGTCGGGCGTGTCGGCGTGCTGTTGGCAGGCCTGCCGCAGTCCGTCGGCGGCGTCACGGTCAATCGCTTTTGCGCCTCCGGCCTGACGGCGGTCGCCATGGCGGCCGACCGCATCCGGGTGGGCGAGGCCGACGTCATGCTGGCCTGCGGCACGGAATCCATGAGCCTGGTACCCACCATGGGCATCAATACGTCCTTCAGCCCCGATGTCTACCTGAATGACGACAACATCGGCATTGCCTACGGCATGGGCGCGACGGCGGAACAGGTCGCCAACCGCTGGGATATTTCCCGAGCGGACCAGGATGCCTTTGCCCTGCGTTCGCACCAGCGCGCCCTGGCGGCGCAACAGTCGGGCGAATTCACCGACGAAATGCTGCCGGTGGAACTCGTGCGCCGCCTGCCGGATCTGGCGACCGGCGAGGTCCGCGAAACCCGTCACATCGTGTCCCTGGATGAAGGCCCGCGCGCCGATACCAGCCTGGAAGCCCTGGCGCGCCTGCGTCCGGTGTTCGCTGCCAAAGGCAGCGTGACGGCGGGCAACAGCTCGCAGACGTCGGACGGCGCAGGCGCCCTGCTGGTGGTGTCCGAACGCGCCTTGAAGGAACACAATCTGACGCCGCTGGCGCGCTTCGTGTCCTTTGCCGTGCGCGGCGTGCCGCCCGACATCATGGGCATCGGACCCAAGGAAGCCATCCCGGCTGCTCTGAAGAAAGCCGGTTTGACCCTGGATCAGATGGGTTGGATCGAACTGAACGAGGCTTTTGCCGCCCAGTCGCTGGCGGTCATCCGTGATCTGGGGCTGAACGAGGACGTCGTCAATCCTATGGGTGGCGCCATCGCCCTGGGTCACCCCCTGGGTGCGACCGGTGCGATCCGCTCTGCCACGACCATCCACGCCATGCGCCGCCGCAATCTGCAGTACGGCATGGTGACCATGTGCGTGGGTACCGGCATGGGGGCGGCCGGGATTTACGAGCGCTGCTGATCGCTCCCGGTTCCCTGCGGTAATCGTTGTTTGTCACACGGCTCCTGTTGGGGCCGTGTGGTTTTTGAGGCGTGCGGGTGGGGGTGGCGTGACTGCCTTTTGCCGCGAGGCGCAGGCTTGCCTCTATACTTTTGAGTATGTCCCAAAATACCTCGCCCGCTGAGGCGCTATCGAGCCCCCCCCTGACTGAACTTCCTGAATGGAAGCGTTTCGTCGTGGCAGCGCAGACCTGCGCCTCGCAAAGCGATGGCCTGGATCTGATCGAGGCCCCGGGGCTCACCTTGGATGCCAGTGGTCAGCGCCATTCGCCGGATCTGCTGGCGGCTGGTCAGGCGCTGTTGCGCGCGCGCGGGTTCGAGGAACAGCGCCGCCGCCTGCTGGCGGGCGAAGCCGTCAATGTGACGGAAAACCGCGCCGCCTGGCACACCGTCTTGCGTTCACCCACGGCGCCCGCCGATGTGCTGGCCGAACGCGAACGCGTCGATGCCTGGGTGCGCCGGGCGGATACCGAGCGCCGCTGGCGCCACATCGTGCATGTCGGCATCGGCGGATCGGACTGGGGCGTGCGGCTGGCGGTATCTGCGTTCGGATATGCCGGCACCTGGCGCGACGTGCGTTTCGTGGCCAATATCGACGGCCACGCCATCGAGGGCGGCTTGGCCGGCCTGGACCCGCGCAATACCCTGATCGTGCTGGTGTCGAAATCGTTCACCACATCCGAGACCCTGGAAAACGGGGCGCGGGCGCGGGAATGGCTGCTGGCTGCGGGCCTGAATCCGGCCGAACACGTGGCGGCTGTCACGGCGCAACCGGAACGCGCCCGCGCCTGGGGGATTCCGGATACGCAGATCTTTCGCCTGTGGGACTGGGTGGGTGGCCGGTTTTCCATCTGGTCGTCCGTCAGCCTGACCACGGCGCTGGCTGTGGGGGCGGATGTGCTGGCGGGCCTGCGCATGGGGGCGGCAGCCATGGATACGCATTTCGCCCAGGCGCCGCTGGAAGCCAATGCCCCGGTGCGCATGGCGCTGTCCGGTATCGTGAATCGCAGCATTCTGGGGCAAGGTTCCCTGAATATCGCACCCTATGATTCGCGGCTGGCCAATCTGGTGCCGTACGTGCAGCAGCTGGATATGGAATCCCTGGGAAAATCGGTGGATCAGGCCGGGCGCCCGGTAGGCGTGCCCACCGGCCCTGCCGTCTGGGGTATGCCGGGCACCGACGCGCAGCATACGTTTTTCCAGTGGATGCACCAGGGCAGCGACGGCGCCCCGGTGGACTTCATCCTGTGTTGCCAGGCGGATCACCATTGGGCGCAGCACCATCGCCAGCTGCTGGCCAATTGCCTGGCCCAGCGCGAGGCGCTGATGCGCGGCAAGACCCTGGCGCAGGCGCGGGCTGAATGCCTGGCCGAAGGCCTGTCGGCCGAACAGACGGATTGGCTGGCGCCACACCGCGTGCATCCGGGCGGGCGGCCCAACCATCTGATCGCTTTGCCGCGATTGTCGTCCTATTCGCTGGGCGCGCTGCTGGCGCTGTATGAGCACCGTGTGTTCACCCAGGGCGTGATCTGGGGTATTGATCCTTTCGATCAGTGGGGGGTGGAATACGGCAAGGTCCTGGCGCGTGGAATCATACAGGCCTTGAGCGCCGGTCCGGCGGCGGATGCCGCCGGGCATGACGCCTCGACCCGTCACTGGATCGGACAGCTGCGGGGCTGATGTATCCCGGCGGTTTCCGGTACAGTCCAGTGACGGGAAAGTGAATCAATGCGGGGTGGTCATGACAGAATTGATCGAAGTGACGCAAGCCGATGGCGTGCTGATTTCGTTGGTATACGCCACCGCCGACAATCTGGTCGGGCGCCCCGTATATGCGCCGGGGGCTCGTTGTGCGTTGCGCCCGGCGGCGGCGGACTGCCTGCGCCGTGCCGCACAAGCTGCCCGGCGGGCGGGGCTGGTCTTGGTCGTCTATGACGCCTACCGTCCGGCGGCTGCCCAGGCTGTCTTCTGGAAGGCCTTGCCCGATCCGCGCTATATCGCCGATGCCGACCTGGGGTCCAACCATACGCGCGGGGTGGCGGTGGATGTCGGCTTGTTGGAAGCCAGCGGTCAGCCCCTGGACATGGGAACCGATTTCGACGATATGCGGGATCAGTCGCACCATGATCGTGACGACTTGCAGCCCGAGGTCCAACGCAACCGCCACCTGCTGCTGGGCATCATGCTGCAGGCCGGCTTTTGCTCCATCCCGACGGAATGGTGGCACTACGAATTGCCGAACGCGCAGGAATACGCCCTGTTGCCGGAAAGCAGCATGGTTCAGGTGTTCAAGACGCACTAGGTCTGCGCTGGATGAAAAAAGCACGGCCAGGAAATCTCTGGCCGTGCTTGTGATGGCGCCCTATATAGATAGGTCGCTTTCGTGCGCTTACTTCGTCTGCGCGCTCAGTTCGCCGGCCTGGGTGCGGTCCCGGAAATATTCCCGTGTCAGTTTCACGATCACCGGGCTGAGCAGGATCAGCGAGGCCAGGTTGGGCAGGGCCATCAGGCCGTTCAGGGTATCAGCCAGCAACCAGGCGAAATCCAGTTGCGTGATGGCGCCAAACGGGATGGCGACCACCCAGATGATGCGGTAGGGCAGTGTGGATTTCGAACCCAGCAGGAATTCCCAGCATTTTTCGCCGTAGTAGCTCCAGCCCAGGATGGTGGTAAAGGCAAAGATCACCAGGGAAATGGTCAGGATGATGCCGCCGATGCCCGGCATGGACACTTCAAAGGCGGCGGCCGACAGGGCGGCGCCGCTTTCGCCGCTGCTCCAGACGCCCGAGCAGACGATGGCCAGGCCGGTGATGCTGCAGATGATGATGGTGTCGATAAAGGTACCCATCATGCCGATCAGGCCGGATTCCACTGCGTTGCTGGTCGTGCCTGCCGCTTGGGCGATCCCGGCCGAACCCAGACCGGCTTCGTTCGAGAAAATCCCGCGGGCCACGCCGAAGCGGATGGCCGCCATGACGGCTGCGCCGGCAAAACCCCCGGTGGCGGCGATGGGCGAGAAGGCATGGGTGAAGATCAGATCCAGGGCTTCGGGAATGCGCTCTGCATTGACGAACAGGACGACCAGTCCGGCCAGCACATAAGCCACGCACATGAAGGGCACCAGGGATGCGGCGACCGCGCCGATGCGCTTGATGCCGCCCAGGATGACCAGGCCGATCAGCACCATGGTGACCACGCCGGTGATCCAGGTGGGGACGGAAAAGGTGGATTCCAGGGCCAGGGCCATGCTGTTGACCTGGACCATATTGCCGATGCCAAAGCCGGCAAAGCCGCCAAAGATTGCAAAGGCGAAACCCAGCCAGAGCCATTTGCGGCCCAGACCGTTCTTGATGGCATACATGGGGCCGCCGGCGTGCTCGCCGCGTGCGTCTTTTTCACGGAAATGGACGGCAACCACCACTTCGGCATATTTGGTCGCCATGCCGACCAGCGCCGTGCACCACATCCAGAACAGGGCGCCGGGGCCGCCGACCGCGATGGCGGTCGCCACGCCAGCGATATTGCCGGTGCCGACCGTGGCTGCCAGGCACGTCATCAGCGCTTCGAAGGGGCTGATTTCGCCGGTGGATGCATCGCCGCGATGGCGACCGCGCCAGATCATGGCAAAGCCTGTGCCGATGCGTCGCAGCGGCATGAACTTCAGCAGGATCATCAGGAAAAAACCCGTGCCGAGGATCAGCACCAGCATGGGGGGACCCCACACCAGGCCGTTGATGTCATTGATGAAAGTATTCAGCGCGTCCAAGCTTGTCTCCTGCGTCTTGAATGAAATTGACGCCATGCTATCACCAGGGTTTCAGTGAATATTGCTGAAATTTTTCTAGATCCAGCCAGAAATTCCTGAAAGTCGACTATTCCATCGAAATCCAGGGTTAACCCCAGCGTAGTTTTGCGACTATGCCGGCTTGAATCGCTTGCCTATCCTGTTGTTTCGGCGGGCTGCGTCATGCAGCCGCCTCACATCAAGCAAGGAGACCTGGCATGCGAGAACGACTGGATTGCGCACTCTTGACCCTGGATCAGACCTGTTGGGTGCAAGCACTGAAAGGATCACACCTGGGCGGGCGCCTGCAGCTGCATACCCTGCAGCAGCATCATGCGGCGCTCGAGACGCTGTTGGATGACCCCGCCCTGATGCGCGGCCGGTACGATGCAGGGCTGCTGTACGCGGATGAGGCCTCTTTGCCTGGATGGCGCACCGCGCTGGCGGCTCGCTCCGGCCGGCTGCCCGCGGTGTTGCTGGTGTATGCGGTAGGGTTGCGGGCCCAGGCAGTGCATGACCTGATCGCCCTGGGGGCGTCAGATTTCCTGCAACCGCCGTTTTGCCCGGAAGAACTTCGCGCTCGCCTGGAAAGCGCTTTGGGCCGGCTGACGCCGGCCTGCGTGGCAGAACCTGAACCGCTGTATGGCGGGGCAGTCATGGCGGGCATGATGGCGCCAGCCAACCAAGGCCCCACCGAAGCCGAACTGTGTCACACCATCCTGGACCGTTCCGGGGCGGAATTGGAAGCCTACGCGGTAGCGCTGGCCATGCAGCGCGCCACCTCGCGGGATTCCTTCCGGGAAGCCAAAAGCCAGGTGGTCGCCCGCTTCGAACGAGCCTATATCCGCGCGGCATTGGGGCGTCATGGCGGTAATGTGACCTTGGCGGCGCGGATGGCCCAAAAGCATCGCCGGGCATTCTGGGCGCTGATGCGCAAGCATGATATTGATCCTGCTCCGTATCGATCTGACGAGCAGCATTAAACTTGATAATTATCATTTGCATTTACATATGAATCCGACCACAATCCCGGGGTCTACAGGGTTCATTCCGGCAATCGCCATGGTTTTTCGACTCGCTCCGCTGCCAGTGCCGTCTGCTGGCCGCCCTTCTGTTTCCAAGGCGCGGCGCCGCGCGCTGCTGGGCCTGGTCCCTGCCTGGGGCCTGATGTTGGCGGCTCCGCCTGCGGCAGGTGCGCCTGCAGCTGCGGCCTCCGGTGCGCGTCCCCTGGTGCTGGCGGGACCGCCAGCCACGGTGTCGTATCCCTTGGTCCATATGGCTGATTCCGGCAGCCTGGACGATATAGCGCCCGGCGCCCGTTTCCAGTTGTGGCAGAACCCGGATCAGTTGCGGGCCTGGGCAGTGGGTGGCGGTGCGGATTTCATGGCAATGCCATCAAATGTGGCGGCGAATCTGTACGCCCAGGGGGTACCCCTGCGGCTGTTGAACGTGGCGACCTGGGGGATGCTGTGGCTTGTGACCCGCGATCCGGCACTGCACGCATTGGACGATTTCCGGGGGCTGGAAATCGCCATGCCGTTTCGGGCAGACATGCCGGACATCCTGTTTGGCTTGCTGGCATCTCGCCTGGGACTGGATCCGCGGCGGGATTTCTCCCTGCGCTATGTGCCGACGCCGTTCGATGCCATTCAGCAATTGTTGCTCCGCCGTGTGGATCACGCACTGCTACCAGAGCCCGCCGTGTCCATGGTGTTGCGCAAAAGCGAATCATTCCCGGTGTCGGTCGTGGCGCCTACGCTGTATCGCGGCGTCAACCTGTCGCAGGCCTGGGGTCGGATACTAGGGCGTGAGCCGCGCATTCCGCAGGCGGGTGTGGTGGCCGTGGGGAAATCAAGCGTTGATACAGACTTGTCCAGCCGGGTGCGTGCTCAGTATGCAGATTCTCTGGCTTGGTGTCTGGCGCACCCTGCGGCATGCGGCGAACTGGTGGCGCGCCACATCCCCATGCTGACGGCTGACGCTGTAGCAGATTCTCTGGTGCGGTCGCGTGACCGTGCAGTGGATGCCGTAGATGCGCGAGAAGAACTGGAATTCTTCTTCCAGTGCCTGCTGGCTGATCAAGCCGCGCTGATCGGTGGGCGCTTGCCGGGTCAGGACTTCTATGTCTGATGCGCTCGGGTGGCGGCGCCTGGGCGCGGTATCGGCCTATTTCTGGAGCGGCTGGGGGGCAGTGGCCAGCCTGTTGCTGTTCTGTGCGCTTTGGGAATGGGGCGCTCTGCACCATGGGCCGCTGGTTCTGCCAGGGCCTTCGGCTGTGCTGGGACGGCTGGGTGAATTGTTAGCCTCGGGTCTGGCCGCGCCGCAGTTGTGGATCTCCGCCCGCAGGGCCTTCTCAGGGTTGGGTATTGCCGTGCTGGCGGGGACCGTGCTCGGAATGCTGGCCGGCCGGTCTCTGACTGCTGCGCTGGTGTCTCGACCCTTGGTGACGCTGTTGCTGGGCATGCCGCCTATTGCCTGGCTGGTACTGGCAATGATCTGGTTTGGCATGGGTGATGCAACACCTGTGTTTACCGTCGTGCTTGCTTGTTTTCCGCTGGTCTTTGCGGGGGCAATGCAGGGGGCGAGGACACTGGACGGGCAACTCGTGGATGTAGCGCGTGTCTATCGGCTGCCGTGGCGCGTGGTGTTGCTGGACGTTCATCTGCCGCACGTGGCCTCGTACTTGCTGCCGGCCTGGATTACCGCCCTGGGCATTGCCTGGAAAGTTGTCATGATGGCCGAGCTGCTGGCGGCGTCGGATGGAGCGGGGGCGGCATTGGCAGTGTCGCGGGCGCAACTGGATATGGCAGGGTCACTGGGCTGGATCGCGGCGGTGTTGGGGCTGCTGCTGGCCGCTGAGTATCTGCTGCTGGAGCCGATCAAGCGTGTCATCGAACGCTGGCGGGCGGCAGACGCATGAGTCTGTTGAGCCTTCGCCAACTAGGCCACCGCTTTGGGTTGGCGCCTGTGCTGTCAGGCGTATCGCTGGATCTTCATGCCGGCGAGACCTTGGCATTGGTGGGTCCGTCTGGCTGCGGGAAAAGCACCTTGCTGCATATTGCGGCGGGTTTGCTTGAACCGTCCGAAGGACGGGTGCGCTCCACATTCAGGGGGGTGGGTTGCGTGTTTCAGCAGCCTCGGCTGATGCCTTGGAAAAATGCCGCGGACAATATTGCTCTGGGACTCAAGGGCTTGGGGCTGCCAGCCGCCGCGCGCCGTCGCCGGGCGATGGAATGGGCGACGCGCATGGGTCTGAACGAAGCGGACGCGCACAAATATCCGCATGAACTGTCCGGCGGGATGCAAAGCCGGGTGGCGCTTGGCCGCGCACTGGCGGTAGCGCCGGATCTGCTATTGCTGGATGAGCCGTTTTCAGCTCTGGATGTGGGCTTGAAGCAGGAACTCTATGGTTTGCTGCGCAAACAGGTGGAACACGCCGGGGCCGCTGTGCTGATGATCACCCACGATCTGATGGAGGCTGTCCGGCTGGCTGATCGTATCGTCGTCATGGCGTCCGGGCCGGGGCGCATGCTGGGCGAATTCGTTGTGGAGCAATCGCAGTCCAGGCGCACCGAGGCCTGGATCCATCGGACGACCGCCGGTTTGATGGATGCGCCAGCGGTGCGGGAATCTTTTGGACTCGCTTCTTCGGCGGCGGCCTTTAATAGGGAGCCCTCATGACTGTGCGGCATGGCGGCTCAGCAGTTCACCCTTTATGGTCGTGCGGATTTCGTCCGTTTTTCGTGCTGACGTCGACGGGCGCTGTGGTGTTCTTGTCTGTCTGGCTGCTGTTTCTGAATAGTGCTGCCCTGTCTGGCTGGAGGCCTCCGGGGGGCGTGCTGTTGTGGCATGCGCATGAGCTGGTGTTCGGTTTCGGCTTGGCTGCAGCGGCCGGTTTTCTGCTGACCGCCATCCCGGAATTCACGGGGGTCGCGCCGATTGCCGTCCGCCCTCTGGCGGGCTTGGTTGCGCTTTGGCTGATGGCACGGGCGGCATATGCGTTGGCTCAGTGGCTGCCTTTCGAGATGGGGCTCGGGCTGGCGGCTCTGTGCAATGTGTCCTTTACTGCTGTGCTGCTGATCCAGCTGGCGCCAGCGCTGTGGCGTGATCCGCGCCGGGCGCACCTGGGTTTTGCCTGGGCGTTGGCGGGTCTGCTGCTGGTGCAGACTGGGTTCTTCGTTGCGCTGTTTGCCGAATACGATGGGCTTCCCTGGATTCATGGCGCAATCGATCTGACGATGATCCTGATCCTGCTAGCGGGCAGCCGGGTGTCGATGAGCGTGCTCAATGGCTATATCGAGGCCGGTCGACCAGGCGAACCGCCGCCGTCGGATCGTTATCTGGCCCGGCCGCCGCGCCGCTATCTGGCGGTCTTCGCCATCTGCACATGTGGCGTGGCGCAGGTCGTCTTGGGCGATGGTCTGGTCGTCGGCTGGACTGCGTTGGCCGCCTGCGCCGCCGTGCTGAATGTGCTCAACGATTGGCATGTCGGGCGGGCGCTGTTCACGCGCTGGGCGCTCATGCTGTATGCCTGTTTCTGGCTGATTGCTCTGGGCTATGGCGCCATGGGCCTGGCCTGGCTGGCGGGCGGCTGGTCTGTATCAAGCGGCCGCCATCTGCTGACAGCCGGAGCCATGGGCCTGTCGGTGTTCACCATCATGAGTCTGGCGGGACGCATCCATACGGGACGATGGCTGGATCGTCGGCCATGGTTGCCTGTGGCCGCGGGCATCCTGATCTTGGCCGCCCTGATGCGGGCTGTGGCGGGACTGCCAGTATTGGCGCCCTGGGCTTGGCAGTTGATCCTGATGGCTGGTGTGCTATGGGTGGGAGCCTATGCCGCCTATCTGTGGCATGCTTGGCCGGTCCTGGCAGGTCGGCGTCTTGATGGCCGTGAAGGCTGTGCCGAGCCTGCCGGCAAGGCGCATAGTCCGTTCTCGGGGCCTGAATCCGGCTGTTGACGGATGATCAGTGCAAGGTGCAGCAACTGAACAGTGCTTCGTCCCTAGATGGCCTTGTGTGCTGGGTGCGGAGTTTCATATCCGGTGGCGGCAGCCGGGCCTGCTTGCACAGGGCTTCTACGTCGAGTAGAACAAGATCGCGGTTGCGTCCGCCGATCAGGCCATCGCGCCGGAAACCGCCTAGCATGCGTGACAAGTTCTCTGGTGTCATGTTCAACTGCCGCGCCAACACGCGGTGATGGGTTGGCAAGGTCAGCCAGGCGCTGCCCTGCTCGATATAAAGGTTCACCAGATAGGTGACCAGGCGTTGCATGGAATTAGCGATGGTCAGCAGGTCGATGCGGCCGATCGCCTGTGTCATCTGGCCGGCCACGATGCGCAGCAGCGAGCAGGAAAATTCTGATGAACGTTGCGCCATGCCGATCAGCGGTGCGCAGTCCAGGCGATGCAGAACGGTGCGTTCGTTCGCCTGGGCCGAGACAGGGTAGCGGCGATCGTCCGCAAACATGACGGTCGCAGCCACCAGGCAGTCGTTTCCCAGGACCTGAAAGACGCGTTCATCGCCGTTGTAGCTGGGCAGATACAGGGTCACGCTGCCGGTCTCGATCCAGAAGAAATGGTCGGCTGATTCGCCCAGGTGGAACAAGTGTTGACGGGCCGACAACACCATGCGGCGGGCGCCGCCTGCCAATACTCGCAGGCCATCGGGGTCAGCGTGACGGAAGGCGGGGAAGTTCGAAAAAGCCTTGTCCAGAAAGGTGGAAGACATGGTAGTCCGGGCCCTGTGGGGCGTGGCGACTGGAAAGCTCATTGTATTTTTGATGAGAATAATTATCAATACGATTAATCGGGCAATCCATCGGATGGACTCAGAAATTCTTGCGCAGCTGTAGCGAGACTTCGTTCTGGGTATAACCATAGAAAATTGAGTTGCTGTGGTTGACGACGTGTTTGAAGCGCAATTCGGGGTAGACGCCGCCCACCGACAGACGCGTCGATCCCAGAGTGGCGACGTAGAGCTGTTGTTCGTCGCGGCGCCGGGCGCCGAGGAAAAAGTCATGTTCGTCGTTGCGGCTGACGCGGTAGAGGGCCAGCAGATTGACGAAGGCGCCGGACTGCCCGAAGGCGTGGTACACCCCGGCGCGCACGGCCAGGTCCTTGCCGCTTTCCGTGGGCATGGGATATTTGCGGCGGGTGAAGTCGATGCCTGCCTGCAGGCTGGTGTTCGCCGCGGGCATCCAGGCGATCCCCAGCCCGGCGGCCTTTTGCGTGTAGTCGCTGAAATAGCGGCTGTCCTGTGCCTTGTAGGCGTAGCGCTTGATGCTTGCCTGCGCCGTCAGGCGCAGGCTTGGCGTCAGTGACCGGCTCCATTCGGCCTGCAGGCCGGGGGCCTGGTAATTGGTGTGCCCGTCGCGGGCGTACAGTTCCGTGAACGGCAGCAGGCTGATTTTCTGCCGTGCATCGGCGTACTGGTATCCGGCGTACAGCACGTGGGTCTGCTGGCTGTAGTCCTTGATCGCGCGCCCTTCCGGGGCGGTCTTCTGGTAGAACGTCCCGTAGCTGATGGGTCGCAGCAGCAGATTGTGGTGGCCGGCCAGCGCGATCCGCTTGCTCAGTACCAAGTCGTAATTGGTGAAGGTCGATGCGATCGGATCAGGCAGCTTGAGCCGCGCCAGGCACAGGGTCAGAAAATACATCGAACATTGCTCGAAGCCATTGGCTTGGTTGATGTTGTCGTTGTGGCCTCGGCCCACGGCGATGGACCCCTGCCAGTCGCCGCGCCGGTCCACGGCGCCCACATAGTTTTGCAGCAGCTGGCGGGTGTCGGGCGGCAGGCTGTTGCCGATGGCCTGTTCGAACAGGGCGCGCGATTCCCGGTCCTGGCCGTCTTCGGCGTAGGCGCGGGCCAGTTCCATCTGCGTACGCGCATCGCCGGGAGCATCGTCGCGGGCGTCTTCCAGCAGGCCGATGGCCCGGCCGTAGTCGCCCTCGGCCCGCGCCGCCAGGCCGTCGGCCAGCAGGACCAGGTGCGGCTTGTGGCCCGCCAGCCGGCGGTACGAATCCGCCAGCGCGCGCGCCTCGCCCCACTGGCCCCGGTTGATGGCCGTGTACAGGGCCGGTTCCAGGTCCTGCAAGGTGGGTCTGACCCGGTAGGCCCGGCCCTCGATGGTGAGGACCAGGCCTCCGGGGTGCGGGGCCAACGACCCCGCCCCGCTGTCCCTCTGGCGGCCGATGCGTCCGGCCTGGTCCAGCAGGTAGCGGGTGTCGTCCTCGTCCGCCCGGGCAGGCGGGGACGGCAGCAGGGCGCAGGCCAGGAGCAGGGCCGGCAGGAAGTGAAGCTGCGTCCAGCGGATCGTCATCGTGCCGGTCCCGTCCCCGCTTACTGCCGCGCGCCGCCGAAGGCGACGTGATCCTGCGCGGTCGCGCCGCCGGTGTAGATCCCTGCCAGGGCCTCGGCCTGGGCGCCGTAGAACTGGCCGGAGATCGTCAAGGCAGCGTTGGAGAAGGCGCCGGTGTGGGTGATGGCCGTGTCACTCGTGCCGAAGTCCACCACGTCGCTGCCGCGCGTGATGCTGCCATCCAGATAGCCGCCGCCGCTGCCGTAGTTGGCCGTCAGCACGCCTTGGTAGACGCTGGGGTTCTCCGGGTTGTGCTGGTTGATGCCGACGACGTTGTACTGGGCATTGACCAGAGTCGGCATGGACGTGGTGGGGTTTTCGCCCACGTACCACACCGTGCGCTCGGCGCTGCCCATGTTCAGATCGGCATTGTCCGGGGCGGAATAGTTCGGCCCCTTGGGCGCCCATTCGCCGAAGTAGACCGGCGAACCGTCGACCTTGCCGATCACCAGCCCGCCGAAGTCGGGCATGAACGGCAGCGGCGGCACGATCATCTGGCGCACGCTGTTGATCGTGGTGGTGTCGCCGTTGTAGACCACGTCGTTGCGCCATACCTGGGCGATCTGGGTGTCGCCCAGGATCAGGCCGGCCAGGAAGTTGATGTCGCTGCCTTTCAGGTAGGTGTTGCCGCTGACGTCGGGGCCGCGGTTGATGGCGTTGTTCGACTGGGCGATGGGACCGCCGGCCAGATCGATCGCGGCCGAGCCGCCGTTGAAGATCAGGCCGGCGTTGCCCGATCCGAACAGCGTCGAGGGCGCCGCCTTGACGTTGGCATCGTTGAACGAGTCGCCCAGCACGGTGGCGGCCGGGGCGTGGGAAGCGGCCAGGGCCAGGGACGCGCCGAGGAGGGCGCGGGACAGGGATCGTTTCATATCAACTCCTTGAAGAAAACGATGGAAAGACCTGGTTTTCAGGGAAAGCCAGGAAACCCTGGAACTTCGGGACTGCTAGAACTGCGCCCGCATGCCGACGGTGATCGTGCGGCCCGGGCCGGGGGCGGGGATCTTGGCCATGGGGTCCAGGTAATAGCGGTCGGTCAGGTTGGTGACGCCCAGGCTCAGCGTGACGTTCTTGGTGGCGCGCCATTGGGCCGAGGCGTCGAGCAGCATGACGGGATGCCAGTACAACTGGCGCATGCTGTTTTCCTTCCAGATGGACGGGCCATAGGGGGTGTTCAGCAGGGCGTCCAGTTCCTTGTTTTCCGCTTTCGCGTGGTAGACGGCGCGCAGCGCCAGTTCCAGCCGGTTCTGCAGCAGCCGGGTGCCCAGCTCGGCGTTGATGGAATAGCGCGGTTGCAGGCTGGTGGCGGTCAGCATGTCGGGAAAGCCGCCGGTCATGCATTCCGGCATGCGGTTGTAGAAGGGGTCCAGGCCATAGGCGTAGTTCTCGTCGCACAGTTCCTGCGTGAGCCGCCAAGTGGCGCCCAGGCCGCCGAAGAACCGGCCACTGTCGAAGCGCGACTGGAACTCGATCCCCGTGGTCTTCTTGCGGTCGAACTGGATCACGTTCAGGTAAGCATCGCGGTCGATGAAGTCCTGGATGGTGGTGTCGAAATAGCTCAGGCGCACGTCCGCCTGGCGCAGATCCGGCAGGAACGGGGCCAGGTCCTGGGAATAGCCGATTTCCCAGTTGGTGCTGCGTTCCGGCTTGCTGGCGCCGCGGCCCAGGTAATAGGTGTTGCCCAGGCCGACCGAGGTGGAGGCGATCTCGAAGATGCTGGGAAAACGCGTCATCTGGGCGTAGCGGGCGTAGATGCTGGCGGTGTCGGTGATGCGCGCCGTGGCGGAGAAGACCGGCGACCAGGCGTGGCCGTATTGCCGCTCGGGCGGCGCCCATTCCTGGCCGGCGGCGGGAGTGGCGTAGACGGTGGAGGTGCCGATCGGAATGATTTCCTGGAACTCCCCGGTCTTGCCTTGGGGGTTGGCCGCTGTCTTGGAAGGATCGATGCCGCTACCGGCGAAGGGACTTTGCGAGGCATCGACCTTGCCGTCCACCACGGGAACGACGGCTTTTTTCTTCCAGTACAGGGCCTGATCTCCGGAGCCTGCGATTGGATACCTGGATGCCGCGCCCTCGCCATGGGCGGCGATATAGGTATCAAAGGCGGCTTGGGCAGCCTGGAGAGCCGCCATGGCGGGTGTCGTGATGTTGTGGTTTCCGAGCTGATCCCAGTCACCTGGACCGACGCTGGCGGCTGCGGTGGATCTTGCGCTTGCCAACGAGTTCAGTTGGGTGACTTCAGCATTCGACATCAACTGGCCGTATTCCAGCGCCATTCCGGTCCGTTGTCCGGTGATCTGCGATCCCGCCACCTGGTTCGCGCGCCGTTCGGCCAGGCCGTCGTCGAAGGCCGAGTACTCGTTGTAGCGGGCGCCGGCGGTCAGGGTGAGCCAGTCTGTCGCCCGCCATTCCAGGTTCATGGTGGCCGCCCATTCCCGGCGGGTGCCGGAACGCGGGCCGAATTTGATGGTGGATTCGGCCAGGGCGGCGCCACCAACGCCGATGCCGCCGGTCAGGTCCAGGTTGACGACGCGTTCGTCCAGCTTTTCGTGCTGCAGTTCGCCGCCGACGGTCAGGCGCAGCCGGTCGTCCAGGATGAAACGGTTGCTGAAGTCGAAGCCCTTGCGGTCATGGCTGGTCCACTGTGCGCTGCCGGCGAAGATGCGCCCGTCGTGGTCGGGTTCGACGGGCGCAGTGCCCCCCAGGGCGGGATTCAGCGCTGGGTTGGTGAAGCAGGTGAAACCCGCCGCGCCGCTGGGCAGGCCCATGGCCCAGTTCGGCCCTCGGCAGGTATCCCAGTCAGCCTTGAGTATCTGGTACGCGTCCAATACGCCGCTGCGGGGAATGTAATAGGCGCCGCTGCCGCTCTGGTGGCGTTCGCTGTCGGTCTTGGTCATCCAGAGGTGGGCTTCCAGGTCGACCACGCGCGAGCCTTCCGGCTTCCATTCGTAGTCTATCTTCCAGGTGTCCAGCCGGACGTTCGAGCGGGGGTATTCGGCGACGAGTTGGCCGGGCAGGCCCTGCCCAGAGGGTTTGGACAACTCCTCGGCGATGCCCATCATCATGATCGACTGGCCGGTGGAAGTTTCCGCAAAATCCAGATCGGTGCGCATGAAGCTCAGGCCGATCTGCTGGTCGTGCGGCAGGTACCAGCGGTTCTTGAGCAGCAGGGTCTCGGTCTTGCTGGCCGTGCTCAGTACCTCGTTGCCCGGATGATAGAGCTTGGTCAGGTTGGGAAAATAGGCCGAGGTGTCCTTGGCGTAGGCGTCGTTGTCGGTGTAGGCATCGGCGCCGTTCTTGCCGGCGAAATAATTGCCCCGCTTGCGGTAGCTGTAGGCCAGCAGGGCGTCGGTGTGGTCGTTACGCCCCGCGATGGCGAACATGAAGCTCTTGTCCTGGAAATTCATGGCATCCCCGCCGCTGCGGTCACGCGGTACGGGTTGGGGAATATTGACCGCGTAGTCCGAACCCAGCGTCGCGCCTGGAATGTCGCGGTAGTCTTTGCCGAAATAGCTGTTGGCATCGACGGCGGGCGCGATGGTGTTGCCGGAGGTCTCCAGCTTGACTTCGAGACCCAGGCTGTCGCCGTCGGGGATGATGTCAGACGGATTGATGGTGCGCACATTGACTGCGCCGCCGATGCCGCTCTTGATGCCCCGGCTCAGCGACGGGCCCTTTTCCACCTCGATGCTGCGGAACAGGGCAGGGTCCACGTAGTTGCGGTTGCCGGCGCCGTAGACCTGCAGCCAGACGTTGACGGACTGCTCGGTGCCGTCCACCGTCAGCGGCACCCGACCTTCGCCCGACAGGCCGCGGATATTCGGTGAGATCGACGCGCCGTTGCGCGAGTCCATGCTGTAGACGCCGTTCATACCCTTGAAGAGATCTGCCGGATTGGTGACCTGGTAGCGGTTCAGCTCTTTACGATCGACGTAGAGATTGGTGACGTTCTTGTTGAATACGTTCTCGTGTCCCTGTGTATCGGGGTCTCTCAGGCCGTGCACGCGAACCGGTGTCAGCATGTTCACGCTCTCGTCCTCCGCGGTCACGGCCGTGTCGCGTGACTCACCGGTATCCGGCGGGCCTTCTATGCGGTCATTGCTGTTGGGCGGGGGAAGGGTCTGCGCCCCGGAGAGAGGCGGGGTCAGACTCAGGGTAGCTGCCACAGCGGCCGCGATGATCGGCCCGACGGTATCGGGCGCGAACCCTGGATGCTTGAAGAACATGATGATTGCCACGGAATAGAGGTGAAAACGGTACGGGGCCGGATCGGGTGCGGCGCAACGTATCTTGCAAGCCAGGCAATCTAAATGAGAATGATAATTATCAATTTTGTATTCAGTGAACCGCCAACACCTCGTCGATCGCTGTTCGCGGCCCGTCCCGTCGTGCGGGTAATCTGTAGGGGGGTCGGGTAAAATCCAGGATTCCCCTCCGATCCAGTCGCTATCGCGTGGATGACGCGATACGTCCATAGGAAGCCTGACGTGACCCAGTTGAAAAATGATGTGTTCCTGCGCGCGCTGATGCGCCAGCCCGTTCCCTATACCCCGGTCTGGATGATGCGCCAGGCGGGGCGCTATCTGCCGGAATACAACCAGACTCGCGCCCAGGCGGGCTCTTTTCTCGGGCTGGCCCAGAATCCGGAATATGCCTGCGAGGTCACGCTGCAGCCGCTGCGCCGTTTTGCGCTGGATGCCGCTATCCTGTTTTCCGACATCCTGACGGTGCCGGATGCCATGGGCCTGGGCCTGCAATTCGTGGCCGGCGAAGGGCCGCGTTTCGAGCGCCCGCTGCGTGACGAAGCCGCTATCGCCGCCCTGCAGGTGCCCGACATGGACCGCTTGCGCTATGTCTTTGATGCCGTCTCCCTGATCCGCCGTGAACTGAATGGCGACGTGCCCTTGATCGGATTTTCCGGCAGCCCCTGGACGCTGGCCTGTTATATGGTCGAGGGCGCGGGCAGCAGCGACTATCGGCAGATCAAGACCTTGCTGTATCAGCGCCCCGACCTGTTGCACCGGATTCTAGATATCAATGCCCAGGCCGTTCAGGCCTATCTGAATGCCCAGATCCGCGCCGGTGCGCAGGCGGTCATGGTGTTCGACAGTTGGGGCGGTGTGTTGGCGGATGGCCTGTTCCAGCAGTTTTCCCTGCATTACACCCAGCGCGTGCTGGATGGGCTGCTGCGCGAACATGATGGGCAGCGCATCCCCGCCATCGTCTTCACCAAGGGCGGCGGCCAGTGGGTCCAGGATATCGCGGCGATCGGCTGTGATGCAGTGGGGCTGGACTGGACGGTGCGGCTGTCGCAGGCGCGACGCACAGTACAGGATCAGGTGGCGTTGCAGGGCAATCTCGATCCCATGGCGCTGTTTGGCGGCGACGCCGCCATCCGCGCGGAAGTCCGCCGCGTGCTGGCGGATTTCGGAACGGTCGGATCAGGTGGACACGTGTTCAATCTGGGGCACGGGATATCGCAGTTCACCCCGCCCGAGGCCGTCCTGTCCCTGGTTGATGAAGTCCATACCGCCAGCCGCGCTTATCACGTCTGATGGCGGGCTGCTCCGGGCTTTGATGGCCCGGAGCACTTGACTTTTGTGCTTATGCACAATTTTGTCGAGGTCGGGGTTAATACCGACATTTCTGGAAAGAATCTTGATTTGACTAATAAACTGTTGTTTTACAAGAGAAAATCAAGAAATACTGGTATTTTGACAAGTCTTGACTCGCAGAGGGAACTGGTGTTCACCGCATTATTCCCTCTTTCTCCACAAAGTTATCCACAGGCTGGAGCATTCCGTCCTGATGTCTGACCTACCGGGTTCCCCCCTCCGAGACGATGCCACGGGCGCCGCGCCGCCTGTCTATCTGGCGGTGGCGCTGGATGTGCCTTTGCCGGGGCTGTTCGATTATTCCCATGGTGCGCCGGTCGCACCAGGCGTCCGCGTGCGGGTGATGTTCGGTCGCCGGGCCATGGTGGGCATGGTCTGGGCGGTACGGGAGCACCCAGGCGTGGCCGCTGATCGTGTGCGCCCGATCGAGGCAGTGCTGGATGATCTGCCTCCCATGCCGGCGGATTGGCTGCGGCTGGCAGATTTTGCAGCGCAGTATTATCACCGCCCGCTGGGCGAGGTGTTGTTGCCGGTGTTGCCGCCGCCGCTGCGCAAGCCGGCTGCGTATACCGGCGCGCGATCTGCCGGCGGCCCGGTGTGCCGGGCGGATCGCCGGCCTGGTGCTGCACGCCTTGCCCGCCGCGATGGCCCGGAGGCGGCTGCGGTGGCACTGACGGCTGGGCAGCAGGCCGCCTTGGATCAGTTGCAGTCGCTATTGACGGCAGGGCGTGGAGTAGCGCTCTTGCATGGCGTGACAGGCAGCGGCAAGACCGAACTGTATTTGCGCTTGGCCCGGCAGGTGCTGGATCAGGGGCGGCAGGTGCTGATCCTGGTGCCGGAAATCAACCTGACGCCGCAGCTGGAGCAGGTCGTGCGCACGCAGCTGTGCGCCGAGCCAGGCGATCTGGCTGTGCTGCACAGCCGTTTGTCCGAAGGCGAACGCTTGCGGGCCTGGCTGCGGGCGGTCCGAGGGCAGGCCAAGTTGTTGCTGGGCACCCGCCTGGCGCTGATGACGCCCCTGCCGCACCTGGGGCTGATCGTGGTGGACGAGGAACACGACCCTTCGTATAAACAGCAGGATGGCCTGCGGTATTCAGCCCGCGATCTGGCCGTCTGGCGGGGGCATGACCTGGGGATCCCCGTGGTGCTGGGGTC
The DNA here is from genome assembly GCF_034675905.1 of Castellaniella sp. GTDB lineage: Bacteria > Pseudomonadota > Gammaproteobacteria > Burkholderiales > Burkholderiaceae_B > Castellaniella. Next base: position 588,622 of record NZ_JAUCCV010000010.1, on the reverse strand, counting down.
GGCCACGCCATCCTTGGAGTCCTGGCGCCGCGCGCAGCGCGGGGATTATCGCCTGGTCTCCCTGCCCGACCGGGCCCAGGCCCAGGCCCTGCCCGATATCCGTTTGGTCGATACGCGCCGGGCGCAATTAGAGCAAGGCTTTACGCCGCAGTTGCTGCAGGCGCTGACGGCGCGGCTGGAACAGGGGGAACAAAGCCTGGTGTTCCTGAACCGGCGCGGCTATGCTCCGGTGCTGCGGTGTCAGTCCTGTGGCTGGGTCAGTCAATGCCGCCGCTGCACGGCGCATACGGTGCTGCACCGGCTTGGCGGTCGGCGGACCGTTCTGCAGTGCCATCATTGCGGCGATGCCCAGCCGGCGCCCCGCGCCTGCCCGGATTGCGGCGATCAGGATCTGCAGCCCATGGGGCGGGGCACGCAGCGCGTCGAGGAATTTCTGGCGGAAACTTTTCCCCAGGCACGGATCCTGCGCATCGATGCCGATGCCACGCGCCGCAAGGGCAGCGCTGAAGCCTTGTTCGCCCAGGTGCATGCCGGCCAGGCCGATATTCTGGTCGGCACCCAGATGGTGTCCAAGGGCCACGATTTTGCGCGACTGGGGCTGGTCGGGGTGCTGAATGCGGATGCCATGCTGTTCGCCCAGGATTTCCGTGCGCCTGAGCGCCTGTTCGCTCAGTTGATGCAGGTCGCCGGCCGTGCCGGGCGGCGAACCGGCGGGGCGCAGGTCCTGGTGCAGACGGACTACCCCGACCAACTGGTCTATCAGGCCTTGTGCCGACATGATTACAGCCGCTTCGCGGAGTCCGCCCTGGCCGAGCGCGAGGATCTGGGCCTGCCGCCGTTTTCCAGCCAGGCGCTGCTGACGGCGCAGGCTACGCACCTGGCCGATGCGCTGGGTTTCCTGCGAGCTGTTCGCGCGCAGGCGGATGCTTTGCCGGAATCAGCCGGGGTGTGCCTGTACGACGCCGTGCCGTTGCGGATCGTGCGGGTGGCGCGGGTCGAACGGGCGCAGTTGCTGCTTGAGTCCCCGCGCCGCGGCGCCCTGCATGGCCTGTTGCGGGCGCTGTTGCCGCAGGTCGATGGCGTGGCTGCCGGTCGCCCCGTGCGCTGGGGGATCGAAATCGATCCCCAGGAAATCTGAGATGGATCTGAACCCCAGTCAGCACGAGGCCGTGCGCTATCTGAATGGCCCCTGCCTGGTGCTGGCGGGCGCGGGCAGCGGCAAGACGCGCGTGATCACCCGCAAAATGGCCTATCTGTTGCGCGAATGCGGGTATCAAGCCCGCCATGTGGTGGCGCTGACATTCACCAACAAGGCCGCGCGGGAAATGAACGAGCGCGTGCGCACCCTGGTCGAGCCCCGCTTGCTGCGCGGTCTGACGGTCGGCACCTTTCATTCCCTGGGCTTGAGATTCCTGCGCGAAGAATACGCGGAGCTGGGCTTGAAGCGCGGCTTTTCCATCCTGGATGCGACTGATGCGCAGGGCATCATTCAGGAATTGCTGGCCACGACGGACCGCGCTCGTCTGCGGTCCGTGCAGCAGATGATTTCCTTATGGAAAAATGCCCAGCTGGATCCTGATGGCGCCGCCCGGGCCGCTCAGGACGCGGACGAGGCAGAGGCCGTTCGCGTGTATCGCAGCTACGAGGCTACCCTGCGCGCCTATCAGTCGGTCGATTTCGACGATCTGATTCGTCTGCCGGCGCAGTTGCTGCAGGACGATGAGTCCGTGCGTCAGCGCTGGCAAGCGCGGGTGCAGTATCTGCTGGTGGATGAATATCAGGACACCAATGCCTGCCAGTATCAGCTGGTGCGGCTGTTGTGCGGTGATCGGGCCATGCTCACTGCCGTGGGCGACGACGATCAGGCCATCTATGCCTGGCGCGGTGCGACGGTGGAAAACCTGGCCCAGCTGGAACGCGATTACCCGCAGCTGCGGGTCATCAAGCTGGAACAGAACTACCGCTCGGTGCAGTGCATCCTGCAGGCGGCCAATCAGGTGATCGCGCATAACCCCAAGACGTTCGACAAGACCCTGTGGTCCGAACTGGGGGTGGGCGATCCCATTGGCGTCACGCCGATGGATACGGATCTGATCGAGGCGGAATCCATCGCCATGCGCTTGTCGGCGTCCCGGTTCGAGCGTCAGGCGCAGTGGAAGGATTTTGCCGTGCTGTATCGGGGCAATCATCAGGCGCGAATCATGGAACAGGCGCTGCGCACCTTGCGTATCCCTTATACGGTGTCGGGCGGCCAGAGTTTTTTCGACAAGGCGGAAATCCGCGATGTGCTGGCCTGGCTGCGTCTGATCGCCAACGAAGATGAAGACCCTGCTTTCATCCGTGCCGCGACGACGCCCCGGCGGGGTATCGGGCAAGGCACCTTGCAGGCGCTGGGCAGCGAGGCGGCGCGTCAGGGGGTATCCCTGTTCGCCGTCGCTGCCGAGGTGACCGAGGCGCTGCTGCCGGCCGCGCGCCAACGCGAGGCGGTGTATGGCTTTGTGCGCTTGATCCAGCATTTCCAGGCGCGCGCGGCGCGGCGCGGTGGGGCAGTGCCACCCTTGCTCGGCGCGGCGATTCAGGGAGATCTGCTGGCGTTTGATCCGGACCCTGTGCCGCCGGCTGCCCAGGGGGCGACGGATATGCCGGATATGCAGAACACGACAACCCCGCCCGGCCAGGCGGGCCTGGCCGGCGCGGCGGTGGGCATCGATGGCCTGCGCGGCGATGATGCCGCCCGCGTGCTCGATGATCTGCTGGCCGCCATGGGCTACGAGCGCCATCTGTACGACACCGTGGATGAGCGTCAGGCGCAGACGCGCTGGAGCAATGTGCTGGAATTGCTGGAATGGCTCAAGCGCAAGGCGGACGAGGATGACATGACCTTGCTCGAGCTGGTGCAGCACGTGGCGCTGGTGACGATGCTGGAGCGCTCGGACGATGACGAGCCGGATGCAGTCAAGCTATCCACCCTGCATGCCTCCAAAGGGCTGGAATTCCCCCACGTCTATCTGATCGGAGTGGAAGAAGGCCTGCTGCCGCATCGCGGCGGGGATGACGAGGGCGATGTCAGCGAGGCGGCAGTGGCCGCCCGCGTGCGCCGAATCCAGGAAGAGCGCCGTCTGATGTATGTGGGCATTACGCGGGCGCAGCGCACCTTGCAGATCAGCTGGTGCCGCAAGCGCCGGCGCGGGCGCGAGGACACCATGTGCGAACCGTCGCGCTTCATCGTCGAGATGGGCTTGCAGGCGCAGGCGGATGGTTCTGTGCCGGGCGCGTCCGAGATGGATCCGGATCGCGCGCTGAGCAGCCTGAAAAATCTGCTCAAGCGATAAAAAACAGCCGCATCATCCAAGAGACGAGGCGGCTGTCCGGTAGATTCGCGTCGGGGCGCCGTCTGTATGGACGGCGTCAGTCCCGATTACCAGGGCGAGCGGTTGTGCAGCATGTTGCGGGCGCGTGCTTCGGCCTGGGCGTTCAGCACCTCGGTGACGACACGTCCGACGAATTTCGCGCTCCGGCTCAGTGCGCGACCCACGGTGCGCAGGCCCTTCTTCAGGGACAGGGGCTGCGATTCGGTCAGAATCGCATGGGCGTAAGCGCGCTCCAGCGCGTCAGACATCAGGTTCGGGGTGGTAGTGGTGTAGGTATGGCTCATAACTGACTCCTGTTTCAGAAGCTTCAGATTTTCGACAAGTTCAGTATAGGGTAAACCCTAGGATAAAGCTAGGGGTAAACCCTAATCTTTATTTCTGAGCGCAAAAACCTGGGAAAGTGTGGTGAAAACCACCAATCCTGTGAAGGTTCAATGATCTGCAGGAAGTCGTTGGGGCGTGCGCATTGTCGCGGCACGCCCCTGTCCGGGAAGGCGTCTTACCCCTTGCGGGCAAAGAAACGCTGAAAGGCCGCCTGGGCCTCGGCGGACTTCAAGCGCTCAAAGAACACCGCTGCCTCGGCGTCCAGCACCTGATGGATGGTGTCGCGATCCGGCGCGCGCAGCAGTTGCTTGCTGGCGCGGACCGCTTGCACGGGTTGTGCGGCCAGCGCCTGGGCATAGGCGCGGGCAGCCGCCAGAGGATCGTCCTGGATATCGTTGATCAGCTGACCGGCGAGGGCTTCCTCGGCATCGAAGGGCTGGGCTTGCAGCAGCCAGCGGGCAGCGCGGCGCGGGCCCGCCAGGCGCGACAGCAGGTAGCTGGATGCGCCTTCGGGACACAGGCCCAACGAGACGAAGGGCAGGCGAAAGATCGTGCTGCGGTCGGCATAGACGGCATCGCAATGCGCCAGCAGGGTCACGCCCACGCCCACGGCCTGGCCCTGGACCGCGGCGATGATCGGCACATTGATGCTGGCCAGCGTGTGCAGGAAAGCGATGGAGCCCACGTCGCGGCTGCTGTGCGGCACCTGAAATTCCGCCAGATCGTTGCCGGCCGTGAAGTGGCCGCCCGCGCCGTGCAGGATGATCGCGGCACAGGCCGGATCGGCGTCTGCCGCCTGCAGCGCTTGATCGATCTCGCGGTACATGGCGTCAGTCAGCGCATTGCGCCGTTCAGGCCGGTCGATCAGGATTTCCAGAATCGGGCCCTTATGTTCAAGGCGGATCATGCGCAGGTCTCCGTGACGAAGCCGTCTCGTACAGACTGGGCGGCTTGTTGATATTCCTCGCGCAGACGGGCGACGATATCCGCCGTGGGCTGCACACTGTCGATATTGCCCACGCCCTGGCCGGCGCCCCAGATGTCGCGCCAGGCCTTTTTGTTGTCGCTGCCGAAGTCCGTACCGTGGGAGGCAGGAAGCTGATCGGGGTCCAGGCCGATGTTGCGCACGCAGGGTTTCAGGTAGTTGCCGGGGATGCCGGTGAAATAGGGGGTGTAGACGATATCGGCGGCGGCGGTATCGACGATCATTTGCTTGTATTCCGCTTGGGCATGGGCTTCGGTGCTGGCGATGAAGCGGGTGCCGAGGTAGGCGAAATCCGCCCCCATGGCCCGGGCGGCCAGGATGTCCTGCCCCCGGCTGATGGCGCCCGACAGACAGATGGGACCGTCAAAGATCCGCCGGACTTCGCCCAGCAGGGCAAAGGGCGACAGGGTGCCGGCGTGACCGCCTGCCCCGGCGCACACCAGGATCAGGCCGTCCACGCCTGCATCAATGGCTTTTTGCGCATGCCGCAGAGTCGTCACATCATGAAAAACCTTGCCGCCCCAGCCGTGCACGGCATCCACGACCTGGTTGGGCGCCCGCAGGCTGGTGATAATCAGCGGCACACGATGCCGGGCGCAGGTCTCAAGATCCGCCTGCAGGCGATCATTGGACTGATGGATGATGTGGTTGATGGCGTAGGGCGGAATCGGCCGGTCGGGCTCCGCCGCTTTCAGGGCGGCAAGGCTTTCTTCGATCTGGGTCAGCCAGACATCCAATTGCGCTTGAGGGCGGGCGTTCAGGGCCGGCATCGAGCCGATGATGCCGCTGGCGCATTGCGCGATGACCAGTTCCGGGCCGGATACGATGAACATCGGCGCCGCCATGACAGGCAGGGTCATGGCCTGATGCAGCGAAGTCACTAAAGGGTGAGGCATGAGGAGATCTCCTGCAGGATAATCCGCCCATTCTAATTCAAACGATCGTTTGAATCATGCGGAGTATCCCTAGTGTCCTGTTTCAGGAATCCCGGCACGTCGCGGCGCAGCCTGCGCGGCAGCGTCAGCCAAGAAAAACCCCTCGGGTCTGCGTAGACGCCGAGGGGCGGGAAAGCCAAGCCTGGATGGGGGATTACTTGGCCGCATCCACCATGTATTCGATGGCGGCTTTCAGCTCGTCGTCGGTGGCTTGCGAGCCCCCGCGTGGCGGCATGGCGCCCACGCCGGAAATCGCTTTTGCCAGCATGCTGTCCAGGCCCGTCTTGATGAAGGGGTCCCAGGATGCCTTGTCGCCGAATTTCGGCGCGCCGGCCACGCCTACCGAGTGGCAGGTGATGCAGACGGACTTGTAGATTTTTTCACCGACGCTGTTGCCGGCGGATGCCTGGGCAGCCGGAGCGGCAGCGGGTGCAGCGGGTTTTTCAGCTGCAGCGGGTGCGGGCGCCGGTTCAGCAGTTTTCGCTGCGACGACGGGCGCTGCCGGTGCGGCAGCAGGTGCAGCCGCTGGGGCGGCGGCCTGGTCGCCGGCGGGTTCTGCGGGTTCGGGGAAGCTGGCGCCTGATTGATTGGTCATGTAGACCACGGCGCGGGCGACTTCAAAGTCATCCAGCGAGGAATTGCCGCCCTTGGGAGGCATGGCGCCGATCCCGTGGATGGCGTTCTTGAGCAGATCGTCGAAGCCTTGTTTGATGAAGGGCGCCCAAGCGTCCTTGTCGCCGAATTTCGGCGCACCGGCCACACCGGAGCCGTGACAGGCGACACAGGTGGATTGGAATACTTGTTCGCCGGTCTTGAAGACCTTGGGCGCGTTGGCGTCTACCAGTTTGAATCCGGCCACCGGCTGGATGCGCTTGGCGATGGATTCCTCGGTCTGGCTGTTGGAGCCATAGCCCGTGCGGATCGACGAGCCCACCAGATTGACCAGCAAAATGATGACCGAAATCGGAATCACGAAGGCCAGCACGACCGTGATCAGCAGCTGTTTCGGTGTCTTGATGGGACTTTCGTGCCCGTGTCCGTGTTCGGCGTGTTCTGGAAGACTCATGATGGGTTCCTGGGATAGTGGAATGCGGCCATTGGCCTGCCGCCAGTGTCGTGTCGCCTGATTGCTTCTGTTACAGGCCTCAACCTTCGATTATAGCGACAGGCCCGGCACACTGCAGGGATAGGATAAACCCGCTACAATGTCGAGCCCTCGCATCGCAATGATTCGGGGCGGCATCGGCGGCTAGGCCGATGATCGTGGCGCCTGTAGTTCAATGGATAGAATAGGAGTTTCCGAAGCTTCTGATACAGGTTCGATTCCTGTCGGGCGCGCCAGTCCCTGAAGCCATAGACTCTGCGCGAGAGCATCTCCATCTTCGTGTGGAATCATCGCCGGTCAGGGCAACGTTGTGATCAAGTTTGCCATTCTTGCCATTCGCGCCCTTGGGTGATGAGTGGCTATGCAAACAGCTTTGCAATCTGCCCCATGGGCAGAAATAGCCGCAGTGGGGTTTGCTGGAAGGGCTGAAAGTCAAAATATCGGTAAAAGCTTTCGGCCCGCTCGTTTTTGGCATCCACAATGACCGCCATGGCCGCAATCTGTTGCGCGGCCCCTAGGCTGCGCAGCAGGGCATCGACCAGCAGGAATTCCCCGACACCTTGCCCACCGGCTGAACGATCCACTGCCAGCCGCCCGAGCAGTGTGACGGGCAACTGGCTGTAACGCGGCAAGCGCTTCATCAACTCTTCTGGCAGTTCGTCAACGGGGATGATGGAGGATGAAAGGGTGTAGAAGCCGAGCACCTTGAGATCACCCGGCTGCGTGAGCACAAAAGGCGCGGCCACGCGCTTTTCAGCGTCCTGCCGCGCCTGTTCGCGCAAGTAACGATTCAGGTCTTCATGGCCGCAATCGAATGACTTGCGCTCATGGGTCTTGGTCAGCGGGCTGATGTGCTCCGGCGTAAGGATGAGCGCCAATTAAAACCCCGCCTTCTGACGGTAGCTTTGGACGGCCTTTTGCAAGCGCGGCCCCGGCTCAGAAGGCGTGAGCAGCGCGCTCACGAACGCCACCTGTTCCTCACGGCTCAGGCGGATGACTTCGTGCTCCTGCACGATCTTCGCGGCGGCTTCTTGCGTGCTGTCGATGACCAGTTCGCTCAGGGTGCGTCCGGTCAGGTTGGCTGCACGTTGAAAAAAATCCTTCTGGTCGCTGGACACGCGCGCCTCCAGCCGAGCGTTGCGCGGTTTTTCTTGGGCTTCAGGTGTATGCAGCATGGTTGGCCTCATGAGAAATGGGTTTATGTTCTATGTCTCACCGTACGCCATTTGTCCGTACAAATCAAGATAAACAGCGTTTCCCGTTCTTCCTGCCTCCCTGCCGCCGCCCGCACGGCCTTTTCTCGCCGTTTATGGCACAAGGCTATGGCACTGGCAAACTGGAAATCGTTTCCGGTTCCTCCACTTTGTTGCTGCCCGGCAGAGGCAGGAGAATGTTCGCTGCGTCCTTGCCTCTCGCCACCTGCATCCGTAAGCCAAAATGGTTCACCTAGAGCGCTCAAGGTGCTGGCGCGTCTTGGCGCGGCGAGCGGCGAATTGAGCTTCGACCTCTGCCGCGGGTATCAGATTGCCTGCGTCGGCCGATGCTCTGGAGCGCCGCACTTTGTCTTGCAACCATGCATCGTACTGGGCCGCGTCTTGCTGGTCTTTGACATAGCTGCGCATGAAGTCACGAAGCAGTTGAGCGCCCGTGCGGTCATGCGCCTTGGCAGCGTCAGAGAAGTCGCTTTTCAGGTTTTCGTCGACACGGAATGTGAAGGTGGTTTCGTTCATTTTGCAGCCCTAATGTGTTACGCAGTAGTTTCATGGTAGCACGCACCCGCCAAACGATACGGGTTCGATTCCTGTCGGGACAGACAGTTTTCTCTCCGGCCTTCGTGCAGCTTTCGTCGCTGACGATGATCCGGTCAAGTCCGCATCATGAAGCGGCGTTCATCCTGAGTGAAACCTAGGGATTGATGAACACGTGTGCGGCAGGCCTGATGCCTGCCCCCCATCCGAGACGGCCAGCCAGTGCGTCATTTCCATGATTGCTGCCTCACGAATCTGCAGCGCAGGGTCCGTGTTCAAGGACCGCAGCCAGGCGCGCTTGCGGGCATCCGCAGATTCCAGGTCGTTCAGTGCCATACGTTCCTGTGGTGCGCAGCAAAGCGTGAAGTCGCTTTTGCCATCCCAATCCGCCGTCACGGGGAATCCATGGCGGCCCAGGCGCGCAGGGAACGTGATGTCGATGATGATGTCGCCCTGGCCCAAGTCGCAGCTCAAAAAATTATGGACGTCGTATACCTGAGTGCCGGTTGCGGATGCTCTCAGTGCGTCTGAAAAATAGGGTTGTTGGAAATCCAGGAGGTACGCGGCCATCCATAGCTGAGGGCGGTGGCCCGTCAGCGTCAGCCATTCGTGCGCGGCCAGGTGTTTCGATGAGCAGGTACCCCTCCATTCGGAAACGCAGTCCTTGGCGGTGTTGCCGCCGCGAGGGCGCGCGTATGGCATGTCCCGCAGCGACAGGAGGACATGGCGTAGCGACATCTGCTCATGGATGCCTGCATCGTGGCCAGCGATCAGCGGCAGGAAGTGGTCCCGCCAGTGGTCGGGCAATGGCGGGATGATGTGTGCGGATTGGGGGTTCAGGGGGCGCATGCGGCTTGTGACGGCTTAGAGGTGCAGCTGGTCCAGGATGGCCTTGATCTGCTGTCGCGCCGCCCCTTCCAGGGATTTGAGCGGCAAGGGCAGGCTGGGTGCGCCGACCAGGCCGCAGATTTCCGCCGCCGTGGCAGTGACCCGCAAGCTGCCATATTGCGCAAATAGAGCCCACAGCGGCGCCAGGCGATCCGATAGCCGGGTCGCCTCTTGTGGCTTGCCTGCCCGGGCGGCGTGGAAGATGCCCAGCGCAAGCTGCGGAAACAGTCCGCCGATGACGGAATACCATGCATCGCACCCGGCATTCAGGCCCAGTGCTGCAAATCCGTCGCCGCTGACGCCAATGGTCACATGGTCGGGAATCAGTGCGCGCAGGCGCATCACCCGTGCTTGTGCTGCCACAGGATCAGCCGGCACGCCGGGGATCTTGATCGAAGCCACTTTGGGCAGTTGAGCGATCCGGCCATGCAGCGCATCGCTGAATTCGAAATGCGTCGTGCCCGGATTGTCGTAGATGCAGAGCGGCACGGACAGGGAACGGGTCACGGCCTCATAAAGACCGAACACTTCGTCGTCGTTCAGTCGCTGGTAGGACATGGGGGCCAGCAGAACCCCGTGCGCGCCGGCTGTCTGTGCGTCTTGCGCCAGATCCAGCACATCCCGCGCGCGTAGGGCGCCGATCCCCACGATGACCGGGACGCCGTCGGCATGCTGGACAGCGAGCTGGGCCACGCGGAGCCGTTCGGCGCGGGAAAGATAGGCATAGCTGCCTGTCGAGCCCAGCGCGCCGATAGAGCCCACACCAGCCTGCGCCAGCCGCTCGATCAAGCGCGTGAATGCCGCTTCGTCGATGCCGGTCTCGGTCATGGGGGTCAGCGGAAAAGCGCTCAAGCCGGAGAACATAGTGTTTGCCTAAGGGTTGCCGTCCATCCAGTCATGGATGAGCCGGTTCAGGCCGCCTTGACCAAGGCCGAGTGAAACCGGGCGACGTAGTCTTCAAAGCTTTCCGTGTCGGCGGCTTCCAGAGCGGCCTGTTCCGCCAGGGAATCCTGAGCGGCCTGGTCGTAGGCCGCCAGGGTGTCGCCGGGCAGGCCGCGAGCATGCAGCGCCGCCCAATGGGCCTGGCTTTGCGCCAGGGTCCAGTCGTGGAATTCCTGGCCGCTGTCGCGCAACGCGGTCAGCAGACGCGCTGAAGGGGTGTGCTCTGGATCTTGTACTTTGGCATGCTGTCGCTGCAAAGCGGACAGGTGTTGTGTGTCGTCCGTGTGAGCGTCCAGCAATTCGGCGTAGGGGGTCATGCGGGTCAGGATGTCCTGAGCCCAGTCCTGCAAACCGATGGTTTGTTCGTCGTGCATCAGCGTCAGGCCGGGGCGGCGGCCTTCACGCGCCACCCGCGCGAAATTGGCCTGGCTTTCCTGGCAGGTGCCGGGGATGGGGAACAGCGGGCTGTCTTCCAGGGCGCAAAACAGCAGGAAGGCATCCAGGAAGCGACAGGTCTCGGCGGAAATGCCGGCAGGTTCCCAGGGGTCGATGTCCATGCAACGCACTTCGATGTACTGGATGCCGCGCTCGTGCAGGATGGTATTGGGGCGTTCGCAGCGTCCCGCCGTCTGTTTGGGGCGGATGGTGGCGTAGTACTCGTTTTCGATCTGCAGCAGGTTTGTGTTCAGCTGGATGCGCTGGCCATCGCGATGGGTGCCGATGGCCTCGTAGGCCGGCCAGGATGTGGTGACGGCGGTGTGGATGCGGGCCGTAAAGGTATCCAGATCGTTGTAGCAAAGATGCAGTTCAGACTGGGTGGGGCTTTTGTAGCCCAGATCGCTCATGCGCAGGCTGGTCGCCCAGGGCAGGCAGTAGGTGTCCGGGCTGAGGCGGGTCAGTTGCGATTCCAGGCCGGCATGCTGCAGGAAGCTGCGGGACATCGCGGGCGAGGCGCCGAACAGATACATCAGCAGCCAGGCATGCCGCATGAAATTGCGGATCAGTCCCATGTAGCCCGTATTGCGCCGTTCTTGCGCTGTATCGCCCTGCGACAGCAGGTCCCAGGCGGTTTCCGGCAGGGAAAAGTTGTAATGCACCCCGGCAATGCACTGCATGATCTTGCCGTAGCGCCAGGCCAGACCCTGACGGTAGACGTGTTTGAGCATGCCGGTGTTGGACGTGCCGTACCAGGCGACCGGGATGTCGGCTTCCGCCGGCAGGTGGGCCGGCATGGATTGGTTCCAGATGGCTTCGCCAGGGTTGCGTAGCGCCACGAACGCGTGGATATCCGTCAGTTCCTGGATCAGGGCATTGGGCGACAGGTCGGGGCTGGTGACCAGTTCCAGCAGCGCTTCGGAATAGTCTGTGGTGATGTGCGGGTTGGTCAACGCAGCGCCCAGCGCGAGCGGGTGTGGCGTGCGTACCAGCGCACCCTCGGCATCCACCCGTAAGCCTTCTTTTTCGATGCCGCGCCGGATCGCGCGCAGCAGTTCAGGGTGTGCAGCCAGCAAGCGGCGCCGGTCGGAGGCCTGGGTCATGATAAAGGGTACTGAGTTGGTCTGAATAAGCTGATTTTAGCTGACGCAGGCAGTCACCCAGGTATCCCTTTGGATCGGTGCGCACGGCTTGAAGGATGCGGCCAGTGCGCGGGTCAGGTGAACTTGTTCAGGTCCAGCAAATTGCGCTGCAGGGCTTGGGTGATCGCCGCCTGGCGGGATCGCACACCCAGTTTGTCGCAGAGGTTGGCGATATGAAAGTTGGCCGTCCGTTCGGTAATGCCCAGGATCCGGCCCATTTCCCAGCTGGTCTTGCCTTGGGATGCCCAGTACAGGCAGTCGTGTTCGCGAACGGTCAGTGGTGTCATGGATGTCCCCGCAGAGATATTGTCATCGGCTACCGTGCCCATACGTGAGTGAATGTATCATGAAGTGAGCATGTGATAAGGCCTGTAAGCAGGATGTTTTTGTCCGTTTTGATGGGGATCAATCCACGCGCCGGCGGGAGCGCCCTAAACCAGAGTGCTAGAATGAGATTCGACTTGGCGCCGATTTGCCTGATCCGCTTGCGGGCGCTCCATAAATCCAGCTAAAGAGGTCCTATGACCGCCATCGCCATTTCTCCCGATTCCGCCGCCGCTCCCGCGTCTGCCGATGCTGTGCGCGCTCCCGTGCCGACAGGCAGCGTCGGTTATGTCTCTCCCCAGTTCCTGTCGTTCGACGAACCGCTGACTTTGTCCAGCGGCCAGGTGCTGCCGTCCTATACGCTGGCGGTGGAAACCTATGGCGTGCTGAACGAGCAGCGCAGCAATGCGGTGCTGGTCTGTCATGCGCTGAATGCGTCCCACCACGTCGCCGGTATGGATGCCGCTCAGCCGTCCCAGATCGGCTGGTGGGACAATATGGTCGGCCCCGGCAAAGCCGTCGACACCGACCGATTCTTCGTCATCGGCGTCAATAACCTGGGTTCGTGTTTCGGCTCGACCGGCCCGACGACGATCAATCCCGCGACCGGCAAGCCCTGGGGGGCGTCCTTTCCCCTGCTGACGGTGGAAGACTGGGTGCGGGCGCAGGCGCGGGTCGCCGATCATTTCGGCATCGAACGCTTTGCCGCCGTGATGGGCGGTTCGCTGGGTGGCATGCAGGCGCTCAGTTGGGCGATCACCTGCCCGGACAGGGTGGGCGATTGCATCGTGGTGGCCAGTACCGCCCGCCTGACGGCGCAGAACATCGCTTTCAATGAAGTCGCCCGCCGCGCCATCCTGACCGACCCCGATTTCCGCGAAGGCGACTATGCTGCTCAAGGCGTGGTGCCGACGCATGGGCTGTCGGTCGCCCGCATGGTGGGGCACATCACGTACCAGTCGGACGAGGTCATGGCGGCCAAGTTCGGGCGCGCCCAGCGTGCGCCCAATGCCAATGGCGATTACCGGTATAACTATGACGTCGAGTTCGAGGTCGAATCCTATCTGCGGCATCAGGGGGAAAAATTTTCCCGCCGCTTCGATGCCAACACCTATTTGCTGCTGACCCGGGCGCTGGACTATTTTGATCCGTCCCGGACGACGGGCGGGGATCTGGCTCAGGCGCTGGCCCCGGTGCAGGCGCGGTTTCTGCTGGTGTCCTTTTCCACGGACTGGCGTTTTGCACCGGAACATTCCCGCGAAATCGTGCAGGCCTTGCTGAAGAACCGGCGTGAAGTCACCTATGCCGAAATCGATGCCCCGCATGGGCATGACGCCTTTTTGTTGGGCGATGTGCGGTATCACGCCATCGTGCAAGGCTATTACGATCAGATGGCGCAGCGTTTAGATCTGGGAGAACGCCGCCAGACGACGGGAGTGTTGGCATGAATCAGCGGGTGGCCGATGCGCAAAACCCTGGCAGCCTGACGGCGCCGCTTCAGACCGACGAGACGCCTCGTATTGACTTGCTGCGCATCGCTCAGTGGATCGAGCCGGGCAGCCGGGTGCTGGATCTGGGGTGCGCGGATGGTCATCTGCTGTCGTACCTGCAGCGTACCCGGCAGGTCCAGGGGGCTGGGGTGGAACTGGATGATGAGCGGGTGATTGCCGCCGTGCAGCGCGGTGTCCGGGTGATCCAGCAGAACCTGGAAGAAGGCCTGGCCCTGTTCGACGATCAACAGTTCGATACCGTGGTGTTGTCCCAGACGCTGCAGTCCATGCATCATACGGAACATATCCTGCATGAAATGGCGCGGGTCGCGCGCTACGGCATCGTCTCCTTTCCCAATTTCGGTTACTGGCCGCACGGCTGGTCGATTTTGCGCGGGCGCATGCCGGTCAATGACCAGATGCCGTACCAGTGGTACGACACGCCCAACATCCATTTATGCACGCTGCGGGATTTCCAGCTGCTGGCTGCCCAATTGGGCCTGCGCATCACGCATCTGGCCACCTTCCGAGGCGAAACGGAAATTCACTGGCTGCGCAGTTGGCGCAGCACGCTGGCGGTCTATCGGTTCGAGTCGCCTATGGGCAGGCAGGGATGACGGACGGCTGGCGCGTCTATGGACGCCGGCGTGTCGCTCCTTTGCTGGTGCTGGGTTTTGCCAGCGGCCTGCCGCTGGCCCTGACGTCCGGCACGCTGCAGGCCTGGGCCACGATAGAGCAGGTTTCCCTGCAAAGCATCGGGTTCCTGACCCTGGCCGGAACCGCGTATACCTTGAAATTTCTGTGGGCGCCGCTGGTGGATCGCTACGCGCCTCCCTGGCTGGGCAGGCGGCGCGGCTGGGTGTTTCTGATGCAGTGGCTGCTGGCGGCTTCCATTGCTGCCATGGGCTTCTTTAATCCGGGCTCTCAGCTGCAGACGCTGGCGTTGCTGGCGGTGTGGGTGGCGTTTTTGTCCGCTACACAGGATATCGCTTTTGATGCCTATAGCACGGACGTGCTGCGCCACGAAGAACGGGCGGCAGGCGCTGCGCTGAAGGTCATGGGCTATCGCCTGGCCATGGTCGTGTCGGGCGGCCTGGCCCTGATCATGGCGGATCAGTGGCTGGGCTGGGGGCGCACCTATATGCTGATGGGGGCGTTGATGGCGGTGTCGTCCCTGGCGACCTTGTGGGCGCCCGAACCGGAAAGGGTGACTCAGCCGCCGCGTGATCTGCAGCAGGCCGTCATCGCCCCTTTGCGGGAATTCTTCAGCCGGCCGGGCGCGTGGATGATTCTGCTGCTGATTGTGCTCTACAAGCTGGGGGATGCTTTTGCGGGCGCCTTGTCCACGACGTTTCTGATCCGCGGCGCCGGGTTCGATGTCACCGAAGTCGGCATGGTGAACAAGGTCTTTGGCCTGGTCGCCACCATCATCGGCGCCCTGGCGGGCGGCGGCCTGATGACGCGTCTGGGGTTGTATCGCGCCTTGCTGGCTTTCGGTTTGCTGCAGGCGGTCTCCAATCTGGGCTACTGGATGCTGGCGGTGACCCCGCCGCATCTGTATTCCATGGCGGTGGTGGTGGCCGTGGAAAACCTGTGCGGCGGCCTGGGGACGGCGGCTTTTGTGGCTTTGCTGATGGCGCTGTGCCAGCAGCGGTTTTCCGCGACGCAGTTCGCCCTGCTGTCGGCGCTGTCGGCCGTCGGCCGGACCTATCTGGCCGGGCCGTTGACGCCGGTATTCGTCGAACATCTGGGCTGGCCGTCGTTTTTCGTCATGACCGTGTTCATCGCCGTGCCCGGGCTGATCTTGTTGTGGTGGATGCGCGGCCTGGTCGGGCGTCTGGATGCAGATCTGGCCGCTTGAGGGCTCGGCGGCCCAGGCAACAGTTGGGCATGGCAGGTGTGGCGATATGTTTTGATGTCTGTTCGCAAACAATTTTCCGTTGTTTGTCGCCAAACCTGATCAGTTGACTCGTTTATTCTGGTTACCCCATCGTATCGGGCCATCGAGGCACGCATTTTCATGGTATCGAAACTACGCTTGTTGTTTGACCGCTTCACTCTGATTCTGATCGCCGTTGTCCTGGCGGCCACCTTGTTGCCAGCGCATGGCCAGGGGGCGGTTTTTTTCGAGTGGCTGACAGCAGCAGCCATTGCGCTGCTGTTTTTCCTGCATGGGGCGAAGCTGTCCCGTGAGGCCATCCTGGCTGGTGCGACGCACTGGCGCTTGCATGGTGTGATCTTCGTCTGGACCTTCGTCATTTTCCCGATTCTGGGCTGGGCGCTGCGGCCTGTGCTGATCCCGCTATTGGGTGAGCCCCTGTATGTCGGGATGCTGTATCTGTGCGTGTTGCCGGGCACGGTGCAATCGGCGATCGCCTTTACTTCGATTGCGCGGGGGAATGTGCCGGCTGCTGTGTGCGCCGCCTCGGCATCCAGCATCGTCGGCATCGTCATCACGCCCTTGCTGCTGCAGTTCTTGCTGCAGACGGATACTTCGGCGTTGGACAGCAGTTCCCTGCTGCAGTCCATCCTGCGTATCGGGCAGCAGATTTTTCTGCCGTTTGTCGCCGGTCATCTGATGCGCCCCGTGATCGGGCGCTGGATGGATCGCCATCGCAAATTGGTCACCAGCGTAGATCAAAGCTCCATCCTGCTGGTGGTGTACACGGCATTCAGCGAATCCGTGGTGGCCGGGCTCTGGCATCAGGTGGCCCTGCAGTCCCTGGTGCTGCTGGTGGTCTGCTGCTGTCTGCTGCTGGCCATCGTGCTGGTGCTCAACACTTGGTCCACCCGCAAACTGGGTTTCAATCGGGCCGATGAAATCACCATCGTCTTTTGTGGGTCGAAGAAGAGCATGGCGACGGGCGTCCCCATGGCCGGCGTGCTGTTCAGCGCCAGTGCGATCGGGCCGGTGCTGCTGCCGCTGATGATCTTCCATCAGATCCAGTTGATGGTGTGCGCAGTCCTGGCGCAGAATTATCAGCGCCAGGACGATCAGGCGCGTGATCGGCGCCGGGCCGCTGCCTGATCAGACAAGAAAAAACCCCGCCATCCCTGAGATGCGGGGTTTTGCTATTGGCCGCCGTCTGCAACGGCGATCGATGTGGTGCAGATCAGGCGGTCGTGTGCAGCAACGTGCCGACTGCGCCGCTGCTGGCCAGCTGGGGCGCAGTCGGCACGGAATTCACCAGGCTGAGGATGGTATTGGACTGACCATCCAGCACCTTGCGCAGCAGCAGGTTCTGGTTTTCTTGCATCATGGCCCAGTTTTGCAGGCCGGAAGCGGCGGCAACAGCGCTTTCAACGGAATCGGTCATGAATGGGCTCCTGGGAAATCGGGACTGCAATATTGCAATTTCAGATGATTATAGGACGAATCATGCGGTTTGAACATGGGCGCCATCATGGCATGGCATAGTCGATGGTCAGCGGGGCGTGGTCGCTGAAGCGTTCATCCTTGTAGACGGTGGCTGTCTGGGCCAGAGCCGCGATACCTGGCGTGGCAATGTGGTAATCGATGCGCCAGCCGACGTTCTTGGCCCAGGCCTGCCCGCGATTGCTCCACCAGGTGTAGGCCTCGCCCTCGGTGTCCGGGTGCAGGCGGCGGTAGACGTCCACCCAGCCGCGCTGATCGAGCAATTGGGTCATCCAGGCGCGTTCTTCGGGTAGAAAACCGCTGTTCTTCAGATTGCCTTTCCAGTTCTTCAAATCGATTTCGTGGTGAGCGATATTCCAGTCGCCGCAGATCACGAATTCGCGTCCGCTGGTCCGGTGTTCCTGCATCAGGCCGTCCAGCCAGCGTTCATAGTGATCCAGGAAACGGTATTTGGCGGCTTGCCGTTCGTCGCCACTGGACCCGGATGGCAGATAGGCGCTGATCACGCTCAGGCCCGGCCAGTCGGCCCGCAGGATGCGGCCCTCGGCGTCGAATTCCGGGCAGTCCATGCCGATAGTGACAGCGTCGGCGGCTTGGCGCAGATACAGTCCGACGCCGCTGTAGCCCTTTTTTTTCTGCATGGTGAAAATGCCCCGTATAGCCGTCCGGATGGCGCAGTTCGTCCACCAGATCGGCATCCTGGATCTTGATTTCCTGCAGGCAGACGATGTCGGGGTGCTGAGCTTGCAGCCAATCCGCCAGCCCCTTGCGATGGGCGGAGCGGATGCCGTTGACGTTCAGTGAGGTGATGCGTAGCACGGGTGTCCTTTTATCCGAACCGGAAACTGGAGATCGTCAGCCCGCCGAAGAATTCGGTTTCGTGGTGAAAACAGCTGGCGGTGTCTTTGCCTGCCGCTCCGTCGGCCACGAACAGCGGCGTCAGGTGGTCTTCCATGGGGTGGCAGATGCGGGCAGCGGGGGCGTCGTCCCAGTGCCGCAGGTGATCCTGGCGCTGGTCGGGCGTCGTGTCGACCAGGGCCTCCTGCAGCCATGCGTCAAACAGCGCAGAGGGCTCCCGCGCTGCCGGGCCGAAGCTGCGCAGATTGTGGAAGCTGAGCCCGCTGCCGACGATCAGGATGTTTTCGTCTCGTAAGGGCTGCAGGGCGGCGCCCAGCGCATGGTGCCAGGACGGATCGAAGCCGGCCTCGATCGACAGCTGCACCATGGGGATTTGCGCCTTGGGATACATGATGTAGGCAGGGACGAATGCGCCGTGATCGTAGCCGCGCCGGGAGTCTTCGGAAATGGGGATGTTTTTGGCCGATAGCAGGTCTTTGAGCCGGGCCGACAGGCGGGGCGAGCCGGGCGCCGGATAGTGGAGTTCGTAGGTGTCGGCGGGAAAGCCGTGATAGTCATACACCATGCCGGGTTGCGGGTGGCTGGTGATTTTCAGGCGGTCCCGGGTGATCCAGTGAGCCGAAATCATCAGGATGGCGCGCGGTGGCTGCGGCAGTGCGGCGGGGATGCCTCGCAGCGCCGTCGTCAGCGCCGCATAGTTGTTGGCGGGGTCCGGCATCCATGGCCAGGGGCCGCCGCCGTGGGAGATGAAATAGACAGGCTGACGCATGAGGGATTCCTTCGTGCTGCGTATCGGGGGCTCAAGGGCTAAATGATAGGCGGAAATATCCGATAATGTGGCCTTCCCTGATTACGAGATCACCGCCATGTCCGGTTCGCACGCCCAAGCCTTCGTCCGCTTCGCCCTGGAACAGGGGGTTTTGCGCTTTGGTGAGTTCAAAACCAAGTCCGGGCGCTTGAGCCCGTATTTCTTCAATGCCGGCCTGTTCAACGACGGCGCCAGCGTGGGCCGCCTGGGGCAGTTCTATGCGCAGGCCCTGCTGGATGCCGGTTTGGGGTTCGATATGCTGTTCGGTCCGGCATACAAGGGCATTCCCCTGGCGACGACCACCGCCGTCGCGCTGGCTGCTCAGCCTGGCGTGTCGGGACATTCGGCGCCGTTCGCTTTCAACCGGAAAGAAGCCAAGGACCACGGCGAGGGCGGTGTGCTGGTGGGAGCGCCTTTGCAGGGGCGGGTGGTGATCATCGACGATGTCATCACCGCCGGAACATCAGTGCGTGAGTCCGTCGCTCTGATTCGCGCCGCTGGCGCTCAGCCTGCAGCGGTGCTGATCGCGCTGGACCGGATGGAACGCGCAGGGGCCGATGGGGCGTTGTCTGCGCATTCGGCGGTGCAGGATGTGGAACAGACCTACGGGATTCCGGTGATCAGCATTGCATCCTTGGTGGATGTGATGACGTTGCTGGAAGGGGACGCGGCGTTGGCGGAATACCGGGAGGCCGTGAGGGCCTATCGGGATCGGTATGGGATTTGAGTTCTTAAGCGGCAAGAACTACCCGTCCAGCTTCTGCTTCAGTACCGTATTCACCTGCTGCGGATTGGCCTTGCCCTTGGCTGCTTTCATCACCTGACCCACCAGGGAATTGAACGCCTTTTGCTTGCCGGCGTGGTATTCCTCGACGATGGCGGGGTTGGCCGCCAGCACCTGGTCGATCATGGCTTCGATGGCGCCCGTATCGCTGATCTGGCGCAGGCCCTTGGCTTCGATGATCGCATCCGCATCACCGCCTGATTCCCCCGCCCACATTGCTGTAAACACATCACGGGCGATTTTCGTGGAAATGGTGCCGTCCAGGATGCGGGCGATCAGCGCCGCCAATTGCGTCGGCGCTACAGGGGACTGAGCCATATCCAGGCTGTCGCGGTTCAGCGCGGCAGACAATTCGCCCAAGATCCAGTTGGCGGCCTGTTTTGCCTGGTCGGCGGGCAGGGCGGCAGCGGTCGCTTCGAAGTAATCGGCGATGGCGCGGTGCAGTGTCAATTGCGCGGCATCGTAGGCTGTCAGACCCATGTCCGATTCAAAGCGGGCGCGTTTCGCCGCCGGCAGTTCCGGCAGCGTGGCGCGGACCTGCTCGATCCATTCCGATGACACGATCAGTGGCGGCAGGTCCGGGTCGGGGAAATAACGATAGTCGTCGGAATCTTCCTTGGTGCGCATGCTGCGGGTTTCATCCCGGTCGGCATCGTACAAGCGGGTTTCCTGCACGACCTTGCCGCCGTCCTCGATCAGCTCGATCTGGCGGCGAATTTCGTATTGAATGGCGCGTTCCAGAAAGCGGAAGGAATTCAGGTTCTTGATCTCGCAGCGCGTGCCGAATGCGACTTGGCCGCGAGGGCGCACCGACACGTTGGCATCGCAACGGAAAGAGCCTTCTTGCATATTGCCGTCGCAGATGCCCAGCCAGACCACCAGGCCGTGCAGGGTGCGGGCGTAGGCGACGGCTTCGGCCGCTGAACGCATTTCCGGCTCGGTTACGATTTCCAGCAACGGCGTACCGGCGCGGTTCAGGTCGATGCCGCTGGAGGATTCGCCGTGCGGCCCGGTGAAGTGCTCGTGCAGGGACTTGCCGGCGTCTTCTTCCAGGTGGGCGCGGGTCAGATTGATCGTGTGTTCTTGTTCGCCGACGAAAAAGGACAGCTGGCCGCCAACCACGATCGGCAATTCAAATTGGCTGATCTGGTAGTTTTTAGGCAGGTCGGGGTAGAAATAGTTTTTCCGGGCAAACACGGACCGATGCGCCACCTGGGCGCCGATCGCCAGACCGAACTGGATGGCGCGTTCCACCGCGCCCCGGTTCATGGCGGGCAAGGAGCCCGGCAGCGCCATATCCACGGCGTTGGCCTGCGTGTTGGGCTCGGCGCCAAAGCGCGTGCTGCTGCGGGAAAAGATTTTCGACTGTGTGGACAGTTGGGCGTGCGTTTCCAGCCCGATGACGATTTCCCAATCCATTATGCGTGTTCCGGTGTGCGTTGGTGCCAGTCGGTGGCTTGCTGGTAGCGGTCGGCCAGGGCCAGCAGGCGGCCTTCGTCGAAATAGCGGCCGATGACCTGCAGCCCGATGGGCAGGCGGCCCGAGTCCCCGCCAAAGCCGCAGGGGATGGACATGCCGGGCAGGCCGGCCAGGCTGACGCCCAGGGTATAGATGTCGCCCAGCCAGTCGGCGATGGGGTCCTGGCGGTTGTCGCCGATACGGCGCGCGACGTTGGGTGTGACGGGGCCCATGATGACGTCGCAGTCCTGGGACAGCGCCTGCTGGAAGTCATCGGCGATCATGCGCCGCACGCGCTGAGCCTGCAGGTAATAGGCGTCGTAATAGCCGTGCGACAGCACATAGGCGCCAACCAGGATGCGGCGGCGCACTTCGTCGCCGAAGCCTTCGGATCGTGAGCGGCTGGTCATGTCGGCCAGGTCGGTGTAGCTGGCGGCGCGGTGGCCGTAGCGTACGCCGTCGTAGCGCGACAGGTTGCTGGAGGCTTCCGCCGGGGCGATCACGTAGTAGGCCGGGATCGCCAGCCGGGTGCGGGGCAGGGAAATATCCACCCGGACCGCGCCCAGGGATTCGAAGACCTGCAGCGCCGCTTCGATGGCGGCGCCGACGTCGGCGGACAGGCCTTCGTTGAAGAATTCACGCGGCACGCCGATGCGCAGACCCTGGAGGGGCTGCTTGCCGTTGGCCTGGAAGGCAGACTGGGCGGTGTCGAAGGCGGCCTGGACGCGGCCCGCGGCGTTGGCCTGCCCGTCGCAGGATTCCAGACTGGTGGAATCCTGGGGGTCGAAGCCGCTCATGGTGTCGAGCAGCGGCACCAGGTCCTGGGCGCTGCGGGCCAAGGGGCCGGCCTGGTCCAGGCTGGACGCGTAGGCGATGATGCCGTAGCGCGACACCGTGCCGTAGGTGGGCTTGATGCCGCTGACGCCGCAGTAGGCGGCGGGCTGGCGCACCGAGCCGCCGGTGTCGGTGCCGGTGGCGCCCAGCACCAGGCCTGCCGCCACGGCGGCGGCGGAGCCGCCCGACGACCCGCCTGGGATGCGCTCCGCGTCCCAGGGGTTGCGCACCGGCCCGAAGGCCGAATTTTCATTGCCCGAACCCATGGCGAATTCGTCGCAACTGAGCTTGCCCAGCGAGACGGCGCCGGCCTGGCGCAGATGGTCCACGACCGTGGCGTCGAAGGGGCTGACGTAGTCGGCCAGCATGCGGCTGGCCGCCGTGGTGCGCCAGCCGCGCGTGACGAACAGGTCTTTATGCGCGATGGGAATGCCGGTCAGGGGACCTGCCTGACCGCTGGCCAGAGCTTGATCGGCTGCCTGGGCCTGCGTCAAGGTCAGCGCGTCGTCGATATGCAGGAAGACGTTCGGATCGGTATGGGCGCGGGCGGCCTGCAGGGCGTCTGTCGCCAATTCTGTGGCGCTGATGCGTCGGGCGCGCAGGGCGTCGCTCAGCGCCTGGATGCTGCGAAATTCTGAAAGCTGGGTCATGGCATCATTCAATGACGGTGGGGACGAGGAACAGGCCCTGGTGGGCCGCCGGCGCATTCTGCAGGCAGGCATCGCGCTGGGCGGTCGACTGGGCCGGGCTGGCCGTATCGTCGCGCAAACGCAGGGCGATGTTCTGGTGGGCTGCCAGCGGATGAGCCATGGGTTCGATGCCGGTCGTATCCACGGCCTGCAATTCCTCGATCAGACCCAGGATGCGGTTCAGTTCCTGGTGAGCGCGGGATTGGTCAGTGGAATCCAGTCGCAAGCCCGAGAGCCGTGCGAGCCGGGCGATGTCCTGTTCGGTCAGTGCCATGTCGTCTTGCCGGAGAGGCCGCCGCCGAGACGACAGCCGGATGAGTGTGTGTGGATGTGTCCAAAATGAGGAAAGCAGGTGTTTTGCAAAACTTTCCCCTTAATTTCAGGCATGTCCACAGAGGATTATAAGTTATCATTACCGATTCCATGCGGCTTGCCTGGCCTGTGCCCGCCGTGCTGGCGGTTGATCGTCGGTGACACTGGGCCCTACGTGCGCAAATCACATTTCATCCCCTTTTCATTAGTGCGCCCATGTTCGGATTTCTACGCAGCTATTTTTCCAGCGATATGGCGATTGACCTTGGTACGGCCAATACGCTGATCTATGTCCGCAGCAAGGGCATCGTGCTCGACGAACCCTCGGTCGTCGCCATCCGCCATGACGGCGGCCCCAACGGCAAAAAAATCATCCAGGCTGTCGGCCGCGAGGCCAAACAGATGTTGGGCCGCGTGCCTGGCAACATCGAAGCGATCCGTCCCATGAAGGACGGGGTCATCGCCGATTTCACCGTGACCGAGCAGATGCTCAAGCAGTTCATCCGCATGGTGCATCCGCGCAGCATGCTGGCCCCCAGCCCGCGCATCATCGTCTGCGTGCCGTGCGGATCGACGCAGGTCGAACGCCGCGCCATCCGCGAATCCGCTCTGGGCGCCGGCGCCAGCCAGGTCTACCTGATCGAAGAACCCATGGCCGCCGCCATCGGCGCGGGGCTGGCGGTCTCGGACGCCAGCGGCTCCATGGTGGTGGATATCGGCGGGGGCACCACCGAAGTCGCCGTGATTTCCCTGGGTGGCATGGTCTATAAGGGTTCCGTGCGGGTCGGCGGCGATAAATTCGACGAGGCCATCATCAATTACATCCGCCGCAATTACGGCATGCTGATTGGCGAGCCCACCGCTGAATTGATCAAAAAGGAAATCGGTTCGGCCTTCCCCGGTTCTGAAATCCGTGAAATCGAGGTCAAGGGCCGTAATCTGTCCGAAGGGGTGCCGCGCAGTTTCACGGTGTCCTCCAACGAAATCCTGGAATCCTTGACCGATCCCTTGAACCAGATCGTCTCGGCGGTCAAAACCGCCCTGGAACAGACGCCGCCGGAATTGGGCGCCGACATCACCGACAAGGGCATCGCCCTGACGGGTGGCGGGGCCTTGCTGCACGATCTGGACCGCCTGCTGCAAGAAGAAACCGGACTGCCCGTGGTTGTGGCCGAAGACCCGCTGACCTGCGTGGTGCGTGGCTGCGGCGAGGCGCTGGAACACCTCGAGCGCCTGGGCGGGGTGTTCATTTACGATTGATCGGGCGCACGCCGATCCTTGCCCGCCATGCGTGAACCCGGGACGCTCAGACTCTTCAAACGGGGGCCCAGTGTCGAGATTCGCCTGGCCCTGCTGCTGACCGTCTGTTTGTCGCTGATCGTGACCGATGCGCATTGGCCGGTGCTGCATCCGGTGCGTCAGGCGCTGTCGGTCGCCATCTATCCGTTTCAGCGGCTGGTGTTGGCGCCGCGCGAGGCGATGGAATACGTGAACAGCTGGTCGCATGCGGCCACGCTGGCCCGCGAAGAGCAAGACGCGCTGCGTCGGCAGCAGATCGAGATGGCGCAGCTGGTCACGCATGCCGCCCAGTTGACGACAGAAAACGAACAGCTGCGTCGCCTGCTGAAGGTCTCCGAATCCATTTCACAGCAGTCAGTGGCGGTCGAAGTCTTCTACGTGCCGCCCAATGCCTTCAGCCACCGTCTGGTGTTCAACAAAGGCTCCAACGCGGGCATCGAGCCCGGCATGCCGGTCATCGACGAGGGCGGGGTCGTGGGGCAGATCGTCCACGTGACGCCCTTTACATCCGAAGCCGCATTGCTGATTGACGATCAGGTATCCATCCCCGTTCAGGTGCTGCGCAATGGCCTGCGCCTGATCGCTTTTGGCAGCGACGAGGTCGGCAAGCTCGAAGTCCGCTATCTGACCGCCAACATGGATGTGCAGCCCGGTGATACGCTGGTCACCAGCGGAATCGGCGGCTTGTTTCCGGCGGGATTGTCTGTTGGCCGGGTAGAAAAAGTCGACCGGGATCCTGGCACCGGCTTTGCCATGGCGCTGGCCGAACCCCTGTCACACCCCGAACGCTACCGCCACTTCCTGGTGTTGCGCGTCGATGTGTCGAAAGTGCCTAAACCCGAGGAGATCGAACGTGCCCTTGGTCAGCCCTAAACAGCCTGTCGGCAGGTCCTCGCTGATGTCGCTGCAGCCGGTGGATGCCGCGCCTTTCCATCGGCCTTCGTCCATTTTGCTGATTTGGGGATCCCTGGCGCTGATGTGGCTGGCGTCCCTGCTGCCCTGGCGCTTGTGGCAGCCCGTGCCTGACATGCTGCTGCTGGTGCTGGCCTTCTGGTGCCTGCATGAGCCCCGGCGGGTGGGGTTGCTGACGGCCTTTGTGCTGGGGCTGCTGATGGATGTGCATGATGCCAATCTGCTGGGGTTGCATGCCTTGAACTACGTCCTGTGCATTTATGGAATCCTACATTTGCACGGGCGCCTGCGGCATTTCAATGTCTGGGTTCATACCCTGCATCTGGTGCCGATTTTCGTTGTGGCGGCCCTGGTATCCCGGTTGCTGGGCGCCTGGCTCAATGGCGAATGGGTCGGCTGGGACTGGCTGTGGACAGCGCTGGCGACCGGTGCATTGTTGCCTTTGGCTGACGTGCTGCTTCTGCTGCCCCAGCGCCGACTGGATGGCGACGACGCAGGGTCGGTGTGATGGTCTGGCATGTTTGAATTCCGCAAGACCGGTTTGCATCAGCGGCAGACCGTATTGCTGCGTGCCTGGGTGGCCGGGATATGCGCCTTGGTGTGCCTGCTGCTGCTGGTTGGCCGTCTGTGGTATCTGCAGGTGGTGCGCTATGACAATCTGGCGGCGCGCGCCGATCAGAACCGCATCACTATCGTGCCGGTCCCGCCTCGGCGTGGCCAGATCACTGATCGCCGCGGTGAAGTCATGGCCACCAACCAGCGGGACTACACACTGTTGGTGACGCGCGCGCAGGTCCGGGGCAATGTCGAAGACCTGCTGGATCGGCTGCGGGAACTGGTCTACATCAGCGACAGCGATCAGCGTAAGTTTCTGCGCCTCTACCAGCAAAGCGGCCGTTACGCGCCGGTGCTGTTGCGCAATAACCTGAATGATGTCGAGGCATCCTGGTTTGCCGTGCATGCCTTTGAATTCCCGGGGGTCAGCCTGGAGGCCCGCTGGGTGCGGTCCTATCCGCTGCATGAGTCGGCAGCGCATGTGCTGGGTTTCGTGGGCCGGATATCGGAAGAAGATCAGCAGCATCTGGAAGACACCGGTCAGGAGGGCAATTACCGGGGCACCATGGTCATGGGCAAGAAAGGCATCGAAAAGACCTGGGAAAGTGTCTTGCACGGCCGCACTGGCGTCGAGGAACTGGAAGTCACGGCCACCGGCAGGCCGGTGCGCGAACTCAGCCGTACCGATCCGGTCCCGGGGTCGAACCTGGAATTGTCCCTGGATGCCGGGCTGCAGCAATTGGCCGAGGCGCAGTTCGATGGCCGGCGCGGGGCGCTGGTGGCTATTGCCCCGCACACTGGTGAGGTCCTGGCTTTCGTGTCCTCGCCATCCTTTGATCCCAATTTGTTCGTCGATGGGATCGACGTGGAAAACTGGCGCAAGCTCAATGATTCGCCAGACCATCCGCTGATCAATCGGCCCTTGTACGGCACCTATCCGATCGGTTCGACCTACAAGCCATTCGTGGCCATGGCCGCCCTGGAAATGGGGCTGCGCAGGGCGCAGGACCTGGTGCCGGATCCGGGCTATTTCGAGCTGGCGGGGCAGCGGTTTCGCAATGCGGGCGGCGCCGTCTACGGGCCGACCAATATGCACCGGGCGATTGTCGTGTCGTCCGACACCTATTTCTTTTCGCTGGGCGCCCTGATGGATATCGATGCCCTGCATGATTTCAGCAAGCAATTCGGTTTTGGTCAGATCACCGGTATCGATCTGGATGGCGAACGGCGCGGGGTGCTGCCGTCGCGGGCCTGGAAGCGCAAGACCTATAAGAAACCGGAACAGCAGCATTGGTACCAGGGCGAGACCGTGTCGGTGACCGTGGGGCAGGGCTACAACGCGTTCACCTTGCTGCAGCTGGCGCAGGCTACCTCGGTGCTGGCCAATGACGGGGCCTACATGAGGCCGCACCTGGTGCGCCGCATCATAGATCCCCTGAGCGGGCGCTTCACCTATCCGGTGCTGGCGCCGCAGTACACGATCCCGCTCAAACCCGCCAATCTGAAGGTGGTACGCGATGCCATGGTCGATGTGATCAACAAAGGCACGGCGCGGCGAGCGTTTGCGGGGGCGCCCTACCAGGCGGCGGGCAAGACCGGTACGGCACAGGTCTACAGTCTGCGAGGCGCCAAATACAAGGCGCACGCAGTGGACGAACGCCTGCGCGATCATGCCTTGTTCATGGCCTACGCGCCGGTGGATGATCCGCAGATCGCTGTCGCGCTCATTGTGGAAAACGGCGGCTGGGGGGCGTCGGTGGCGGCGCCGATCGCACGGACGGTATTTGATTATTGGCTGGATCCCCGCCGGATCGCCCAGCGCAAGCTGCAGTGGCAGACGGAACAGGCTGCGTATCAGACGATGAACGCCGCCGCACAGCCGGGCCAGGGAACGCCTGACGCGTCGCCTGCGCCGGATGACGAGGATGCGCCTGAACCCGCCCCCCTGCCGGATGCGGATACGCCCCTGGAAGACGGCGCACAGGAGGACACCCCATGAAGCTCATCGTGCTGGCCGTGCGCCGCATGCTGTCGGTCCTGGACTGGCCTTTGCTGATCCTCCTGGTTGTCATGGCGGTGGTCGGGATGGCGACCATGCATTCCGCCGTGGGCAATACAGACTGGCGTTTCGCTGACCAGCTACGCAATTTCCTGATTGCCTTCATCGCCATGTGGGCCGTGGCCTTGATGCGGCCGACTTTTATCATGCGCATGGCCCCGATTCTGTATGTGGCGGGGGTGTTGCTGCTGGTGGCGGTGATGCTGTTCGGCGTGACCAGCAAAGGGGCGACCCGTTGGCTGGATCTCGGGTTCGGGCGCGTCCAGCCTTCGGAGATGCTGAAGATCGCCGTGCCGCTGATGCTGGCCTGGTATTTTCAGCGCCAATCCAGCGGGCAGTTTCGGGTGCTGGATTTTCTGGTGGCCGGGGTGTTGTTGCTGGTGCCCGCCGCCTTGATCATTGAGCAGCCGGATCTGGGGACAGCGCTGCTGGTGCTGGCATCGGGCTTTTGCGTGATTTATTTCGCCGGATTGTCTTTCAAGCTGCTGGTGCCTGTGGCGTTGGTGGTGACCCTGGGTCTGGGTACGCTGGTGGCCTACGAAGACCAGATCTGCCAGCCCGATGTGGACTGGGTGGTGCTGCACGACTATCAGAAATACCGGGTCTGCGTGCTGCTGAATCCTGGGTCTGATCCGCTGGGCAAGGGCTTTCATACCATTCAGTCCATGATTGCCGTGGGTTCCGGCGGGGTGTATGGCAAGGGTTACATGCAGGGGACGCAGACCCATCTGGACTTCATCCCCGAACGCACCACGGATTTCATCTTCGCCGTATTCGCCGAGGAATTCGGTCTGTATGGCGGTGTGACGCTGCTGTTGCTGTACGCCTTGATGGTGTTGCGCGGCCTGACGATCACGGTGCGAGCGCCCACTCAGTTCGGGCGCCTGCTGGGCGGCGCCATGTCCATGATGATGTTCGTCTATGTGTTCGTGAACATCGGCATGGTGACGGGCGTGCTGCCCGTGGTCGGGGTGCCGCTGCCCTTCATGAGCTATGGGGGCACCGCCTTGATGACGCTGGGGGTGGCCTGCGGCCTATTGATGAGCATCGGCGCGCATCAGCCGCGTTCGTCCGGATAACAGCCGCGTTGACCCGTTGCGCTCAAGGGGCGAGCGGGTACAGTCCCGACAATAAGCGCGAGAGCGGGGCGGGCAGGCCGATCGTCTGCAATTGTCCAAGGGGTACCCAGGCGGACTCGCCGGCTTGGACCGGAATCACCGCCGGGTTGCGCGCCTGCTCGGACGCTGCCTGCTGATGGCTGCATACCGGGTCCGCCAAGGTTTGGCAGGCGGATAGAGGCCCTGGGTGTTGCATGCGCACGGGCTGTATCAACAGGCGGAAATGCGTGAAGACGTGTTCAATGGCCGCCAGGGGTTGCGCGGCGCCGGTCGTCGCCGGCAGTTGGGAACAGGCAGTATCCAGCGCGGCGCGGCTGTCAAAGGTCGGCAGCGCCCACAGGCCGCCCCAGATACCGGCAGCGGGCCGGCGCTGCAGCCAAAGGCGGCCGTCACATTCAAGGATGAGCATCCAGCAGCGGTGCCGGGCCTGGGCGCGCCGGACGCGGGGATTGGGCAATGTGTCTTGCAGGCCTTGCCGCAGGGCGGCACAATCCGGCGCCAGCGGGCAGCGTGGACAGTCAGGCCGGGACCGGGTACAGACGGCGGCGCCCAGATCCATCTGGCCCTGGGTATAGGCTTGCATATCCAGGTCGGCAGGGGCCTGATCCAGCCAGGATTGGGCGTGCGTCCAGAGGGTGCGGGTCATCGCGGCAGCGCCGGGGTCGCCAGCCAACGCCAGATAGCGGATCAGGACACGGCGGACATTGCCGTCCAGGATGGGGGCGCGTTCGCCATAGGCAAAGGCGGCGATGGCGGATGCCGTAGACCGACCGATGCCGGGCAGCGTTTCCAGGGCGGCGGCGGTAGAGGGAAACTGCCCGCGGTGCGCATCACGCACGGTTTGGGCGCAGCGGTGCAGATTGCGGGCACGGGCGTAGTATCCCAACCCGGCCCAGGCGTGCAGTACCGCGTCGGCCGGGGCATCCGCCAGGTCCGTCACCGTGGGGAATTTTTCCAGGAAGCGCTGGTAGTAGGGGATGACCGTTGCCGCCTGGGTTTGCTGCAACATGACTTCCGATAGCCAGATACGGTAGGGGTCGCGTGTGTGTTGCCAGGGCAGGCCGTGGCGGCCCGACTGTTTTTGCCAGGCCGCGATGCGGGATGCCGGGTCTGCCGCCGCCATCAGAATTGAGTGTGCCGGGTCACCGACAGGCGGGCGGCGACGGCGCCCAGCAGAATGATCAATAGACCGGACAGCAGCAGATCCGCTGCGGCGGGCAGATGCAGGGACCAGTCGATACCGTAGCTTTGGGCGAAACGCCCCAGCAGAGTGTTCAGAGGCGCCATGGCCAGCCAAGCCAATAGCAAAGCCAGCAGGCTGGCGGCCAGGCCGGTCAGGGCGCCCAGATACAGAAAGGGGCGTCTGACAAAGGATTCGGTCGCGCCAACCAGCCGGGCGACGGCGATTTCGTCGCGCTGGGTCAGGGCCTGCAGCCGGACGGTATTGAATACGGTCGCTAGAACGACCACGATGACGGCAGCGGCCAGCAGGCCCAGGCCGACGCGGATGAAGGACAGCAGGGATTCCAGGCGCCGTACCCATTCGCTGTCGAGTTGAACGTGCTCCACTCCCGGCCATTGCCGCCAGGCATCCGCCAGTTCGCGCGCCTGTTGGGCGGGTGCGTCGGAATCCTTCAGGGTGACAATCAGGGCGTCGGGCAGCGGGTTGTCGGCCAGGGCGTCCAGCGCCTGCGCCCAGGCAGGGTCGGCGCGCAGTTGGGCCATGGCCCGCTCGCGCGGCAGCAACTGGGCGTCCGCGATCCGATCGCCGGCCTGCTCCTGCAGGCGTTTGAGCAGTGCCTGTTGCTGGTCGGCGGATGTGCCCGGGGTCAGGAACAGGGTCAATTCAGGGGCGACCGCCAGTTCCTTGGCCAGGGGCTGGCTGGATTGCAGCACGGCCGCACCCAGAATGGGAACGGCCAGCATCAGGGCGATGACGATAATGTTGGCCAGAGACGAGAAGGGGTGCAGGCGCAGGCGGCGCAGGGCGACCAGCAGGGCATAACGGTGGTAGCGCAGCCAGCGTGTCATGTGCGGACTCCGGGTAGATCGCTGAAACGGCCGCCGTCGATGTGCAGGGTGCGTTGGGCGTAGCGGGCCATCAGGGCGGTGTCGTGCGAGGCGATCAGGGTGGTGACCCCGACTTGGTTGAAGTCGCGAAAGACATCCATGATGTGGGTGGCGCTATCGTGGTCCAAGTTGGCGGTGGGCTCGTCGGCGATCAGGATGGCCGGGCGTCCGACGATGGCGCGTGCGATCGCCAGGCGCTGCTGTTCGCCGCCGGACAGTTCGATGGGCAGCATGGTTTCCTTGCCGCGCAAACCGACTTTTTCCAGGGCGGCGCGCGCGCGCGTGATGGCCCTGTCGGGTTCCAGGCCCTGCACGGCCAGGGGCAGCAGGACATTGTCGAAGGCATGGCGGTCGAACAACAGGTGCGCGTCCTGCAGGATCAGACCGACAGTGCGGCGCAGATAGGGCAGGGTGCGCGACGACAGCCGGTCGATGCGATGGCTGTTGACAGTGACGGCCCCCCGGCTGGCAGGCTCCAGTCCGCCCATCAGCTTCAGCAGGGTGGATTTGCCCGCGCCCGAAGGGCCGGAGACGAAAATGAATTCACCCGGCTCGATGCGAAAATTGACGTCGGCCAGGATATTGCGGCCGCGCCCGTAGGATTTGAAGACGTGCTGGAATTCGATCATGAGGTCTCTGTGCCAGGTCCCGGCGCCTGTTGGACCCGATTGTATTCCGTGTCGTGCGGCGAGATGGGGGGTCTGCTGTCAGTGCGACAAAAAGCCAGAGTTGAAACGAGCGTTTACAACTATGCGGACACATCCTGCTACGCTAGTTGAATCATCAACAACAGGAGGATTCCATGGCGACGGCAACATATTTAGCCACGCGGTTGACGGCGGTCGGTGTGCTGGCTTTGCTGACGGCCTGCGCCAATGTCACTCCTCAAGGCCAGAATACGGCGGTGGGCGCCGGCGCCGGCGCCGCCATTGGGGCCGGGCTTGGGGCGCTGATCGGAGGCGGCAGTCATGGCGCTTGGGTCGGCGCGGGGATCGGTTCTGTCGTAGGCGGGGTGGTCGGCTATAACTGGAAGGTCATCAAGGGTGATGTAGAGAAGTCCGGTGCGTCCAACCTGGGGGTTGCCGTGATAGAAATGCCAGATGGTACGTTAAAGGTCAATATTCCCAGCAATGTGTCGTTCGACACGAACAAATCCGTCCTGAAATCGGAGTTGCTGCCGGTACTCGACAGTGTCGCGCGCGCGCTGACGCAACATCCGGAATTGCGGGCCAAGGCGGTCGGCTATACGGATGGGACGGGGTCGGATGCGATCAATATGCCATTGTCGCAACGGCGGGCGGGGGCGGTGACGCAATACCTGGCGGGCCAGGGCGTGGCGCCGGGCCGGCTGGCGGCGGAAGGCCGGGGGTCGGCGAATCCGGTGGGTGACAATAATACGGCGGCGGGCAAGGCGCTGAACCGGCGGGTGGAGTTGTTCCTATATGCGGTGAAGTAAACGCGCGTCGGGGCGTCTGGGGTTCTTTGGGCGTGTGGGTTGTTTGAGTTCTTGAGCCGCCTGAGGAGGCCATGCCCCCTCTGCCGGCTGTGTCAGGCGGCCCTTCGGGCTGCCCGGATCTTCTTCGTCCGAGCGGGCGTCGGGCGAACTCGGCCTGCGGCCTCAAACACGCCCGACGACATCCCCCGCTCTTCCTTCAGAAGCATCCGGCGCCTGCCAATGCCGGCGCCGGGGGCATGGCCTCCCCAGGCTCAGGTGTGCAACGGTTCCGGCCGGTGTAGCACCCGGTGGTGGAGCGACCATTCGACTGGTGCCGGAGGCTGACGAAGGGAGCCAGGGGGCAGTCGGTGGGCGCTGTCTGAGGAGCGAAGCGACGAGTTCGCCCACCGCCCTGGCGGACGAGGCAGATCCGGGAAGCCCGAAGGGCCACCAGGAGTGTGTCGCGGAACCACCGGGTGCTGCGCCGGCTGCGCATGCTGAAAAACCACCTATCAAAACCAGCTGCGCATGGCCGCACCGGCTCCGCGGCTCTGCCCAGAAACCTCAGAAACCAAGCATCATGCCTTCTGATACACCTCAGATCCCTGTGCAATGAACTCGGCCGACTTCGCCGCCATTCCCTGTGCTAAAGCGGTCGCTTCGTCCAGCCCCTTGTCCTTCGCATAATCCCGCACGTCCTGCGAAATCTTCATGCTGCAGAACTTCGGGCCGCACATCGAGCAAAAGTGCGCCACCTTCATCGAATCCTTGGGCAGTGTTTCATCGTGGAAGGCGCGGGCCGTATCCGGGTCCAGCCCCAGATTGAACTGGTCTTCCCAGCGGAACTCGAAACGCGCCTTGGACAGCGCATTGTCGCGGATTGCCGCACCGGGATGCCCCTTGGCCAGATCGGCCGCATGCGCAGCGATCTTGTAAGTGATGATCCCGTCCTTCACATCCTTTTTGTTGGGCAGCCCCAGGTGTTCCTTGGGGGTCACATAGCACAGCATCGCCGTGCCGTACCAGCCGATCAGCGCTGCGCCGATGCCTGACGTGATGTGGTCGTAACCGGGGGCAATGTCCGTGGTCAGCGGCCCCAGGGTATAGAACGGCGCCTCGTGGCAATGCTTCAGCTGCAGATCCATGTTCTCGCGGATCATCTGCATCGGCACGTGGCCGGGGCCTTCGATCATGACCTGCACATCGTGCTTCCAGGCGACCTGGGTCAGCTCGCCCAGGGTGCGCAGTTCGGCGAACTGGGCTTCGTCGTTGGCGTCGTAGCCCGAGCCGGGGCGCAGTCCGTCGCCCAGCGAAAAGCTGACGTCATAGGCCTTCATGATGTCGCAGATGTCTTCGAAGCGCTCGTATAGAAAACTTTCCTTGTGGTGCGCCAGGCACCATTTCGCCATGATCGATCCGCCGCGGGAGACGATGCCGGTCATGCGGCTGGCGGTCATGGGCACGAAGGGCAGGCGCACGCCCGCGTGGATGGTGAAATAGTCCACGCCTTGTTCGGCCTGTTCGATCAGCGTGTCGCGGAAGATTTCCCAGTTCAGTTCCTCGGCCACGCCGCCGACTTTTTCCAGCGCCTGGTAGATCGGCACTGTGCCGATGGGCACCGGGGAATTGCGGATGATCCACTCGCGCGTTTCGTGGATGTGCTTGCCGGTGGATAGATCCATGACGGTATCGCCGCCCCAGCGGATCGCCCAGGTCATTTTTTCGACTTCTTCGCTGATGTCGGACCGGATCGCGGAATTGCCGATATTGGCATTGACCTTGACCAGGAAATTGCGCCCGATGGCCATGGGTTCTACTTCGGGGTGGTTGATGTTGGCCGGGATGATGGCGCGGCCTCGGGCGATCTCGTCGCGCACGAACTCCGGTGTGATGGTCTGCGGGATGGCTGCGCCGAAGGATTGCCCCGGATGCTGGCGAGTCAGGCGCTCAGCCAGGCGGGCGCCTTCCGGGCCGCTGCTGCGCAGGCTTTCCACGTAGCGTTCATGCCGCAGGTTTTCGCGGATGGCGACGAACTCCATTTCCGGCGTCACGATGCCGCGTCGCGCATAGTGCATTTGCGTGACGTTGGCGCCTGTGCGGGCGCGGCGTGGGGGGCGGGTGCGCGTAAAGCGCAGGGCATTCAGTTCTGGATCGGTCTGGCGGGCGCGGCCGTATTGGCTGCTCAGGCTGTCCAGTATTTCTGTGTCCTGGCGCTCCAGAATCCAGGGCTGGCGGGGTGTGTCCAGGCCTTGCCGGATATCAATGACGGCATCCGGGTCCGTGTAGGGACCGCTGGTGTCGTAGACGGTCAGGGGAGGGTTGCTTTCCCCGCCGAACAGGGACGGCGTCTCGTCTTGCCGGATTTCCCGGAATGGGACGCGGATGTCCGGCCGAGAACCGGTTTCGTGGATTTTTCGGGAAGCGGGCAGCGGCTGGACAGCGGCGTGGTCGACCGTGGCCTGGGTGGCGGAAAACTGAGGATTGGTATTCAAGAGGAAGCTCCAGGTTCGAAAATTTTCGGAAATGGAGCCGAGTCGGGGAGGAAGGAAAGCGCAGGCCGGAGAGAAAAGATGGGACACCGCGCACGCTCCCAGCATCGGCATTATCCGTACTGGTACGAAGGGTGTTTCTCAACCCGCCGGCATTGCCGTCGAGTACCCCTGCGAGGCATGCAGTATAAGGCGCTGATCGGGCGCCGGCTAGCGCTGATCCTGGAATAATCAGTATTTGGGGGAAGCGATCAAGCTGTCGATCAGCGCGGATACCGTGGTTTCCACCGTCTTGCGATCCTTGGGCTTCAAGGACCAGAACACATGAGGTTCTATGGATGGGAAGGGCCAGGGTGCGGTGTGCTCGTGCATGGTTGCCGCCATGCTGGATGCGGATTCTGCCGTCCCCTCGCCGCGGCTCAGCCAATAGATATCCACACTCAGGGCCTGAGCCAGGTTCAGCAATTTTTTGGGGGATTGGCGGCTGCCGTTTTCGTAGCTGGAAATGGCGCTTTGGGACAGGCCGCAGGCGTGCGCCAGCTGTGCCTGCGAGAGGCCGCGCCTGATCCGGGTGTGTCGCAATCGTTCGCCAAAGGTCTTCACGCCCCCATTGGACTAAAAACGGCGAATACATTGGTGATCATGTTCCATTACTAATGTAATAATTAGCACTGAATGATTGATATCTGGGCGGACCCGCGGCATTCCACGAGAGTTGCCGCTATCCGCGTACTGGTAACAGGGGGATATGGCGTGATGGATGACAAGGTCGTTTGGGTCTTGGCGCCTGCGGACAATGGCTGGATTCAGTGCCTGACTGCCAGCGGCTGCCGGGTGGTCGTGTTTTCTGATGCTGCTGCGCTGCGGGGAATGTTTCTCCGGCCAGGGACCCTGGCGCCGGATGCGCTCGTCCTGCTGGCGGATGTCGCCGTCAATTGCCGTGCGGCACACGCCGTACGGTCAGTCTGGCCTGGATTGATCCTGCTCGCTTGGTATGGGCAGCCGGTTGGCCCGGAACAGGCCGCATTGCTGTCCTCGGGGGTGGATTATGTATTGCGGCCGGAGGATCCGCCTGCCTTGCTGGTATCGGTATTGCTGGCGCTGGATTATCGGCGCGCCCGCTTTGGTCCGGATGTGCAGCCCCGTCCCTTCGTGCCCGTGCATCAGGCAGCTGCGGATTTGTGCATCGGTTCGTGGCGTTTGATGGACCAGGGCTGGGTGCTGGGGTATGGGCATGCAACAGCGCTGCACCTGACGGTCTCGGAACGCGCTGTCCTGCTGTGTCTGTTCGAGGCGCCGGGTCATGTGGCCAGTCATGCGGATCTGATCGCTGCGGTGTTGCAGGTCTGGCAGCCTCGCCAACAGGCCCGTATCCGCGATCCCCGATGCCGCAGCATCATCAGCCGTTTGCGCCAGCGCGCCTGCGACGCCGGCATGCCGATGCCGCCCATTGAATCGCTACGGGATTTTGGCTACGCCTGGGCGTTATGACGGGTGCAACCCACGGATGGCGCCGTGGCTGGGCGCCATCCTGTTCGGACAGTGTCAGCGATAACGCCGGACGTCCAGGTCGTCGCTGCGGATGGCCGTGGATTTGGCGGACACGATATCGGCGATCAGACTGCCGCTGCCGCAGGCCATGGTCCAGCCCAGCGTGCCGTGGCCGGTATTCAGGAACAGATTATCCAGCCGGGTGCGTCCGACGATGGGTGTGCTGTCCGGCGTCTTGGGCCGCAGGCCGGTCCAGAAGTGCACGTCGCCGGGCTTGTAGCAGCCGGGGAACAAGTCATTCAGAACCATTTCCAGCGTACGCTGGCGGCGCGGGTCCAGATGCATGTCGTAGCCCACGACTTCGGCCATGCCGCCCACCCGGATACGCTGGTCGAAGCGGGTCAGAGCGATCTTGTAGGTCTCGTCCAGCAATGTGGATATCGGCGCCCGTTCGGGGTCGGCAATGTCCACGGTGATGGAATAGCCCTTCATCGGGTAGACCGGCATATCCACGATGCCGCGCATCAGCAGCGGGGAATATGATCCTAGCGCCACGACGTAGGCATCGGCCTGCAGCAGGCCTGATGCGCATTGCACGCTGCTGATCCGTCCACCGGCCTGATGCAGGGCCTGGATGGTTTCGCCGTAGCGAAACTGCACGCCCTGGGCTTCGGCCAAGCGGGTCAGCTCGTGGGTGAAGAGTCTGCAATCGCCGGTCTCGTCGTCCGGGGTGCGCAGGCCGCCGACCAGCTTGTGGCGCACCTGGTGCAGGGCGGGTTCGTAATCGACCAGGCGATCGCCATCGATCAGTTCGTAGGCTACGCCCGCATCGCTCAGGGCCTGGACGTCGCGCTGGGCGTCGTCCATCTGTTTCTGCGTGCGAAAGACCTGCAGCGTTCCCTGGGTGCGCCCTTCGAACTGGATGCCGGTATCCGCTTGCAGGGCATGCAGGCACTGACGGCTGTAGGCCGACAGGCGCAGCATGCGGTCTTTGTTGACGGCATAGCGGGCCGGGGTGCAGTTGCGCCACATGTCGAACATCCAGCGCAGCTGGAACAGGCTGCCATCGGGCCGGATGGTCAGCGGTGCGTGCTGGGTGAACAGCCATTTCAGGGCTTTCAGGGGGATGCCAGGCGCAGCCCAAGGCGAGGAATAGCCAAAGGACAGCTGTCCGGCGTTGGCGAAGCTGGTTTCTTCCGCCGTGCCGGATTCCCGGTCGATAACGGTCACATCGTGGCCCTGGCGCGCCAGGTAATAGGCGCTCGTGACACCCACAACGCCGGCCCCTAAAACGAGAACCTTCATGATCGAACCTCGATTAGATTAATTTTTGATGATGATAGGCAATAATCTCAGGTTATTTTTCATGAAAAAATCGATTTTTCATGAATTTCATCGTGTGCCTTCTAGCCAAATCCTGGCGGGTAGGACAAAATGCTGCTTGCGTGAAATGTCGTCGTCGTGACGGCAATTTGACCCCGTTTTATGCCGTTTTTGTCAGTGTGCGCCAGGGCCTGTTGCCGGCGCCGGATACCTGTTTCGCCGGCGGCAGCCGGATGACTTTTTAGGAAGAGACTTCGTGCGAATTCAAAAAGAATCGGTGCATGCGCTCGACAAGATCGACCGCCGCATTCTGGATCTGCTGCAGCAAAACGGCCGCCTGTCCATGACGGAACTGGCCGATGCCGTCGGCCTGACCGTGACGCCGTGTATCGAGCGCGTGCGGCGCCTGGAGCGGGACGGCACCATCACAGGCTACCATGCCCGCGTAGCCCCTGCTGCCCTGGATGCAGGCCTGTTGGTATTCGTGGAAATCAGCATGTCGAGCAAATCGGAACGGACTTTCGAGGAATTCCGCCGCGAGGTGCTATGCGTGCCTCAGGTGCTGGAATGCCATCTGGTGTCGGGTGATTTCGACTATCTGGTCAAGGCGCGCATCAAGGAAATCAGCCAGTATCGCAATTTGCTGGGCAATATTTTGCTGCGCCTGCCCGGCGTCACGCAGACCAAAAGCTGCGTGGTCATGGAAGAGGTCAAGGAAACGTTGTTTATTCCGGCGCAGAAATAGCGCGCGCCCGGATGACCACCAGATTGTCGCGGTGGATCAGTTCCGGGTCGGATAGATGTCCCAGAATATCCGCGATGCGGGCGCTGGGCTGGCGCAGGATGCGGGCCGTATCGGCCGCTGAATAGTTGATCAGGCCGCGGCCGCATTCCACGCCGTGCTCGTCGACGCAGGCCACGACGTCGCCGCGCTCGAAATCGCCTTCCACGTCGGTGACGCCGATGGGCAGCAGGCTGCGGTGTCCCTGGGTCAGGGCCCGCACGGCCCCGGCATCCAGCGTGACGCGGCCACGCAGGCGCAGGTGGTTCACCATCCAGCGCTGGCGGGCGGATCTGACCGGCAACACGGCCTGCAGTTCGGTGCCGATGGCCTCGCCGGATGCCAGACGCTGCAGCACGGCCGGTTCACGCCCGGATGCGATGATGGTGTGGCCGCCGCTATTGGCGGCGCGGCGCGCGGCCAATACCTTGGTCAGCATGCCGCCGGTGCCGATGGCGCTGCCCGATCCCCCTGCCATGGCTTCCAGGGCGGGGTCGCCTGCCTGGCCCTGGTGGATGAATTGCGCATCGGCATGCTTGCGTGGATCGGCGCTGTACAGACCCGCCTGATCAGTCAGGATGATCAGGACGCTGGCCTCGACCAGATTGGTCACCAGCGCGCCCAGTGTGTCGTTGTCGCCCACGCGGATTTCATCGGTGACTACGGTGTCGTTTTCGTTGACGATCGGCACCACGCCCAGATTCAGCAGTGTCACCAGGGTGCTGCGAGCGTTCAGGTAGCGACGCCGGTCGGCTAGGTCCTCGTGGGTCAGCAGGATCTGGGCCGTACGGATGCCGTGGCGGGCAAAGGCGGCTTCGTAGGCCTGGATCAGGCCCATCTGCCCGACGGCTGCCGCTGCCTGCAGTTCGGACATGGCTTTGGGGCGGCGCGGCCAGCCCAGTCGGGCCATGCCTTCGGCGACGGCTCCGCTGGATACCAGAACGACCTGGCGGCCAGCGGCATGCAGGCCGGCGATCTGTTCCGCCCATTGAGCCACGGCCTGCAGATCGATGCCGCGGCCTTCGTTGGTGACCAGGGACGAGCCGACTTTCAGGACCAGCCGATGGGCGTCCCGGGCGACGGAAGAAGAAAGGGCAGGCGTAGACATACAGGCGGCGCGCAGCAACAAAAGGTAGCGGTCAAATGCCCGCCTGACACCGGATCAGTCCATCAGGCGGGTGTTCTGAAGTGTAGCGCAGCGCGATTCAGGATGGCGTCTGGTCCGGGTCTGCGTCGTGTGCGGATCGCTTGCCGCCGGATGGCCGGTAAAACGGGGGTCTTCGTCACGCGCGTAGGCCGCACGCTGCTGTTCGTCCAGCCAGGACTGGATCGCCCCCATGAGCGACGGGGCGCCCGCGCCGGTCAGGGCCGATATGCCGAACACCGGACCGGTCCAGTCCAGTTCGCGGCAGATGCGTTCCTGGATGGCGGCGGGGTCTTCGATCATGTCCATCTTGTTGAGCACCAGCCAGCGCGGCTTGGCCGCTAGTTCCGGGCTGTAGCGTTCCAGTTCGCGCACGATGGCCTGAGCGTCCTGGATGGCCTGGGCGCAGGCATCGATGTCTGGGTCGGGAGAATACACATCCAGCAGATGCAGCAGGACCCGTGTACGGCTGAGGTGGCGCAGGAATTGATGGCCCAGACCAGCGCCTTCAGACGCGCCTTCGATCAAGCCGGGAATGTCGGCGATGACGAAACTGTGCGAAGCGGATGTGCGCACCACGCCCAGATTCGGGTGCAGTGTCGTGAAGGGGTAATCAGCGATCTTGGGCTTGGCGTTCGAGACGCGCGTGATCAATGTAGATTTGCCCGCATTGGGCATGCCCAGCAAACCGACGTCGGCCAGGACTTTCAGTTCCAGCCGCAGGCGGCGCTGCTCGCCTTCGTGCCCAGGGGTGAATTGTCGCGGCGCCCGGTTGATACTGGACTTGAAGTGCAGATTGCCCAGGCCGCCGTGGCCGCCGGCAGCCAGCGTGACCTGATCGTCGTGCTGATTCAGGTCGAACAGCTGTTCGCCCGTATCGGCGTCGTGGATCACGGTACCCACGGGCACGCGCAGGACGATGTCCGGCGCACCCGCCCCATACTGGTCCGATCCCCGACCGTTTTCACCGTTTTTCGCCCGATGCAGGCGGGCATAACGGTAGTCGATCAGGGTGTTGATATTACGGTCGGCGACGGCCAGGATCGAGCCGCCGCGCCCGCCGTCGCCGCCGTCCGGCCCGCCCATCGGGATGAATTTTTCCCGGCGGAAGCTGGCTACGCCGTTGCCGCCTTTACCGGCAACGACTTCGATGGTGGCTTCGTCTACGAATTTCATGATGAATACATTCTAATGAAAAAAAAGACCCTGCCGGAGAGCAGGGCCTTTTCTCGGTTTGATGCGGTGATTAATTGACCGCGTCGACCGAGACGGTTCGCTTGTTCAGCGCACCCTTGATCGAGAACTGCACCGTGCCATCCACCAGGGAGAACAGGGTGTGGTCCTTGCCGATGCCGACGTTCACGCCGGGGTGGAACTGCGTGCCGCGCTGACGGACGATGATGCCGCCAGCCAGGATCGCCTGGCCGCCGTAGACCTTCACGCCCAGTCGTTTTGATTCTGAATCGCGGCCGTTACGAGTTGAGCCGCCGCCTTTTTTGTGTGCCATGAGTGTGCTCCTTGACCGTATCAGGCCGCAACGGCGTCGATGCGGATTTCGGTGTAGTTCTGACGATGCCCTTGGTGCTTCTGGTAGTGCTTGCGACGGCGCATCTTGAAGATTTTGACCTTGTCGTGACGGCCTTGTGCAAGAACGGTGGCTTTGACCGCAGCGCCAGCGACGAAGGGCGTGCCGATTTTCAGCGTTTCGCCTTCGCCGACCGACAACACCTGGTCAAGCGAGATTTCTTGCCCAATGTCAGCCGGTATCTGTTCGATTTTCAGTTTTTGGCCAGCGCAAACACGATACTGTTTGCCGCCGGTTTTTATGACCGCGTACATGGGGATTCCCTGTGAAAAAATGACCGGCAATCAACGGGCGTTTCATCAGAAACGATCCGCCAAATTCAAAATGCCGGGGATGCCAAAAACGGCCCAGCTCTGTTAAAAGCGGGACCAAGCCCGTTATTTTTGCAGAATTCCGTTTGTAAATCAAGAGGATCTGGGCTAACAGGGTATCAGGATCGATAATCGGCGTTGATGCTGACGTATTCGTGCGAAAAATCGCAGGTGTACACCGTGTCGCTGATGTCGCCGCGCCCCAGGGCGACGCGCACCAGGATCTCGGCCTGGGCCATGACGCGCTGGCCGTCTGATTCGCGGTAGTCGGGGTCGCGCCCGCCCTGAGAGGCGACCTGCACATCGCCCAGCCACAGCGTCAGCCTGGAGACATCCAGATCGTCGATGCCGGCATAGCCGATGGCCGCCAGGATGCGGCCCAGATTGGGGTCTGAGGCGTAAAAAGCGGTTTTGACCAGGGGAGAATGCGCAATCGCGTAAGCGACCTTCAGGGCTTCTTCGGTGGTCGCCGCCTGCTCGATGCGGATGGTCATGAATTTCGTGGCGCCTTCGGCGTCGCGCACGATCTTCTGGGCCAGATCCCGGGCGGCATCCGTCAGGGCCTGAGCCAGAGGGGCGTAGCGCGGGTCTTGTGCGGATTCAATCTGCACGCCGCTGGCGCCCGTGGCCAGGATGATGAAGGAATCGTTGGTGGATGTATCGCCGTCGACCGTGATGCGGTTGAAGGACTGGTCGGCGATCTGGCGTGCCAGCGCTTGCAGCAGATCCGGCGCCAGGCCGGCGTCTGTGCCCAGGAACCCCAGCATGGTCGCCATATTGGGGCGGATCATGCCGGCGCCCTTGCTGATGCCGGTGATGGTGACGGCGGCTCCGCCCAGATCCAGGCGCCGGGAATGGATCTTTGGCTGGGTGTCGGTCGTCATGATGCTATGCGCGGCCTCGAACCAGTGCTCAGCCTGCGCATCCGCGATGGCGGCGGGTAGCCCGGCGATCAGGCGGTCCACCGGCAGCGGTTCCAGGATGACGCCGGTAGAAAACGGCAGGATCTGGCCGGCTTGTACGTGCAGCTGGCCCGCCAGCGCAGCGCAGGTGTCATGGGCTGCTTGCAGGCCCGAGGCGCCAGTGCCCGCGTTGGCATTGCCGGTGTTGATCACCAGGGCGCGGATGCCCTGGCCGGCAGCCAGATGGGCCTCGCAGACCTGGACCGGGGCGGCACGGAAGCGGTTGCGCGTGAAGACGCCCGCCACTGCGGCGCCTTCGTCCAGCAGCAGCACGGTCAGGTCGCGGCGCCCGGCCTTGCGGATGCCGGCCTCAGCGGTGCCGATACGGATGCCTGCGACAGGGAAAATGGCGTCGCGCGCCGGAATGTGCAAATTGATAGCCATGGTGATCGTGCGTCTGGATTGTCTGGGGGGCGTAGAGGTCAAAAAGCAAACCCCCATTCTATGACGAATGGGGGTGCTTGGGACCAACGCCCCCGGCTGGGCAAGGTGTCACCCTGAGGCGACACATGCCGGCGGATGCGACGTATTAAACGGCTGGCAGGCGCGCGTAAGTGGTTTGCTTCAGATCGCCCAGCAGATCGAACAGGGCGCCGCGTGCCGCCGGAGCCATGCCGCCTACCAGCGCCTGGATCCAGGATTCGTGCGCGCGCTGCATGCGGCGATGGTGGCGGCGGCCTTTCAGCGTCAGGCGGATCAAGGAACTGCGCCGGTCGCCGTCGTCTTTCATGCGTTCGACCAGGCCGTCTTTTTCCAGCTGGTCGGTGATGCCGGTGATGTTGCCGTTGGTGACCATCATCAGGCGCGAGAGTTCGCTCATTTTCAGGCCCTTTGGGGCGTGGGTGAGCTGCGACATCAGGTCGAAGCGCGGCAGCGTCGTCTGGAATTCGCTGCGCAGGCGGCTGCGCACTTCGTTTTCGATCAGTGTGCAGCAGCTGAGCATGCGCAGCCACAGACGGATGTCGGCGGGTTCCTGCCCGGTGGTGCGGGTTTCCAGGTCGGGGAAGTCCAATGCAACGGCAGGGTGTTGCGTGGCGGCGTAGTTGGTGTAGTCGGTCATGACGCGCCCTTGGGCCGCCGGGCGGCCGTTGTTGTGGATGACAGACTTAGTTTAGGGGTCGAATGCCTGCGCGTCTTTGTTCTGGGTCAAGTAATTTGAAGTTCGTATTAATTCGCCGCCAGCTCTGCAAAGACACGGTCCGCGACGGTCAGTGTTTCCTGGATGACGGCGTCGTCGTGCGTGCTGGACACAAAGCCCGCTTCGAAGGCGGAGGGCGCAAAGTGCACGCCGGCATCCAGCATGCCGTGAAAGAAGCGTTTGAAGGCATCCTGATCGCAGGCGGAGACGTCGGCCAGGCTGGTCGGAATGCTGTCGCGGAAGTAGATGCCGAACAGTCCGCCTTGCCAGTCGCCGCTGAATGGCACGCCGTGGCGGCGGGCGCAGTCGATCAGGCCTTGGATGAGCTTGCCGGTCTGCGCATGCAGCCGTTCGTAAAAACCGGGTTCGGCCAGACGGCGCAGCGTCACCAGCCCTGCCGCGACGGCGACCGGGTTGCCCGACAGGGTGCCGGCCTGGTAGACCGCACCCAGGGGGGCGATGTCGGCCATGATCTCGGTGCGGCCGCCGAAGGCGCCCACCGGCATGCCGCCGCCGATGATCTTCGCCAACGTCGTCAGATCCGGCGTGATGCCGCACAGTCCTTGCATGCCTTGCGGTCCGACGCGCAGCCCGGTCATGACTTCGTCAAAGATCAGCAGGGCGCCGTACCGGCTGCACAGCGTGCGCAGTC
Organism: Castellaniella sp.; assembly: GCF_034675905.1. GTDB lineage: Bacteria > Pseudomonadota > Gammaproteobacteria > Burkholderiales > Burkholderiaceae_B > Castellaniella. The sequence goes on along the minus strand of NZ_JAUCCV010000010.1, from coordinate 544,490 downwards.
CTTCCAGGAAGCCGGGCGCCGGGCGCACCAGATTCATGTTGCCGGCGATGGGTTCGACGATGATGCAGGCGATCTCATCCGGGTATTGTGCAAAGGCGGTCTCGACAGCGACCAGGTCGTTGTAATCCAGCACGAGGGTGTGCTGTACGAATTCCGGGGGGACGCCGGCCGAAGACGGATTGCCGAAGGTCAGCATGCCCGACCCGGCCTTGACCAGCAGGCTGTCCGAATGGCCGTGATAGCAGCCCTCGAACTTGATGATCTTGTGGCGGCCCGTGTGGCCTCGTGCCAGGCGGATGGCGGACATCGTGGCTTCGGTGCCCGAGCTGACCAGACGCACCTGCTCGATGGAAGGGATGCGGTCGATGATGGCTTCCGCGATCTGGATTTCGGCTTCGGTCGGCGCGCCGAAGGACAGACCGCCTTCGGCGGCTGCCTGCACGGCCCGCACCACTTCGGGATCGGCATGACCCAGGATGGCCGGACCCCAGGAGCCGATGTAATCGATGTAGCGGGCGCCTTCGGCGTCCCACAGATAGGGACCTTGCGCCCGCTGGATGAAGGGCGGGGTGCCGCCGACTGAGCGGAAGGCGCGGACGGGGGAATTCACACCGCCGGGGATGGCGCGGCTGGCGCGTTCGAACAGTTCGGTATTGCGGGACATGGATCGGTTCCGATATGAAAGGATCAGGAAAACAGCGCGCTGCAGCGGCGGGCGGCGTCGCGGACGTCGGCAGCTTCGAATAGGGCGCTGATCACGGCAATGCTGTCCGCCCCGGCCTGGATGACGGGGGCGGCGTTGTCGGGGCCGATGCCGCCGATGGCCACGACAGCTGGGTGGGGCGTATGCTGGTCCGCCAAGCGCCGTCCGGCGCGGACATGGTCCAGTGTGGCGCGGACGGCATCCGGTTTGACGGCCGAGGGATACAGCGCACCGAAGGCGATGTAGTCTACCCCGTCTTGCAGGTGCCGGCGCGCCAGTTCGGGCTGGTCGTAGCAGGAACAGCCGATCAGCGCGTCCGGTCCCAATGTCTGGCGGACGAGGGAGATGGCGGCGTCGTCTTTGCCCAGGTGCACGCCGTCGGCGCCCAGGTCGGCGGCCAGCCGCCAGTCGTCGTTGATGATCAGGGGCAGCTGCAGGCGCAGGCAGAGATCGCGCACGGCAGCGGCCTGAGCGCGGCGCTCGCCGGCGGAACCGTGCTTGCGCCGCCATTGCAGCGCCTGCATGCCGCCGGCGTGGGCCTGTTCGATGGCGGCCAGCAGCCGGCCGGTATCGGCCCAGTCGGGCGTGACCCCATACAGGCCGCGAGGAAAGCGTGGGTGGTTCATGTGGCGGCGTGTTGCAGAATGTGCTGGCCCATGCCGGGATGGAATGCGTGTTCAGTCATGGCGGCAGCCGTGGTGATGGCTTGCTGGGCGGCTTCGGCCGGGTCCAGGCCTCGGGCCAGCAGGCAGGTCAGGGCGGTGGCCAGCAGGCTGTCGCTGTCGCTGGCCCGCACCAGCGATGGCGACCAGGGCCAGCGGCGGCTGGCCTGGTCTTGGGCGTGCAGCGACAGGCCGTTCAGGTCCGGGCTCAGGGCCGCGTTGCTGCACAGCACGTAGTCTGCGCCCAGTTCCAGCAGCGCCTGGATGGGATCGTCGGCCCCCGTGGCGGACAGCAGGCCCTGGCTGGCCCATTGTTCCGGCAATGCGGCGTCGACGACGACCATCCGCGCCTGGGGCACCAGCAAGTCCAGCTGTGCGCTGAGCGTGTCTTCGGGGTCCAGATCGTCCAGGTCCTGGACCTGCGGCGGGGCCGTCAGGTGCAGCACCAGGGGCAGGGCGCTGTAGTCGGCGACGATCTGCGCCAGCACCGCGATGGTTTCCGGATCGTATTGCGGTCCGATCTTCAGGGCGCCGATCGCCATGTCTTCCAGCAGGCAGCGGGCCTGATCGTCGATCAGTTCGGGCGATAGTCTTTGGATGGATTCCGTGCCGCTCGTGTCCTGGATATGGATGGCCGTCGCCACCGATCCGGCGTGCAGGCCCAGCCGGGCGCAGATGACCGCATCGATCGGCAGGTTACTGGCGCCGCTCGGGTCGAAAGGGCCGAGAATCAGGGGCAGGGAGAGTGTAGAGACGAGGGGCGAGGCCATGGGTGCAGACGACTGGCCGGCAATGCCGCCGGCGGATTAGGTACTATGGCATCCATTCTAATGGATGCGGCCTGCCGATGACCGGACGGGCCTGTTGCAAGGTTGGGATTGTCATGCGGACCTGGATGTGTCTGATTTGCGGCTGGATCTACGACGAGGCGGCCGGCTTTCCGGAGGACGGCATCGCGCCGGGCACCCGGTGGGAGGATGTGCCGCCGAACTGGGTGTGTCCGGAATGCGGAGCTCGTAAAGAAGACTTCGAATTGATCGAGATCTGATACTCTAGTCGCATGGGCCTGACGGCCGGTTTTCAGGAGACTGCCATGAAGACGGAAACGCATGATTCTGACACCCATTCGCGGATCGATCTGTCCCGGCAGTTCCTGCTGGCCATGCCGGGCATGGTGTCCGGTGAACTGGCCAATACCGTGATCTATGTCTGCGAACACACCGAACATGGGGCGCTGGGCCTGGTGGTGAATCGCCCCACCGATCTGACGATCGGCGATCTGCTGCAGCGCATCGATCTGCCGCTGTCCCTGGAAATCGGCCCGGTCCGTGAATCACCCGTCTTTTTCGGCGGGCCGGTGCAGACCGATAGGGGTTTCGTGCTGCATGTCCCCAGGGGGGAATACAGCTCCAGCATCCCCTTGGGCGAAGACGTGGCGCTGACCACGTCCCGCGACGTGCTGCAGGATGTCGCCGCCGGCCATGGCCCCGCGCATCTGTTGGTGACGCTGGGATATGCAGGGTGGGGCGCGGGCCAACTGGAAGACGAACTGTCCCGTAATGCCTGGCTCAATGTCCTGGCTTCCAACGATATCCTGTTCGGTACGCCGGCCGAGCAGCGCTACGATGCCGCACTGGCCCAGCTGGGTATTCGCTCGTCCATGCTGGCCAGTGATGTCGGCCATGCCTGAAGACGTCCTGCTGGCTTTCGATTTCGGACTGAAGAAAATCGGCGTGGCGTTGGGCAATACGCTGACGGCGCAGGCCCGGCCCTTGTGCATCCTGACGCCAGCCACACGCGAACAGCGCTTCACCCAGGTTCAGGCGCTGCTGGACGAGTGGCAGCCGGATCGGGTGGTGGTCGGCCTGCCTCTGACGCTGGATGGCGAGGAACAGCCCGCTTCGCAGCACAGCCGCCGCTTTGCGCATCAACTGGAAGGGCGCTTTCGCGTACAGGTCGAATTGGTCGACGAGCGCGGATCCAGCCTGGAAGCCCAGCAGATTCTGGGCTCGAACGTCCCGGACGACGCCATGGCGGCAGCCGTCATCCTGCAGCGCTATCTGGATCAGCAGTCGGGCCACGTCGGCGGGGCGAGTGATCTCGCCGGGGTCAGTGTGCGGCGCTAGGCCGCTGCTAGGCAGCCGGCGCCACGCCTTGCGGGCCGGCGGGCAGCAGGTATGATGGGCGGCGTTGCCTGGGCTGGCCGGGCATAAGGATGCCCATGGCGCTATTGCTGTTCCTGTTTCGCTTGATGCTGGTCCTGGCATGGATCCTGCTGGGTCTGCTCACAGAATTGCTGGTGTTCCCTTTATTAAGCCGAACCCGGCGGCGCGCCGTCGTCGGCGGCTGGTCCCGGTGCTTGCTGATCCTGTGCGGCGTGCGGGTGCGCGTCCAGGGCGAACCCATGCTGCAGGGCGCCGTCCTGTGGGCGGCCAATCATGTGTCCTGGGTGGATATCTTTGTCCTCAATCGGGTGCGCACCACGTCTTTCGTCGCCAAAAGCGATATCCGGCGCTGGCCGGTGATCGGCCTGCTGGTCGCCTGGGCGGGCACGCTGTTCATCGACCGCAGGCATCGCCAGGCGGTCCGCGAAGCGGGGCGGCAGATCAGCGCCTGTTTCCAACAGGGTGATGTGGTCGGCCTGTTTCCCGAGGGCACGACGACGGATGGCCAGGATATCCTGGCCTTTCATGCGGGGCTGTTCGAGGCTGCCGTGCAGGACGCCGTCCCTGTGCAGCCCGTGGCTTTGCGGTTTTTACGGCGCGGGTGGCGCGCTCCCGAACTGGCGTTTGTCGGGGACCAGACCTTGGCTGCAAACCTGTGGTTCTTGCTGGGGGCCTGGGACGTGACGGTGGAATGTGAATTCCTGCCGCCGATCGCTCCGGCCGCGCATCTGGATCGCAGTCAGTTGGCGCATCAGGCGCATGCGGCCGTGCGGCGGGCCGTGGCAGGTTCAGGCGCTTAACGGCAATCCGTGCAATCCTGCTGGATCAAGCGATGATCCCGCAGGCGCAGCGCGGTCAGGGATCGCCCCCAGACGCACCCTGTGTCCAGGCAGATGCTGTCGGGCCGGATATTCAGGCCCAGGGCCGACCAGTGGCCGAACACCACCGGCTCGGCCAGGTCGCGGCGCCCCGGCAGGTCAAACCAGGGCTGCAGCTCCGGCCCTGCGTCCGGGCCGCCCTTGTGACGGAAGTCCATGCTGCCGTCGGCGCGGCAGACGCGCATCCGCGTCAAGGCATTGACGATGACCCGCATGCGGGCTTGTCCGCGCAGCGCGTCATCCCATTGCAGGGGTTCTTCGCCGTACAGATCATGGACCGCCTGGGGCCAGTCATCCTGTTGCAGGGCGGATTCGATTTCCTGCGCCAGGGATTGGGCCTGGTCCAGCGTCCAGGCTGGCAGAATGCCGGCGTGGACCATGACGTGGCCGCAGTCGCGCACCATCAACGGGCGATGGCGCAGCCAGGTGATGAGTTCATCCCGGTCGGGTGCATCCAGGATGTCCTGCAAAGTATCGGATTTACCTTGCTTGCGCACACCGGCGACGACTGCCAGCAGGTGCAGGTCATGATTGCCCAGGATCGCACGCGCTTTGGTCCCCAGGCTGCGGATCAGGCGCAGGGCGCCCAGGGAATCCGGCCCCCGGTTGACCAGGTCGCCGGCAAACCAGATTTCCGTATCGGGTCGGGCGAGTTCCGGCTGCGCCAGCAGCGCTCGTAGTGCGCCGGCGCAGCCTTGCACATCGCCGATCACCCAGACATCACGAGCGGAGGTCATGCGGATGTCTGTTCCAGGCGCCGTTGTCGCCACCACAGCGCCAGAGGATGGCGGTGTTCCATGGCCAGCAGGGTGACCAATGCCAGGCCCAGGCCCAGCAGGCTGGGCACTAACGCAGTGGCCCAGGGCGGCCAGTCCCCCAGCATGCCGGCGTTCAGCGCCAGCTGGTTCAGCATGAAAAATCCTACGCCCAGGATGATGCCCAGAAAGACCTTGGGGCCGACCCCGCCGCGCCGGGTCTGCATGAAACCGATCGGTGCGGCAATGGTCATCATGACCAGCAAGGTAAAGGGATAGGCGACTTTGCGCCACAGGGCGACTTCCTGGCGGTCGGTCTGCAGATGATTGCTGCGCAGGTACTGGATATAGTCCAGCAGGTCGGAAATCGCCATGCGTTCCGGCGTCAGAATGCGGGCGATCAGGCGTTCGGGGCTGAGAGACGTGGGGATGCTGCGACGGTCCAGGTGCAGGACCTCTGTCACCGGGGATTTGGGGATGCGGGCATCGGCCAGCGCACTGGTCGGCTGGGGAAGGATCCGGGTTTCCGTCAGGTCCTGCAGCGTCAACCGGCCTTGTTCGAATTGGCCGGTCTTGGCCTGGACATAGGCCTTGAGCGTATCGTCCGGCTGGAATTCGTACAGGACGATGCCCTGCACCTGACCCTGGCCGTCCAGCTGGTGGATATTGATGATGCGCGTCCCGCCGTCCGCGTCGCTTTCCTTGAACCAATAGCCGCTGGACAGGCGCCCGCCATCGGTGCGCCCCATCAGCGACAGCCGGGATTCGCTGCCGCGCAATTCGGCGGCCGGCGTGATGTATTCCGACAGGATGTAGGCCCCCAGGACCAGGGGGATGGTGATCAGCCACAGGGTGGTCAGCAGTTTCAGGCCGCTGACGCCGGAAGCCCGCAAAATGGTCAGTTCATTGCGCTGAGCCAATCCGGCCAGCGCCAGCACGGCGCCGATCAGCAGCCCGATCGGCAGCAGTTCATACAGGTGGTTGGGCAGGTCGAGCGCCTGCAGATAGAATAAATTCAGCAGCGACAGCCGATCACCGACCTTGTCCAGCCCTTCGATCAGGGCAAAGAACATGAACAGCCCCACGAGCGCCACCAGCACGACAGCCGTCGAGCGGTAGATTTCGCGGGCGAGATAGTGTCGGGCCGTGCGCATGGGTCAGACTGCAGGAAAAACCTCAATAGTACTCTGATCCGTTTGCTGGCCGGATCAGGGAAGCGCGACCTGCGGCATGCGGGCGCGGATCGTCGCGGCGCGGGATCGCAGATATCCCGTGGCGCCGTGTGCGTCGTAGTACGCGGGGTTGGGCAGCATGGTCGCCAGTTGGGCAGCCTGGGTGCTCGACAGCCTGGCTGCATCGGTTTTGAAGTAATGGCGGGCGGCGGCCTGAGCGCCGAAAGTGGCTGTGCCCCATTGGGCGATGTTCAGATAGAGTTCCAGGATGCGGCGCTTGCTCATGACGCCTTCGATCATGTAGGTCAGGATCAACTCCTGTCCTTTGCGCAGGTAGTTGCGCGAGTTCGACAGAAACAGGTTTTTCGCCAGCTGCTGAGTGATCGTCGAGCCGCCGCGCCGGCGGCTGCGGCCCAGAGATTCCTGGCGCTGGTTGTAGCGCCAGGCTTTGCGGATGGCGTCCCATTCCACGCCGTCGTGGTCCATGAATCCGGAATCCTCGGATGCGATCACGGCGCGTTTCAGATTCGCGCTGATGTTGTCATAGGGCACCCATTGATGCACCAGCCGGGCGTCGGGCTGGTGCGTTCGCAGCGTATTGAGCGTGTCCTGCATGACTGGCGTGTTCGATGGGTTGCGGAAATTGAACCAGACCACCATGCCCAATAGGCCGATCTGATACAGAAAGCCGGCGCATAGGGCCGCCAGGATGACCGCGACGATCAGGCGGCGCAGATTCATGGGGATTCCGTGTCCAGGCCCGCGCGGGTGAAATGCCAGGTCCGCGTGATGGCCAGGATGTCGGTGCGTGCTGCCAGTTGAGGGGGCAGGGGGGGGAAGGGAGTCGCCAATTCGACGATGCGCCGTGCCGCGCTGTTCAGGATGGCCTGGTTGGATGGGCGGTCGAACGTCAGATGGTCCAGTTGTCCGTCGCGGCGGATGTAGACGGTCAGCTGCAGATCGCCGTAGATGCGTCCACGGGCTTGGGGCGGGTAGTGCTGCGTGCCGATCAGTTCGATGCGCTGGCGCCAGGCTTCGACATATTGGGCGTAATCGGCCGCCTGAGTGGATGGCGCTACGAAGGTCTGCCGGGGCAGGGCGTTGTAGCGTTCGATCTGGGCCTTCAGCGCAGCGATCCGGGCGCTGAGCACCAGACTGTCCTGCTGGCGCTCGTCGTCGCCGGGTTCCGCGCTTTGGCCCAGCAGTTGCTGGGCCGGTGTGGCCTCGGGGACCTTGTCAGAGGATTCCAGTTGCGTCAGCAGGCGGCGTTGCTCGGCTTCGAGTTCCGCCTGGCGCCGGCGCAGCGCTTCCAGCACGACCTCGTCGGCATTGCCGTCGCTGGTGCGCGGCAAGGGAGACGAGGCCATGCCCTGCGGCTGTTCGCCGCCCCCGTCCAGGTTTTGTTGGGCCAGCGCCTGGGGCTGCAGCGGCGCCTGATCGCTGCGGCTATTGACCAGGGTGATTTCCAACGGGGATTCGCGTGTCGTGTCAGGCGGGGCATAGGCCTGCCAGGTCAGCAGCAGCGCGTGCGCGCAGCCGGACAAGAGCAGGGCCAGCGCCATCCGGCTGCGGCCTTCGCGGCGGGGTTCCAGCAACTGCAGCGGCAGCGGGTTCTCCGGCTGTGTCATGTCGTTAGAGCGCTTCGCGCAGGCGGCACTCGATTTCCAGTCCTAGTTCATCGTAGCCCAGAATGTCCAGGACGATTTCCTGGCCGCGATCAAAGACGGGCAGGCCGTTGATGCGGGTGACCAGCGGTGCGCAGGCCAGGCGTACCAGATTTTCGCGCAATACATGGGCGCGAACTTCTTTCAGGCCCTGTTGCTGCAGCCAGCGCAGGCACCAATAGCGTTCCAGGGATGACTGGAAATCGCCCCATAGCGTGTATTGCGAATCGAAGGCGCCGATCAGCGCGTATAGGTCCGCATCCTTGGGTTTGAAGGGGGCGACCAGACGGGCGGACACCCCATGTTCAGCGGCGGCCAGGATCTGTCCCTGATTGATCAGGTCCACATAGCGGCGCAGCGGCGAGGTGGACCAGATGTATTGCGGCACCGCGATGGAGTCATGCGGCAGGGCCTGGGTGGACATGCGCGTGCGCCCCATCTGCTGCGAGCGGTAGATGCCGGGCACGCCGTGGCGGGCCAGCAGGGCGCCCCACTGCGTGTTGGTCAGAATCATATATTCCGCCACCAGACGCTCCAGCGGGGCGTTGCGCTGTCGGGGAATCAGGCGGATGGTGGAGTCCGGTGCGTCGGCCGGGCCGTCGATTTCGAAACTGTATTCAATCCGGTCATTATTTTCGGGCTTGCCGCGCACCTGATCGCGGGCGGCGCTCAGGTGCAGCGCGAATTGCCATAGGGGGCGCAGCCAATGGCCGTAGGGAATGTCAGCGTCGGGATCGGCCAGGGCGTCAGCCGTGATGGTGTCGCTCAGCTTGTCGTGGCGCAGGTTGGCGGTGACCCGGATGCGTTCCAGGCGGGTATCGGTCTCCAGGATTTCGCCGTCTTGCCGCCGCGCCGTCACATACAGCGACAGGGCCGGGCGCCATTGGCCTTCGTCCAGGGAAAAGGCAGTGATCAATTCATGCGGCAGCATGGGGATCTTGTCACCCGGCATGTAGACCGTGGACATGCGGCTGCGGGCCATGTCGTCAAAGGCGCTGCCGCGTGGGATGGCCAGGGCGGGCACGGCGATGTGGATGCCGACCCGGATGGTCTCGGCATCCGGCTGCGTGACGGACAAGGCGTCGTCGATTTCCGTGGTGCTGGAATCGTCTACCGAATAGGCCTCGACCTCGGCTTGCGGCAGGTCGGCGCCCCAGGGCTCGACGGCCACGGGCGGCCATTCGGTCCCTTTGGGAAAATGCGTGGTCAGGAAACGCTGGCGCATCATGGCCAAGGGGTTGGGCCAGACGCGCAAGGACAACAGCAGTTTTTCCGGGCTGATGCCCAGTTGCTGCACAGCCGCGTCAAAGGCTTTCCATTCCTGCGAATTTTTGTCCGGTTGGTCCAGGAACGTGTGCGCGACCGCCTGCAGGGCGTCGGGCAGCTGGCCCGCGATCAAGGCGTCGGTCCACTGCTGCTGCTGTTCGGCTTGCAGGCGTTTTTTCTCGATGGCCGCCAGGGCAGCCTGCAGGATGTCGGGCGGCGCAGGGCGAAAGGTGCCGCGTCCGCGGCGGTGAAAATAGGCGGGTGCGGCCGACAGCGCCAGGATCAGTGCGGTTTTTTCCACGGCGTTCGGTGCGTGGCCGAAATAGTCTTCCGCCAGCGCGGCGGCCTCGAATTCCTGTTGCGGGGCGAATTCCCACAGAAAGGCTGGTTCCAGCGTGGCGGACAGGGTTTCCGCGCTGGGCAGCAGCGTGTCGGGGGCAGGCTGATCAAAGGTGAACAGCACATTGTTGCGCTTGATCTTGCTGCGTTTGCCGGAAGCGGATTCCACCTGCAGCGAGGTGTCGGCTTCGGAGAAAATCGTTTCGGCCTTGAGCTTGCCGGCGTCTTCGTAGAGAACGTGCATAAAGAATAAGAGTGATCAGTGGGGGGGCTGGTGCGAGGAGATGTCCGAGGGGCGGCGGGCCAGCGCGTCCAGCAGTTTCAGGTGGATGCCGCCAAAGCCGCCGTTGCTCATGATGAGAATGTGGTCGCCTGCCTGGGCGTGATGGCACAGGGAGTCGATCAGGGCGGGCAGATCGCCGCCCGTCCAGATCAGGCGGCTGCCTAGAGAGGCCAGAACCTGTGCTGCATCCCAGCCCAGCGCCTGTTTGCCGGCGGCATCGCCGTAGCAATAGACCTGATCGGCCTGCGCCAGGGCGTCCGGCAGGCGGGCCGCCATGGTGCCCAGTTTCATGGTGTTGGATCGGGGCTCCAGGACGGCCAGGATACGCGGCCCGGTCCCGATGCGCCGCCGCAGGCCGTCGATGGTGGTGGCGATGGCGCTGGGGTGATGGGCGAAGTCGTCGTAGACGGCGACGCCTTGTGCCGTGCCGCGCAATTCCAGGCGCCGGCGCACCCCCTGGAAGGCGTTCAGCGCCGCCAGCGCAGCGGAAATAGAGATGCCTGCATGGTGAGCGGCGGCGATAGCGGCCAGCGCGTTGGACTGGTTATGCAAGCCCGCCATCGACCAGTCCAGCCAGCCTTGTGCTTGCCCGTCGTGCAGGACCTGGCAGCGGCGGTCGTTGGTCGCATCCGTGCGGGCCTGCCAGAGACCGTCCGGGCCAAAGGTGTCTACTGCGGTCCAGCAGCCCCTGGCCAGTACGCGGTCCAGCGCCTCGCTGGCGGCGGGCCGGATGATCCGGCCGTTGGCGGGGATGGTGCGCACCAGATGGTGGAACTGGGTTTCGATGGCGTCCAGATCCGGGAAAATGTCGGCGTGGTCGAATTCCAGATTGTTCAAGATCGCCGTGCGAGGGCGGTAATGCACGAACTTGGAACGCTTGTCGAAGAAAGCCGTGTCGTATTCGTCGGCCTCGATGACGAAATGGCGGCGCTGCGCCTGATAGCGGGCCGAGACCTGCAGATCCGGGGCGACACCGCCGATCAGGAAATTGGCCGGCTGGCCGGCATGCTCGAAGATCCAGGCCAGCAGGGCGCTGGTCGTGGTCTTGCCGTGGGTGCCGGCCACGGCCAGTACGTGCTGGCCGGGCAGGATGTGCTCGGACAGCCATTGCGGGCCGGATATATAGGGCAGGCCCTGGTCCAGGATGGCTTCCATCAGCGGATTGCCCCGGCTGACGACGTTGCCGATGATGTAAAGGTCTGCGCCCAGCTTGACCTGGCCGGCATCGAAGCCTTCGACCAGGTCGATGCCCTGTTCGAGCAGTTGCGTGCTCATGGGGGGGTAGACACCAGCGTCGCAGCCAGTGACCCGATGCCCCGCCGAGCGGGCGATCAGCGCCAGACCGCCCATGAACGTGCCGCAGATTCCCAGTATGTGTACGTGCATCGTATCCTCCGGGCTGTATTGTAGGGCCCAATGCTATGATGGTCCGGCAAGGAATTCTGCAGTGGATGATTTCATGGATAGACGCTCATTTCTGCGTGCGGCCTCGGGGGCTGTGCTGGGCATCACGACAGGGGCGGGGCCGGTCATGGCCTCCATGCTGCCGGCCGATCCGGTGTTTGGCCGTTCTTTCGATGATTTGCAGGGGGCTGCCCAAGCCCTGTCCGCTTACGTCGGACGTCCTCTGGTCATGAATTTCTGGGCCAGCTGGTGTGCACCCTGCGTGCGTGAAATGCCGCTGCTCGAATCCCTGCATCAGCAGCATCCCGATCTGGTCGTGTTGGGGCTGGCCGTCGATACCCGCGCCAATGTGTTGCGGTTTCTGGACAAGGTCCACGTATCCTACCCCTTGCTGCTGACAGGCACCCAGGGCATTCCTTTGATGCGTGAATTGGGCAACAAGGGCGGCGGCCTGCCTTTTACCGTGCTGTTCGATCGCAAGGGGCGCGCGGCGACGACGGTCGTGGGCGAGCTGAAACCCGATGATCTGCAGGCGCGGGTTGCCCAGATACTATAAGTTTCAAGTTTCTTGCTGCATGGCCTGTCCGCCCCTTATTTAATGGACAAATCGACGGTTTTAGCGTAAAAAGGCGCTTTAAGGGCTGATGCGTTCAGGCTGTGGCTGCACTTCCGGCAGACCCCTGGATGTCACGTCAGATGCGGCCGTCGTGGATTCTCCCTGCTTGGACAGGGCAGACCGACGGCATCTTTGTTTCTGCCGCCCGCCTTTCATCACGAATGGCCTGCCGATACGGGCCTGCACACAGGAATCATTTCTCATGGATCTCAGAAAACTGAAAACATTGATCGACCTGGTGGCCGATTCGGGGATTGCCGAACTGGAAATCACCGAAGGCGAGGGCAAGGTCCGTATCGTGAAGTTTTCCCAGACGCCGGTCGTCGCCGCTGCGCCGGTCGCCGCCGCTCCGGTGGTGGCAGCGGCTGCCGCCCCTGCGCCTGCTGCTCCGGCCGCCGCTGCGCCTCAAGGCCATCAGGTCAAGGCGCCGATGGTCGGCACTTTTTACCGGGCGCCCAACCCCAATTCGCCCGCCTTTGTCGAAGTCGGTCAGACCGTCAAAGAAGGCGACCCCTTGTGCATCATCGAAGCCATGAAGCTTCTGAACGAGATCGAGGCCGACAAGTCCGGCGTGATCAAGGAAATCCTGGTCGAAAACGGCGAACCCGTCGAATACGGCCAACCCCTGTTCATTATTGCTTAAGCCATGTTTGAAAAAATTCTGATTGCCAATCGCGGGGAAATCGCCCTGCGGGTTCAGCGCGCTTGCCGTGAACTGGGCATCAAGACCGTGGTAGTCCATTCCGAGGCCGACCGCGAAGCCAAATACGTGCGGCTGGCGGATGAATCCGTCTGCATCGGGCCTGCGTCGCCGCGCGACAGCTACCTGAACATGCCGGCCCTGATTTCGGCGGCGGAAGTCACCGATGCCGAGGCCATCCATCCCGGCTACGGATTCCTGTCCGAAAACGCCGACTTCGCCGAGCGTGTCGAGAAAAGCGGTTTCGTCTTCATCGGGCCGCGTCCCGAGAGCATTCGCACCATGGGCGACAAGGTCTGCGCCAAGCAGGCCATGATCGCGGCCGGCGTGCCGGTCGTGCCTGGTTCGGACGGCGCCCTGCCCGAGGACCCGGCCCAGATTCTGCAGATCGCCGACAGGGTAGGCTACCCCGTCATCATCAAGGCTGCCGGCGGCGGCGGCGGGCGCGGCATGCGCGTCGTCTACGATGCCGGGTCGCTGATCAATTCCGTGGCCATGACGCGCACGGAAGCCGGGGTCGCCTTCAACAACCCCGAGGTCTACCTGGAAAAATTCCTGGAAAACCCGCGCCATATCGAAATCCAGATATTGGCCGATGGCGAGGGCAAAGCCGTCTGGCTGGGCGAACGCGATTGCTCGATGCAACGCCGCCACCAGAAAGTCATCGAGGAAGCGCCCGCGCCGGGCATCGAGCGCGATCTGATCGCGCACATCGGTGAGCGTTGCGCCGAGGCCTGCCGCCAGATGCGCTATCGCGGCGCCGGCACGTTTGAATTCCTGTACGAAAACGGGGAATTCTTCTTCATCGAGATGAATACCCGGATCCAGGTCGAACATACCGTCACGGAAATGATCACAGGGCTGGACCTGGTGCAGTGGCAGATCCGCATTGCCGCCGGTGAAAAATTCACGCTGCGCCAGCGTGACATTCATCTGCACGGGCATGCCATCGAATGCCGTATCAACGCCGAAGACCCGCATAAATTCACCCCCAGCCCGGGCAAGGTCACCAACTGGCACGTGCCGGGCGGCCCCGGGGTACGGATGGATTCGCACGTGTTCACCGGCTACACGGTGCCGCCGTATTACGACTCGATGGTGGCCAAGCTCATCACCTATGGCGATGACCGCCATCAGGCGCTGGTGCGCATGGATATCGCCCTGTCGGAAATGATCGTCGAAGGCATCCGCACCAATATTCCCCTGCACCGTGAATTGCTGCAGGACGAGCACTTCATCAAGGGTGGGACCAGCATCCACTACCTGGAACACAAACTGGCCCAGCGGCCATAAGGGCGCGGCATGCGTGAATTGGTGCTCAGCTGCAGGCATGATCAGGCGGAAGCCTGGTCGGATGCGCTTCTGGATGCAGGCGCGCTGTCGGTATCGGTCGAAGACGCTGATAGCGATACGGATCAGGAGCAGGCGCTTTTTGGCGAACCTGGCACCGAGCCGGAAACCTTGGCCTGGCAGCGCAACCGTCTGGTGGCGCTGCTGGCCGATGGCGACGATCCCGCCCATTTGTTGACTGCCTTGGATGGTCTGGCCGGGCCCGCGCCGGCTGCCGGCGATTGGCATCTGCGCGATGTGCCGGATGCCGATTGGGTCCGCTTGACCCAGTCGCAGTTCGGGCCGATCACCGTGGGTGATCGCATCTGGATCGTGCCCAGCTGGCACCGCGAAGACGCCGGTCTGCCGCCTGTGGGTCAGCAGGATGGCATCATTCGCATCGAATTGGATCCCGGTCTGGCCTTTGGCACGGGCAGCCACCCCACCACGCATCTGTGCCTGGAATGGCTGGCCGCCCATCTGCAAGGCGGGGAAACTGTGCTGGATTACGGCTGCGGTTCCGGCATCCTGGCCATTGCGGCGCGGCTGTTGGGCGCGGGCCTGACGGTCGGCGTGGATATCGACGATCAAGCAGTGCTGTCGACGGCACAGAATGCCGCCGTCAACCGGGTCCAGGTGCAGGCGTGCCTGCCGGACGCTTTGCCGGATGGCGCCAGTCAGGTCGTGGTCGCCAATATTTTGTCCAATCCCCTGAAGGTCCTGGCGCCCATGCTGTCGTCCCGGGTTGCGCCCGGGGGCTGGCTGGCTCTGTCGGGTGTGCTGGAACGCCAAGCTGACGAGGTCGCCCAGGCGTATGCGCCCTGGTTGGCTCTGCAGGTGTGGGCGGCTCGCGACGGCTGGGTCTGCCTGGCCGGGCATAAAGACTGAGCAGCGGGAGGCCGGGGGATGGACCTGACCACGCGTTGCCCGCAGTGCGGCACGGTTTTCCAAGCCAGCCTGTCGGATTTGCAGCTGCGCAAGGGCTATATCCGCTGCGTTCAGTGCTCTCATATTTTTGATGGCTACGCCGAGGTCGTGTCCGACGCTTCGGGCGTGGCACCTGTGTCGGCGGAGCCGTCTGCCGTCTCGCATCCGGAGTCGGCCCCGCCGTATTCCGCGGCGGCGCCGGCGTCTTCTGCATATGAGGATGCCGATGATGCCGAGGCGCCCCAGGTCTTCCGGTCCGGGCGCAGTCTGGCTGCGCCGGATGCTGAACCTGTTGCTGACTATGACACTTTCCGCATCGAGCCGCAGATCGAGGCAGCGGATCGCCCTGAGTCCTTTGTCGTCGAGCCCCGGCCCGGGCATTTCAGCCAAGGAGGCACCGCTGCGCCTCTGTTGCGGCAGGACGATGCGCCGTCATGGTGGGCGGGGATCGTCCGTTTGCTGGCCCGTCTGCTGTTGTTGGCGTTGATCGGTCTGGTGGGGGCGCAGCTGCTGTATGTCTATCGTGCGCAGCTGGCGCAAGCGGTTCCTGCCCTACGACCCTGGCTGGAGCAGGCGTGCGTGCCCTTGCGCTGCCAGGTGCCCTATGCCCGGGATCTGGCGCGCTTGACCATCACCGGCTCTGCGCTGAAAGTCCAGGATGACGTGCCCGGTACGCATGGCTCGGACGCCGTCTCTGCCTCAAGCCCTGTGCAGCGTTTCATCCTGCAGGCGACGCTGCGCAATCAGTCCGAACATGCACAGGAATGGCCGACGCTCGTGCTGGATCTCAAGGACGCTGCAGGCACGCTGCTGGTGCGCCGGAATGTGTCCCCCCCGGAATATCTGGGGGCCGAAGTCGCCAAACGTCCATTTGCCGCGCGTGGCGAAGTGCTGGTCCAGGTGCCGCTGACCCTTGATGGTCTGCGGATCAATGGCTATCAGCTTGATCTGTTCTACCCCTGAGGATACTCATTCATGACCCCCAACCAGGATGTGCTGATTTGTGGTTCCATCGCCTTCGATACCATCGCCGTGTTCGAAGGCTGTTTTCGTGACCACATCCTGTCGGATAACCTCAAGTCCCTGAGCGTGTCTTTTTTTGTGCCGACACTGCGCAAGGAATTCGGCGGCTGCGCCGGGAATATCGCCTACAACCTGAAGCTGCTGGGCGGGCATCCCGTGCCCGTAGGCACCGTGGGCCAGGACGCCGACGATTATCTGCAGCGCCTGCGCGATCTGCAGATCGATACCCGTCTGGTGCGGGTGTTGCCGGATACCTATACGGCGCAGTGCTACATCACGACGGACCAGGACAATAACCAGATCGCGTCTTTCCATCCCGGCGCCATGCTGCGTTCGGCCGAAAACGATCTGACGGGGCACGCCGCCCGCTGGGCCATCGTATCGCCTGATTCCAAGGACGGCATGTTCGCCCATGCAGAGCGCCTGCATGCGGCCGGCATCCCCTTTATTTTCGACCTGGGGCAGGCGATGCCCTTGTTCGATGGCGATGATCTGCGCCGCATGGTGGCCATGTCCAGCATCCTGACCGCCAACGACTACGAGGCCAGCGTCATCGAGGACCGCATGGGGCAGTCTATCGCAGCGATCGCCGCCGGCCTGCAGGCAGCTGTGATCACCCGGGGCGGCGAGGGCTCCACGCTGTATGCCCAGGGTGAGCAAACTGATATTGCACCAGTGCCGGTCAGCCAGATCGTGGATCCGACCGGCTGCGGTGATGCCCATCGCGCCGGCTTGTTGTATGGCCTGGTCAATGATTGGTCATTGCGGGATGCCTGCTGTTTGGCGAACGTGATGGGCGGCTTTAAAATCGTCAGTCAAGGTCCGCAAAACCACCAACCGTCCCGTGACCAGATTGCAGCAACGCTGCAGCGTCATTACGGGATCGATGCAGGCCTTGCCTGATCCTTTGTTGTTAGCTGTTACGGGAGTCCCTTCATGGTGATCCGCAGTTCTTCTCTTTCATCCCGCGCCTTGCGCCTGACCGCGGCGGCGGGGATTTCCCTGTCCGTTTTGGCATTGGCCGGTTGCGCCAATCAGTCGGCTTCGGGGTCCGTTTATACCTATGGTCAGGCGCAGCAGGAACAGATCGTGCGTTATGGCACGGTCGTGTCCGTGCGGCCAGTCGTCATCCAGTCCGATAAATCGTCCGGCGTCGGCGCATTGGCCGGCGGCGCATTGGGCGGCGTGGCGGGTAGCGCCATTGGCGGTGGCCGGGGCCAGATCCTGACGTCCATCGGCGGCGCCCTGTTGGGCGGCCTGGCGGGCAATGCGGTTGAAAATCAGGTCAGCAAGACCCAGGGCCTGGAAATCACCGTGCGCCTGGATAATGGCGAAACCCGCGTCATTGCGCAGGCCAACGATATCGCGCTCAGTTCGGGCCAGCGGGTGCAGGTCATCAGCGGCGGCGGCCCGACCCGCGTCGTCCCGATGTAATCGGCGTCAGACCCCAAACGTTGAAAACGCCAGGTGGTTCAGAATCATCATCACGATCTGGGCCACCACCAGCAACACCAGCGGCGATAGGTCCAGCCCCCCCATGCGGGGCAGAATGCGCCGGATAGGGTCCAGCAGCGGCGCCGTCAGGGTGTAGAGCACCGGCATGACCGGCGACAGCGGATTGATCCAGGACAGCACGGCCTGAATCAGCGTGACCCACACAATCACATTGAACAGCCATTTCAAGCCCACCAGCAGCCCGGTCAGCAAGATTGCGCCGATGGCGGATGCCGGAGGCAGCAGGCCGCCCATGGCGATCAGCCAGGTCAGCAGCAGGTAGAGCATGGCCGTGATCCAGCAGGCCAGGATGCTGGGCCAGTCAAAGCGTCCGCTGACCGGGATCATGCGCCGGATGGGCTGCACCAGCCAGTCGGTGACCCGCAGGATGGCTTGAGAATACGGATTGAATGGATGCAGGCGGATTGCAAAAATCCAGGCCCGTAGAATCAGGGCGATGCCAAAGAGCGAAAAGACAATATCAATCAGAAAAAGCAGAATGTCGCGGACCATGCGGTGCTCACAGATGGCATGAAGTAGGCCATTGTCGCATTAGCGTAAAAGGTGCGGCAAGTGCAATGCGCCGGGGTGCTCGTCTGAGCATTCCCGGCGCATCGATCATGCTGATATGGCTTGCTTACGGGCGGCTGTTCAGGGGGAACGGCCAGTTGCCACCAGGGTTGACGTCCGTGCGGGCGGCGGGCGCCGCTGCAGTCGGTTTGCTGGCAGCCTTTTTCACGGTAGTGGTTTTGCTGGCAGCCGGTTTTTTGGCGGCAGCAGCCTTGGCTGCCGGGGCCTTGGCGGTCGTTTTTGCGGCTGCTTTTGCAGGCGCCTTTTTGACTGCACTGGCCTTGCCGGCGGCGGGTTTGCTGGCTGCTGCTTTCTTTGCCGGTGCTGCTTTGGCCGTAGCCGCTTTGCTGGCGACAGGCTTTTTGGCAAGCGGTTTTTTGGCGGCAGCTGCGGGTTTTGCAGCCGGTTTTTTCGCTGCTGCGGGCTTTGCCGCTGCTTTTTTCACTGCAGGTTTGGCAGCTGCTTTAGCGCTTGCAGGCTTGGCCGCTGTCTTTTTCACCGTGGCGGCTGCTTTGGCGACAGGCGCCTTGGCTGCAGCCGGTTTTTTGGCAACTGTCTTTTTGGCAGCCGGTGCTACGGCCTTTTTGGCAGCGGGTTTTGCCGGTGTGGCTTTCTTGGCGGCAGGCTTGGCAGCGACCTTCTTGGCCGCAGGTTTGGCGGCAGCTTTTACCGGAGCCGCTTTTTTGGCAACGGGTTTGGCGGCAGCCTTGGGGCTTGCTTTCACGGCTGTCTTTTTGGGAGCTGCCTTGGCAGCGGGTTTAGCTGCAGTAGCTTTTGTGGCGGCAGGCTTGGCAGCTGCTTTTGGGGCGGCTTTCTTTGCTGCTGCTTTTGCGGGGGTTTTGGCGGGGGCGGATTTTGCGGGTGTGGCTGCGGCTTTCTTGGCGGTTGCCATTGTCGGGCTCCTTAGGGCAAAAGGAAACGTCCACCCATTTGATATGACCCCCACGTCAGGTGCGGCTCATCTCAAATGGCGCAGGCGTGCAATATCATGAATATCACACGCATTCAAGTCTAGCGTAAGGTGTGGGGGGCTTCCAAGCACTATCGGCGCGCTAGGGGCTTTCTTCCGCCATCGGATTGTTCTTTGTCTCGAAAAAGTTGCGTTTCCCGCTTGATTGCGGCGAATCAGAGATAGAACATGGCCTTGGCCAGGAATACGATCAGGACCACATGGCAAAACACGCTCAGGTGGATGATCTGGAAATGACGGGACTTCAGCCGGCCTGTACCGCTCATGGTCATGGCAAAAATAAAATGCCCCAGTACGCTGAAGGCCAGGATGATCTTGATCCACAGCAGGGTGGCAAAATGGCTGGCAAAGGGTTGCGCCAGCGCATCCCGGAACTGCCAGGCCATGCCCAGGCCGGCCCCGAACAGGACGATCATGACAAACGGCATGATGCGTCGGGCGCGGCGGCCGATCGCCAGTTCCACGTTGCGCATGGCTTCCCGTCCCAGGGGCTTGCGGATGCCTTCCAGGATCAGCACTTCGAAGAACACGGTGCCCACGAACATGATGGCGGCAAACAAGTGCAATGTGACGAGTACGGAGTGGCTCATGTCAGTAAAATGATTGTTTTCCTGCAAGTTGCGCAGGCACCCAAAAATTGTAGGCCAGGTCATCGGGTCTGCCGGGTCCGGCCCTATGTGGGGCGGGGGTATTGGATGACAATTGTCATGAACAGGAATCAAGTAATGCGATTCATTCGTTTTTCTATTGCAGCGGCGGGGATGGCTGCTCTAGGGGTGCTGGCTGGCTGCGCCCCGACCAAACCCGCCCAGGCGCCTGCTGTCGTCCACGCGGCTGTACCGACCTGCACGCCAGCGGCAGCCGGAGACGCGCTGGTGGGCAATTGGTTGTCGGTGAGCACGCAAAAAGGGGTGGCGGGCGCCTTGCGCACTCTGTACACCCTGAATCCGGACGGCACCATGACGTATGTGGAGCAGATCAAGCGTCCTCGCGCGCCTTCGCAGGGGCTGGAAGAATCCGGCTGCTGGTCGCGTAGCGGCGATGCGCTGGTGTTGCGCACCTTGGAATCCAATGGCGTATCCGTGGATTTGAATGATCCGATCTACGCCAATCGCTATCACATCGTCCGGGCCGATGCGGCGGAACTGAGGCTGCAGGGCGCTCAGGGCAGCGTACGCGCCCGGCGGATGTCGCCAGGCTATCGGCTGCCCTTCTGATCGGCGGGTTTAGCCGGCCAGGGTCGCGCTCAGACGTTCCAACACGGTGGTGCGGCCCAGCAGGGTCAGTACGGCGCTGATGGATGGGGTGTGCTTGTGGCCTGTGACGGCGACTCGCAGCGGGATGGCCAGTTTCGGCATCTTGGCGCCCTCGGTTTTCAGGACGGACTTGATCGCGGCATCCAGGGCGGCGTCGGTCCAATCGCCCAGGTCTTGGGCTTGCGCTTGAAAGGCCCGCAGCAGGACCAGCGCGGCATCGTCCAGCACTTCCGCTCGCAGGGCGGCATCGGCTGGTACGTAGGGGCCGCAGAACAGCAGGGCGCCTTCGGCCAGGTCTTCCAGGGTTTCACTGCGGTCGCGCAGCAGGGACATGACGGCGGGCAGATCAGCAGCCTGCGGATTGCCGCCGCGCTGGATGATGCGCGGCGCCACCCGATCGGCCAGGTCGGCGGGGTCCAGCTGGCGCAGTGCATGAGCGTTGACCCAGTTCAGTTTTTTCGGATCCCATTGCGCCGCCGAGCGGCTGAGGTGCTGCGGGTCGAACCATGCCACGAATTGCTCGCGGGAAAAGAGTTCGTCGTTGCCGTGGCTCCAGCCCAGGCGGGCCAGGTAATTGACCATGGCGTCGGGCAGATAGCCCAGGCGGTCGTATTCCATGACGCTGACCGCGCCGTGGCGCTTTGACAGCTTTTCACCGTCTGGCCCCAGAATCATCGGCACGTGGCCATAACAGGGCGGTTCGGCGCCCAGCGCCTGCAGGATGGTGATCTGGCGCGGTGTATTGTTGACGTGGTCGTCACCCCGGATCACGTGGCTGATCTGCATGTCCCAGTCGTCCACCACCACACAGAAATTATAGGTGGGCGTGCCGTCGGGGCGGGCGATGACCAGGTCATCCAGCTCGCCATTGTCAAAGCTGATCGGCCCTTTGACCAGATCATCCCAGGCGGTGACGCCATCCTGCGGGCTGCGGAAACGCACCACGGGCCGGATGTCGGCGGGAACAGGGGGCAGGGTCTTGCCCGGTTCCGGGCGCCAGGTGCCGTCGTAGCGCGGCTTGGCGCCGACGGCGCGGGCGCGCTCGCGCATGGCTTCGACTTCGGCGGGGGTGCTGTAGCAGTGGTAGGCCGTCCCCTGGGACAGCATGTCGGCGATGACCTGGCGGTAGCGGTCCATGCGCTGCATCTGATAGAAGGGGCCTTCGTCGGGCTGCAGATTGAGCCACTGCATGCCGTCCAGAATGGCCTGGACGGCTTCCGGGGTGGATCGTTCCAGGTCTGTGTCCTCGATGCGCAACACGAAAGTCCCCCCGTAGTGGCGTGCGTAGGCCCAGGAAAACAAGGCGGTCCGCGCCCCTCCCAGGTGCAGATAGCCGGTGGGCGAGGGGGCAAATCGAGTGCGCACGGGGCGCGAAGTGGCAACGGTCATGGTGGTGGTCGGCAGACAGGGTGCTGAGGCTGCAAGCCCTGTAGAATCAGGATGGAAATCGTGTATTTTAAAGGACGCCCCATCTTTGGGGGTTTCGGGGTTGCGTTCATGTTGCGTCATCGTCTGGCGGCTTTGTTCGAGCCGCGCTCCTTGCTGGTTCTTAGTTCGCGTGATCTGCCCGTCGTCCAGGCGCCGCCGCCCTTGTTGCAGGGCCGCATCGCCGCTGTCAGGGTGGATGAGCGCGGACAGTGGCAGCTGCCTGCGCAGCTGGACTTTCTACAGCCGGGGCAGCGCCTGGATATGGCGTTGCTGTGCCTGGACCCCGCGCGTTTGCCAGCCGCTCTGGGCGAATTGCGGGCGCATCACCCGCGTGCGGTGTTGCTGCTGCCTCACGAAACCCCGTCCGCCGATCCGGCCGAAACCCACACCTATTGCCAGGCCTGGGGGCAGATGAACGACTGCCTGGTGCTGGGGCCCGGCGCGCTGGGCATCCAGCGTCCGCACCTGGGACTGAATCTGGGGCTGGACTCGCATAGCGCGCCGGTCGGGCGGGTAGCGCTGGTTGCTCAGTCGCGCATGGTGGCTGCTGCCGTACTGGACTGGGCCGGTGATATTCAGCTGGGGTTTTCTGCTGTGGTATCCACGGGGGATGCCTCGGGCGTGACGACCGCCGAAGTCCTGGAATACCTGTCCATGGATACGCGCTCGGACAGCATCGTGCTCTATCTCGAAGAGGCCGAGTCTTCGCGGCGCTTTGCCAGCGCGCTGCTGGCGGCTGCCAGCGTCAAGCCGGTCATTGTGCTGAAAGCCGGCCGTCAGGGGCCGGGCAACGATGCGGCGGCCGATGCCGTGTTCGATGCGCTGTTGCGGCGGACGGGGGCGGTGCGCATCCGGTTTTTCGTGCAATTGTTTTCGGCGCTCAAGGTCCTGGTGCATACCAAGCGCCAGCGAGGCCGGCGCATCGCCCTGTTTTCCAATGGCCATGGCGCCGCCCGCCTGGCATTGGACTCGGTCGGCTCGGGCGGTCCGGTCTCGCGCGCCGACCTGGGCACGCAGACCCGGCGCGACCTGGCGGCGCTGCTGGAACCGGGCGCTGCCGTGGACAATCCCGTCGTCAGTCATGCCCCCCTGGAGCCGGACAATCTGCAGCAGGCGCTGTCGCTGCTGGCGGCCGATGGCAATGTGGATGGGGTGCTGGTGCTGATTGCGCCGGATGCCCTGTCGGACATGGATGCTGCAACAGAAGCCCTGGCGCAGTTTTCCGAAGCGGCTGCCAAGCCGATCATTTCCTGCTTTCTGGGCGATGCCTCGATGCGTTCGCAGCGACATCGACTGGATGCCGTGGGCCTGCCGGCCTTCCGCACCCCGGAATCCGCCGCCAATGCCTTCGGCATTCTGGCGTCGTATCACTACAACCAGACGCTGGCCCAGCAGGCCTTGCCGCCCGAGATGCTGAACCGGCCGCCAAGGCTGGACGAGGCCCGCACCCTGCTCAGCGATGCCATCATGTCGGGCCGAGAGGAACTGGATCGTCCGGCTTGCCGCTGGCTGTTGGACTGTTTCCACGTGCCTATTTTGATCGAGGACCAGCAGGCCCCCGAACCGGCCCGCCAGAATGTGCCCATGGCCATCCAGGTGCGCCAGGATGCCCGGTTCGGCCCCTACCTTCAATTCGGTCCGGGCGGGCGGCCCGCTCAGCTGGCGTCGCCGCATCGGGAAATCGAGCTGCCGCCGCTGAACAATTATCTGGCTCGCCAGCTGATCCAGCGTGGAAAATTCTGGTCCCGCGTCCTGGAAAAGGATCTCAGCCCGGCGGTGTTCGAGCAATTGCGTGAATCACTGGAACGCATTTCTGAAATCGTCAGCGCCCTGCCGGGGGTGCGTTCCTTATGTATCGACCCCCTGTGGTGGGACGATACCAGTTTGTTCGCCGGCAGCATTCAGATCAGCCTGGACCCGAATTACGACGGTGAGCGCCCTGAAAACCAGGCCTACCGCCACATGGCGATCCACCCGTATCCGCGACGCATGGTGCGGCCCATGGTCATGGCAGATGGTCAGGAATGGCTGCTGCGGCCCATCCGCCCGGAAGACGCCTCCTTGCTGCAGGAATTCATGCGCGACCTGTCAGACGAGTCGCGCTACATGCGCTTCGTGTCCATGTTGCGCGAATTGACGCCCCGGATGCTGGCCCGTTATACGCGCATCGACTACGACCGGGAAGTGGCGCTGGTCGCCACGGTGCAGGTGCCTAATCCCGAAAACCGCGGCCTGCTGCGCGAGCGGATCGTAGGGTTTGCGCATTACCTGCGCAATGCCGATGGCCAGGGCGCCGAATACGCGCTGGTGATTGCCGACGACTGGCAACGGCGCGGCCTGGGCGGGGAATTGATGCACAGCCTGTTCCAGGTTGCGCGCCAGCAGGGCCTGCGCTACATCGAAGGCCTCGTGCTGGCCACCAATCGCGCCATGATTGCGCTGATGACGTCCCTGGGCCTGCAAAACGACCCCGACCCCGAAGACCCAGGCATGAGAAGGGTATGGATGAATCTGGACACGAAATAGCCCCTGCGGGCTATTTCGTGCCTGATTCATCCGAGCGCCTTGCAAGGCGCGAGGTGGAGGGATGCGTCGCACCAAAGGTGGCCGTGGGGGTTCGTGCCTGATTCATCCGAGCGCCTTGCAAGGCGCGAGGTGGAGGGATGCATCGCACCAAAGGTGGCCGTGGGGGTTCGTGCCTGATTCATCCGAGCGCCTTGCAAGGCGCGAGGTGGAGGGATGCGTCGCACCAAGGATGGGGTCAGGATGTCGTGCCTGATTCATCCGAGCGTACGAACACCTCCGATAGAAATGCCCGGATATCGTCCAGTTCCTGGGGATGCAGTCCGTGAGGCATCGAGTACGTGTGCCACTGCACCGCCTGCCCCAGACCCGTCATTACATCCCGGCTGGTTTCCGCATAGCTCAGGGGCACCACCATGTCCTGAGTGCCGTGCGCCATGAATACCGGGGTGGCGGCGTTGGCAGGGTGGCGTTCTGCCGCCGTGGTGTTGCGCAGCGGCAGGTAGCCCGACAGGCCGATCAGTCCGGCCAGTCTGTGTTCCAGACGCAGACCGGTATATAGCGCCATGGCGCAGCCTTGGGAAAAGCCGGCCAGCACGATCTGTTCGCGCGGGATGCCGCGTTCGGCTTCACGCGTGATCAATTCCGTGATCGCGCGTCGGGTGGCGCGGATGCCGTCGATGTCTTCGCGGGCGTCGCGGTCCAGGCCGTACAGGTCATACCAGGCCCGCATCGGCATGCCTTGATTCAGCGTCACCGGGCGGACCGGCGCGTGGGGAAAGACAAAGCGAATGTCCGGCAGGCCGGGGTGCGCCAGGTCTGGCACGATGGGTTCGAAGTCGTGACCATCGGCCCCCAGTCCGTGCAGCCAGATCACGCTGTGGGTCGGGTTGGGGCCGGTAGCCCGTTCAATCGTTTCCAGCATCGTGTCCACTGGCATGGTCCTCGAAGTCGATTTGTTTCAGGGTCTGGAACAGGGCGCGGTAGTGCTTGCGCACGGGTTCCTGACCGGCGGCGCGCGACAGATTGTCCTTGGCTTCTTTGCGGGCGGCGCGAATCTGCGCCCGCAGCGCCTGGATATCCAGTTGCGGGAAGGATTCCAGCAGCCGGGTCAGCGCCTCGTCGTCATCCAGCAATCGGTCGCGCAGGGATTCCAGGCGGTGCATGGAGCGGGTCTGCTCGCGCGATCCGCTGGCCCATTCCGTCAACTGGCGACGCAGAGCCTGGGCATCGACGCGGCGCAGCAGCTTGCCGACGTAGTGGGTCTGCCGGCGGCGGCCTTCATTGCTGTGGATGCGTTGGGCCAAGGCGATGGCGTCGCGCAGGGAATCGTCCAGCGGTAATTGCGCCAGCCGCGCCGCCGGCAGGTCGATCAGCTCGCGTCCCAGGTCGAGCAGGGCGTGCAGATCGCGCTTGACCTGGGATTTGCTGGGCCGCTGGTCTTGGGCGGCATCCTCGTCCGGCAGGTGTTCGTCCATGGGTTCAGGCATAAAATGATTTGCAATTGGCTATGATAACCGTCTTGACCACGGCAGATTGAGCATGAAAGAACACACTGACGATTTCCTGGATATCCCCGCCCAGCAGGCTCAATTCCGCGAACTGATCACTGATGCCCTGCGCTACGCACGCGATGCTGGCGCATCGGATGCCGCCGCCGAGGTCTCCGAAAGCCGGGGCCTGTCGGTGGCGGTGCGGCAGCGCACGCTGGAAACCATCGAACAGACCCGCGACCGGTCCCTCGCCATCACGGTCTTTGCCGGCCAGCGCCGGGGGTCGGCGTCCACCTCGGACTTCTCGGCGGATGCGCTGCGCAAGACCGTCCAGGCCGCCTGGCATATCGCTCGCCATACGGCGGAAGATCCCGCCGCCGGCCTGCCGGATGCCGACCAGCTGGCGCAGCATTACCCTGATCTGGATCTGCACCACCCCTGGGCGATCGAGGTCGCCGATGCGGCTCGCCTCGCCATCCGGGCCGAGCGCGCCGCCCTGGCCGTCAGCGATCAGATCACCAACACCGAAGGCGCTTCCCTGGACACCATGGAAGGCCATTTCGTCCTGGGCAATTCGCAGGGTTTTCTAGGAGGCTATCCCTATTCCCGCCACAGTCTGTCGGTGGCGCCCATCGCCGGGCGCGGCGATGGCATGCAGCGCGATTTCTGGTACACGTCGGCGCGCCGCGCCCAGGATCTGGCCGATCCCGTCCGCGTTGGCCGCTACGCGGCCGAACGCGCCTTGTCGCGGCTGAATGCCCGTACGGTGAAAACCGGCCATTACCCGGTGCTGTTCGAAGCGCCGTTGGCCGTGGGCCTGCTGGGCGCTCTGGTGCAGGCCACCAGCGGCGGCGCCTTGTATCGCAAGGCCAGTTTTCTGCTGGACAGCCTGGGCAAGCTGGTGCTGGCCGATCATCTGGACGTGATTGAAAACCCCTATGTTCCCGGCGCGCAGGGCAGCTCGCCATTCGATGCCGAGGGCGTGCGCACGCAGGCGCGCCGTGTGGTCGACCAGGGGGTGCTGACAGGCTATTTTCTGTCCACCTACACGGCCCGTAAATTGGGCATGGCCACCACGGGTAATGCCGGCGGCTCGCATAACCTCAGTCTGCGGTCGCACCTGACGCGCCCGGCGGACGATCTGGACGCCATGCTGCGCAAGATGGATACCGGCCTGCTTGTCACGGAACTCATCGGCCAGGGCGTCAATTATGTGACCGGTGATTATTCCCGGGGCGCTTTCGGCTATTGGGTGCAGGGCGGCAAGATCCGTCATCCGGTGCATGAAATCACCATCGCCGGCAATCTGGCGGAGATGTTCCGCCAGATGGTGGCGGTGGGGGCGGATGTCCATGCGCGGGGCGCCAAATCCACCGGCTCCATCCTGATCGAGCGCATGGCCGTCGCCGGTCGATGACGGCTGTGCGCCAGGCGGCAGGGCTACGCGCCGCCGGGCGCACAGTGTAATATCAGGGACACTTCTTCTTACTCGAACACCACGGAGATCACTCATCATGCAGCGTCGTGCATTTCTGAAAAAGGCTGGGCTGGGTGCAGTCGCCGGCACAGCGGCTGTGGCCGCGCCCGCCATCGCGCAGACTACTCCCCAGATCAACTGGAAAATGACGTCCACTTATGGGCCGTCGCTGCCGCCGCTGTTTTCCACGGCGCAGTTGTTTTGCAGCATGGTGAAGGACCTGACCGACGGCAACTTCAACATTCGTCTGTACCCCGCTGGTGAACTGGTTCCGGGTTATGGCGTGATGGATGCGGTGGGCAACCGCACGGTGGAATGCGGCCAGACTGCGTCCTACTACTACTACGGCAAGGATCCTTCCTTCTGTTTCGATACGGCAGTGCCGTTTGGGCTGAACGTGCGCCAGATGAATGCCTGGATGTATGAAGGCGACGGCCTGAAGCTGATGCGCGAACTGTTTGCGCCGCGGGGCATCGTGAACTTCCCCCTGGGCAATACCGGCACCCAGATGGGCGGCTGGTACCGCAAGGAAATCAAGACTGTCGAAGATCTGAAGGGCCTGAAGATGCGTACGGCTGGTTTCGCGGGCGAAGTCCTGTCGCGGATGGGCGTGATTCCGCAGCAGGTGCCGCCGGGGGATATTTATCCGTCTCTGGAAAAGGGGGCGCTGGACGCTGTGGAATTCGTTGGTCCGGTGGACGACGAAAAACTGGGTTTCCAGAAGGTCGCCAAGTACTACTACTATCCGGGCTGGTGGGAAGGCTCCGCCCAGGTGTCGCTGTACGTCAACGACAAGGCCTATGCCGAACTGCCGAAGCACTATCAGGCGGCGATCGACATCGCGTCGCGCGCGGCGGGTTCAAAGATGGTGCAGGATTATGATGCCCATAACCCCGAAGCCCTGCGCCGCCTGATCGCCAATGGCGCCGTGCTCAAGAGCTTCCCACGCGAAGTCATGGATGCATCGTTCGAGGCATCCAGCGTGGTTTATAAAGAGTTCTGCGATAAAGACGCGGGCTTCAAGAAAATCTTCGAGAACTACATGGCCTTCCGTGACAACGTGGTGCCCTGGTTCCGCGTCGCCGAAGGTTCCTACGACAACTATCTGGGCGCCGCGCTGGCGCGTCAGAAAAAATAATCCGCTGTCTGGATCAAAAAACGCCTTTCGGGGCGTTTTTTGTTTTTCAGCGTGGAGTGTTTGCGCAGGTGCTGGCGTGGCGAGGCCTAGTGTGTGCGTGCCCGGTCGACCAGCGCCGGATGCTTCTGAAGGGAGAGCGGGGGGTGTCGGCGGGTGTGTTTGAGGCCGAAGGCCGAGTTCGCCCGCCGCCCGCTCGGACGAAGAAGATCCGGGTAGTCCGACCATCGGGAGGACCGCTGGTTGGGGCACGCACACACTAGGCCTCGCCACGCCTACGCGGACTCTGCTATTTCCTCCATTTGCCTGGGTTATTGATGTGGCTTACAATGGTGGGCTTTTCGTTTTGAATCAAATTTGTACGGGTTCTGGCCGCAGTATGTGGGTCAGCAAATAAAGCCCTGACAATAAAGCGAAAACTTTCATTTATTTTTCATCAGGAACACCATCATGAAGACCTTTGTGGCCAAGCCGCATGAAGTCAAGCGTGACTGGTTTGTGATCGACGCCAAGGGCAAGGTCCTCGGCCGTGTGGCCAGCGAAGTCGCACGCCGTCTGCGTGGCAAGCACAAACCCGAATTCACGCCGCACGTTGATACGGGCGATTACATCGTCGTCGTCAATGCCGCCGATATCGTTGTCACCGGCGCCAAGGCGCAGGACAAACGCTACTACCGTCACTCCACCTATCCGGGCGGGATCACGGAAACCAACTTCCAGAAAATGCAGCAGCGTTTTCCGGGCCGCGCCCTGCAGAAAGCCGTCAAGGGCATGCTGCCCAAGGGGCCGTTGGGTTACGCCATGGCGAAAAAGCTGAAGGTCTATGCCGGTGCCGAGCACCCGCATACCGCGCAGCAGCCGCAAACCCTGGATATTTGAGGATAGGCCATCATGATCGGTAATTGGAATTACGGCACTGGCCGCCGCAAAACTTCGGTGGCTCGGGTGTTTCTGAAAAAAGGCACGGGCAAGATCGTCGTCAACGGCTTGCCGGTTGACGAATACTTTGCGCGTGAAACCGGCCGCATGGTCGTGCGTCAGCCGCTGGCGCTGACCAACCACCTGGAATCGTTCGACTTTCACGTCAACGTGCACGGTGGCGGTGAATCCGGCCAGGCCGGCGCCGTGCGTCATGGCATTACGCGTGCCCTGATCGAATACGACGAGACCCTGAAGTCGCCGCTCAAGCAAGCTGGCTTCGTCACGCGCGATGCCCGTGAAGTCGAACGTAAAAAGGTCGGCTTCCACAAGGCCCGTCGCCGCAAGCAGTTCAGCAAGCGCTGATCGCTGTTTCGGGTGGTTTTCCACCCGGTGCGATGCAAAAACCCCGGCTTGCAGCCGGGGTTTTTTGTTGGCTGTCGCCTGCGTCCCCGGGCAGCACGTTCGTCTGCCTGCTTGTAGAATGGAATGCAGTCGCATGTTTTTTTGCAGGAAGGGATATGAACGCAGCGTCACGCATCAAAGTCGGCATCGTCGGCGGCACCGGGTACACCGGGGTGGAACTATTACGCCTGCTGTCGCAGCACCCCCATGTACAACTGCATGCCATCACGTCACGCAAGGAATCAGGCGTGCCGGTGGCCGATATGTTCCCGAACCTGCGCGGCCACGTCGATCTGTGCTTTCAGACGCCTGAAGACGCCGCGCTGGATCAGTGCGATGTCGTGTTTTTCGCGACGCCTCATGGCGTCGCCATGGAGCAGGCCCCGGGTCTGCTGGAACATGATGTCCGCATCATCGACCTGGCAGCCGATTTCCGTTTGCAGGATATCGACGCGTTCCAGCGTTGGTACAAGCTGCCGCACAGTTGCCCTGCCGTGTTGCGCGATGCCGTTTATGGCTTGCCGGAATTGGATCGCGACCGCATCCGCCAGGCGCGGGTCGTCGGCAATCCTGGGTGTTATCCGACCACGGTGCTGCTGGGCTTGGCGCCTCTCCTGCAGGCGGGGCGTGCGCTGGTCGATGTTGCGCACGTCATTGCCGATTCGAAATCGGGGGTGTCCGGGGCGGGGCGCAAGACCCAGGTCGGCTCCCTGTTTTCCGAAGCGGCGGACAATTTCGCCGCCTACGGGGTGGCGGGCCACCGCCATCATCCCGAAATTTCCGAATGCCTGACCCGCATCGCCGGCGAGCCGGTCGGGCTGACCTTCGTCCCGCATTTGGTACCCATGATCCGGGGCATGTTCTCTACCCTGTATCTGCGCATCCTGCCGGATGCCCTGGATACCGACTTCCAAGCCCTGTATGAACAACGCTATGCCGATGAGCCCTTTGTCGATGTGATGCCAGCCGGCAGCCTGCCTCAGACGCGGTCGGTGCGGGCGTCCAATATGCTGCGTCTTGCCGTCCATCGTCCTGCCGGCGGGGATACTTTGGTCGTGCTGGTGGTGCAGGACAATCTGGTCAAGGGCGCCGCCGGCCAAGCGGTGCAGAACATGAATCTGATGTTCGGTTTTCCTGAAGTCACCGGCCTGCAACAGGTAGCGGTGCTGCCTTGATGGCGGTGTGATCATGACACGTGATACCGGGCAGACAAGCGGATTCCGGCGCTGGTTGATCCGTATCCTGACCATGGGCCTGGCGTTTGCGTTGGTGTTCATTGCCGGGGCGGCTGCCATGCACCTGGGCATGCATAGCGGGGATCGACAACAGATTCAGGATCTGCAGGCTCAGCTTGCGGCGCAGCAGGCGGAACTGGCCCAGGATCGGGCGGCCCAGGCGGCTGCCCGCAGTGATGGCGAGATCCAGGCGGGCACCCAGCGGGTGCTGCAGGAAAAATTGGCCGATCTGCAGCAGCAGTTGGGACATGTCCGGGATCAATTGGCGTTTTACGAGCAACTCATCCCGCCGGGGCCCGCCGGGGCGTTGACCGTCAGAGCGTTTGATATCCAGGCGGATGGCGAGTTCTTGCGCTATCGGGTGCTGCTGACCCGCAATGCCGTCCCGAATGCCGAATCCTTCAAAGGCCGTATGCGTTTTGTGGTGCAGGGCCGCTCTCAGGGTAAAACCGTTAAAATGGATCTGAATCCGCCGCTGGCTCCGGACCAAGCAGCCGGCGCCGCTAGCGACGCGGCCGATCCGCTGGCGCTGGTCTTCGACCAGTTTCAGCGCAGCACCGGCGTGCTGCAGGTTCCCGCCGGCTTGCAAGTTCAATCGGTGCGTCTGGAAATTCTGGAAGGCGATACGATTCGCGCCACCCAGGATGCCGCTTTGAATGGCACGGCCCCTACTGTGCAGGAGTAATCATCATGAGCACTATCGAATACGCAGAACTGGACGTCCCGCCCAGCCCTCTGATCTTTACCGATGCGGCTGCCGCCAAGGTCCGTGAACTGCTGACCGAAGAAGGCAACGAGGCCTTGAAGCTGCGGGTATTCGTACAGGGCGGCGGGTGTTCCGGCTTTCAGTACGGCTTCACCTTCGACGAGGATGTGGCCGACGACGACACCACGATCGAACGCGATGGCGTTCAGCTGTTGGTCGATGCCATGAGCTTCCAGTATCTGATCGGTTCCGAAATCGACTACAAGGATGACCTGGAAGGCTCCCAGTTCGTGATCCGCAATCCCAATGCCAACACGACCTGCGGTTGCGGGTCGTCGTTCGCACCCTGATCACGCGGGATACAGGCACCCGGCAATCGTCGCGTGGCGTGCGCCGGTGACGGCGGGCAGGCAGGCGGGTTGGCCCAGCACATGAGCTTGCGCCAGCCAGGCAAAGGCCAGCGCTTCGACACATTGAACCGGGACGCCGAATTCTGCTGTCGTGGTCAGGCGGCATGGCAAAGCC
Organism: Castellaniella sp.; assembly: GCF_034675905.1. Classification (GTDB taxonomy): domain Bacteria; phylum Pseudomonadota; class Gammaproteobacteria; order Burkholderiales; family Burkholderiaceae_B; genus Castellaniella. Next base: position 512,469 of record NZ_JAUCCV010000010.1, on the reverse strand, counting down.
TGGGCCAGCGTATGCATGAAGACCGGATTCAATGCGCCACCGCCGCAGGCCAGAATTTCGCGGGTGTCGGGCGCGTGCCGGTGCAGCGCCTGAGCAATAGTCGCCACAGAAAACTGCAATAGCGTCGCCTGGACGTCGGCAGGCGCCGGCCGGGTCGGCAGAGCATCCAGGCGCACTCGCAGCCAATCGGGATTGAACAGGTCGCGCCCTGTGGATTTAGGCGGCGGCAGCGCCAGCCAGGGTTCCGACATCAGCGCATCCAGCAGTGCGGCGTCGCACCGGCCCTGTGCCGCCCAGGCGCCATCGTGGTCGTACGCCACGCCCCGGTGCTGTTGCACCCAGGCATCCATCAGCATGTTCGCAGGGCCGGTGTCAAAGCCCCGAATCGGGCTGTCCAGCAGGGTCAGATTGGCGATGCCGCCCAGATTCAGCACCACACGGCCGGCATCCGCACCAAATCGCGCAGCATGAAACGCCGGGACGAGCGGGGCGCCCTGGCCGCCAGCCGCCACATCGCGGCTGCGGAAATCGGCGACCACGGCGATGCCGGTGCGCTCGGCCAGGCGTGCGGGGGCGTTGATCTGCAGGGTATAGCCGGCTTCAGGGACGTGGCGCACGGTCTGCCCGTGGGCGCCGATGGCATGGATGTTTGCCGCGGTCAGGCCGGATTGGGTCAGCAGGGATGAGACAACATCTGCATAGCAGTCGGCCAGGGTATTGGCCGCCAGGGCCGTCCTGGCCAGCTCGTTGGGGCCTGGGGTGTTCAGGGCCAGCAGTTCTTTGCGTAATTCGGCGGGCAGCGGCTGGCTGGCGTAGGCCTGCACGGTGATGCTGTCGGACAGCTGCGCCAGCACCCCGTCCACGCCGTCCGTGCTGGTGCCGGACATCAGACCGATAAAGTAATTGACTGTGCATGGCGCCGGATCTTGACAGAAAAATGCGGCGAACGCGCCCTGCGTGTCGCCGGCGCCTTAACGTTCGGCGAGCTGGATCCGGCTGTCTTGCAGGCGCGCCAGCATGTTCATTTGCGGTTGATAGCGGGCCACCAGGGTCTGGAATGCCTTTTGATCGGCATTGTCCAGGGGGCGCGCCACGGGCAGGTCGACGGCCAGGGGGTCCACGGGCTGATTGTTGATGCGGAATTCGTAGTGCAGATGGGGGCCGGTGGCCCAGCCTGTCTGGCCGACGTATCCGATCAGCTGGCCTTGTTGAATGCGGTCGCCTTTTTTCAGGCCCTTGGCAAAGCGGCTTTGATGGGCATACAGCGTGGAATATTTACCGAAATTCTTCAGGATGATCACGTTGCCGTAGCCGTTTTGGCGACCGATGAATTCCACCGTGCCATCCGCCGTCGCGTGGATCGGGGTGCCGGATTGAGCTGCGTAATCGACGCCCTTGTGGCCAGTCCATTTTTTATGGATCGGGTGCATGCGCATGCCGAAGCGCGAACTGATCCGCGTGAATTTGATGGCGGTGCGTAAAAAGGCGCCCTTCAGGCTGGCGCCCGAAAAGTCATAATAGCCGCCCTGGCCCTGGGTGTTCTGGAACCAGACGGCGCTATAGGTTTTGTCCTTGTTGATGAATTCCAGGGCGCGGATGCGACCGGCGCCGACTTCTTCACCATCGTGCATGTAGGCGTCGTAGACGATGCGAAAGCGGTCGCCTTTGCGCAGATCTTTCAGGAAGTCGATGCGGCTGCCCAGGATATCCACCATTTCCATGGTGATGGCATCGGGCACCTGGGCCTGATCGGCTGCGCCAAAGAGCGAGCTGGTGATTTCGCCTTCGGCCACCCGCGTTTCCTGGGCGGCGGCGACGGTGCGCTCCTGCGCCGTAAATTTACCCTGCGCATCGGGACGGATTTCCAGCCAGGCGGATTCGACGCCGGATTTGACGCTGCTGCCCGGGGTGTGGGCGTAGCGCAGCCAGACCAGATTGCCTTGTGCGTCCAACGCGGCTTGGACCGTGCGGCCAGGGTAGAGCTTGTAGATCGAGCGCGCGTCTTTTTCGTGAGTCAGAAACGTCAGCAGACCGTCTTCGTTGACGCCCAGGCGGTGCAGCAAATCGGATACCGTGTCGCCGCGGCGGATACGGGTCGACGCGACATAGGGCGCCGGAGTCTGCTGGCTGCTGCCCATGGGAGGCAGATCCAGCGTCTGGCGGGCCTGAAAGATCGGTTCGGGTGGTGCGGCGGGTTTGACGACAGCCAATGCGGCGGCGGTCAGAAACAGGCCCCCGGCGGCAAAGAGCAGACTGCGAGTGATGTGTCGGTGGCGTTGCGTCTGGGGGGCGTCAGGCATCATGGGCGTAGGGAATTCGGTCGGTTCGGGCTATGCCGGGCCTGGGTGTCTGATTCAGCAGGCGCGACGCATCAAGAGATGCGCGACAGCGGGCCTGCCCAATGGGTCACCTGTGGCGGGGGCTCTGCTAATATGAGGCTCCGCCGTTTGCTCGGGCGTCGAATGTGTTGTACAGAAGCTGCGATGGCACGTTATGCTAGCGCATTAATCTCGATTTTTCGAGCATTTTTTTAATTTTTCTGATAGATCCCTTATCATGCCGTCCCCTTCCACCCCTGACGACCCCCAGATTGCACACGATCTGCGCGTGGCTCAGCGGGGCTGCGATGAACTGCTCGTCGCCTCTGAATTTGCCGCCAAACTGGCCCGCAGCCGCAAGACCGGCACGCCTTTGCGCATCAAATTGGGTCTGGATCCGACTGCGCCCGACATCCATCTGGGCCATACCGTCGTTCTGAACAAAATGCGCCAGCTGCAGGACCTGGGGCATACGGTGATTTTCCTGATCGGCGACTTCACGGCGCAGATCGGCGACCCCAGCGGGCGCAACGCCACGCGTCCGCCGTTGACGCCTGAACAGATCCACGAAAACGCCAAAACCTATTACGCTCAGGCCAGTCTGGTATTGGACCCGGATCGCACCGAAATCCGCTACAACTCCGAATGGTGCGACCCCCTGGGCTCGCGCGGCTTGATTCAGCTGGCTTCCCGCTACACCGTGGCCCGCATGATGGAACGCGACGACTTCACCCGGCGGTTCCGGGGCGGGGTGCCGATCTCGGTACATGAGTTCCTGTATCCCCTGCTGCAGGGCTACGATTCCGTCGCGCTGAAGGCCGATCTCGAATTAGGCGGCACCGACCAGAAATTCAATCTGCTGGTCGGTCGTGAACTGCAAAAGGAATATGGTCAGGAACCCCAGTGCGTGCTGACCATGCCGCTGCTGGAAGGCACCGATGGCGTCGAAAAAATGTCCAAATCCAAGGGCAACTATATCGGCATCACGGAATCCCCCGATTCCATGTTCGGCAAACTGATGTCGATTTCCGACACCCTGATGTGGCGCTATTTCGAACTGCTGTCCTTCCGCTCGATGGATGACATCGCCGCCTTGCAGGCGGATATCACGGGCGGGCGCAATCCCCGCGACGCCAAGGTCATGCTGGCGCAGGAAGTTGTCGATCGTTTTCATGGCGCGGGCAATGGCGCTCGGGCTTTGGATCATTTCAATGCGCAGTTCCGCGATGGCGCCATTCCCGACAATGTGCCGGAAGTCACGGCCGGGGCGGCGCCGATGGGCATTCTGAAAGTGCTGCGGGAATCCGGTTTGGCGGCTTCCGCATCCGAAGCTCAACGCAATATCGAACAAGGCGGCGTGCGCATCGACGGCGCTCGCATCGAAGACAAATCGCTGCAATTGCAGGCCGGCACGTACATCATGCAGGTCGGCAAACGCAAATTCGCCCGGGTCACGCTGACCTAGGCCTGTTTCCCGGAGGGGCCCATGAAACTGCATAGCGAATCTTTCCCGGATCAAGGGGTCATTCCTGAACGCAATGCCTTCGCGCGCGTCGATCCGCAAAGTCATGTGGCCCTGGCGGGCAATAACAACCCGCACCTGGCCTGGTCGGGCGTGCCCGAAGGGGTGCGCTCCTTTGCCGTGCTGTGTGTCGATGCCGATGCGCCCAGCCAGCCCGATGATGTCAATCAGGTCGGGCGCGAAGTCCCCTCGGATCTGCCGCGCGCCGATTTCTACCATTGGGTGTTGGTAGATGTCGCCGCCGACGTCTGCAGCCTGGCCGAGGGCAGTTACGCCAGCGGCATCACGCCGCGTGGCAAGGCCGGCCCGCTGGCGCTGGACGGCACCCGCCAGGGCCTGAACGACTACACCGGATGGTTTGCTGCGGATCGCGACATGAATGGCGATTATTTCGGCTACGACGGTCCCTGCCCGCCCTGGAACGACGCACGTATTCACCGCTATGCCTTCACCGTGTACGCGCTGGATGTCGCCGAACTGGACCTCTCCGGGCGCTTTACCGGACCGCAGGCGCTGGCAGCCATGCAGGATCATGTGCTGGACAAGGCTTCGATCACCGGCACCTATACCTTGAATCCGCGTCTGCACGCCTTGTGATCGGGTGGCTTCGCGCTAGAATGGTTTGCTTTGCCGCCCAGGCGGCGTCTCGATTTCCCTACCCTCGTCTTCAGGATCATTCATGTTTGACCGCACCCGTACCCTTGATAAGGCTGATCCCGCCATCTGGGCAGCCATTCAGCAGGAAAATGTCCGCCAGGAACAGCACATCGAACTCATCGCGTCCGAAAACTACGCCAGCCCGGCCGTCATGCAGGCCCAGGGCACGCAGCTGACGAACAAATACGCAGAAGGCTATCCGGGCAAGCGCTACTACGGCGGCTGCGAGCATGTCGACGTCGTCGAACAGCTGGCGATCGACCGGGTCAAGAAAATCTTCGGCGCCGAAGCGGCCAACGTGCAGCCCAATTCGGGCTCGCAGGCCAACCAGGGCGTCTACATGGCGGTCCTGAAGCCGGGTGATCGGGTCCTGGGCATGAGCCTGGCCGAAGGCGGTCACCTGACGCATGGTTCTCCTGTCAATGCCTCGGGCAAGCTGTACGATTTCCATTCCTACGGCCTGGATGCCAACGAAGTCCTGGACTACGACAAACTTGAAGAACTGGCCCGTACGATCAAGCCCAAGCTGATCGTGGGCGGGGCTTCGGCTTATTCCCTGCGTATCGATTTCGAACGCATGGCCCGGATCGCGCACGATAACGGCGCCTTGTTCATGGTGGATATCGCTCACTATGCCGGCCTGGTCGCGGGGGGCGAATACCCCAACCCGGTGCCGCATGCCGATTTCGTCACCACCACCACGCATAAATCCCTGCGCGGGCCGCGCGGCGGCGTGATCCTGATGAAATCCGAATACGAAAAAATCATCAACTCCGCGATTTTCCCGGGTATCCAGGGCGGTCCGCTGATGCACGTCATCGCCGCCAAGGCGGTTGCCTTCGGTGAAGCGCTGCAGCCTGAATTCAAGGCCTATGCCGCTCAGGTGGCGGTCAATGCACGCGTGCTGGCCGATACGCTGGTCAAACGCGGGTTGCGTATCGTGTCGGGCCGCACCGAAAGCCACGTGATGCTGGTCGATCTGCGGGCCAAGGGCATTACCGGCAAGGCGGCCGAAGCCGTGCTGGGTGACGCCCACATCACGGTCAACAAGAACGCGATTCCCAACGATCCGGAAAAACCGTTCGTCACCAGCGGCATCCGTCTGGGCACGCCGGCTATGACCACGCGCGGCTTCAAAGAAGCCGAGGCCGAACTCACCGGCAATCTGATTGCCGATGTGCTCGACAATCCCAACGATGCCGGTAACGTCGCCCGGGTGCGGGATCAGGTCAACGCCCTGACGGCGCGTCTGCCCGTTTATCGCTAATCCAGGGGCGGGCGCCACGCGGCGCCCGATAGGCCGATGAAGTGTCCGTTCTGCAGCTGTTCCGATACGCAGGTTGTGGATTCGCGGGTTTCCGAGGAAGGCGACACGATTCGCCGCCGTCGGCGCTGCACGGCCTGTGACCGGCGCTTCACGACCTACGAACGGGTCGATCTGATGATGCCCGCCGTGGTGAAACGCAATGGCACGCGCACGGATTTTGATCCGACAAAGCTGCGGTCCAGCATGGCCCTGGCTTTGCGCAAACGCCCTGTCAGCGCGCCGGCGCTGGATGCGGCAGTCGTTCGCATTCAGGAACGCCTGCTGACCAGCGGCAAGCGCGAGGTCTCCTCCGGTCATGTGGGTGAATTGGTCATGGCCGAATTGCGTCAACTGGATCAGGTGGCGTATGTCCGCTTTGCATCCGTGTATCGCAGCTTCGAGGACATCCGCGAATTCGTGCATGCCATCGATGAGTTCCGCGCTTCTGATGATGAGCACTCCTGACGTCGTTTCTCAGTCCACCGAAGACCACCGCTGGATGCGGCGGGCGCTGGCGGTGGCGGAACAATCCTTGTATCTCAGCAATCCGAATCCGCGCGTCGGCTGCGTGCTGGTGCGCGATGGCCGCTGGCTGGCGGAAGGCAGCACCCAGATGGCTGGCGGACGGCATGCAGAGGCCCAGGCTCTGTGGTTGGCCGATCAGGAACAACAGGATGTCCAGGGGGCGACAGCCTATGTCACCCTGGAACCCTGCTGTCACCAGGGACGCACGCCGCCCTGCGCTGATGCCTTGATCGCCGCCGGCATTCGGCGAGTCGTGGTGGCTTTGCAGGACCCCAACCCCCAGGTGGCGGGGCAAGGCATCGCACGGCTACGAGCGGCAGGCATCGTCGTGGATGTCGGCTTGCTGGCGGAAAACGCCCTGGCGCAAAATCCCGGATTCTGCGCGCGCATGACGCGCGGCACGCCCTGGCTATGGCTGAAGTCCGCTTCGTCCTTCGATGGCCGCACGGCCTTGCCGGATGGACGGTCCCAATGGATCACCGGCGATGCCGCTCGTGCCGACGGGCATGGCTGGCGGGCGCGGGCTTGTGTGGTGATGACCGGCATCGGTACTGTGTTGGCCGATAATCCGCTGTTGGATGTGCGGGCGGTGCCGACGCCCCGGCAGCCTGTCCGGGCGGTGTTGGATACGCAGTTCGTGATTTCAGAACGGGCGCAGCTGTTCAATGGCGACCCGGTATGGATCTTTACCACGCGGGCGGATGCCGACAAAGCAGCCCGCCTGTCCAGCCGCAATGTGCGCGTCATCAGGCTGCCGTCGGGCGATGATGGCACGCTGGACCTGAATGCCTTGCTAAGCTGGCTGGGCGCCCATGATGTCAATGAGGTTCACGTCGAGGCAGGTGCCCGGCTGCAGGGGGCGTTGGTAGCGGGCGGTCATGTGGATGAATGGGTGGCGTATGTCGCTCCCAGCATCGTCGGGGACGGACAGGGCTTGGCTGCCTTGCCGGCGCCCATCCCCGCCTTGGACCAAGCCTACCGCTTTGAATTTCTGGATACGCTGCAGTTGGGGGCGGATATGCGGCTGCGTCTGCGGCATGCGGGTCATTGGCAGGCCTTGCGTGCGGCATGCGGCTTGCCGGCCTGAACTCGGATCGGGGTCATCTGCCCTGATGGGCAGGCATCGGCGTTGGACGACGCCGGCATTTTTGATGGATGGAAAACTCATGTTTACAGGAATCGTGGCGGCGGTCGGCCGCATCACCGAGGTACGACCCTTGGGTGATCAGGATGACGCCGGGGTGCGGCTGGTGATTGCGGCGGGCGATCTGCCTCTGCAGGCGACCCGTCTGGGAGACTCCATCGCCATCCAGGGCGCCTGCATGACGGTGGTGGCTCTGCAGGAATCCGCGTTCGAAGTCGATGTCTCGCGGGAAAGCCTGGTGCGCACCTGCGGCCTGGATGGCGAGGGCGAGGTCAATCTGGAACACGCCATGAGATTGGGTGACAGCCTGGATGGGCACCTGGTGTCCGGTCACGTCGATGGGGTCGGGCAGGTGACGTGTTTCGACGCGGTGGGCGAGTCCACTGAGTTGCGCATCATCGCGCCTGCGCATCTATCCAAGTACCTGGCCTATAAAGGCTCCGTCACGGTCAATGGCGTCAGTCTGACCGTCAACCGGGTGGACGATCAGGAAGAAGGCACTGAAATTTCCATCAACCTGATCCCCCATACGGTGCAGGTGACGACCTTGCGCAATCTGCAGATCGGCTCCTCCGTCAATCTGGAGATCGACCTGATCGCCCGCTATGTCGAGCGCATGGTCGGCGCCATGGGCGCGGTTGTCGTGCCGGCGCCCAGCCTGGCCTGATGGCCTTGGCCATAAGGGGCTGCGCAGGGCGCCGGGTCCTGTTTTTTGACATTGACATTCATGCTAGAATGACGGACTTCGCTTGGCGGGTATTGTCGTCAAGCGTGCAGGACAGGTGGCCGAGCGGTTGAAGGCGCACGCCTGGAAAGCGTGTATACGTGAATAGCGTATCGGGGGTTCGAATCCCCCTCTGTCCGCCAGGAATTTCGAAAGCCCGCATGTCTCTGACATTGCGGGCTTTTTTGATGCTTACGATCTGGGGGCAATGCTCCACAGCGCCTGCTGCGGATGCTCGGCTTGATCGTAGTCCGGATCACCGGGGTAATGCCCCGCCGGGTCGGCCCAGACCACCTGAAAAGCCCGGGTCGATGCGCCGAATCGGCTGCTGGCCTGGGCGATCCGCTGCGTCAGCACGAAAGGGGTCGAGGCGTCGCGGATCAGAACCGGAATCCGTACGGCGCTGCCCGGCAACTGGCCGTCTGCCAGGCCGTCGGTTTGGTGACGGCCGTAGGCTACAACGTCGGAAATGACATCCATCGCCAGCGTGTGGTCCAGCGTGCCGGTGATGATCAGCTCAGGCTGCCCGGATCGGGCCAGGCCGATGGTGTGAATGAACCACGTGGCCGGATCCATGTCGTCGTCGGCGACGATCAGATGGGTGTAATCGTGCCATTTCAGCTTGTCTTCCAGAAAACCCTGCAGCTTGCTGCGGTCTCTGTCCTGTTCCGATGTCGCCACGTGCGCCTGCCTGATCCTGATTGCTGACAGACGGAATTATCAGTCCATTCCGGGAACGGTGTTGGAGAAGCCGCAGTCCACGTGCAGGATTTCGCCGGTGATGCCCGCAGCCAGATCCGACAGCAGGAAGGATGCGGCATTGCCCACGTCTTCGATGGTCACGTTGCGGCCCAGCGGCGATTGCGATTCCACGTATTTCAGCATGTTGGAAAAGTCACGGATGCCGCTGGCGGCCAGGGTTTTGATCGGGCCGGCGGAAATGCCGTTGGCGCGCAGGCCTTTTTTGCCCAGGGATTTGGCCAGGTAGCGTACGCTGGCTTCCAGGGATGCCTTGGCCAGGCCCATCATGTTGTAGTTGGGGATGGCTTTTTCGGCGCCCAGGTAGGTCAGGGTCAGCACGGACCCGTTGCGGCCTTCCAGCAGGGGCAGGGCGGCTTTGGCCAGGGCGGGGAAGCTGTAGGCCGAAATGTCATGGGCGATGCGGAAATTTTCGCGCGTCATGCCGTCTAGAAAATCGCCTTCCAGGGCGTCGCGCGGCGCAAATCCGATGGAATGCACCAAGCCGTCCAGGCCGTCCCAGCGTTCGCGCAACGCGGCAAAGGCGGCATTGATCTGGGCGTCGTCACCGACGTCGCAGGGGATGACGATGTCGCTGCCGAGGTCTTTGGCGAAACCGCGCACCCGCTCTTCGAAGCGCTCGCCGACGTAGGTCAGGGCCAGTTCGGCGCCTTGGGCGCGGCAGGCATGCGCAATGCCGTAGGCGATGGATCGATTCGAGAGCACGCCGGTGATGAGAATGCGTTTGCCGTTCAGAAAGCCCATGATGTGTTGTTCCTGTGAGTGAGTTTTAGCCTTGTACATCCGTGCCGGGTACGCGCAGGCGTTGTCCGGTGGACAGGGATGAATTCTTGAGATTGTTCAGCTTGCGCAGAGCATCTACCGAGGTGTTGTAGCGTCGCGCCAGAGAATACAAGGTGTCGCCCTTGCGGATGGTATGCGTGCGGATGCTGGGCGCCTGGGCCAGACGCGCGGGGCGTGCCCGCTTGGCGGAGCTGGTGTCGGCGGTCTGCGAAGCAGGCGCCGGGGCTGCCGCCTGGAGACTGGTGCGCGGCTCTCGCCGTCGGGGCTGTAAGACGCCAGTCGGATGCCGGCCTGGTCTTCGGCGGCGACCGGGATCAGCAGGGCGGCGCTGGTCGCCCGCGTTTGCCGGGATTGCAGATTATTGGCCTGGCGCAGCTGGTCCAGGCTGATGCCGTAGGATTTTGCGATGGCGGCCAACGACTGGCCGCGTGTCGGCTGCATGACCTGCCAGGATGACAGCTGGCCGGTGTAGGTCCGGAGGTTGTCATTGAAGACATCGACCTTGTCCAGCGGCAGGTGCAGCGCCGGATTGTGTTTCGCCAGGATGACCGGCCGGTTGTAGGCGGGGTTCAGGGCGCGGAAGTCTTCAATGGGCATTTCGGCCAGGGCGGCCGCCACGGCGATGTCCATGTCGCGGGATTTATGGACAGTCGTGAAATACGGGCTGTTGCTGACGTTGGGCAGGGTGATGCCGTACTTGTCCGGACGCGCGATGATGTTCTTGATGGCCTGCAGCTTGGGGACGTAGTTGCGCGTTTCATCGGGCATGTCCAGCTGGGCGTAGATCGGCTGCTTGTCGTTGTTGACCGCCTTGTCCATGGCGCGTTTGACGGCGCCTTCGCCCCAGTTATAGGACGCCAGCGCCAGGTACCAGTCGCCCTGGAAATCGTACAGATAGCTGAGGTAGTCCAGCGCAGCCTGGGTGGATGCCACCGGGTCGCGACGCTGGTCGCGCCACCAGTCCTGCTGCAGCTTGTAGTGCAGGCCAGTGCTGGGAATGAACTGCCATAGCCCGGATGCCTGGGACCGCGACAGGGCGTTGGGGTTGTAGGCGGATTCGACGAAGGGCAGCAGGGCCAGTTCGGTGGGCAGGCCGCGGCGGTTCAATTCGTCGACGATGTAGTACAGGTATTTGCCGGCGCGCTGGCTCATGAGCAGGACGGACTGCGGATGGCTGGCGTAGTAGTCGGTCCAGTAGTCGACGCGTTCGCTGCGCAGATTGGGGATGGAAAAGCCGCGCCGGATGCGGTCCCACATGTCGCGGGGCGGGTGGGTCAGATCGACGGTGCGGGACGTGTCTTCCGCCACATAGGCCTGGCGTTGGTCGGCGGGGGTGCGGTGGGTGGCGCAGCCGGCCAGCAGGACCAGCATCAGCGGCAGCATCAATCGCAGGATTTTCATGGGCGGATCATTTGAAATTGTTCTTCCATTCGCGCAGGCATGCAAACACCGCCTGGGGCGTGCTCAGCAGCGCGGCGGCATGTTGGTTGGCCGCCGCTTGGACATCTGGATGGCTGGTGCGCAGAAACGGATTGGTCTGCAGTTCCAGGCCCAGCCGTGACGGGACGGTCGGCAGGCCCTGGGCACGCAGCCGTGCCGTATCCTGAGCGCGCGCCTGCAGTGTTGCATTGGCCGGTTCGACCTGCAGGGCCCAACGGATATTGGCCGCCGTATATTCGTGCGCACAGCACACCAGCGTATCGGGCGGCAAACACCCGATTTTACCCAAGGAATCGAGCATTTGGGCAGGGGTGCCCTCGAATAGCCTCCCGCAGCCGGCGGCAAACAGCGTATCGCCGCAGAAAATGGCGGTTTGATCGGCGTCCAGTCGTCCTGCGTAGGCGATGTGCCCGGCGGTGTGGCCGGGGATGTCCAGTATCTGGAACTGCAGCCCGGCGCCGGGCAGATCGACGATATCGCCTTCTTCCAGGCGGACATCGCAGATCGGGATGTTTTCATGCCGCGGCCCATAGACGCGGGCACCGGTTCGCTGGTGTAATGCCTGCACGCCGCCGACGTGGTCGTGGTGGTGGTGGGTGATCAGGATGGCTTCCAGGATCAGTCCGTGCGTCAGATGGGCCAGTACCGGTGCTGCCTCGCCGGGATCGACCACGATGGCGTGGCCGTTTCTCTGTACCATCCAGATGTAGTTGTCGGATAGGGCGGGAATGGGCGTCAGCAAGGCCGGCGCATCTAGGGTCGGGGCGACGAAATTCATGATGAAGGGGTCAGAGTGGCACCGCAACGCGCAATGCCGATCGAATTGGCGGAATGGCTGGAAACCCCGGTCGGGCAGTACGTGCGCGCCTGGGAACAGCGGCAGGTCGATGCAATGGTCGGCAATGCCTTTGGTTATCATGCCATACAAATCGGCCTGCCGCATTGGGATCTGTTGCAGGCCAATCGCATTCCCCACAAGGTCTGGGCGCACAGCCCCAGCGCCCCTTTTGGCACACGTGCCGGTCGGCTGATCTGCGAACCGGAACAATTGCCCTTCGATACCCAGAGCGTCGATCTGATGGTCATGCCGCATACCCTGGAATGGTGCGCCGATCCCCACCAGGTGCTGCGCGAGGTCGAACGCGTCCTGATGCCCGAAGGGCGGGTGGTGATGACGGGCTTCAATCCCTATAGCCTGTGGGGTTTGCAGGAATCCCTGCCCGGCCTGGCCTTGCAATTGCCGATCCCGGTGCCGTCCCAGGTGTCGCCGGCACGGCTGAAGGATTGGTTCAAGCTGTTATCCTTCGAGCTCGATCGCGGCCGTTTCGGCTGTTATGTGCCGCTGTGCGCGACATCGACCTGGCTGCAGCGCTGGCATTTCATGGAACATGCGGGCGACCGCTGGTGGCCTGCGGGCGGGGCGGTTTATGCCATCGCCGCCGTGAAACGGGTATCCAGCCTGCGCTTGATTGGTCCCGCCTGGCGCAAGGGCCGTCGGCGCCGGATACGGCGCGGTGCAGTGGCGCCTGTCGCCAACCAAGTGAACGATGTCCGCAGCTGAAGCGGTTGGAAAGCATTCAAGTAGGAAGAACAGATGGCGGAACCACAGGTGGATATCTGGACGGACGGGGCCTGCAAAGGCAATCCGGGTCCGGGGGGGTGGGGCGCCTTGCTGCGCCAGGGATCGCATGAAAAGACCCTGTATGGCGGCGAGGCCCTGACCACCAATAACCGGATGGAACTGATGGCCGTCATCCAGGCGCTGCAGGCGCTGAAGCGCCGCTGCGTGGTGACGGTGCATACGGATTCCGTCTATGTGCAAAAAGGCATGACGCAATGGCTGCCCAACTGGAAACAGCGGGGGTGGCGGACCGCCGACAAGAAGCCGGTGAAAAACGCCGATCTGTGGCAGGACCTGGACGCGTTAGCAGGGCAGCATGAACTACACTGGCGCTGGGTCAAGGGCCATGCGGGCGACCCCGGCAACGAACGCGCCGATGCCCTGGCCAATCAGGGCGTGGAAACACTGGCCCGCAGCAACTGATACTCGATCACTATGCGTCAAATCGTCCTGGATACTGAAACCACTGGCCTGGAACCTGAGCAGGGGCATCGCGTGGTCGAACTGGCCTGTGTGGAAATCGTCAACCGCCAAGTGACGGATCACCACCTGCATCTGTACCTGAACCCGGACCGCGACAGCGACCCCGAGGCTTTGCAGGTTCATGGCCTGACCACGGAATTCCTGTCCGGTCATCCGCGTTTTCCTGAAATCGCCCAGCAGCTGGTCGATTTCGTGCGCGATGCCGAGGTCATCATCCACAATGCGGCGTTTGACGTGAAGTTCCTGAATGCGGAACTCAAGCGGGCCGGGCTGCCGGTGTTTACCGAGCTGTGCGGCAAAATCACCGATTCCCTGATGGTGGCCCGCGAGATGTTCCCCGGCAAGCGCAACAATCTGGATGCGCTGTGTGATCGTTTCGGGATTTCCAACGCGCATCGCACCCTGCACGGCGCTTTGCTGGACTCGGAATTGCTGGGAGAAGTCTGGCTGGCCATGACGCGCGGCCAAAATTCCCTGCTGGGGGGCGATGATGAGGCGGGGCGGCGTTCTGGCGCCGGGGCCGCCGGCGCATTGGACCGCTTCGATGCATCCGGCTTGCCGGTCATTCAGCTTGGCGAGCAGGACCGACAAGCCCACGAAGCCTACCTGGACGGATTGGACAAGGCCGCCGGCGGACGCAGCTTATGGCGTGAGATCGAGGCGCCCGCCGTGGCGGGAGAGGATCCGCTCCACTGATGCTGGCAGGCCTTCGGCAAGGCTGGTTGATTTCATGTACAATTTCGGTCTTTCCAATCGGCTGTCCTGGCGCTTCCTGCGCTGATTCTGACAGCATCCCGATTGGGCGGTTAGCTCAGTGGTAGAGCACTGCCTTCACACGGCAGGGGTCACAAGTTCGAACCTTGTACCGCCCACCATTTAAATCCCCATAAAATCAATAAGTTCGGCTCTACCCCATTAACGGGGGATGGGCATTCATCAGACCCGGTTGATGACACCGTTCCAACCGCATTGAGCCAAGACTCTCATGCGGTAATTCTCAAAATTTCTGAAGCCATAGGCTCTGCGCGAGAGCATCTCCATTTTCGTATGGAATCCTTCGGTGATTCCATTGGACTTGGAGAAGCGCCACATGCGTACGATGGGCTCCAGCCACGATGTTAGCGTAGTAGCCAGCGCCCTGGCGGGGCTTTGCTCGAACTGACGGATCAGCGCCAGGAACTTGGGCAGCATCTTCCTGGCCCGCTTGGCTTTCAGAGCTTTAAGCACTAGAAAACCGTTGAGCTGCTGCTTGGCGAAGTACAGCGCCTGCAGCACGGGTGTTTGGGCCAAATACCGGTGTAGCCGCTCCTTCTGCACGGCGGACAACTTCCAGTGATGGCGGCGCATCAGGCTGAGCAGGCCCCGGTTCTTGCGACCTTCGGGATCGTGCTGCTGCCAGAGCTTGAGGAAATGCTGATTGACCAGGCGCACGACATGGAAGCGGTCGGCCACGATCAGGGCATTGGGGAAGTATTGCTGGGCGATCCGCCGGTAGGTCTCGGACAGATCCATGACGATGACTCGCACGTGCTCCTTGCCCGGCAGGCGCTTGAGGTAGCTGCGCAGGCTGGCTTCCGAGCGTCCCAGCACGACATCGAACACCTTGTGGTTCTTCAGATCGACGAGCGTGGTGGCGTAGCCCTTCTTGCGGGTGAAGAAGTGCTCATCGATGCCTAGCACCTGGGGGCAGGACCTGCCCGAGAGTTCGGAGACGCGCTGCTTCACAAACGACTGATACCAGCGCTCGACGGTGGCGCTGGCGATCTGGTGGGTGAGGGTGAGCTTGCGCTGACTGACGCCCCCGTCATGAGCCTCGAAGACCTCCAGGCGGTAGGCCTCGGTGGCCCGTCGCCGGGGACGGATGCCGGGGAACTGCTGGCGAAAGTAGCGATTGCAGTCGGTGCAATGGTACTTGGGCACCGTCAGGTGCAGGACCATGAGCTGATTGCCCTGGCGGGTGTGCTTGAGCGTGCGGTGGTGGGTGGCCTTGATGCGTACCTGGTCGCCCGCGCAGCGAGGGCAGCTTGCCCGTTTGTTGGGTTTGGCCCAGACATGGATGTCTTCGTGACGCTGGACCGCTTGTACCACCAGACCCTGGATGCCTAGGATAGAATCGATTGGGGACATCGGCATTGCTCCATTAAACGTGTTCTTCGCAAAAACAAGTCTAATGAATGCGGGTGTCCCCCGTTAATGATGTAGAGCCGATTTCTGTACGCAACAAGTACGCAAAACGAGCACGTGCATGCGTGGTCTGGTCAATACAGGCCGTGCTTTGTCATGGATCTGGTCTGTTTGCTCTATTCGTTGATCTTGGTCCGGGATGAGCTCCGTGGCACTGACTAGAACGGTAATTCCAACTGAGATTGACTTACTTGCAGGCGAACTTGCCCCCAAACGGTGGCCTTATCGCGGTCCAACTCGACTGTCAAAACGAGTGGGGTTTTTCCAGTACGTGGCATCGGCATGTCGAAGGCTAAGCGCTGCTCAAGCTTGCGCAGAGGAGCGACATCGATCTTGAACGTAAACAGCTTCTCCACGGTTCCGTCTGCGTGGCGCATGTCGGGCCGTCGATACGGCGATTTCGTTGGCATTGCCATGGGATCAGAAATGACTGGGGGCGCTTGGCTTCCAACCTCCTCTATCGCCAAATCCCCACCGGTCGTGATCGTCCTCGCGTTTGAGGACTTGCTGATTGATTGCGGTGTTGATGTTTTCAGCAGCATTAGGCCTTTCTCGAACCCCCCTCTCTTTTTTCGCTTCTTAAGTCTTTCTTGCTCCACAGCTCCAGGATCAACATTTAGTGCTGTCGCTAGCGCTAACAGCACCTCCTGCAAATCGGCGAGTTCCCCAAGCAATTCATTGCCGGTGTTTGCATCAAGGGCTTCGAACGCTTCCTCCACCAGCTTCTGGCGAAGGGCAGTAATCAGCGCATCTCCCTTTAGGGCTACGGAGTCGACGCGCTCACCGCGATCACGGATCATGTCAGGGATGCCATCTCTGACCAGCTTGTGAAATTCGACGACCTCTTCGCCAGCGCCGAAGAGGTCAACGCATTCGACGCGACAACCCTCACGGCTTAGTATGTAATAGGCATGGGAGAGAAGCCCTCCCGACAACTCGATGACAAAGCCAAGTCTTTTAGCGAGCTTAGCTAAATCAGTTGCGAAGCCAGCGTTACGGATCAATTCTGCGTCAACAGGCGCCATTACCACTCGTTCGATGGTCTGAGTGATGTCAGCGTCGGCTGCGGCTTGGAGATGCTCCCAATCCGCTGCGCTCCTAATGACAACGTCATGGGAGGAATGGCGCTTCCTGCGCGGAGCTGCTTTGGGACCACCTTCCAGTGTTGATACGCTATGGAACCATGGTAAAACACGATGTGGCGTCGCATTTCGATGATTGTCCACAAACCACATTACTGATATAGGCTGTTTGCACCGCTCTGCTATGCGGCGTGTACTTTGAGCGATCTCAAATATCCATTGTGTGCGCGTAATGCTGCGCGCCCAATCATGGTCTGTGTCTGGGGTTTGTGGGATCCAACGACCTTCTTCATCAGCCGCGACGAACGTGCCTTTGTACCGTAGGCGTTCACGTAGGCCGTAAGTCAAATTACTACCTAGGTCTGAGTTCCAGAGGTCCTGGGTGCCAGTATCAACCTCGAACGTGTCGTGGGAGTGCCAATATAGCCCTTCAGGGATGCCCCACAATGATTCGATACGGACCAAGGGGTTGCCTGGCTCCGCTCGCGCCCAAGCTGAGGCAACAGAAGGAATAAAGTGATGGGCGATCAGGCACAGTTGGGCATCAGCCAGTCCGCCTGCACGTATGCCTTGTGTGAACGTGTTTGTGAGCCAATCCTTTGCGTCAGCTAAAGAGCGTAGCTCATCACTGCGTGGCAACATCTCCTTCTTGTCTTTAGGGATGTTTTTACCGTCTGTTCGAATAATAAATGGACGCTGAGTTAACACACTGAGGTCGGACGCAAGTTCGTCGACGACTGTGCCATTCAGTAGCGCCCCGATGATCTCGGAGGAGTCCAGCACAAAGAAAGGAGGCATCTGATAGCCAAGATCAGCATACATCTTTGCATTATGCAGCTTGCTATATGCTGTGTGATCCTCCGGATCCGGAGCTCTAAATATCTGGAGTTTGTCCGTTTTCAGCTTAGGTATATATGTGGGTACGACGGACCGAGGATCAATGCCACCCATGATCGTTGCAATGTCTGCCTGAACCAGCCAGACTGATGTTTTGTCCCAGACCCATTCAAAATGCATGCGAACCGAGAATTGCATTGCCCATCCGCCCACGCGCTTAAGCACGATGCCTACGGCAGCTCGTGAGCCACATGCCAAACCGGTGGATGTGTCGGTCTTCTTACCGCTACGCCAGGTCCTTACTGCCACAGGCTCCGTTCTACCGGTCTCCCCGTTGATTGGCTCGAACTCGGCAATCCAGTCACGGGGCTCTCTGCTTAGACGACGCTCGTTCGACAGATGCCCCTTCTCGAAGACCGAGACGTTTTTCTGAACAACTAAATGTATTGTGCTAGCTCCTGCATGCGCGGTCTTCAAGAGCCGCTTCATCAGTGCTTTTGCACTAGGCCATGTCTCGTGTGCGACGCATCCCATTGACTCCAACTGACCGCGGACGTGCAGAGTCTCGGCGGCTCCGCTGGACCGGATAAATACCTCTGTTTGTTCGCTAACCCCGAGAGCACCCAGAATGTTATTGATCGCCTGTTCGATCTGGCTCTCGGTGGCGTGAGAAAGGCCAGGCGCAAAGCAAGCGGAGGATATAACGAAGAAGGGCGGAACCCATGAAGCGGGCATCGTGCACAGGCCAACTGCTTTCCAGCCGACCGCCTCCGGGCAAATCTCGGCAAGGAGGAGTGTCTGCTCCCCTTCTGGCGTGACAATCTTGAGCTGTTGAATCGGCGATGGTGGTGCAGTCTGAGAGCGCATCCTGTAGAGCTTCTTATTGTTGCCCATCAGGTTTTTCAGCAGTGTGACTCGATTTCGGTGCGCCACGCGTGCCGAAAATTACGTCAGCTATCTCCGTCATTTTAGCGAGAGCTTTGTCGCCAAAGTAGCCGGTTATAAAGCCCAATGAGAGGAAAGCTGGTGCCTTACTGGCACTTACTGTCAAGCCGAGGAATCCAGCGTCTGTCAGAGCTCCAATAATGAAAGCCAATGAACCGGCAAGCAGCGGGGACAAGACCCGCCAAAGGCATCGATCTTGGTTCCAGAAACCTTTGGCGACGACGTGATAGAGATACTTGATGCCGAACAGCGTTCCGCCCAGTACGCCGCCAAAAAAGAAGTAGCCATAACGTGAAAACGCGTGTCGGGTGCATACGTCACAACCAGTCCATTTAACTAACAGCCCGCTCCACACCAGGAACACCATCACAAGCGATCCCACTGAAATCGCAGCTACGGCTGCGGCTTCCTTCCTAATTTGGGCTCGTGCTTCTTTGGGGTAGCGAGATTTCCAGTCGAGGGCCAGCCGCCCGTCGGCTTCGTCGCGTGAAATGGGGTTGGGTACGCTCTGCGTGGCGTTAGTGTCCGCAGGTGGCGCGTTGGTCAGTGTTGCCCACTCCGCCTCGTTACCATTAGCAATACCAGCAGCGGGTACTGCTTGCCACAGCTCTGCGCGACCACTACCCTCTGATGCCATGGCGTGCGGACCCTATGTTGTCGTAGCGATGTAATGTGCG
The DNA here is from genome assembly GCF_034675905.1 of Castellaniella sp. Taxonomy (GTDB): domain Bacteria; phylum Pseudomonadota; class Gammaproteobacteria; order Burkholderiales; family Burkholderiaceae_B; genus Castellaniella. The sequence goes on along the minus strand of NZ_JAUCCV010000010.1, from coordinate 493,462 downwards.
TGTGCCACTTCACCGATCCGCTGGGATGTCCGCTCGACCGTCTCAGTGAACGGAAACAAATGGTAATCTGACTGTCCGTCGAATCCCAGGTGTGAAGCCAAGATCTTGCGGAAAAACTGTGATTCCGGCTGACTCACTTGTGAAATGTAAGCGTCCTTCCAAAGCTTATCCACTGAGTCTGCCATCAGGAAGTACTCACTGCCAAGAGTCAGTGGCTCGACATCCTGTGCCGAGCCACGAATCCATGTTCGTGTCCGATCGTGACTAAAGGCACAGTCAACGAGAGAACTGGAAAACGGCACGAGATGAAGATGCGCGTGATCGGTGCCGCAACCGGTAAGGGAACCATGCCGCCTTACGCCGTGCTCGAAGGCAACGACAGGACCGTATGCCATCGACACCACGTTTGCAGCTTCTGACACAAAGTCACACAGAGCATCGCGACCATAGTCGTCTGATAAGTTCAGAGTGTGGTGTTTAGGGCACACCAGTGTCCACCCTTCGACGAACCCGCCGATGGATGCAATCGCAAAGTAGTCATCTGACTCCATCAAAATGCGGTCATGGCCAAGTTGGGCACCACCTGCACCAATACGACAAAAGCGGCACCCCAACCCGGGCAGTGCTGTCCGGATGTGGGTCATATCAGCCTCCAATAGCTACTTCGAGCATTTTACTACTTGGGACCCTAAGATCTAATTTTTGATCAAACGGAACGAGGGACTCTGAGGGCACTGGAGAAAAACAAGACTTCCTTGCCAGTTCTGGTTTCCCTTGCACTATGTAACAAGTTAAATCTACGCGTCTTGACACCGGTATACAGCTGTCGAATTTCTGGTACATCATCGTAGGACACAACCCACGGCCCTGCAATGTTGGCAACCGCGTTGCGTACCTTGGCGTGATCTTTTGGGCTATATGCGTTCATGTAAAGATCGGGCCCCTTCTTAAAGTAAGGAGGATCGAAGTAGATCAGCTTCTGACGCCGGTGTCGTCTTAGGCGAGCGAGGAACACTAGCGCATCGAGGTTGGACAGATGTATCCGTGAGCGATGATGACCGACGCGCTCTATGCGCGTTGTCAGATCATCTTTGTTAAAACGCGCGTCAAGCCTCCATTCGCCGCTTTGAGCCTTGCCGCCGATCATTCCGCCGTTCATGATACCTGAGTGGTTTGTCCTGTTGAGGAAAAAAGTGGCAAACCCCAGAGCAAAGGGATCAGCACACCTGCCAAGCCCGTAGATATCGCGCTGACGCACCCACTCACGAGGTGTGACCTCGACGGCCGCTACCGCGTCAACGAAGCGCTGGTTGTGTTCGAGAACGGCCCTCCAAAAAGAATAGATGGCGACGTCCAAGTCGTTCAAATATATCGTTCCAACCTGGTTCTGGAAGAGGAGGCTGAGGGCAAGGGATGCCCCGCCCGCATACGGTTCTGCGTAGTCAATCCCTTCCAGCTTGTTCGTAGCGAGTAGGCGATTGAAGAAGGGAGCAACTCGCCACTTTCCGCCGGGATATCTGAGAGGCGATGCCGTCTTCATTCTGCTTTTTGGTACCCGTGTTAGATGCACATCCGCGATAGCACGTTGCAAAGTTTACTCGAAGTCCAGCGTGCCGCTCCGGTGCAGTAGACCTATGCCTGCATGTAGGCCAAACGGTAATCTCCCCATAAAGGTGGTGAGATCAGAAGTAGAACTTTCTCATTGAGGAGTTCTACAGCATGAAGAAATCACGATTCACAGACAGCCAGATCCTGGACGCGATCAAACGAGTGGAGGCCGGCATCACGGTGCCTGAGATGTGCCGTGAACTGGGCATCAGCTCCGCGACGTTCTATAAGTGGCGCGCCAAGTACGGCGGCATGGATGTGCCGATGATGTCGCGGATGAAGGAGCTGGAGGCGGAGAACGCCCGGCTACGCAAGATGTACGTCGAAGAGAAGCTCAAGGCCGAGCTGCGCGCGGAGGCTCTCGAAAAAAAAGTGGTGAAGCCATCTCGCCGCCGCGAGATGGCTCAACGCGTCGTGCAGGAGCGAGGGGTATCGGTCAGGTTGGCCTGCGAGACGTTTGGCATCAGCCAGACGTGCTATCGCTATGAGTGCAAGCACAAGGCTGAAAACGACGAAATCGCCGACTGGCTGCCGCACCTGACGGGCAACCACCGCAACTGGGGATTTGGACTGTGCTACCGGTATCTGCGCAACGTGAAGGGATTCGGCTGGAACCACAAAAGGATCTACCGCATCTATCGGGAGTTGGAGCTGAACCTGCGGATCAAGCCGCGCAAACGCCTGGTGCGCCAGACTCCTGAGCCGCTGACAGTGCACGCTGCCATGAATCACGTCTGGTCGATGGACTTCATGCATGACCAGCTGGCCGATGGGCGTAGTATCCGGCTGCTCAACGTGATTGACGACTTCAACCGCGAAGCGCTGGGTCATTACACTGAATACCTAAGTTCAGCGATCGCAGAATGGGCTCGACGGTGGGGCATCAAGCTGGAATACATCCAGCCGGGCAAGCCGCAACAGAACGCCTACGTCGAGCGGTTCAATCGGACTGTGCGCTACGAGTGGCTGTCCCAATATCACTGGGAAGATCTGGATCAGGTCCAGCGCGCAGCGACAGAGTGGATGTGGTCCTACAATCACGAACGCCAAAATATGGCCTTGGGCGGCATCACCCCAAAACAGCGGTTGGCCATGGCCGCATAGCCTGCCTACTTCTGGCAATCGCTAAAAATGGGGGGATTACCACTCGACCACCATCGGTGGATAGTTGCGCTGTCTCCAACGCAAAATGGCCACACTGAATCGTGTGGCCATTTTTCCCGCTGGCGGCTGCCAGTGAGGCAGCCGCCTACAACATCACAGCGGATAGCTGTTGTCGTTGGACAGGTCCAGCGTGCCGTTCTTGCGGGCCTGATTCAATTGGGCCAGCACCTGGGCGCGGCTCAGCTGGCTATTGGCCTCAGCTTGGCGAGGATAATCGTTCTGATTGACAGAAGCGACCAGACCTTGCGATTGAGCCAAGCGCAGTTCGTTGACCACTTCAGCACGTGACTTGGTGCTGGGCGTCACGGTGCGCGGATACTGGTTATCCTCGACGTAGGTGATCAGGCCTTGGGCTTGAGCGGCGTGCAGTTCCTGGACGACTTCAGCGCGGGTCAGAGAGGCTTCGGGCTGAGCAGCCTGAGCAATGCCGGACACAGCCAGGCCAAGGGACAGAGCGGCAAGAGTAGCGGTCACTTTCATGATGGTTTCCTTCAATCGGTTGATAGGGAGAGCAGTTCGTTGCGGGTTTTCCGCGGTGCTTGATATGAACTGCTCTGATGGGGACCAGTATGGGCGGTTGTTGCGCTGCGATAAATAAGCGGAATTCGGAATCACTTTTCCATTTATACGGGTAATCCCTTAATCCCCTGTTCATCAAATCGGGGAATCAGCGCTTCGCGCGAGGGGTCTGGCTGCCGGCACTGGGAGCGGCCATGCCGGCTGATATGATTTCGATCATGGCTACACGGCTTGGCCAAGGGGAAACAGATGACAGTTTCAGTGCTGAGCGCCTGGCGGCGCCAATTCCTGGCGCATCGGATTGCCGCCGCAGGCTTGCTGGTGGCGCTGCTGGCGGTGTTCTGGTTATTGCTCAGCAGCGGTGTGGCGTCCTTTTCCGGCGACAATCGCGCGTATCTGGGATATGCGGCGCTGGGCGGCCTGGCCGGTTTCGGGGCGACGGCCTTGGGGGCGCTTGGGGCGCTGGTGCTGCGCCGGGTCGAGACCCGCACTCAGGATTGCATGCTGGGCTTTGCCGCCGGCATGATGCTCGCGGCGGCGTCGTTTTCGCTGATCTTGCCAGGGCTGGACGCGGCCCGCGATCTGCTGGACAGCGGCATGGGGGCGGCCTTGACGGTGGTGGTTGGCTTGGCGTTGGGTGTGCTGCTGATGCTGGGGCTGGATTACTTCACGCCTCATGCCCATGAGGGCTCTGGCGCGCATGGGCCGGCCGTCGAACGGGTCAGCGGGGTCTGGCTCTTTGTGCTGGCCATCATCTTGCATAACTTGCCCGAAGGCATGGCCATCGGGGTCGGTTTCGCTCAGGGTGACTTGTCGGTCGGCCTGCCCTTGACGATGGCGATCGCCATCCAGGATATCCCGGAAGGCCTGGCCGTGGCGCTGGCCCTGCGGGCGATCGGCCTGGGCATGGGGCCTGCTGTGGGCGTGGCGGTTGCCTCTGGATTGATGGAGCCTCTGGGCGCGCTGATCGGTGTCGGCATGGCCAGCGGTTTGCTGATCGCTTATCCCGTCAGTCTGGGGATTGCCGCGGGGGCCATGATTTTTGTGGTGTCTCACGAAGTGATCCCGGAAACCCACCGCAACGGCCACCAGACGGCGGCCACGGTAGGCCTGATGGCGGGGTTTGCCGTGATGATGTTTCTGGACACGGCGCTGGGCTGAGTCGAGCCTTTTTCACGCCGGCGATCTATACCAAGGTATATGGCTCGCTGCCTGTTCGGCGTTGGACGCGTGTTCTACACTTCTCCTGTTCCACAGACATGCATTTCCATCGTCTCTGGCCGCAGGCGCTTGGCGTGACCGTCCACCCTGCATATGACGGCCTGCACAGCAGGCGATCCGTTTCTATTTCCGATCTGACAGGAGGCATGCGCACCATGACCGACGACAGCGAATCAGATAGCGGCGATATAGAAGGCGATCCGGCGACAGACGCCGCACGCCATTGCCCGTCTCATCCTATTTCCAGTACCCATCGAGCCTGGGCTCGCCTTGGGCAGGAGACGCTTGCGCCTTAAGGTCTGCGTGCTCTCGCCCGGGTCGCCCGGGGCGGGAGCACACACATGAAGCAAGTCAACGAAGTATTGCTGCCGGGCCTGTCCGGTTTGCGCAGCACCCGGGCGCCGTCCACGGCGCCACAAAAAAACCGCGCCATGCCGATCGCCCGGCATGCCCAACTTTCCGTTCAGGAAAGTCTGGCTGCATTGCGCACGCAGGACGCGGGCCTGACGGATGCCGAAGTCGTCGCCCGCCGCGCCGTGGAAGGCTTGAACGAGGTGTCTCACGACAAACCCGCGCCGGCCTGGTTGCAGCTGTTATCCGCATTCCGCAATCCTTTCGTGATGGTGCTGCTGGGGCTGGCGGCGGTGTCGTATTGCACGGATGTTCTGTTTGCCGCGCCAGCGGACCGCGAATGGACCGGCATCGTCATCATGGTGACGATGGTAGCGATCAGCGGCTTGCTGCGCTTTGTCCAGGAATACCGATCCGGCCGCGCCGCCGAGAAGCTGAAGTCCATGGTGCGCAGCACGGCGACAGTGTTGCGCCGCGACCGCCAGGCCAGCGTGCCGGTGCGCTGCGAACTGCCCATGAGCGAGTTGGTGCCGGGCGATGTCATCAAGCTGCAGGCCGGCGATATGATTCCGGCGGATGTGCGCTTGCTGCACTCGCGCGACCTGTTCATCAGTCAGGCCATCCTGACCGGCGAGGCCTTGCCGGTCGAAAAATACGATACGCTGGGCAGCGTCAGCGCCAAACACGCAGAGGCGCAGTCGTGCGGGAGCACTGATCTGCTGGATCTGGCCGGCATTTGTTTCATGGGGACCAATGTGGTCAGCGGCACGGCGACCGCCGTGGTGGTCGCCACCGGACAGAACACGTATTTCGGTTCGCTGGCGCGTAACGTCGTGTCGGCCAAGCGGGTGGAAACCAGCTTTGACCGGGGCGTCAACAGCGTCTCGTGGCTGCTGATCAAGTTCATGCTGGTCATGGTGCCGGTCGTATTTTTGATCAATGGGCTGACCAAGGGCGACTGGGTGACGGCGCTGACGTTTGCGCTGGCGGTGGCGGTAGGCCTGACGCCGGAAATGCTTCCCATGGTCGTCTCGACCAATCTGGCAAAGGGCGCGGTCGCCATGGCGCGCCGCAAGGTGGTCGTCAAGCGCCTGAATTCCGTGCAGAATTTTGGCGCCATGGATGTGCTGTGCACCGACAAGACGGGCACATTGACGCAGGATCGCATCATCCTGGAACACCATTTCAACGTGGACGGCGAGGCTGACGAAGAGGTGCTGCGTCTGGGCTGGCTCAACAGCATCCATCAGAGCGGGCAGCGCAATCTGATGGATCGTGCGATCGTGGCTTGCGCGCAGGAAACGCGCGGTTGGGCCTCCGCCAGCGGTGAAAAGGTAGACGAAATCCCCTTCGACTTCGTCCGCCGCCGTCTATCGGTCGTAATCCGGGATGCCGCCGGAACGCTGCAGATGATCACCAAGGGCGCGGTCGAGGAAATGCTGGCGGCCAGCACCCGCATCGTCGCGGACGGGCATGAAATGCCGTTGGATGCGCCGATGCGCGAACGTCTGCTGCAGCGCGCCGAAGCCTACAACCGCGATGGTTTTCGCGTGCTGGTCGTCGCCGCGCGCCGCCTGCCCGAGAACGCCGGCACGCAGTTCAGCGCTGCCGACGAATGCGACCTGGTGGTGCGTGGTTTCCTGACCTTCCTGGACCCGCCCAAGGATTCCGCCTTGGCGGCCATCCGGGCGCTGAATGACTATGGTGTGACCGTCAAGGTGTTGACGGGCGACAACCCCATCGTCGCCGCCAAGGTCTGCCGTGACGTGGGCCTGGATGTGGGGGGGCAGGGCGATGCACGGCTGATGCTGGGCGCCGAGATCGAAGACATGGACGATGCGGCGCTGGGCCGTCGCGTCGAATCCGCCGTGTTGTTCGCCAAGCTCACGCCGCTGCAGAAATCCCGCGTGGTCAAGGCCTTGCAGGCCAATGGCCATACGGTGGGATTCCTGGGCGACGGCATCAACGACGCTCCCGCGCTGCGCGATGCCGACGTGGGTATTTCGGTGGATTCCGGCGCCGACATCGCCAAGGAAACGGCCGACATCGTGCTGCTGGAAAAGGATCTGATGGTGCTGGAGCAGGGCGTGATCAAAGGCCGCGAGACCTTCGGCAACATCCTCAAGTACCTGAACATGACGGCCAGCTCGAATTTCGGCAATGTGTTCTCGGTGCTGGTGGCATCGGCCTGGCTGCCGTGGGAACCCATGCTGGCCTTGCAGTTGCTGATCCAGAACCTGGTCTACGATATTTCTCAGCTGACGTTGCCCTGGGATCGCATGGATGACGAGTTCATGAAAAAGCCGCGCAAATGGGAGGCGGGCAACATCCGGCGGTTCATGCTGTGGCTGGGGCCGACGTCCTCGGTGTTCGACATCACCACCTACCTGTTGTTGTGGACCGTGTTTGGCGCGGGGGCTGCCTATGCGCTGCATGGCGGCGACGGCGGTCAGGCCATCATGAATTCCGGCTGGTTCATCGAGGGGCTGGTATCGCAGACCTTCGTGGTGCACATGCTGCGCACGCGGCGGATTCCGTTCCTGCAGAGCACGGCGTCGCTGCCGGTGCTGCTGTCGACCTTTGCCGCCATCGGGCTGGCGTGCTGGCTGCCCTTTTCGCCGCTGGCCGGCGCCATGGGTTTCGTCAGCCTGCCGCCGGTCTATTTCGCCTGGCTGGCATTGACCATCGCCGGCTACGTCGCCCTGACGCAGGTGGTGAAGACGGCCTATATCCGCCGGCATGGCAGCTGGTATTGATCCATCGGGATGCGCCGCCTCTACAATGGCGCTATCGGCCCGGCGCCGCGTCCTGACTCACCAGGGGCATCTTCGCATGCTGTTCAATCCGTCCAGCTATTTCAAGCAGCATCCGCGTATGGGCATGGTCGGGCTGGCCCTGCTGATGGCGGCGATCTTCGCTGCGGACACGTTCACGCGGCTGGAAGTCGCCGCGGCGGGGTTTTACGTGGTGGTCATCCTGGCGGGGCTCGGTTTTTTGCACCGGCGCGGCGTGATTGCATTGGCGGCGATCTGCATTCTGCTGACGATCATCAGTCTGTTTCTGACGCCCAAGGACCATGGCTTGCATGACCTGGGCGTGATCAATGCCTTGATCAGCATCGCGGCCATCGCCATCACGGCCTATCTGGCATTGCTGCGCGCGGCAGCAGAGGACGCGGCATTCGAGATGCGCACGCAGCTGGTGCGCATCGCGCGCATCCGCAGTCTGGGCGGCCTGACGGCGTCGATCGCCCATGAAATCAATCAGCCCTTGGCCGCCATCGCCGCCAGTGGCAGCGCTTGTCAGCGCTGGCTGGAACATGACCCGCCCAATCTGGATCGGGCACTGCGGGCCTTGCAGCGCATGGTCGGCGATGTCAACCGCGCCAGCGATGTGGTCGCACGGATACGCAGTCAGGCGCGTAACGCGGAACCGCGCAGAGTGCCGGTGCAGTTGACCGAGGTCATCGAGGAAGTCGTGGTGCTGGCGCAAGGGGAATTGGATCGCCACGAGATCCTGCTGACCGAACACATCCAGGATGATTTGCCTGAGGTGCTGGCCGACCGCGTGCAGGTAGGACAGGTGCTCGTCAACCTGATGCTCAACGCAGTCGAGGCGATGCGCGAAATGCCGGCTGCCGGTCGCCGCCTGGTGTTGCGCGTGAACGCGACGGCGGATGAGATGGTGCAACTGACGCTGAGTGATACCGGCCCCGGCTTGAGTCAGCAGGCGCGTGAAAAACTGTTCGATACCTTCTGGACCACGAAGCCGGACGGGACGGGCCTGGGCCTGACCATCAGCCGGGACATCATCGAGAGTCACGGCGGCCATCTGTGGGCTGAACCCAGCCGGCCGGGCGGCGCGGTTTTCTGCTTTACGCTGCCTGTGGTGCGCCAGGAACGGATGCCATGACGCACACCCTGCAAGACGATTCGCCCGCCGTCTATCTGATCGATGACGATGCCTCTTTGCGTGAATCCCTGGAAGACCTGATGCATTCAGTCGGCCTGTCTGTGCGCAGTTTTGCCTCGGTACAGGAATTTCTGGATACGGAGATCGGTAGCGAGCCGGCTTGCATGGTGCTGGACGTGCGTCTGCCGGGGCAAAGCGGCATGGATTTTCTGCGCCGCATGGATCAAAGTCCCCGGCGGATGCCGGTGGTGCTGATCACCGGACATGGCGACATTCCCATGTCCGTCAGCGCCATGAAGCTGGGCGCAGTGGATTTTCTGACCAAGCCTTTCCGTGATCAGGATCTGCTGGATGCGATCCACGAGGCGATTGAAAAGGACCGTGCGCTGCGCGCCGAACAGTCGGACGCAGACGCCGTGCGCGCGCTTCTGGCTGCCTTGACCGAGGGTGAGCGCGCCGTGATGGATCTGGTGGTGCGCGGGATGCTGAACAAGCAGATTGCCGCTGAACTGTGCATCAGCGAGATCACTGTCAAAGTGCGCCGTGGCCGCGTCATGCGCAAGATGGGTGTGCGCACCCTGGCGGATCTGGTACGGGCCGCCGGGCGGATCCAGGACTGATCATCCAGGGCGGCCGATGTGCGGTCAGCGGTGTGGCGCCGTCATTATTCCGCCCGGTTTCGACCCGCATTTTTTGCGGCATACAGAGCGGCGTCGGCACGTTCCAGCAGGGCTTTGCGCGCTCGGCCCGGGTCGGCGCCGCCCAGGTCGTCGGCATTCATGCTGGTGACGCCCACGCTGATGGTGAGGCGTTCCTCGTGTTGTGAAAACGGATGCGGAATGGCGGCGTCAAAGACCGTTCGGCAGAGGCGTTTGGCCAGGATGTGGGCCTGATAGAGCGGGGTGTCCGGCAACAGCATGACGAACTCTTCGCCGCCGTAGCGGGAAATCAGGTCGGTACTGCGCCGGGCGGCGGATGACAGCATGGCGGCGACCTGTTTCAGGCATTGGTCGCCGGCCACGTGGCCGAAATGATCGTTGTAGGCCTTGAAATGGTCGACATCGATCATCAGGACCGACAGCGACTGGCGTTGGCGCACGGCGTGGCGCCAGTTCAACTCGAATTGCTCGTTCAGGGCGACCCGGTTGGCCAGCTGCGTCAGCGGATCATGGCGGACTTGTTGTTCCAGCAGCGTCTTCAGCCGCCGTTCACGGCGCCAGGCCTGGTGTTGTGTGTAGGTCAGCGCCAGCCAGATGCACAGCAGGCCGGCGATCACGGGGGCGGCGATATGCCACATGTCCTGCCAACGGGTGCCCAGGGCTTCGGATGCGTCGATCTTTGAAACCAGATACCAGGCGGAGCCGGTCACCGGCGCGGCGACCGCCAGAACGGGCTGGTGGCGGTAGTCCTGTCCGTGGAACAAGCCGCGCATGCCCTGTACGGCTTGCACCATGGGCGCCTGGGTCAGCGCCAGGGACAGGCGGAATCGCAGCGCGGCATCGGCCTGATCTTTGAGCGGGCTGAGCACGCGCACGCTATCCTGATCCCGCGTGATCAGAAGGGATTCCGCCGTCTGGCTGGCCGACGGCCATTTTTCCAGCAGCGGATACAAGGTGCTGCGTATATCCATGATCATCCAGACGGCGGCGATGGCCTCGTTACCCCAGTACACAGGGGCGATCATGCTGAAGGACGGGAACGCAAAGGCGGGATCGCTTTGGGGATTGACCGCAATGGGGTGCGCTTGTTCGATAGCCTGGCGCAACGCTGTCTGGCTGGCAGGCGACAAGGCGGGTTGCCTGCCGCCGCCCGGAGTCAGAAGCAAAGCCCCTGACGGCGACAGCAAGTAGGCGGCGGCGTAGCCGGATTGCTCGTATAGAAAACGCAATTTGTCCTGGATGGCCGTCTGCAGGGTGCTGGCGTCGGCATGCGGGTCTTGCGCAGCCAGGCGCCAGTTGGCGATGGCGCTGCCCAGCAAAGTGTCCATGGTGATGGACTCCGCTTCGGTGAGGCGCGCAGTCCGCCAGGTTTGCAGGCTTTGGATCTGCAGCTGATTGACCAACTGCAGTTCGTGTTCCACGGCATGTTGGTGGCGGGCCTGACTGTCCAGATAGGCCAGCACCCCGCCCAGAATCATCAGCATGCCGGATGCCAGTACCGTGATCAGGACCGGCAATGTCCGGCGAGACAGGAAAGGATCGTGCGCCATGATGATGTGTCGGCGCCCTGCGCCTTGCTGTGTTTCCCGTAGCGACTACATGAGTGATAATGACAGGATCTTACAGGAATCGCCTGTCATGTCTGAATTTCAGGGGCCTTTGCCTTCTTCCGTTTCTGTGCCGGGCGATCTGCCGCATCAGGATGCGACTGACCCGATTGCGGGGGCTGGCGGGTGATCTCCCGTCGATCTCTTCTGTCCTTGCCCTGGGCGTGTGCGGCGGCGGTCGCGGCGCCTTCGCGTGTCTTGGGGCAGGTGGCTGCACCGCTGACCATCGGCCTGTCCTTGCGGCCGGAAAGCCTGGATCCGACCCGGTCGGCGGCTGCCGTGATCGGCGAAGTCGTCCATGGCAACGTTCTTGAAGGCTTGACCTGTATCCAGGAAAACGGCGTGGCTGCGCCACTGCTGGCCGAACGCTGGGATGTTTCCCTGGACTGTCTGCGCTATCAGTTTCGCTTGCGCAAGGGTGTTGTTTTTCATGACGGCGCCAAGCTGGATGCGGGCGTGGCGGCCAGCAGCCTGCGGCGCGCGCAGGCGTTGGGGGCCGCCAATAATCTGGTGGATACCTTCCATAATATTCAGAACATCCAGACGCCGGATGAGCGGACGGTGTTGCTGACGCTGCAATATCCCGATCCTTTGCTGCCTTTTCGCCTGGGACAGCCCCCCGCTGTGATTGTGCATCCTGCTACAGCGGATCAGGCATCGCGGCGGCCTATCGGGACGGGACCTTATCGCTTTGCCGGGTGGCGGGATACGGGGGACATCGATCTGGTGCAGTGGCCGGGCTACCGGGATGCCAGCCGCATCCGCATTCCTGCCGCGCGGTTTCATTTCATTCCGGATCCGGAACAGCAGATTCAGGCGGTGCTGGGCCAGCGCGTGGATGTGTTGTTTGGCGCAACCACCAGCAGCGTGGACCGCTTGCGGGACAGCCGTCACTATGAAGTGCTGGTGGGTAGTTCGTCCGGCAAGGGGATGGTGGCCATCAACCATCGCCGGGCGCCGCTGGACGATGTGAGGGTGCGACGGGCCATCACCCATGCCATTGACCGCGAGGCCTTCATCCGGGAAGTCCTGCACCAACGCGCGCAGGCGATCGGCAGTCATTTCGCACCCACGGATCCCGATTACATCAATCTGACGGGCCTGTGTCCCTATGATCCTGATCTCGCCCGGGATCTGTTGCGGGCGGCGGGCGTGCGCACGCCGCTCACTTTGGATCTGGCCTTGCCGCCGACGCCGTATGCGCTGCTTGGCGGCCCGGTGGTGGCACGCTACCTGGCGGCGGTCGGTATTCAGGTGAACTTGGTGCAGGTGTCTTGGGCGCGCTGGATGTCGACCGTATTCCAGGGGGACTTCGAGCTCTCTATGATTACCCATGTCGAACCCTTGGATTACGGCATCTATACGCGGCCGGATTTTTATTTCGGCTATGACAGTGCCGATTTTCGTGCGCTGGTCGCGCGTCATGCGGCCAGTCCGAATCCGCGTGAACAGGGACAGCTGTTCCGGCAGATCCAGCGGCATCTGGCCCAGGATGCGGTCAATGCCTGGATGTTCTGCCCCAGCATCAGCACGGTTGTGCGCAAGGGGCTGAAAGGCTTGCCCATGAACTATCCTGTCTTTGCCCACGATATCGGGGCGATGTACTGGACCTGAATCGGAGCAGACAGCTCAGGATTCCGGCGGCCGTACGCGCGGTCGGATGATGCGCTGTTCGATGGGCTGGTTATTTTCGCGGTCGTCCTCTTCGTCCTCTGCAAACGCCGGCATCGGGAAGTCTTCTGTGTCGAACGCCCGGTCGCCATCGGCGTCTGCCTGACCGGTCGGGCGCAGACTGCTGAAGTCCATCAAATTCGGGTCCATCAGATGGGAGGGGACGACGTGCGACAGTGCGCGGAATATGTTCCAGGTGCGGTTGCTGAAATGCCGGTCCCATTCTTCCAGCATACGGCTGATTTCCTTGCGCTTCAGGTTTTCCTGGGAGCCGCACAGATTACAGGGGATGATGGGGAATTCACGCAATTTTGCGTAGGCGATCAGGTCTTTTTCGCGCACGTAGGCCAGAGGCCGGATGACAATGTGTTCGCCGTTGTCCGACACCAGTTTCGGGGGCATGGCTTTCATGCGGCCGCCGTAGAACAGATTCAGGAAAAACGTCGCCAGGATGTCGTTGCGGTGGTGGCCCAACGCGATCTTGGTGGCGCCCAGTTCCCGGGCCACCCGGTACAGAATGCCTCGGCGCAGCCGCGAACACAGGGAACAGGTCGTTTTGCCTTCCGGAATCAGGCGCTTGACCACCGAATACGTATCCTGGCTTTCGATGTGGAAAGGGATGCCGCGTGTGCTCAGGTAGTCGGGCAGCACGTGTTCGGGGAACCCGGGCTGTTTCTGATCCAGATTGACGGCAATGATGTCGAAATGGATGGGCGCGCGTTCGCGCAGCGTCAGCAGGATATCCAGCAGGCCGTAGGAATCCTTGCCCCCGGACAGGCAGACCATGACGCGATCGCCTTCCTCGATCATCTGATAGTCGCCGATGGCCTTGCCGGTTTCGCGCAGCAGTCGCTTGACCAGTTTGTTTTCATTGACGCTGTGGCGGGCGTGGTGTGTGACCGATCCGCTGTCGTCCCCGGCCTCGGCTGAGGCAATCGGGGAGGTGGCGTCGGCCATCTGGGGGTGGGATGCAGATACAGACATGGTGCGTGGCTTAGGCGAGCGTGCGGCTGCGCGCTTGTTCAATGCAGACGGCGGCGCAATCGTCGAACGCCTGCGGTTTGCAGATGCGGATGCGGGCGTGGAGCACGCCCGGAAAGTCTCTCAGGATCCGGGATAGCGAGTGATCCACCAGGGTTTCCAGCAGGTCGGTATGGGCCAGGGCGGCCTCCTGGATCAGGGCATCGCGCAGCAGGCGGTAATCCAGCACGCTGCCGATGTCGGTGTCGTCCACCGGACGCGACGCGTCGGTGTCGAATTCAGCGTAAATATGCAGCGGCTGGCGGGTCATGCGCTCGTGATCCAGCATGCCGATGGATGCCGATACCTGCAGATCGTCCAGGATCACGCGGCGGGTGGCGTGTGCGTGGCCTGTGGAACTCATGCGCTGGCCCCAGAAGGCAGGTCGCCGGAGGGGGGGGCGTGCCAGATGGTGCTTCAGCGCAGCCGGTCCCAACCGTGCCCGGTACTGGCGCAGTTCGTCACGCCGGAAAACGTGCAGTGTCATGCGGTCCCCCGCCTGGTGGCTATCCAGCAACTGATCCAGTGCGCTGGCATCGGTGATGCGCAGGCCGTCGGCGGCGATCAGCAGATCGCCGGCCGACAGGCCCGCACGGTGGGCCGGGCCATGTTCGTAGACGGTCGTCAGACGCACACCGTTTTGTTCCGTCCGGGTGCGTACGCCCAGTGCGGGCCGTGGGTGTTCAGGTTCTGCCGTCAGCGCGATCCCGTTGCGGGCCAGTGCGGCCTTCAGGGGGACGTCGGCGCAGCCTTCTGTGTGGCGTGTGATGAAGTCGCTGGCGTCCACGCCGGTCGCTTCGAGAATCAGCGTCGGCAGGGCGTCTTCCGGCACGCCGATGGGGCGCCCCTGGAAGAAATCACGGCCATAGCGGTGCCACAGCAGACGCATGACGTCGTCCAGGCTGCGGGTGTGGCCGGATTGGTGACGGATTTTCAGATCCAATCCCAGGGCGATCAGGGATCCCTTGGTGTAGTAGCTGACCAGGGCGTTGGGGGAATTTTCATCTTGCTTGTAGTAGCGCGTCCAGGCGTCAAAGGAGCTGTCGGCGACGGACTGCTTCAGCCGGCCGTCGCCGCGCAGCACCTGATCCAGGGTGCGGCCCAGCATCTTCAGATAGGCGGCTTCGGTGATGGCGCCCGAGCGCAGCAGCATCAGGTCGTCGTAGTACGAGGTGAATCCCTCGAAGACCCACAGCAGCCGTGTGTGATTGGCCTGACTCAGGTCATAGGGCGCGAAGGCCGCCGGCTTGATGCGTTTGACGTTCCAGGTGTGGAAATATTCGTGGCTGACCAGGCCCAGAAAGGTTTCGTAGCCCTCTGGAGCAGGCCGGCCACGCATGGGCAGGTCGTGCCGGCTGATCATCAGCGCCGTGGATGCCCGGTGCTCCAGGCCGCCGTAGCCGTCTCCCGTGATGGTGGTCAGGAAGGTGTAGTGGCTGGCGCTGTCCAGGAAGGGGGCTTGGCGGGTGTCCGGTTCAAACAGTTCGATCTGCGTGGCGCAGATTTTTTGCACGTCGGCGGCGATGCGCTCCAGATCCAGTTGCGGCGCCACACCGGTGAACACCAGATGGTGAACGGCGCCGTGGGCTTCGAAACTGATGTGTTGCGGAGTGCCGATTTCTACCGGATGATCGATCAGCGCGTCGTAATCGCTGGCGTGATAGCAGCCGAATCCGTGCGGCTTGGCGCAGCCCGGTTGGCCTGCGGCCGGCGGCAGGCTGGTGTGGACCTGCCAGCCCTTGGCGTGGGCGGGGGGGCAGAGCTCTAGCAAGCAGGGCTGGGATTCCTGTCCCATCACGGCCAGAAACAGGCTGCAACCATTGAAGAAGGCGTGGCTTTCATCGAAATGCGCGCCGCGCACCGACAGGTCCCAGGCGTAGACTATGTAATCGATCGTCAGCGGACCGCTTGACGAGGCGCAGCGCCAGCTGTGGCTGTCGGTTTTGTCGACGGCAACGGGGCCTTTGGCATCGCGCGCCTGCAGAGTTTCGATCTGTCGGGCAAAATCACGGATCAGGTAGCTGCCGGGGATCCAGGCAGGCAGACGCAGTATCTGGCCGCTGGGGTCGGGCTGCGGGATGGTCAGTCGGATGGCATAGCGGTGGCCGGCCGGATCGGCCAGCTGCACCCGGTAGCGGATCAGTTCGTCTTTCATTCCCCTAGTTTACTTTGGAGACACTATGAGCGAAGCACTGGTAAAGGTCGAGGTCCGTGGACGCGTAGGGCTTTTGACCCTGAATCGCCCCCAGGTCCTGAATGCCCTCAGCAACGCAGTCATCGATGAGCTCTCGGCGGCAGTGCGGGCCTTCGAGGCCGACGACAATATCGGCGCCATGGTGCTGACAGGCAGCGAAAAGGCCTTTGCCGCCGGGGCTGATATCAGCGCCATGGCGGGCTGGTCTTACATGGATGTCTACAAAGCCGATTACCTGGGCGGCAACTGGGACGCCTTGCGCCGGGCGCGCAAGCCCATCATCGCGGCGGTGTCCGGCTATGCGCTGGGCGGTGGCTGCGAACTGGCCATGCTGTGCGATTTCATCATTGCCGCGGAAAACGCCAAATTCGGCCAGCCCGAAATCAAGTTGGGCGTGATTCCAGGCTACGGCGGCACGCAGCGCCTGCCGCGTGCCGTGGGCAAGGCCAAGGCCATGGATCTGGTATTGACCGGCCGCATGATGGATGTGACCGAAGCCGAGCGCGCCGGCCTGGTGGCCCGCGTGGTGCCGGTGGACCGGTTGCTGGATGAAGCCATCGAGGCCGCCACGGTGATTGCGTCCATGTCCTTGCCGGCCGTGATGATGGCCAAGGAATGCGTCAATCGCGCTTTCGAGGCGACCTTGGATGAATCGCTGCTGTTCGAGCGGCGCAATTTCCATGCCCTGTTCGCCACCGAGGATCAAAAGGAAGGCATGCAGGCCTTTGTGGAAAAGCGCAAGCCGGATTTCAAGCATCGCTGATCCTGCCGGCCGGCAGGCGCGTCAGTCCGGTGTGCTGGCGTCTGCCGGCGGGGGGGCGTCCTGTTGGGGCGGCTCGCGCCAGCCGAATGTGGCCCCCCGCGAAATCGCCGTGTAGACCGCCGCGTTCCGGTTGTTGACGCCCAGGCGCTGGTACAGCGCCTCGGCATGGGTTTTGGCGGTGGCGATGGAAATATCCAGTTCCCGGCTGACCTTCTTGAGCGGATATCCCTGTGCCAGCATGGACAGGACTTCATATTGGCGGGGCGTCAGCTGCAGGATGCAGGCTTCCTGGCTGATGCGTTCCGTGGTCGGCGCCTGGAAATTGGGGGTCACCTTGCCGGTAGCCGGGGCTGCGGGCGTCGCCCGGGGCGTGGCTTGTGGCGGGCGATAGAGGGAAGCTGCGGGAGACAGCAGATTGACGCAGGCCGGGGCTTCCGCACCGGGATCGCTCGGCGGGTCGCTGCTGTCGTACCAGCGGCGCTTTGGCAGCGACCCCGGTTCGGGTTTCTCGGCGGCCGCATGGTCGGCATGCCGCTGATCGGGGTACGGAAAGCACTTCCCGCCGGCCAGCACCAGCATGATCGAGGTTTTCAGCACATCCTGCGAGGAGTGCTTGTGCAGGTATCCCGCCAGTTCTCCCGGCAGGTTCAGCAGGGAATAGGGCAGTGATGGGGTATCCGACAGCAGCAAGATGCGGCGCGGCGCATAGCCTTGCTGCGCGGCAGCGAGCAATTCGGCGACGCGGCTGTATAGATTGGGGACCGACAACAGCATCAGGTCGATGCTGTAGGGCTGGGTGGCCGGCCCCTGGAATAACTGGACGTAGTCCAGTCCTACCGTGGTGATGCGGCGATCCAGCATTTGGATCAGATTCAGGATGCCCAGGCGCACAAGCGTGCTGGGTTCCACTACGGTAATGGTCGCCATGATGGTAAGCCTCTTGCTGGGCTGCGCAAGCGATTATTGTTCAGTTCATTGCAATGGATATCAGCTGTACGAGGTAGCGCCTTGTTTTCAGATGTATCCTTCCGACGCCACGCCGCCATGTCGATCACCTGATCTTCCGATCCGTGCTGCGCTTCTTGCAGGGATATCAGCTGGATTTTCCCGTCTTCTGCATGGTGCAGCAGAATGTTCCGGCTGTGATGCAGACCCGCCACCTGCGCGGGGTTCAGATGGAAACTGAGCGCCAGCGCTCGGTCAGTGAGTGTGGCGTGCGGCTTGCGCCGATCCAGGCCGTTGAAGCGCCAGGCGTTATAGCTGGCCCATAAATACAGCAGCAGTCCGATACATGAGGATACGATTGTGTATGCCAGCAGGGTGCGTAAATCCGGCAGCAGGGGGGACGGCAGCGGCGTGGCGCGTGCTGCAGTCGGCGCCGTCAGCACGGACTGCACGCCGGCAATGAGCAAATAAAGAAAGGCCAGCCAAGCCAATGCCGTCAGCAAACTGTCACTGATCAGGCCTGGCAGGGATTGTGGCGTTTTGATGATCATCATGGTGTGGGCTCCTTGATGCCGCGGTCGGGGCTTGTCCACCGGGCGCGTTGGCGCTGCCGCCGCAGCATGACGCCGGGGAAGGCGCATAGGGTCGTCAGCAGGCAGATCGCCCAGTAGGCCAGCGGGTACCAGATCACCCAGTACAGAGTCGCCGTCAGGCCGGGCTCGTAACGGCGGTCGATGAGTACGCTCAGGCCGAACTGCAGCAGACAGACTGTCGCCAGCACCAGGCCTGTGAAGGCGGGCGGCATCAGCGTGTCGACACGGATATGTTCCGGCAGAAAGGTGAACAGCCCGATCGCCCACAGCAGCATGGACAGGAGGAGCGCAAATGCCCAGATCGTGGACACGCCGTATTCCAGCACCATGGGCCATAGGCGGCGGTGATGCCAGGACCAGATATCCGGGATGTTCTTCAGAAAGACCTCGGCGCCCCCTTGCGCCCACCTCAGCCGTTGCCGCCATAAGCCGCGCAGGGTTTCGGGCATCAGAATCCAGCACAGGGCGCGCGGTTCGAAAAAGATCGACCAATGATCCCGCTGCAACTTCCAACTGATGTCAATGTCTTCGGTGACCATGTCCAGGCTCCAGTAGCCGACCCGGTCCAGGGCGCTGCGCCGAAAGGCGGCAATCACGCCGGATACGGTGAAGACTTGCCCGTAGACGCGTTGCGTGCGTTTGATCAGTCCCACGATGGAGGAAAATTCGCCGACCTGGATGCGGCCGATCAGCGTCGAGCGGGTGCGGATGCGCGGGTTGCCGGTAACGGCGCCGACGCGGGGGTGGCGGATCAGGGGGGCGACCAGATAGCTGGCGGCGTCCCGGTGCAGCAAAGCATCGCCATCGATGCAGACCAGGTAATCGCTGCGGGCCGCCAGCGCCCCCATGCGCAAAGCCATGGCCTTGCCCTGATTCTGCGCCAGGTGGATGACGCGCAGCCGGTCATGGATCGCCGCCAGTCTGTCGAGCAACGCTGGCGTGCCGTCGCTGGAGCCGTCGTTGATGGCGATGACCTCGATGTGCAGATAGCGCTGATCCAGTGCTGCCAGAATCGCGCTGGCGCCGTGTTCCGCCTCGTTGTGGCAGGGGATCAGGATGGAAATCAGAGGATTGCCCGGAAGGGGGGGAGGCGCGGCATCCGGAAGCCAGGACCAGTGACGCTCCCAGTGCACCCAGAAGTACAGGCCGCCGAACATCCACAGCCCCGACATGAACAGGGGATAGAAGAAGACGAAGCTCAGGATCAGGTCGCCCGTCCACAGGATGGCAGTGCCGATGGGCGCGCCTACGACGAGGCAAAGCGTCAGGAAAGCAAGCAGACGGTCCGGCATGATGGGGGCTCCTCATCGGTAGGGATACCAGGCATTCGAGATGGCGGGGCGGATGGTGTTCAGCTCGGGCTGGTCCTGGATGAAGTCGTCCGGGTAGTAGCCGAAGTGCCGGGCGCCTGAGTGCAGCAGCTGTTGCATCCAGGCAGCCAGGGGCCGGGATGCCACGGCGGGCTGTTGCGGCAAGCGCCAGTCACGGGCTTGCAGCTCGAAGACGGTGCGCTCCAGTGCGCCGGGGCGTTGGCCGACGGTCGCCACCAGTTGCCTGATCCAGGCCTCGGACCGTGAAGCGGGCACCCCTTCCATCAGCGGCATGGCCATGGGCGCCGTCCAGTCGTAGGTCTTCAGGAAATCGTCCAGGTTCTGGGCGAACCAGGCTTCGCTGGCCGGCTGCAGAATGGGTTCGGCGTACAGGTTTCGAGCGGTTCTGACTTGCGGGCCGCGGATGGCGCGAACGTGCTCGGTCAGCGTCTTGGTCAGGTCGATCAGGGTTTGCGTCTTGAAGCGTGTCCAGCGCTGCAGTGTGACTGGATCAGCTCGCAGCGCAGGGATGGATGCCGGCAACCCGGCTTGCCGATAGGCCGCCAGGGCTGCCGGGCCGGCGTCCTCGAAGTCGCTCAGCAGCGCGTCGTCGTGGAACAGGACGCCGTCGATGGGAGCGCTGCGAGCCACGTCTTCATAGAGATCAGTGATGGCGGCCCGGGCCTGGGGGTCGAACGGGGACAGCCTTTGATATTGGGCTGGGTCAGGCGCCGGGGCGGCATCGGGGTGTTTGGGGTCCAGGCGCGTGACTCGGGCGATACCGGGCGGCAGTTTGAAGCTCAGGACTGGCATCCAGGCATAGACTTTGACGCGCGCGCGGGTCTTCAGCTGCCAGACGACCCGGTTGAACAGATCGGCGCGCATGGGTAACCGGCGGTTCGGGAAATAGACGGCTTCGGCCAGGCCGTCTCCCTTGGGATCTGCGAAGGCCTGCAGAAAGACGGTATTGATCTGCAGGTCAGCCATTCTTTGCACCAGAGCGCCCAGGTTCTTGTCCGTCTGGGCAGGGTCGGGGTCGTAGAGGTAGTCCAGGTCCACCTGGGCGACCCGGACATTGTCCTGGGATTCCGCACCCAGCACGGATGCGGCGAATTCGGGCATGCCGGGCGAACCCGATACCAGCAGGCGGGGCATGGACATCAGCTGGTCTGTTGCACCCAATCCCTCGTCCAGCGTCAGGGCCATCTGGTAGCC
Source organism: Castellaniella sp. (assembly GCF_034675905.1). GTDB lineage: Bacteria > Pseudomonadota > Gammaproteobacteria > Burkholderiales > Burkholderiaceae_B > Castellaniella. The sequence goes on along the minus strand of NZ_JAUCCV010000010.1, from coordinate 472,710 downwards.
CTGCTGGCGCAGGACCGTCAGCGCCTCGCCGTTGGCTGCGCCATAGGGCCATACCCAGACGCGAGGGGCTTTTCCCGTGGCCTGGCGGATTTTTTCGCTGATGCGCTGCGCATCTCGTCCGATCCGTTGACGATAGGCGGCAGCCGTTTCGTAAGACTGCGTGCCCGGGTCGTAGCGGTACGTGCTGGCGGCCGGCTCCAGATTGCGTTGGGGGTTTGCCGTGATGCCATTGTGCAGATCGTCGGTATGCGCCGCGATCTCGACCAGTCCGGATTGCGCCACCTGTCGCGCCTCGCTCCAGGTGGCGAATCGTTCCCGATTCACCTGTATCTGCCCGAATGGCACGGTCTGGCCGGCTGGGGTGCTGAGCCATCGGCCGACAGGCGCCCAGATGGCGGGCCAGCCCATGGCCTTCAGGATAGGAAAGGCGCGGGTGTAGAAACTGCGATAGCCGTCGTCGAAGCTGAGCAGCACCGCCTTGGGCGGCAGGGGCTTGCCGCCTTGGTGCGCTGCCAGGATCTGGTCTACCGACACCGCCTGATAACCGTTATCCCGCAGCCAGTGCAGTTGCGCCACCAGCAGATCCGTGCGTACGGACAGGAAGCGTTGGTCAGGGTCTGTATCCTCGATGTCGTGGTAGGCCAGCGCCAGAACCCGGTTGTGGGGCCAGGGCTGATCGACGGCGGCTGCCGGCCGTTGGGCGGGCGGCGTAAAAACAGGGATGTCCTGGGCGCACCCGGCCAGCAAGGCCAGGCACAGTGCCGCCAGCAGCCGTAGGCAGGCAGAAAATGACAAGAACATGAATGCGGGTCGCATGGGATGCCTTGGTTTCAGAATCGGTACGTCACATTGACGACGAGATTGAGGTCCCGTTCGCGTTGCCCGTCATAGGGTCTCGAGACGCCGGAAACCATGAAACCGATCTCCATCGCGTCGTTGTAGCGATAGCGCTGGCCGTAGCCGAGCGTGAAGACGCCGCCCGTGCCGTGATGCTGCTGCAGATAGGCGCCAGCCCCCAGCAGGAATTGCTGTTCCCATTGCGTGTCATACCGTTGGTACAGCGTATGGGTGATCTGCAGAGCAGGCAGGATGCTCAGGTCCGAGCGGGGATTGAAGTAGGGCGTGTTGTCCGCCGTGTTGCGGGAGGCGGACAGATCCAGCAGGGCGTCGATCTGGACACGAGGCCGGGTGAGCAGGCGTTCCCGCCCGGACAAACTGGCTTCCAGGCGTGTGTTGCCATCGGAAAAAAAGGATGGCGCCAGCGCCAGCGACCACTCGCGTTGTTCATCTTCGCGCCAGCGGATCGAGGCGTTCAGGCGGTTTGCCGTGATGTTCTGCATCAGGGCCCGTAGCGGAGTCTGCCGCGACAGGAGCGCTGCGCCTGCGCCGATCTGCCAGTGATCGTCCAGATCAACGAAAGCCGATAGTGCGGCGCCTGTCCGGCGGCGGTCGCCATAGCGGTTGCCCGATATTTCGGCTTGCGCCGTGAGATCGCGACTGCGCCATTCCAGTCCGGCGCGCATCCAGTCATAACGTCCTTGGCCTTCATCGAATCGGCCTTCCGAGTGGCCCAGCCCCGTGAAGGCGCGCCAGTGCTCGTCAAGCGGAGGGGAATAAAGGACGGTATCGATGTTCCAGTCCCGGCTGCCTTGTGCCGGGCTGTCTGTGGATGTCCCGAAACCGGCGGTCGTGCGCCATTCCGCCCTGTCGTGTACATCCCATTCGCGGGCCAGGCGCTGGACGGTCTGATCCTCTGGCGCGCGGGCGGTCAGATCGTCGAGGAGCAGCCTGGCCTGGCGCCATTCCTGCAGGGCCAACGCCGTCTCGGCCTGATTGGCCTCGACTTCGATGGCGCGGGGTGATTGGCTTTCTGCGATTTTCAGATCCTGTTCGGCCTGATGCGGAAGGTTGCGGGCGCGGTAGACCTGGGATCTGGCGGTCCGCAGGCTGGCGTTGTTCGGCGCCTCTTGCACCATCTGGTCCAGCTGGGTCTGCGCCAGCCTGGTGTCGCCTGCATAAAGGGTATTCAGAGTCTGGGTCAGGGATGCACTCAGTTTTGCCTGGTTGGGATGCCGTATCGGGTCGCCTTTGTCGTAGGTCCAGATCGGCAATGATCGGGTGGTTTGGGCCAATGCATGGCGTGCCTGGCCGGCGGAGGGGGCGTCGGACTCCGTCAGGGCATAGAACAGGCCGGTCTGATCGGCGAGCCGGCTGGCGGCCGTTGCGCCGTTGGCAGATGCGTCCAGCGACTGTTGGAACAGCTTTGCCGCTTTATCCGGCTGGCGCAGGGACAGGTAGGCAGCGGCGACGTCGCTCAGCACATAGGCGGGAATGGGCGTGCCCTTGAGCTGCATGGCTGCATAGCCCTGCACGACGTCCTGGGTGCGGCGGCGAGCCGCCAGAGCCTGCAGGCGGTCCGCCTGGGCGCGGTTGACGCTTGGCTGGGCCTGCGGCCCCAAGGCTTCCCATTGCGGAATCAGCCGGTCGTACAGGGCCAGCGCGCGGTCGGCCAGAGCGTATCGGCTGGCTTCGCCGCGGGACTCGGCAGAGGCGGCGCGAGTCAGCTGGGCGGCGACGTCTGTCTGCAGGCTGCGGATCGAGTCAGCAGACACAATGCCGGGGCGGGCGTGCGCCAGGCGCAGAGCAGAGTCGGGCAGAGACGCTTGCTGTTGGGCCTGGATATAGGCGCGAATCACATAGGGGGTATCGGGCGCCAGATCGTAGGCGGCGGAAGCTTGTTCCAGTGCGGCATAAGGTTGTCCAGCCAACTGGTAGGCGTATGCCAGCACCAGATGGCTGTCTGCTTGCATGGGCTGCCGGGCGAGCAACTGTCGACCTTGCCGGATGGCGTCGTTGGTGCGGCCCGCATCGGCCAGCGTCATGAGGCGGCCGTACGTAAAGGCGGGCATGCCGGGAAAGCGCTGCTCCCCATCACGATAGGCGGTGATCGCCTGGTCCCAGAGCCGGCTGTCGCGGTAGGTGCGCGCCTGCTGCAGCAGAGCGTCGGATGGTTGGGGGGAAGCGCATGCGGCAAGACCCGGCAGAAGCAAGGCCGTACAAAGCGTCAATGCGGTGGGCAGCAGTCCGGCGGACACGATGAGCCTTGCAGGGAAGTGGCGCTAGGGGGTGCGCGGGCAGTCAAACTGGTAGGCGCCGGCAGGATTGCCGTTGGCAAACAGAACCAGTTCGATCTTGCATTGATCCTGTTGGCCGACAGACAGAGAGAATCGCGTCAACGCGGTAGGCTGGTTGGCTTGCAGGCGTACGCCGCCGCTTTGCTGGATGCTGGAAGATCCGCTGCTGCCCTGTTTGGTGGCGCTGAGCTGATACCGGACGATGCCGGCTTCGGCGCTTTGTACGTAGGGAATGATGACGCTGGGGTGTGTCCCGGGCAGGGTGTCCAGCCACACCTGTAGATTGACGTCCGCTGCCAACATGATCCTCTCCCTGGTGCTTTGACGACGGAATGTCCCAGACGGGTCGTTTGAGAGCCGCCTGGGACGCGGGCCGTTGCGGCCCAGGAGTTCACCAGCCTGTCTGGGTGATGGTGGATGTGTTCAAGGTGCCGATCTGAACCGAAGTGGCCCCCAGGTGATCGCCCGTTTGCGTGACCTTGACGGAATTCAGGGTGCCGTTCTGGTACACGTCGGAATCCTGATGCCAGCCATTCGTTTGGGATGTCGTCGCCTTGTTCAGGGTGCCGATCTGGACGATCTTGGATTCGGCGTCGCCGGTGCCCGTTTGCGTCGCTTTGGCCGTGTTCAGGGTGCCGTTCTGGTAGATGTCGATCATGACGGAGCCGGTATGCCAGAACCAGCCTTCGTCATTGTTTTTCTGGGTCGCCGTCGCCTTGTTCAGCGTGCCGATCTGGACGATGTCGGCCGTTGCATCCGAGTTGTAGGCCTGGGTGATGTCGGAATCGTTCAGGACGCCGTTCTGGTAGTTGCTGGCCGTGCTGCCGGCGAAGGCGGCAGTCCCTGCGAAAGCCAGGGCAAGACCGGATGCCAGTACGCAAAGTTTGGTGCTCATGGTGATTCTCCTCTAGGATCAAGACCTGCTTGAGAGATACGCCGCCCGGCGGTCTTGGAACCGGGCTTTGCAAAAAAGCTGGGTTTATCGGTAAACGTTCAGCATCAGGCCGGTGCCGATCTGGATGATGGGAGGGAGGGCCCCTGGAATGGTCTGCTGGACAGTGGCCTGGTTGAGGTTGCCCAATTGATCCACTCGCGCATAAGCGCTGCTGGTGAATTGTTCCAGCCGGACCCGGTTGCCCGTGCCTTGCTGGGTGACTTCAGCCATGTTGTTGCTGCCGGTTTGAACCAGCTGGATGTCGTTATTGCTGCCTTGCTGGGTGGTGGTGGCGGTATTAGCCGCACCGGTCTGGGTGAGCGCCGCGCGGTTGCTGTTGCCGGTCTGCTGCACCGAGGCGGTTTCAGCCGCGCCTCTCTGGGTGATGTGGCTGATGTTCAGGGTTCCCTGCTGGACCGCGCTGGCCTTCAGGGACAGTGCGCCCAGTTCCGCGGGCGGCAGTTCCGGCAAAGGTGATAGATCAGAGGTGCAGTAGCCGGTCAGCGGCGCCGCCGTCAGCAGGGCGAAGAGACATAGGGCCAGGCGGTGATGGATGTGGGGGGTGAATGTGGTCATGATGGTGGACTCCTGGGCGGGCCTCGTGGGATTGACGGCGCTTACTGGCTGGCGCCAGCCGCCGTTTCTTCCGGTTTTGCGGGTTCCCGCTTGGTGACGGTGACGTATTCCTTCTCGGCATTCAGATAGCGCTGGATCAGGGGGTCGTTCCAGTCGCTCGGATTCTTCAGGCGCCACAGATTGTCCTGAATGCCCTGGACGGTCAGATGCATGACGGCCGCTTCGATGGCTTCCTTGACTGCCAGTTGAGCGGGTTCGTTGCGGGTGTAGCCGCCCTCGATTTCCAGCAGGTCGTAATAGTTGACGAAGCGGAAGTAGCTGGGGTGGATCTCGTACGAGAAGATGGTCTTGGTGGTGGACACGCTGTTCAGGACGGCGCCGCTGGTGACATCCACCGCCCGTAGATTGATCGTGACCTGATCCACGCTGTACTGGGTGGTCAGGCCGATGCCCAGAAATTTGGCGCCCAGGCCGCCCGTGCGGGTATTGGTGTCATAGGCGATGATCCCGCCCTCCAGGATGATCGAGGCGGGCAACAGATTCGGCACCTGCCCCTTTTGCTCGCCGTTGGCGGGATTGTCATCGACTGCGCGCAGGACGCGGCGTTCCGTCAGCAGGGATTGCAGGCCTTCACGTTCCACGGGGATATACCAGCCGGAATCCTTCAGCGCCTTCATCAGCATGGAGGCAGCGCCTTGGGTCACGGCAGTGGAAAAGGAACTGTTGGGAGAAGGTTTGTATTGGCCGGTCTCGTCGCGAAAGCCGTATACGGCGGCCACGATTTTGCGCTGGGGGGGCGGCAGCCGCAGGAGAGCCACCGTGGACGGGGTCGCCGGCGTGAGCTGGGCCTCATTGGAGACCGTCGCGGGTTTCTGCAGCGCGCAGGCGGACAGGGTAAGCATGACCAGTGCGCCGACGCATAAGCGGCGCGCCCGAAACGCTGCCGGGAAGACCGGCATCTCGAGGGTGTCCATGGTGAGTCCTTGCGGTTGAGCGCCGGTTTGGCGTCACGGGTTGCTGGAGTTGCTCAGATTGACGGGGTGCGCGTTGCCGTTGTTGTCCACCCAGTACAACTGGTTGCCTTTTTGAATCAGAAAGCCGTTGTTGGTCTGGATGATCTGCCCGATTTCATCGAATCCCAGGTCTTCCGTCGGATAGGGGTAACGCTTTTGCGTCTGCGCGCTTTGCAGCAGAAAGGACCCGTTGAGCGGACTGCCGCCGAAAGACGGGTTGACCGGTGTATAGGTCAGTTGACCAGCCAGCGCCGGGGGCGCGATGAACGCGCTGCTGGCGGCGGCCATCAGCAGCGGGAGCGTCGTTCTGCGGATGCAGTGTCGGACAGTGGATCGGCTCATTTACATCTCCTCGGGACCCAGATCGCTATCCTGGGTGAACTTGCGCTGAACGTTGATGATGCTGATGTTCTCGTAGACGATCGCGACGGCCTTTTTGCTTTCTTCCTGGACGCGCGACCGCGCCGGCGACAAAAAAATGTGGAAAACGGTCTGATCCAGATAACTGACCCAGATCTCACTGCCGAACTGGGCGGTTGGACGTTCGATGACCGTCATCGTGTCTTGTGCATCCGGGTAGAGCGCCTGCCATATCTGTGAAAAATTCTGATAAAAATCCCAGCCCAGCACGGTGATGGTCCGATTGATCACCAGGCCTCTCAGCGGATCTGAATTGATCCGTCCCTGATCCAGGGCGCTCTTCGAGGCATCCGGCTCCTGGGCCGCCGCCATCGCGCTTGCCAGAGTCAAAGTGATGACACCGATCTGAAGGCTCAGGGGCGGCACGATGTTTCTCCTGTGCAAGGCCGGGTGTTTTTCGTGTGATGTTTGGAGACCATGCTACGAGTCTGGAATAACCATATCCATAGGATGGATAATCTAGATCGTCTGGCTGAACCGGCCTTGCGCCTCCTCCAAACGGTGTAGTTCATGAGCGGTTCTGCTGGCGGGAACATTGCGCGGGGAAACTAGGGTAAAATGGTGCGCCTTTTGAGGTGAGGGACTGAATCCCATGCCAAAAAAAGCTATAATTCAACGGTTTGACTTGTTGCCTGGTGGCTAGATCGCTGGGTTTTGAACGGGCTTTTATGGGTGATCGAGCCACATCGGATCCGTATGGTGGGTCGCCAGGTGCGGTCGCACCGCTGGTGCTCAGCGATGCGGATCGCGCACTGATCGCCAGGCGTTCTCAAGTCGGCCTATTAAGGGCGCTGGCAGCGCAGGCATTCACGGGGATGCTGGTGGTGCTCGGGGCTTGGGGAATTGCTGGGAAGGACGCTGGGGCTTCCGCCTTGATCGGGGCGGCAGCCTATTTTGTACCCAACGCATTATTTGCCTTGCGGCTGTTGCTTGGGTATTTCGGGCCGAAACGCTCGGGATCGCTCGCCTTTTTCTGGGGCGAATTCCTCAAGCTGCTGACAGTGGCCGGGGTGGTGGTCTTGGTGGCGTGGCAGTGGGGCGGTTGGCTGAACTGGCTGGCTTTCCTGTTGGGTCTGTTGGGCGTCATGAAGGGGTACGTGGTGTTGCTGGCCTTGCGCCGCCTGCCATGATTTGATTACGTTTGAAGGGCTTACCGATGACCGACGCAGTAACGACGCCTCAGTCCGAATATATTCAGCATCACCTGGTGCACCTGAATAATCTCGGGCATAAACAGGACATCATTGCCAACTTCGGCGTCGTGAACTACGACTCCCTGTTCTGGTCCATTCTGACCGGCGTCATCGTCATCTATTTCCTGTGGCGTGCCGCACGGCGTGCCACGACCGACGTGCCTGGCCGCTTCCAGATGTCCGTGGAAATGCTGGTAGGCATGGTCTACGAAGAAGCCAAGAACATCGTCCCCAACGAAAAATCCCGTCTGTATGCCGCGCCGCTGGCACTGACTGTGTTCCTGTGGATCACACTGATGAATACGCTCGATCTGATCCCCGTGGATCTGGTGGGCTGGATCTTCCGTGCGGTCGGTTTGGGTGCTGACCATTCCGATCCTCTGTACTACCACCGCATTTTGCCGACCGCCGACCTGAACGTTCCCATGGGCATGTCGCTGGGGGTGCTGCTGCTGACGCTGTACTACGGCATCAAGATGAAGCACCTGAGCGGCTTCGTCAAAGAACTCTTCACGGCGCCTTTCCATGCGCACGGTGTGGGCGCTCTGGTGTTGGCTCCGTTCAATCTGCTGCTCAATCTCATCGAATATGTCGCCAAGACCGTCTCTCTGGGCATGCGGCTGTTCGGCAATATGTATGCGGGCGAACTGCTGTTCATGCTGATCGCCTTGCTGGGGGGGGCCTGGGTGGGGGCGGATGCGACCAGCATCAGCCTGGCATTCGGGCACGTGCTGGCCGGCTCGGCGTGGGCGATCTTTCATATCTTGATCGTGCTGCTGCAGGCATACATCTTCATGATGCTGACCCTGGTGTATATCGGGCTGGCGCACGAAGGCCACTAATTTCTGATTTCTGATTTTGTTTTCTGACTAAACAACGTTTACTTACCAAGGAGTTGTTATGACCAACGTTGCATTCGTTGCTCTCGCTTGCGGTTTGATCATCGGTCTGGGCGCCATCGGTGCTTGTATCGGTATCGGCTTGATGGGTGGCAAATACCTCGAAGCCTCCGCTCGCCAGCCCGAGTTGATGAACACCCTGCAAACCAAGATGTTCCTGCTGGTTGGTCTGATTGACGCCGCCTTCCTGATCGGCGTGGGTCTGGCCATGCTGTTCGCGTTCGCCAACCCGTTCGTCGGCTGATTGCGCAGGCCTGCTGCGGCAGGCCAGGGGCTGGTCCGGCGCCTTCGGGCGGCGATCGGCCAGGTTTGGTGCCTTGTGGGTCCACCGCAAGGCACGAGTGGGTAAATTAGGGAAACGACCGTGAATTTAAACGCGACTCTCTTTTTCCAGATGATCGTGTTTTTCGTTCTGGGCTGGTTTACGATGAAATTCATCTGGCCACCCCTGACGAAGGCAATCGATGATCGTCGCCAGAAAATCGCCGACGGTCTGGCTGCCGCCGAAAAGGGCAAGGCGGATCTCGCCCAGGCTCAGGCTCGTGTCAGCCTGATCGAGGCGGCATCCAAAACGGACAATCATGCCCGTTTGGCCGAAGTCGAAAAGCAGGCTGCCATGCTGATTGACGAAGCCCGTCGCGAAGCGGAAGCCGAAAAGGCCCGCATCGTTGCACAGGCTCGACAAGACGCAGCCCAAGAGGCGCAGCGCGCACGTGAAACACTGCGTGCCGAGGTCGCCGCGCTGGCTGTGCAGGGTGCTGAACAGATCCTGCGCCGCGAAGTCGACGCCAAGGCGCATGCTGATCTGCTGGATCAGCTTCAGGCACAACTCTGATCGGGGCGGGTCATGGCTGAACTATCTACAATCGCGCGGCCTTACGCCGAAGCCTTGTTCGAGGCTGTGCGCAACGACGCACAGGGTCTTGAATCCTGGTCCGGCGTGTTGTCCCTGCTGGCTCAGGTTGCCAGCCTGCCCGACGTGCTGGAAGCCATGAGCGATCCGCGCCTGAACGACGCGCAGCGCGTTCAGCTGCTGACCGGCCTGGTGCCCCAGCAGTTGCCGTCGCAGGCAGCCAATCTGGTGGAACTGGTTGTCGAAAACGACCGGGTCCAGGTGCTGCCTCAGGTGGCGGAACAGTTCGAACTCTTGCGCAACCGGGTCGAAGGCACGGCCCTGGCCCGGATCACCAGCGCGTTCCCGCTGGATGATGCGCAGGTATCCAGCCTGCTGCAGGGGCTGGAGCGCAAGTTCGGCCTCAAACTCAAGTCGCAGGTGACGGTTGATCCGGCGCTGATCGGCGGGGTGCGCGTCGCCGTCGGCGATCATGTGCTTGACACTTCCGTGCAGGCCCGTCTGGCCAGTCTGCGCGATACGCTGGCCGCATGACGGCGGGCCACACAACAGGATTCCAGGAGTCTTACCATGCAACTTAACCCGTCCGAGATCAGCGAACTGCTGAAAAGCCGCATTGAAGGCCTGGGCGCGTCTACCGATGTCCGCACGCAGGGCACGGTGGTGTCCGTGACCGACGGTATCACCCGCATCCACGGCCTGTCCGATGTGATGCAGGGCGAAATGCTCGAATTCCCCAATAACCGTTTCGGCCTGGCCCTGAACCTCGAGCGCGACTCTGTCGGCGCCGTGGTGCTGGGTGACTACATCGGCGTGTCCGAAGGCGATTCCGTCAAGACCACGGGTAAGATCCTGGCCGTGCCGGTTGGCCCCGAACTGAAAGGCCGCGTGGTCGATGCCCTGGGCACTCCGATCGACGGCAAGGGTCCGATCAACGCCAAAGAAACCGACGTGATCGAAAAGGTCGCGCCGGGCGTGATCGCTCGTCAGTCGGTGTCGCAGCCGATGCAGACCGGCCAGAAGGCCATTGACTCGATGGTGCCGATCGGCCGCGGTCAGCGCGAGCTGATCATCGGTGACCGCCAGACCGGCAAGACCGCCGTGGCGGTGGACACCATCATCAACCAGAAAGGCAAGGGCGTCACCTGCGTGTACGTCGCCATCGGCCAGAAGGCGTCCACGATCAACAACGTGGTGCGCAAGCTGGAAGAACACGGCGCGATGGAATACACCATCGTCGTGGCTGCCGCTGCCTCCGACTCCGCCGCCATGCAGTACCTGGCCGCGTATTCCGGCTGCACCATGGGCGAATACTTCCGTGATCGCGGCGAAGACGCCTTGATCGTCTATGACGACCTGACCAAACAGGCCTGGGCCTATCGTCAGGTGTCCCTGCTGCTGCGCCGCCCGCCTGGGCGCGAAGCCTACCCCGGCGACGTGTTCTACCTGCACTCCCGCTTGCTGGAGCGCGCCGCCCGCGTGAACGCTCACTACGTCGAGCAGTTCACCAAGGGCGCGGTCAAGGGCAAGACCGGTTCCCTGACGGCGTTGCCGATCATCGAAACGCAGGCCGGCGACGTGTCCGCCTTCGTGCCGACGAACGTGATTTCCATCACCGACGGCCAGATCTTCCTGGAAACCGACTTGTTCAACGCCGGTATCCGCCCCGCCATCAACGCCGGTATCTCGGTGTCGCGTGTGGGTGGTTCGGCGCAGACCAAGGTCGTGAAAAAACTGTCCGGCGGTATTCGTACCGACTTGGCTCAGTACCGCGAGCTGGCCGCTTTTGCTCAGTTTGCTTCCGATCTGGACGACGCCACCCGTCGCCAGCTCGAACGCGGCAAGCGCGTGGTCGAACTGCTGAAACAGCCTCAGTATCAGCCGCAACAGGTCTGGGAGCTGTCCGTCGCCTTGTATGCCGTCAACAACGGCCACCTGGATGATCTGGACGTCGGCCAGGTGCTGTCGTTCGAAAAGGCCCTGAAGGACTTCCTGAAGTCCAAGCACGAAGCCCTGATCCAGCGCATCGAAGACGTGAAAGAACTGTCCAAGGAAGACGACGCCGCTCTGGGCGCCGCGATTCAAGAGTTCAAGAAGCACGGCACGTTTTAAGTTGCAACCGGGGGGCCTGGTAGGCGCCCCGGTCAGCCCAAGGGAATAGTGGAATGGCCGGAATCAAGGAAATTCGAACCAAGATCAAGAGCGTGCAAAACACGAGCAAGATCACCAAGGCGATGGAAATGGTCGCCGCATCGAAAATGCGCAAAGCGCAGGATCGCATGCGGGCCGGCCGTCCCTACGCCACCAAGGTCCGCGCGATCGCCGCGCACCTGATGCAGGCGAACCCGGACTACACCCATCCGTATATGGTGGAACGTCCGAAGCTCTCGGCGGTTGGTATCGTATTGATCACCACCGACAAGGGCCTGTGCGGCGGTTTGAATACCAACATCTCGCGCCTGGCGTTGGCGCAGATCAAGGAATTCGAACAGCAAGGCGTGCGCGTGCAAGCGACGGCTCTGGGCTCGAAAGGCCTGGGCTTGCTCAATCGCGTGGGCGTCAACGTGGTGTCATCGGAAGTCCAACTGGGCGATGCGCCCAATCTGGAACGTCTGATCGGCGCCATCAAGGCGCAGATCGACGACTTCATCGATGGCAAGGTCGATGCGGTGTACCTGGCGACCAGCCGCTTCGTCAATACGATGAAGCAGGACCCCAGTTTCATCCGCCTGCTGCCGCTGCCCTCGGGGCTGAATGATCCGTTCCAGGCCGGCGAACAGGAAGACGACTCGCTGGATACGAAGTACGGCTGGGATTACCTGTACGAGCCGGATTCCCAGACCGTCATCGACGATCTACTGATGCGCTACGTGGAAGGCCTGGTGTATCAGGCCGTGGCGGAAAACATGGCCAGCGAGCAATCCGCGCGGATGGTGGCCATGAAGGCGGCCTCCGACAACGCCAAGAAAGTCATCGGCGACCTCCAGCTGGTCTACAACAAGACCCGTCAGGCGGCCATCACCAAGGAAATTTCGGAAATCGTGGGCGGCGCGGCGGCGGTCTGATCGACGCCCGCTTGGTCAACCCAGAGATACTTATAGGACTAAACATGAGCAACGGTACCATCGTTCAGTGCATCGGCGCAGTGGTGGACATTCAGTTCCCCCGCGATAGCATTCCCAATATCTACGACGCGCTCACCTTGACCGACGAGTCCTCCGCGTTTGCGGAAAAAGGTCTGACGTTCGAAGTCCAGCAGCAGCTGGGCGACGGCGTGGTGCGCACCATTGCCATGGGTTCGTCCGACGGCCTGCGCCGCGGCATGTCCGTGGCCGGTACGGGCGCCCCGATCTCGGTGCCGGTGGGCCTGGGCACGCTGGGCCGCATCATGGACGTGCTGGGCCGCCCGATCGACGAGCGCGGCGACATCCAGTCCGATGAAAAGCGCGCCATTCACCAGCATGCCCCGAAATTCGACGAATTGTCGCCTTCGGTTGAACTGCTGGAAACCGGCATCAAGGTGATCGACTTGGTCTGCCCCTTTGCCAAGGGCGGCAAGGTCGGCCTGTTCGGCGGCGCCGGCGTGGGCAAGACCGTGAACATGCTGGAACTGATCAACAACATCGCCAAGGCCCACAGCGGTCTGTCGGTGTTCGCTGGCGTGGGTGAACGTACCCGCGAAGGCAACGACTTCTATCACGAAATGTCGGATGCCGGCGTCATCAAGCTGGACAACCTGCCCGAATCCAAGGTCGCCATGGTGTTCGGTCAGATGAACGAGCCTCCCGGCAACCGTCTGCGCGTGGCTCTGTCCGGGCCTGACGATGGCGGAGTCCTTCCGTGACGAAGGCCGCGACGTGTTGTTCTTCGTGGACAACATCTACCGCTACACGCTGGCCGGTACCGAAGTGTCCGCGCTGCTGGGCCGCATGCCATCGGCCGTGGGCTATCAGCCGACGCTGGCCGAGGAAATGGGCAAGCTGCAGGAACGGATCACGTCCACCAAGACCGGTTCCATCACGTCCATCCAGGCCGTGTACGTGCCGGCCGATGACTTGACCGACCCGTCGCCTGCCACGACCTTCCTGCACCTGGACTCCACCGTGGTGCTGTCGCGTGACATCGCCGCGCTGGGTATCTACCCGGCCGTCGACCCGCTGGATTCCACCAGCCGTCAGCTGGATCCGCAGATCGTGGGCGAGGAACACTACAACATCGCCCGTGGCGTGCAGCAGACGCTGCAGCGCTACAAGGAACTGCGCGACATCATCGCCATTCTGGGTATGGACGAGCTGTCCCCGGAAGACAAGCAAGCCGTGGCCCGCGCCCGGAAGATTCAACGCTTCCTGTCGCAACCTTTCCACGTGGCCGAAGTCTTCACCGGTTCGCCGGGCAAGTACGTGCCTCTGACCGAAACCCTGCGCGGTTTCAAGATGATTGTCGAAGGCGAGTGCGATGCGCTGCCGGAACAGGCCTTCTACATGGTGGGCGGCATCGACGAGGCCTTTGAAAAGGCCAAAACCCTCCAATAAGGATTGCACATGGCGACTCTTCACATCGAAGTGGTCAGTGCGGAGGCCTCGATCTATTCGGGCGAGGCAACGTTTGTTGCCCTGCCCGGCGAGTCGGGCGACCTCGGCATTCTGCCGGGGCATACTCCCCTGATTTCACGCATCCGTCCGGGCACGCTGAAGATCAAGCATGGCGACGGCACCGAGGAAAACATCTTCGTGGCCGGCGGCATCCTGGAAGTACAGCCGAATTCGGTCACGGTGCTGTCGGATACGGCGATTCGCGCCGCGGATCTGGACGAGGCCAAGGCGGTCAAGGCGCGCGAGCGCGCCGAGGAAGCCTTGCGCAACACGAAGGACAAGGCCGACATGGCCGTGGTGGAAGCCGAACTGGCAATGCTGGCTGCTCAGGCGGCTGCTGCGCGCAAGTTCAGCCACAAGCGGGCTTCGCACTGATCGGCTGATGCTCGTCAGGTAGCGAATGAAAAGGGGTGCTCTTTGGGGCACCTTTTTTGCGTCTTGGAGGCGCTTCTTCTGAGTACGCTGTGCGGGGTGTCATCGCTTGTTTTGGCGCGTGGTGTTTTTGGAGGCTGTCTTGGTTCGCTGCGGTGCGGGGGGGGCTGCCGGCGCGCCCCAGCGACGTCCGGCCTTGGCCGGCTCCCTCTTCTTCTCCGTGGGCGGCCCGCAACTCGGCCGCTTCCGCCCCCACAGCGCGGGCCGAATCCCCCACCCCCTTCAGAAGCATCCGGCGTCGTCCGACCAGGCGCGCCGGCAGCCCTCCCCGCACCGCAGAGATGGCTCAGGTTTGATGGTTGTGAACGACCGGTTCTTCTTTAGGGCGGCTTCCGAAGGGAGAGCGGGAAACAAGGCGGGCGCAAAGGAGCATCAGACGCCCTCAAACGCGTCTGTAATGGCCTTGCGCAAGAGCGGAACCCGTTGGGTCGTCAGTGCGTGCGCCTGTCGCTGCCAGGCTGCTTGCTGTACCGGATCATGACGATTGGGCGCCCAGATCGCATCCGGAAAGCAGGGGTCCGCGTGCCAGCGCGGAATCAGATGCCAGTGCAGATGCGGCACCTGGTTGCCCAGGCTGGCCAGATTGATTTTGTCCGGCTGCAGGATCTGGCGCTGCAACGCTTCCACCTGATAGATCGCTTGCATCAGATTGCCGCGCTGGGCAGGGGAAAGATCCGTCATCTCGGCGACATGGCGGCGCCAGATGATGCGGATATAGCCAGGGAAAGGGCTGTCATCCACGTGGATCACACGCAAGCGCGCATCTTCCCAGAGCAGGCCGGCGGGCGCCGGGCCGCATAGCGGGCAGGCGGGGTCAGAGGGGGATGCGGCGGGGTTCATGGCGGGTACCCGTTAGTTGAGGCTGAGCAGGGGCGATAGACGCCCGTATGCAGAGGGTTCAGTGCCGCTCGAAGAACAGTGCGTGCAGGGCGGCGCCGGGGGCATCGGCCCGCATGAACGCCTCGCCCACCAGGAAAGCCTGTACGCCGTGTTCACGCATCTTGTCCACGTCGGCGGGCTGCAGAATGCCGCTTTCAGTGACGACGCGCTTGCCTTCAGGCAGATCCTTCAGCATAGCCAGCGTGGTATCCAGGTCGGTGTCGAAGGTGCGCAGATTGCGGTTGTTGATGCCCAGCAAAGGCGTTTGCAGCGTCAAGGCGGCGTCCAGTTCGCTGCGGTCGTGAATTTCGACCAGCACGTCCATGTCCAGGTCGATGGCGACGGCTTCGAGATCGCGCATCTGGGCGGGTTCCAGCGCGGCGGCAATCAGCAGCACGCAGTCGGCGCCCAGTGCCCGGGCGTGGATCACCTGATAGGGGTCGATCAGGAAATCCTTGCGCAGCACCGGCAGGCTGCAGGCGGCGCGTGCCTGGCGCAGATGGTCGTAACCGCCCTGGAAATATTGCACATCGGTCAGCACGGACAGGCAGGCGGCGCCGTGGCAGGCATAGTCGGTGGCGATGTCGCTGGGGTGGAAATCGGCGCGGATCACGCCTTTGGACGGAGAGGCCTTTTTGATTTCGGCGATCACGGCGGGCTTGCCCTGGGCGATCTTGTCTTCGATGGCGCGCACAAACCCCCGGATGTCCTTGCGGCTGCGGGCTTCGCGCAGCAGTTCGGATTCGCTGCGCATTTGCCGAGCGGTAGCGACTTCGATGCGCTTGGTGTCCAGAATCTGCTTGAGGATGTCGCTCATGATGCAAACCTTTGCGTGTACTGACGGAATTGTTCCAGCTTATCGCGGGCGGCGCCCGAAGCGATGAGTTCTGCCGCCCGGTCGATGCCGTGCGGGATGGAGTCGGCTTGGTTGCCGGCATACAGGGCCAGGCCGGCATTGAGCATGACGATGTCGCGTGCCGTGCCGGCGGTGTTGTTCAGGGCGGCGCGGACCAGCTGCGCGGATTCGTCGCGGTTGGCGACTTTGATACTACGGTTGGATACCATGGCCATGCCGAAGTCTTCCGGGTGGATTTCGTATTCCCGCACTTCGCCGTCTTTCAGTTCGCCGATCAGGGTGGCGGCGCCCAGGGATGCTTCGTCCATGCCGTCTTTGCCGTGCACGATCAGCACGTGGCGCGATCCCAGGCGCTGCAGCACGCGCACCTGGATGCCGACCAGGTCAGGGTGGAAGACGCCCATCAGCTGGTTTTCAGCCCCGGCGGGGTTGGTCAGCGGCCCCAGAATGTTGAAGATGGTGCGCACGCCCAGTTCACGGCGCACGGCGGCGACGTTTTTCATGGCGCCGTGGTGGGCCGGGGCAAACATGAAGCCGATGCCGGTGGCGTCGATGGATTCAGCGACTTGTTCGGGGCTGGCGGTGATGCAGACCCCCAGGGCTTCGAGCACGTCCGCGCTGCCCGACGAGGACGAGGCGCTGCGGTTGCCGTGCTTGGCGATCTTTACCCCGCCGGCGGCAGCTACGAACATGGCGGCAGTCGAGATGTTGAAAGTATGCGACCCATCGCCGCCCGTGCCGCACATGTCCAGCAGGTCCTGGGGGTAGGGAGTGGTGACGCCCAGGGCGAATTCCCGCATGACCTGGGCGGCGGCGGTGATTTCACCGACGGTTTCCTTTTTGACGCGCAAGCCCATCAGCAGGGCGCTGGCCAGCTGCGGCGATATTTCCCCGCGCATCAGCATGCGCATGAGTTCCAGCATTTCGTCGTGGAAGATTTCACGGTGTTCGATGCAGCGGACCAGGGCTTCGTTGGGTGTGATCGGTGGCATGACGGGTTCCTTAAG
Source organism: Castellaniella sp. (assembly GCF_034675905.1). Lineage (GTDB taxonomy): Bacteria > Pseudomonadota > Gammaproteobacteria > Burkholderiales > Burkholderiaceae_B > Castellaniella. The sequence goes on along the minus strand of NZ_JAUCCV010000010.1, from coordinate 455,922 downwards.
GGATCTGGTTTCAGAGGTTCAGGAAATTGCGCAGCAGTGCGTGACCCTGTTCGCTGAGGATGGATTCCGGATGGAATTGCACCCCGTAGACGGGCAGGGTCTTGTGCGCGACGCCCATGATTTCCCCGTCGGCGGTCTCGGCAGTGACGGTCAGGCAGTCGGGCAAAGTGCTGCGATCGATGGCCAGCGAGTGGTAGCGCGTGACGTCAAAGGGGGAGGGCAGGCCGGCAAAGACATCGGTGCCCCTGTGCGTGATAGAGGATATCTTGCCATGCATCAGTGTTTGGGCGCGGATGATGTCCCCGCCGAACGCCGCGCCGATGGCCTGGTGCCCCAGGCAGACGCCCAGTATGGGCTTGCGTCCGGCGAAATGCCGGATCAGTTCGATGGAAATGCCGGCTTCGGCTGGCGTGCAGGGACCGGGGGATACGCAGATGCGGTCCGGGTTCAGGGATTCCACGCCCGCCACGTCGATCTGGTCGTTGCGCATTACGTCGACCTGGACGCCCAGTTCGCCGAAGTACTGCACCAGGTTGTAGGTGAAGGAGTCGTAGTTGTCGAGCATCAGAAGCTTCATGATCAAGCCTTTCCTTGGTCAGAAACCGCCGCGCTGGAGACAGAGGGGAAACGATGCTTTGCCTGCCAGAACGGCGGCAAAGTGCGAAAAACACGCATGAGGTTGCCGCCCCTAAGAGAGGCGCCACCAAGTGGATGCGTGAGCAATCGCGTAAGAAGTCATGCAGAGATTCTACCGTGATGACCCGGGTGCTGTCGAGCAGGGGAAAACGCCAGCATGCGGGCAGTGTTTCGATGGCGTTCTGACGGGACGGAACGGCGGTGCTGCATGTGACGCGTGGATTAAAAAACAGGGGTTATAGAATCATTGAAATTGATTTCCGGGTGGAAATTTTTTCCTGTGTCAGTGGAAATATTCTTGCTTGACCGTATAAATAGCGCATTTCTATAATTTCAGTCGATAGAAGTCATTTCGGCGTTAATGACCAGCTCGATTTAATCTAAATATAAAATTTCTGCTTATTTGTTTCTGTTAAAGAAATTTATCGATCTATCTGTACGGGCTGGCCTGCAGCCGCCGTACAAAAAATAATCCCACGCAGTTTGCGGAAACAATCGGCATGCATCTTTCAGATCGTCCTGCCGAGCATCTGTCGACCATATTCCTGACTCGTTATGATCATTTCAGCCTCTACGGATTATCGTGCCGCCGCCCGGCGACGCTTGCCGCCCTTTCTGTTTCACTATGCTGATGGCGGGGCGTATGCCGAATACACCTTGCAGCATAATGTCAGCGATCTGTCTGGGGTGGCGCTGCGTCAGCGGGTGCTGAACGACATGTCGCAACTGGATCTCACGACCCGGCTGTTTGGCGAGACGCTGTCCATGCCGGTGGCACTGGCGCCGGTCGGGCTGACCGGCATGTATGCCCGCCGGGGCGAGGTCCAGGCGGCGCGGGCAGCGGACCAGCATGGCATTCCGTATACGATGTCCACCGTATCCGTTTGCTCCATCGAGGAAGTCGCTCCAGCCATCAGCCGCCCCATGTGGTTTCAGCTGTATGTGCTGAAGGATCGTGGATTCATGAAAAGCGTCCTGGAACGCGCGCAGGCGGCGGGCGTGTCCACACTGGTGTTTACCGTGGACATGCCGGTGCCGGGGGCCCGATATCGTGATGCCCATGCGGGCATGAGCGGCCCGTATGCTGAATGGCGCCGTTATCTGCAGGCTGTCCTGCACCCGCGCTGGGCCTGGGATGTGGGCCTGTGGGGCCGACCGCATGATCTGGGCAATGTATCCAAGTATCTGGGCAAGTCGACGGGCCTGGAAGACTACATCGGCTGGCTGGGGGCCAATTTCGATCCCTCGATTTCCTGGAAGGACCTGCAGTGGATCCGCGATTTCTGGAAGGGGCCGATGGTGATCAAGGGCATCCTGGATCCGGATGATGCGCGGGAAGCCGTGCGCTTCGGCGCCGACGGCATCATCGTGTCCAACCATGGCGGGCGCCAGCTGGACGGCGTGCTGTCGACGGCCCGCGCTTTGCCGGCGATTGCCGATGCGGTCAAAGGCCAGATTGCCGTGTTGGCCGATTCGGGGGTGCGCACCGGGCTGGATGTGGTGCGCATGCTGGCCCTGGGGGCGGATACTGTGCTGTTAGGCCGCGCCTGGCTATATGCCTTGGCAGTGGGGGGGCAGGCCGGGGTCTCGAATCTGCTGAGCTTGATCGAAAAGGAAATGCAGGTCGCCATGACCTTGACGGGCGCGCGCACCATCGCCGATATCACACGGGATTTGTTGGTGCGTGACTGATTGTCCGCGTGATCGGAATACCCGCGCCAGCTGAGTGCTGCTGGCACCCTCGATATCTCCATGAATCGCGGTGTAGCACCCGATCAGGTGGGCAGTGCGTCCGTAGGACGATCAGCCCCGGCGCTACGGGCGCTGTGGCGGTGGTGCCGGTCCCCTTCAGATGGGTTCGTCCAGCCCGAACTGCACCTGTTCTGCGGCGCGCAGCAACGCGCGGGCTTTGGCTTCGGTTTCCTGCCATTCCTTTTCGGGGTCTGAGTCTGCGACGATGCCAGCGGCGGCCTGCACGTACAGCATGCCGTCGCGGATGACGCCGGTGCGGATGGCGATGGCCAGGTCCATTTCGCCGCCGTAGCTCAGATAACCGGCTGCCCCGCCGTAGATGCCGCGGCGCACGGGTTCCAGTTCGTCGATGATTTCCATGGCGCGTACTTTCGGTGCGCCGGTCAGGGTGCCCGCCGGGAACGTTGCCCGCAGCACGTCGATGTTGCTCATGTCGTCGTTCAATTCACCGCAGACATTGGACACCAGGTGCATGACGTGGGAATAGCGCTCGATCGTCATGGTGTCGGTGACTTCGACGGAGCCGGTTTTGGCGACGCGGCCGATGTCGTTGCGGGCCAGGTCGATCAGCATGACGTGTTCGGCGCGTTCTTTCGGGTCGGCCAGCAGCTCCTGTTCCAGGCGCAGGTCTTCGTCCTGGGTGGCGCCGCGCTTGCGGGTGCCGGCCAGGGGGCGGATGGTGACCATTTCGCGGGTCTGGCCGCCTTCGGTTTCCCGGTCCTGGCGCACCAGGATCTCGGGTGATGCGCCGACCACATGGAAGGTATCGAAATTCCAGTAGTACATATAAGGCGAGGGGTTCAGGGACCGCAGCGCCCGGTACAGCGACAAGGGAGAGTCGCGGAAGGGCTTGGTGATCACCTGGCCTATCTGCACCTGCATCAGGTCGCCGGCGGCGATATATTCCTTGGCCTTCAGCACGGCCTCGAGATAGTCCTCTTTTTTGAAGTCGCGCTCGATAGGGGTCTGCATGCTGGCGTAGGCGTAGGGAATCACGACCGGGGTGCGCAGCTTTTCACGCAAAGCCTTCAGGCGGCGGCGAGCCAGGGCATAGGCTTCGGGCTGCGACGGATCGGCGTAGACGATCAGGTAGGTGCGACCGGCCAGGTTGTCGACGATGACGAGCTCATCGACCTGCAGCAGCATGATGTCCGGGGTGCCAGGCTGCTGGCCGGCGGGCCGCGGTTTGACGCAAGGGCCCAGGCGCGGCTCGATGTGGCGCACCGTGTCGTAGCCGAAATAGCCAGCCAGGCCGCCTGCAAAGCGCGGCATGCCGGGGCGCAGCGCCACTCGGAAGCGTTTTTGAAAATCCTCGATGAAGGTCAGCGGGTCGCCTTCGTGTGTTTCCACGACCTGGCCTTGGCGCACGACTTCCGTCGTCGTGCCGGTGGCGCGAATCAGGGTCTTGGCAGGCAAGCCGATAAAAGAATAGCGGCCGAACCGCTCGCCGCCGACGACGGACTCCAGCAGGCAGCTGTTGCGCCCGGCCTCGGGGCCGGCGTGGGCCAGTTTCAGATAGATCGCCAGCGGCGTATCCAGGTCGGCGTAGGTTTCCGCAATCAGTGGAATGCGGTTGTAGCCTTGGGCGGCTAGTGCATTGAATTCGATTTCTGTCATGGCGGTCTTATGGGATGAGGGCGGCCGAGACAGAAAAGCCCGGCCAATCAAAGGTCCGGGCTGTGATACGGGGCGACGCAGCAGATCTGAGTCCCCCGGGATGCCATTACCCGGAGCGCTAACACCACCAGCGCCAGATGGCGCAGGTGGTGATCGGGTAATAGCGGAAGCTGTTCATGCGAATTGCGGTGTTTGGTCAGCAGCCCACTGGGCGGCCTCGACAAGGGAATCCACTATAGCATCCACGGGCAGGCTCTGCACGGGCTGGCCTTCGTTGTAGCCATAGGGCAGGGCCAGCGCCCGGATGCCGGCCGCCTGAGCAGCCAAGGCATCATTGATCGAGTCGCCGATGAACAGGGCCTGTGCCGTTTGGATACCCAGCAGATCGCAAGCATGGAAGAGCGGCAGCGGGTCCGGTTTCTTGCGTTCGCAGGTGTCGCCGCAGACCACGACATCGAAATAGCTGTCCAGGCCCATGTGCCGCAGCAGGGGGGCGGTGAAATCCGAGCCCTTGTTGGTGACGACGGCCAGCCGCGCGCCTTGGCTGCGAAAGGCTTCCAGGCCTGCCTGCACGCCGGGGAACAGTTGGCTGTGGCGGCCATTGAAGGCGCGGTAGTGATCCTGATAGCGCGCCAGACCGCGCATGACCTGGTCGACGTTGGGCGGCTGCCTGTCGTGGCTGAGTGTCCGGATGACCAATTGTTCGATGCCCTTGCCGACGAAGGTCGCAATCAGAGCTTCGGGCAGGGGAGGCAGATCCATGTCCTGGCGCATGGCGTTGGCGGCATCCGCCAAGTCGGGGATGGTATCCACCAAAGTGCCATCCAGGTCAAACAATATTCCGGCAAAGTGCATGTGGTGCTGCTGCTAAATGAAGTCGATGCGTCAAACCACTCAATGGTAGCACTTCCCATGTCATGGCGTCGTTGATGCAGATCTTAAAAAATGGTGGTGGCATCATCCCCGGCAGTCAGGGTATGTCGTTGTGCGTCGCCCTGGGCGATGCCTTGGCGCAGCTGGGTGATCACTTGGGCATAATCAGGCTGGCCGAAAATTGCCGAACCGGCCACGAATGCGTCGGCTCCGGCAGCGCGGATATCGGCGATGTTGTCGGCCTTGACCCCGCCGTCGACCTCCAGGGCGATGGCTTGGCCGGTCTGGGCCAGCCAGCGGTCGATGCGCGCGCGCGCCTGCTGCAGTTTTTGCAGCGTATGGGGGATGAAGGACTGTCCGCCAAAGCCCGGGTTGACCGACATCAGCAGGACCAGGTCCAGCCGTTCCATGACGTGATCCATCCAGTCCAGCGGCGTAGCGGGGTTGAAGACCAGCCCGGCCTGGCAGCCGTGATCGCGGATCAGCGCCAAGGTGCGATCCACGTGGCGCGAGGCTTCCGGGTGGAAGCTGATGATGTCGGCCCCGGCCTTGGCAAAGGCGGGTACCAGCGCGTCGACCGGCTCGACCATCAGGTGCACGTCGATGGGCGCCTGGGTGTGAGGCCGCAGCGCCGCGCAGACCATGGGCCCCATCGTCAGGTTGGGGACGAAATGGTTGTCCATGACGTCAAAATGGATCCAGTCGGCGCCGGCGGCGATGACGGCAGTGGTTTCTTCGCCCAGGCGGGCGAAGTCGGCGGCCAGGAGGCTGGGGGCGATGCGGGCGGCGGGCAGATCGGTCATGGCGAAACAGGGCCTGGATGTGTCATGATGGCGGTTTGATGATCCGCCTATTTTAGTGCACTTGATTTCGGCATGAAAAAGCTTCTGTGGTCTGCGGCCGTGCTGGCCTTTTTAAGCGCCTGTTCCTCGGTCCCCTTGGAAGAAAGCCCGGTGGGTGAACCGGTCGGCGCCGGACCATCCGTCGTGCAGCCTTTGATCGTACCGCCGCTGTCCGCCTTGCCGGAAACCCCCGCACGGGTTCTGAAGGGGCGCTATACGCCGGTGTCCTGGCAACAGGTGCCGGGCTGGGCGGGCGACGATCTGGCGCATGTCTGGAAAGGGCTGCTCAACGACTGTCGCGGCTTGATGCGCGCCGTATCCGGTTCGCTGGCATCGCCCGCCCGCGCCGCGCCGCGCGCCTGGCAGCCTGTGTGTCAGGCGGCCGTACAAACGGGTCTTGGACCGCAGGCTTCAGGGGCGGCGGTGCGTGATTTCCTGCAGGCGCACTTGCGACCCTGGCAGTTGGATCAGGCTTCCGGGCAGCCTGCCAGCGGGACGACCACCGGCTATTACGAACCCTTGATCCGCGTGTCGCGCAGCCGTACGAACAGCTACCAATGGCCGTTGTATGCGGCGCCTGCCGATTTGCTGATCGTGGATCTGGGGGCGATCTACCCTGAACTCGCAGGCAAGCGGGTGCGGGGCAAGCTGGATGGCCGGCGCGTCGTGCCATACGACACGCGGGCGCAGATTGCGGCCGATCCGGCCCGTCAGCCGCCCGTCATCGTGTGGGCCAGCGACCCGGTCGAGGCGTTCTTCCTGCAGATACAGGGTTCCGGGCGGGCAGTGCTGCCGGATGGGTCGATGGTGCGCCTGGCGTACGCCGATCACAACGGGCGCCCCTATGTGTCCATCGGCCAGTGGTTGGCCAAGCAGGGCGAAATGCCGCTGGCCCAGACCTCGATGCAAAATATCAAGCAGTGGGCTCGCGATCACCCTGATCGGGTGCAGCAGATGCTCAACGTCAATCCGGCCATGGTGTTTTTCCGTGAAGAAACCATCGATGATCCTGAGCTCGGGCCGCGGGGCGCCTATGGCGTACCCTTGATGGCGCAGCGTGCGATTGCCGTGGATACGGATTTTGTGCCTCTGGGTACGCCGGTCTGGCTGGATACCCGCCAGCCAGGCGGATCGGGGCCTTTGCAGCGCCTGGTGTTCGCGCAGGATACGGGCGCGGCCATCCGGGGTGCGGCGCGTGCTGATTTTTATTGGGGCACCGGCGATCAGGCCGGAGCCGCCGCCGGCCGCATGAAGCAGGCGGGCCGGATGTGGCTGCTGTGGCCGGCTCAGGCCGGAGCGCCCAGCGCCCGTTAAGGAATTCGTCATGAAACAAGCATCTGTTCTGGTGTGCGGCACCGGTATCGCCGGTCTGGCTTGCGCCTTGGGGCTGTCCCGGGCAGGACTGTCGGTCGATCTGCTGGGCCCGCGTCAGATGCCGCCCGTGCGCCCCGCCGATGACTACCATCCGCGCGTGTATGCGATTTCTGACACCAGCCGCGCCTTGCTGGATCGTTTGGGGGCCTGGCGCTTGATCCATGCCCACCGCATCACGCCGGTCGAGGCCATGGAAATCCATGGCGACGCCAACGGCTTTCTGGATCTGTCCGCTTGGCAGGATGCGCGCGATACCCTGGCGTGGATCGTCGAGTCCGGCGAGATCGAGCGCGCTTTGCAGCAGGCGGTGCAGGTCATGGGCGTCGCCTGGCACGAAGACCAGTTCACCGGTTTGGAGACCAAGGGCCAGGGCGTCTGCGTGATGACGGCCTCGGGCCGGTGCTGGCAACCGGATCTGCTGATCGGCGCCGATGGCGCCCGGTCGCCGGTGCGTCAGGCTGCCCAGATACACCATGACTACACCCCCTATGGCGATATGGGTGTGGTGGCGCATCTGGATATTGAACGGCCGCATCAGAACCGCGCCTGCCAGTGGTTCACCGGGGATAGCGTATTCGCTTTGCTGCCGCTGCCGGATACGGCAGACGGGCCGCAGGCCTCGCTGGTCTGGTCCATGCCCGAGAACCGCGCGCGCCGCTGGCTGGCGATGGATGCCGAGGCGCAGCAGGCCTATCTGTTCGCCCATGCGCTGGCGATAACCGGGGGCCGTCTGGGCCGTCTGCGTTTGCGCACGCGGCCGCAGGGCTTCCCTTTGACGTTAGAGCGGACGGCCATGGTGGCGCCCGGCGTGGCGCTGGTGGGCGATGCCGCCCATCGTGTCCATCCTTTGGCGGGGCAAGGCCTGAATCTGGGGCTGGGCGACGTGCAAACGCTGATTCAGGTGCTAAGCGACCGCGAGCCGCATCGCGCCATCGGTGATTTGCAGGTGTTGGCCCGCTATCGCCGCCGGCGGGCCGAGCCTGTCTGGGCGATGGGCGCCGTGACGCATGGCCTGCATCGCTTGTTCGGCACGCAGTGCGCCTCCTTGGCTTGGGCCAGGAATCAAGGGATGCAGCTGGCGGATCGGCTGCCTTTCCTGAAGCGCCAGCTGATCCGGGCGGCGGCAGGGGACTGAGATCGCGCCGATTCATACGATGGTTTACATTCAGCATTGATGAATGCCGGTATGATCCATCCCGGTTTGATGTAGTTCCCAGAGGTTTTCATGAAATATTCTTTAAGTCTGGCTGGCATCCTGTTGTGCGGCAGCCTGGCGGTTCAGGCGCAGCCGGCGGATCAGGTGCTGGGCACACAGCCCGCGCGTTCCGCTGCGTCAGCGGCTGGTGTCGTCACGGCCACCGGGGGCGCTTCCTCTGCGGCTGACGCCGTGGTGACCGCCACGGCGCCCGCGCCAGAACAGGTGCAGGCGATTACCCAGGCCTTCACGCAGCGCTTTCCCGGCATCCAGGTCGATGCCATACGGCTGACGCCTGTGAACGGCCTCTACGAGGTGCAGGTCGGCCTGGATCTGTTGTATACCGATGCGCAGGTGGATTATGTGCTGCAAGGGTCTCTGATCGATGCCAAGGCACGCCGTGATCTGACCGCCGAGCGGCTGGAAGCCTTGCAACAGGTGGCTTTCGCCAGCCTGCCGCTGGATCGGGCCATCCGTCAGGTCAAGGGAACGGGCGAGCGCAAGGTCGCGGTTTTCGAGGATCCCAATTGCGGGTATTGCAAGCAGTTGCATCGCACCTTGGAAGACGTGGACAACATCACGGTTTATACCTTCCTGTTTCCGATCCTGACGCCTGACTCGGTGAGCCGGTCGCGGAATATCTGGTGCGCCGCTGATCCGGCCAAGGCCTGGAAGGCCTGGATGCTGGACGGGGAACAGCCGGCCACCGCCGACTGCCCGACCCCCATTCAGGATAATCTGGCCTTGGGCCGCAAGCTGAACATCCAGGGGACGCCTGCCATGTTCTTTGCCGATGGCAGCCGGGTCAATGGCGCCTTGCCGCTGGATGCACTGAAGAAAAAACTGGACGCGCTGTAATCAGCGCAGCAGCGTCCAGGCGCCGTTCTTGACGGTGATCAGTTCGCGGCCGCGCTCGTCAAAGCCGCTGTGGTCGGCCGGGCTCATGTTGTAGACCCCCTGGGTAGCGATCAGTTCGTGCGTCTGTTCCAGGGCGTCGCGCAATGCCTGGCGAAAGGCTGCAGTGCCGGGCTGTGCGGTTTTGGCGGCGATGGGGATGGCGTGCTGCAGCAGCAGGCCTGCATCGTATACATTGGCGCCGAAAGTCGCCGGCGGCTCGCCGTAGCGGGCCTGGTAGCGTTGGATGTAATCCTGGACGATGGGCTTGGACGGGTTGCTGTCGGCGATTTCAGGCAGCACCAGCATCAGGCTGGCCGCCAGGATCGTGCCTTCTGTGGCTTTGCCGCCCAGTTTCAGAAAGGCGGGCAGGGCCGCGCCGTGCGTCTGATAGAACTGCCCCTTGTAACCCTGCTGAGCCAGCGTTGTCTGGGGCAGCGCGGCAGCCCCGCCTGTTCCGGCCACCAGGATGGCGTCGGGCTTGGCCGCCAGCAGCTTCAGGGCCTGTCCGGTGACAGAGCTGTCCGTGCGCTGGTAGCGTTCGGCGACGGTCAGTTTCAGGCCCTTGTCCTTGGACAGTTTGCTGAACTCCTGGTACCAGTCATCGCCGTAGGCGTCTGAAAAACCGATGAAACCCACGGTGCGGATACCGCGTTTGATCATGTCGCGGACCAGCGCCTGGGCGATGATGTCCGTATTCTGTGTGGTCTTGAAGGCCCACTTCTTCTGATCCGTCATGGGCAGCACGATGGATGCCGCCCCCACGGGGGCCAGCATGGGAGTGCCCGACTCTGCCGCGAACTGCAGCACGCTCATCGAGTTGGGGGAGCCGGTCGGTCCGATGATGGCGTCTACGTGGTCTTCGGAGATCAGCTTCTTGAATGCGGTGACGGTTTGCGTCGGGTCGCTGGCATCATCCAGACTGATGTAGTCGATCGTCAGATCGCCAGCCTGCGCGGGCAACAAAGGGACCGTGTTTTTTTGCGGGATGCCCACCAACGCCGTGGGGCCGGTGGCGGATGTGACGACGCCGATCTTGACCTGGGCCAGGCTGGGCAGCGGCAGGGTGAGCAGAGCAGTGGTCAGGGCAGCCGTCAATATGCCGGTACGCATGGGTTGGTCTCCTTGGGTGAAACAGCCCGCGCTGGGCGGATCGCTGTCGGGTCATGCGCTGATTGTATTGAAAAAGCCCCGTTCCGGGGAACGGGGCTTAGGGGTGATGCGTGGCCGTGGGCGCTTTAGAATTCAGCCCATTCTTCGGTGTCCGCTGTGGCAGGCGCCGGCTTGCCCGGTGCGCGCAGCGCCGGGCGGTTGGCGGCTGGCGCATCGGTTTGTTCGGCCTTGGTGTCGCGCCGGGGCCGTTGCGGGGCCGGGCTGACGACTTTTTCGGGCGCTGAGGGCAGGCGCGGCGCCTGGGCGCTTTGCTGGGCAGAGGCGCCACTGTGCTGCTGCGCCCCGGCCGATGCGCCGGCCGGGCGGCTGTTGGCGTGCGCCGTGCCCTGATGGTCGGCATCCTGAGCGCCCAGGTTGAAGGTGGACACCAGTTGCGCCAGCGTATTGGCCTGGGATTGCAGGCTGTTGGCGGCGGCGGCGGATTCTTCGACCAGGCTGGCGTTTTGCCGGGTGACATCGTCCATCTGGGTGATGGCGGAATTGATTTCCTCGATGCCGGTGGTCTGTTCGCGGTTGGCCGCGTTGATCTCGCCCATGATGTCGGTGACGCGGTTGATGCTGTCGACGATCTCCTGCATGGTGTCGCCGGCGTGGGCAGCTTGTTCGTTGCCCTTTGTGGTGGCGGCGACGGAGGTATCGATCAGGCCCTTGATTTCCTTGGCGGCGCCGGCGGATCGTTGCGCCAGGGCGCGGACCTCGGCGGCGACCACGGCGAAGCCGCGGCCTTGTTCACCGGCGCGGGCGGCTTCGACGGCGGCGTTCAGGGCCAGGATATTGGTCTGGAAGGCGATGGAGTCGATCACGCCGATGATGTCGGCGACCTGCTGCGATTTGCTGTTGATTTCCCCCATGGTCTGCACGACCTGGGCGACCAGGGTGCCGCCGTCAGTGGCGGTCTTGGCGGCTGCTGCGGCCAGGGTGTTGGCCTGTTGCGTGTTGTCGGCGTTCTGGCGCACGGTGGCGGTGATCTGTTCCATGGTGGCGGCGGTTTCGGCCAGGGAGCTGGCCTGCTGCTCGGTGCGCGAGGACAGGTCCAGGTTGCCGGCGGAAATCTGGCTGGCGGCCGAAGCGATGGAATTCGCGCCGCTGCGCACTTCGCCGACGGCGTTGCGCAGGCTGTCTTCCATGGCGCTGAGCGCCCGTAGCAGCAAGCCGATTTCATCCTTGCCGTTGGCATGGACGGGGATGCTGAGGTCGCGGCGAGCGACGGCTTCGGCGAGGCTTACTGCGTGGCGCAAGGGATGCGTGATGGATCGCGTCACCAGCCAGGCGAACAGTGGCCCCAGGATCAAGGCCAATAAGGTAGCGACGCCCAGCAGCGTCAGGCCCAGCTGGTTGGCTGTGGCGCTTTCTGAGAAAGTTTGTTCGACGCTATTGCTTTGCAGCTGGGACAGCTTGTCGATCTCGGCGATGTATTCCCCCGTGATCTTGGGCATTTCCTGGTTGAAGAACGTATCGGCCTTGGCGTAATCGCCATTGTCCAGGTCCTTGAAGGCTTGTTCGCGGCCATTTCGGTAGAGATCGCGGACCGCCAAGGCCTTGTTGAATTGAGCGATGACGTCAGTATTTTGCAGGTGCGACTGAATATCGGCGCGGAGTTGATCCGATCGCTCGTCAGAGGTTTCCATGCCCTGCTTGAAGGTCTTTAAAACGTCTGGATTGGTCAGGTTAGCGGCAGCCAATGCCTGGTTGGCGTTGACTTCGACCTGGCGCGCCCAGCGCAGAATTTGGGCGTTATTGTTTTGGCGGGTGGTCAGTGTGCCGCTGTTTTGCTCGGTGGCGATCATGCGCCAGGCGCCGATGCCGGACATGACCAGCAGCAAAACGATAATAAGGCTAAAGCCCAGCGCCAGCCGGGTGCCGATTTTGAGGTTACGCATGAGGTCCTCGAGGTATAGAAGGGCTTTTGGAACCACGCAGGCGAGCTGCCCGACGTGGACCGGACAATTTTTCACTCGATTGTACGGAGTGTGACCGGATCCAAACGGCGTAACAGGGGCCGTGTCGGGGGCTTTTTCTTTCTCGAGGAGCACACTGACGGCCTGCAGAACAGGCCGTCAGTGGATCAGAACTCAGCCCATTCCGCTGTATCGGTCGTGGCCGGAGCAGGTTTTCCTGGCGCCCGCAGGGCTGGGCGACGAGGGCTGGCAGCGCCGGGTTCGGCCTTGGTGTGGGTGCGATGGCGCGCGCGCTGCGACGCCTGGCTGACAGCCTTTTCAGACGCCAAGGCCAGGCGTGAGGCTTGGGCTGCGGGGTGATTGGCAGCGTTGCTGCGCGGCTGCTGTCCGATGGCAAGAGTGTCTGCCTCTGTGCCGAGATTGAACGTGGCCACCAGCTGGGCCAGCGTATCGGCCTGTTCCTGCAGGCTGCCGGCGGCGGAAGCGGATTCTTCGACCAGACTGGCGTTTTGCCGGGTGACATCGTCCATCTGGGTGATGGCGGAATTGATTTCCTCGATGCCGGTGGTCTGTTCGCGGCTGGCGGCGCTGATTTCGCCCATGATGTCGGTGACGCGGTTGATGCTGTCGACAATTTCCTGCATGGTGTCGCCCGCGCGCGCGGCCTGCTCGTTGCCCTTGGTGGTGGCATTGACGGACGTGTCGATCAGATCCTTGATTTCCTTGGCGGCAGCGGCGGATCGTTGCGCCAGGGCGCGGACTTCGGCGGCGACCACGGCGAAGCCGCGACCTTGTTCACCGGCGCGGGCGGCTTCGACGGCGGCGTTCAGGGCCAGGATATTGGTCTGGAAGGCGATGGAATCGATCACGCCGATGATGTCGGCGACCTGATGGGATTTGCTGTCGATTTCCCCCATGGTGCCGACCAGTTCCGACACCAGGGCGCCGCCATCGCTGGCGGTCTTGGCGGCGGCGGTCGCCAGGGAATTGGCCTGCTGGGCGTTATCGGCGTTCTGGCGCACAGTGGCGGTGATCTGCTCCATGGTGGCGGCGGTTTCGGCCAGGGAGCTGGCCTGTTCTTCGGTGCGCGAGGACAAGTCCAGGTTGCCGGCGGAAATCTGGCTGGCGGCCGAGGCGATGGAATTGGCGCCGCTGCGCACCTCGCTGACCGTGCCATGCAGTTTCTGGCTCATGCGGCCCAGGGCCTGCAGCAGCTGGCCGATTTCGTTGGTGGCGTCGCTGTGGATGTGGCGGCTCAGATCGTTGTGCGCGATGCGTTCGGCGACCGATACCGCATCAGCCAGCGGGCGGGTGATGGCCCGCATGACACGCCAGGCAAATAGCGGTCCCAGAAGGAAGGCCAGGATCGTGGCGATGATCAGGATGTTTTCGTCGGTCTGGGCGTTGTCAGCCAAGCGGGCCTGGGCGGCGTTGATGCCGCTTTGGTGAAAGGCGCGCAGCTCGTCGATGCTGTTGATATAAGATTTGGCCAGATCGGGCAATTGATCGCGGATGATGTCGGTGGCGACGATGGACTGGTGGGTATCCAATGCCTTGAATGCGGCATTCATGGCGGTCAGGTACTGCTCGCGCCATTTCAGGATGCCGTCGTACGTGTGCAGGGATTCGGCCGCCGTCAGCAGGGCGCGGACTTGGGTGTCATAGCGGGTGATGTTGGCCGTGGCGGCATCGATGCCGCTTTTCAGATGATTGATCACGTCTGGGTCAGACACCAGGACATAGCCGATCACTTGATTGGCCCGGACTTCGACTGCGCGCACCCATTCCGTCATCAGCTGGTTGATTTGCTGACGCTCGACGATTTCACGGGTGATGCTCTGGGAATTCCGGGCATTCCAGATGCCGATCGAGGCCAGCACCAGAGACAGAAGCAGCAAAAAGGCGAACGCAGCAGCCAGCCGCGTGCTGATCTTGAGATTTTTCATGGGGTTTACCGGGGCGTATCCAAGGACGATAGCCTCTATATTAGGGAAAACCCTATACGCTTGATCTGTGCAGTAGGCTGGGAAAGTCCGCCTAGTTTCTGTAATGCGGGTCGTCAGCCGCCCGCATAACCGTCTGGATTACCGGATTGCCAGCGCCAGGCATCGGCCATCATCTGCGCCAGATTGCGTTGCGCCCGCCATCCCAGATCGCGGGCAGCTTTGCCGGGGTCCGCCCAGCAGGCGGCGATGTCTCCTGGGCGACGGGGAGCTACCGCATAGGGAATAGGATGGCCGCAGGCGGCTTCGAATGCATGGATCATGTCCAGCACGGAATAGCCGGTGCCGGTGCCCAGGTTCCAGGTCTGCAGGCCGGTATGCTGCTGCAGATAGTTCAAGGCCGCCAGGTGGCCCAGGGCCAGATCGACCACATGAATGTAATCGCGGACCCCCGTGCCGTCCGGGGTCGGGTAGTCGTTGCCGAAGACCGAGACCTGAGGCAGGCGTCCGACAGCGACCTGGCTGATGTAAGGCAGCAGATTGTTGGGGATGCCATGCGGGTCTTCGCCGATGCGCCCGCTGGCGTGAGCGCCGACGGGATTGAAATAGCGCAACAGGGCGATGGACCAGCGCGGATCGGCGGCGGCCAGATCCTGCAGGACCTGTTCGACCATCAGTTTGGATTGCCCGTAGGGGTTGGTGGGCCGGCCAGTCGGGCAGGACTCGGTGATCGGCATGTCTGCCGGGTCGCCGTAGACCGTGGCGGACGAACTGAAGACCAGGTGATATACGCCGGCAGCTGCCATGGCCTGGCACAGTACCAGGGTGCCGGTGACATTGTTGTCGTAATACTGCAAGGGTTTGCGCACGCTTTCGCCCACGGCCTTCAGGCCGGCGAAATGCACCACGCTGCTGATGGCGTGCCGGGAAAACAGCTGGTCCAGCAGCGCCCGGTCGCGTACGTCGCCCTGAACAAAGGCAGGCGTGCGGCCGGTCAGGGCTGCGACCCGCGCCAGCGATTCTTGTGAACTGTTGCTGAGGTTGTCCAGCACCAGCACGTCTTGCCCTGTGCTGAGGAATTCCAGCACGGTATGCGAACCGATGTAGCCGGCGCCGCCCGTGATCAAAAGCGTCATGGTCAAAAACCGATGCGATGGGAAACCCCCATGCTATCAGTTTGCAGGACGGCGGAAGCGTTCAGGCCTTGGGCGTATAGGCGCTGCACCAGCCTTTTTCAGCGACATCCTTGCCGCTGAAGATCGGACAGGGCCCCCAGGCGTCGCCCGGTTTGCCCTGATAGAGCTGGCAGTTGGCGCAGTGTTCGCCGGGCTTGTATTTGGCCTGGCTGGCCTGGTCCACCTGGGTGGCGTCGTGCTTGTAGCCCAGCTGTTTGGCCAGGGGACTGTTTTCGTCGACGTGGTCGGCGGCCAGAACCTGACGGGACAGAGCCAAGCTGGACACCAGCCCTGCGCTGTTGATCAAGAAGGTGCGACGAGAAGTTTTCATGGGGATTCCTGAAGGACCCCCGCGGGCCGGTATGTCTTTTGAGGCCCATTATTCGCCTGGCGGACCGATGTGGCAAGTTGCCGGGCGGGCGTGTGCTGTGGGCGGCGCTCAGATGGTTTGGGCTGTCAGGTGGTAGACGGTGGTGTGCATGCGGGTGACGCCGCGTGCGGCGAATTTGGGTTCCTGGGCCAGCACGTCGCGGATTTCCAGCCTGTCGATCTGCCAGCGCGCGCCAAAATGCGCTTGTACCTCGGTTTCCGGCACGGCAAAGGGGGGCCCGTCCATTTCGGCCTGGGGGTAGTCCAGCGTCAGCAGCAGGGTCTGGCAGCCTGCAGGCAACTGTCCGTAGACGTGCGCGGCATAGCGTGCGCGCAGTTCGGGCGGCAGGGCGATCAGAGCAGCGCGGTCATAGCAGGCCTGGCACTCGGCCAGCATGGCGGCGTCCAGATTGAAAATGTCACCGCACAGGTAGTCAATGCCCTCGGCCTGGTACAGACGGCCCTGGGGCAGGTCGCGCACGGAGGGCGTCAGATGATGGTCAGCGAAGAATTGTTCGACTGCCAGGGGCGACAGTTCTACTGCCAGGATGTGGTGGCCTTGAGCCGCCAGCCAGGCGACGTCCAGCGATTTGCCTGCCAGGGGGACCAGCACCCGGCTGCCGACGGGCAGGGCCAGCACCGGCCAGTGTTTCTGCAGCAGGGGCATGACCCGGTTTTGATGAAAGCCGGTCTGTCCATGCGCCCAGCGTTGCAGCCAGAAATCCGTATCCATTTGTATGTGTTCCATCCTGGAGTGAGCCTGGGTGCCAGGTGGCAATACGGCGCACGGCATCGGCGGATGGCCGGGCGGCGCATCAGGACTCTTCTTGTGTGATCAGTGTAGCTGCTTTGATGCATTTCCCGGAGGGCTGTCTCGTGGTATGCCGTTACAGGACCCAGCATCGGGAAACTTGAAACCAGGGCGGACGGCCGCCATCATGAAAGCGTTGTTCATGCGTTATCAGGAGTCCGAAATGAATCAGTTGATGAAAGCGTTCATGGCCGCTTCCGTGATTGCTTTGGGTCTGGCAGGGCCGATGACGGCGGTGCGTGCGGCGGGTCCGGGCGCTGCCTACGAAGCCATTGATCAGCCGACGGATGAGCAGCTGCAGCGTTATGCCATCGCCGTGCGGGCTGTCAGCGGGGTGGTCGCGGAATATCAGCCTCGTCTGGAGTCCGCCCAGGATAAGAATGCCAAGCAGGCGGTCAGGGTCGAGGCGGATCAGAAAATGGTGGATCGCGTCGAATCCGGCGGGATGAGCGTGGCCGAATACAACGGCATCAGCCACGCTGTGCGCAAGGACCCGGAATTGCGCAAAAAGGTCGAAAGGCTGGTCGGCCAGCAGCCGTAAGCTAGCTACGTCTTTTCAGACCACAGCACGCCACCGGTGGCCCAGTGATCCTTGCGGATCTCTGTCAGGATGATATCCACCGCCCCCGGCTGGCAACCCAGCACTTCGCAGGTGCGCTCGGTCAGCGCCTGAACCAGTTCGCGCTTCTTTTCCGCCGTGCGGCCTTCGAACAGTTCGATGTGCATGGTGGGCATGACGTCTCCGTGAATAAGAGAAAGGACTGGCAAGCCTAGCATATTCGCAGAGGCGGCAGCGACCCGGCGGCGGACCGCCGGTGGCAGGCTTCTCTCAGCAAATCCATTAAATATGTTGATAATATATTTAATGGATACTAGACTGTGCTCATATCGCAGGGGATCAGGGCGCCGGTAGGCAGCAGATCCCCCGGCCTATTGCACTTTCAGAGGAAAACGCATGATGAACATCGAAGGTATCCTGGTTCCCATCATTACTCCGTTCACGGCGGACGGCCAGGTCAATGCGCCGGCGTTGGCGCAATTGGTGAACCATTTCGTCGAAGCGGGCGTGGCCGGTATCGTGGCCTGCGGAACCACCGGCGAATACTATGCGTTGGACGCTGAAGAGCGCGATCTGGTCCTGCGCACCGTGGTGGAAGCCGCCCAGGGGCGGGTCAAGACCATCGCCGGAATCAATGCGCTGTCCACGCCGGAATCGATCACGCATGCGCAGCGTGCGCAGGCGCTGGGATACGACGGCCTGATGCTGGCGACGCCTCCCTACAGCTTGCCGGAACAGGCGGGCATCCTGCAGCATTTCCGCACCGTCGCGGCTGCGACGCCGCTGCCGATCATCCTGTATGACTTCCCGCAGCGCGTGGGGGTGCAGATTGCCGTGGAAACCGTGATCGAGCTGGCCAAGATCCCCAATATCGTCGCCATCAAGGAAAGCAGCGGCAACTTCAATCGCGCGCTGCACCTGATCCAGGCCCGCATTCCGGATTTTCAGATCATCAGCGGGTCCGACGACATGGCGGCAGATTTCCTGTTCTGGGGTGTGCGTTGCTGGATCAGCGGCGGCGCCAATGTCTTCCCGGCTGAACAGGTGGCGATGGTCAAGGCCGCCAGCGCGGGCCGTTGGGACGAGGTCCGCTCGCTCATGGCGGGCATGTATCCGGTCATCCTGGCCATGGAATCCGGCGATTACAACCAAAAGGCCAAGCTGGGCTGCCGCCGCCATGGCGTCGAGGCCGGCACGGTGCGCCTGCCGCTGGCGCCCCTGCCGGATGCCGATGCGCAGGAATTCCTGCATATGCTCGATGCCTACCAGGGCTAAGGAGATCACGATGCCGCAGACCAAAGAACAGATTTTCGAATTGGCCCGTCAGGGCAGCCTGTGGGCCGGCAACCTGATTCCGGGCCATACCGCCCCAGGCGCACGCCTGGATAACACCACGCCCATCGACAACAGCCGGATCGGCGCGATTGAGGCCGGCACCGCCGCTGACGTCGATCGGGCGGTGAAGGCCGCCCGCGCCGGCTTCAAATCCGGCGTCTGGTCCCAATTGGCGCCAGCGGAACGCAAGCAGGTGGTGCTGCGCTGGACCGACCTGATGACGCAGCACGCGGAAGAACTGGCCGCGCTGGATTGCGTGGATGCGGGCAAGCCGATCACCGAATGTCTGAATACCGACATGCCCGCCACGCTGGATACCTTCCGCTGGTACGCCGAGGCCATCGACAAGTGCTTTGGCCGCATCGCCCCGACCGGCCCGGCAGCCCTGGGCCTGATCGTCAAGGAACCCATCGGCGTGGTCGGCGCCGTGCTGCCCTGGAATTTCCCGGCGCAGATGTACGCCTGGAAGGTCGCCCCCGCCTTGGTGGCGGGCAATTCCGTCATCGTCAAACCGGCAGAGCTGACCTCGCTGAGCGCTTATCGCATGACGCAGCTGGCCTACGAAGCGGGCGTGCCGCCGGAAGCCCTGCTGCTGGTCACGGGGCTGGGCGAGGAAGCCGGTCAGGCATTGGGCCGGCATATGGATGTGGATGTGGTGTCTTTCACCGGTTCAACCGAGGTCGGACGCTATTTCCTGAAGTATTCCGCCGAGAGCAATCTGAAGGAAATCGTGCTGGAATGCGGCGGCAAGAGCCCGCAGGTGATTTTCGAAGATGCCGATCTGGATGGTCTGGTCGATCATGTCTTGGCGGCGGCATTTTGGAATATGGGCGAGAACTGCAGCTGCGGGTCGCGTCTGATCGTGCAAAACAGCATCAAGGATGCCGTGCTGGATCGTTTGCGCGAACGGCTGTCTGCCTGGAAGGTCGGCCTGCCCACTGACGAATCCGTGCAGATCGGCCCGATGGTCGAGCGCGCGCATTTCGACAAGGTGCGCAGCTTTCTGGACGATGCCGCCGCCCAAGGCGCGCGTCTGGTGCATGGCGGGCGCGTCCATGCCGATCTGGGCAGCGGCTGGTACGTCGAACCGACGATCTTCGATCAGGTGACGGCAGATTCGCGTCTGTTCCGGGAAGAGGTCTTCGGCCCCATCCTGGCGGTGACGCCTTTCGAGACCGAGGCCGAGGCTATTGAACTGGCCAACGACAGCGCCTATGGTCTGGCCGCTTCTCTGTATACCCGGGACGTCGGCCGCGCCCAGCGTGTTGCCCGTGCCATCCAGGCGGGTACGGTGTCCATCAACGGGTTTTCCGAAGGCGACATCTCCACCCCGTTCGGCGGCTATAAACAGTCCGGCTTCGGCGGACGCGACAACGGCCTGGAAGCCCTGGACCAATACCAGCAAACCAAAACCATCTGGTATGTGAATTAGGGGGCCCCCACGCTGCGCGGGCCGGGCCTTCTTCTGTAGGGGCTAGGCTTCTATCACGGTGCGGGTGAATTCCATCAGATAGTCCATCAGGGCATCCGCGCCGGCGACCGCTTGTTCAGGGTTGTTGGCGTGGATGCCCTGGACTTCGAGCAGGTGGCTGCGCGCGCCCCGTTCCAGGTCGCCTTCGTGCTGGTAGGCGTACCAGAACCGTCTGCATTGAATGATCATCGGCACGATTGCCTGGACCGCATAGGGATTGCGGCAGGCTTCATGGTTGATGCGATCCAGCGCCTGGTCGGCCTGCATGTAGGCGGCCAGGTCGCCGCGCTGCGCGGCATCCACCATGTCCTGGCCGCATTGCAGCAGGCGGGCCCGTTGGTCCGGGGTTGCTCGACGGGCGGCGGACGTGGCAATCAGGCGCTCCAAGACCCGGCGGGTATCGATCAGGATCAGGTGTTCCGCGATGCGGATTTCGCTGACGCGCAGGCCTCGGCGCGGCTGTTGCTCGATCAGGCCGCTGGCGACCAGACGCATCAGCGCTTCGCGGATGGGAGTGCGTCCCAGGCCGGTCAGGCGGATCAGATCGCTTTCCACGATGGGCTGGTTGGGCTCCAGCTGCAGGGTGGCGATCAGCTGCTCGATGGCATCGTAGGCGGCTTCGGTGGCGCGGGTTTTTGTGGGGGGCGTGGTAGTGGGCATGATCAGGCCTGGATTCCCCAGGCGAAGGGGTCGCCATCCTGCAAAATCAGGGTCGTTTCACCGCTGATGTGCGCTTGCCCGCGGATGGTGGGGATGACTGTGCCGTCGGGGCCGGGTTCGTAGCTGGCCTGGAACTGGCTGCCGATGATGCTGGCCTGACGCCAGATCTGGCCGGGCTGCAGTTTGCCGTCTGCGGCCAGGCAGGCGATTTTGGCGCTGGTGCCGGTGCCGCAGGGTGAACGGTCATAGGCTTTGCCGGGGCACAGGACAAAGCTGCGGCTGTCGGCGTCGGGATCGTTGCCGAACAGTTCGATGTGGTCGATCAGGCCGCCATCGCGCCCCCGGATGCCTTGTGTGTCCAGCGCATCGCTGATGGCTGCCGCGTATTCCGTCAGTTGCCGGGTGTCGGCGCCGGGATAGACCTTGTCCAGGGCATGGGTCAGGAAGAACCAGTTGCCGCCCCAGGCGATATCGCCGGTGACCGGCCCCAGCCCAGGCACGTCCACTGTGACGTCCTTGCGGTGGCGGTAGGAGGGGACGTTGCGCACGCTGACGCTGCCGTCTGAGTGCAAGGTCGCTGCGACCGGCCCGACCGGTGTTTCGATCTGGTGCACGCCTGGCTGGATGCGCCCCAGATAGGCCAGGGATACGATCAGGCCGATGGTGCCGTGGCCGCACATGCCCAGGTAGCCGGTATTGTTGAAAAAGATCACGCCGGCCGCGGATGCGGGGTCCTGGGGCGGACAGAGCAGCGCGCCGACCAGCACGTCGTGGCCGCGCGGTTCCAGAATGACCGCTTTGCGCCAGTCGTCGTGCTGTGCTGCCAGCCGGGCGCGGCGTTGGGCCATATCGCCCGGCCCCGGATCGGGAAAGCCGTCGAGCACCAGGCGGGTCGGTTCGCCGCCGGTATGGGAATCCAGAATAGAGATGCGTGTCATGAGCGGGCGCCAAAAAGAGAAAACCGGTTCACCCGGTAGGGGTGCAGGTCGATCGCGGGAGGCTGATGCATCGCCAGGTCGCGCACCAGTCGGGCTGTCGCGGCGCTTTGGGTCAGGCCCAGGTGCCCGTGACCAAAGGCATAGATGGCCGCCGGGTGGCGTGGCGACCGGGCGATGATGGGCAGGGAGTCCGGCAGGCTGGGGCGAAAGCCCATCCATTGGGTGCCTCCCGATGTATCCAGCTCGGGGAAGAAGGTCTTGGCCTTGTCCAGCATGGTCTGGGCGCGACGATAGTCGGGCGCACGGTTCAGGCCTGCCAGTTCGACGGCGCCGCCGACCCGGATACCGCAAGTCAGCGGTGAAATGACGAAACCGTGGTCGCTGAAAGTGACTTGCTGGCGCAGATCCAGCGCGTCAGGCGCCAAGGTGGTGTTGTAGCCGCGCTCGGTTTCCAACGGGATGCGGTCGCCCAGGCCTCGCGCCAGCTGGTGGGACCGTGCGCCGGCTGCCAGCACGACCTGGCGGGCCTGCAACTGGCTGCCGTCTTCCAGAATCAGCTGCACCCCGTCGGCTGCCGGTCGCAGCCAGCGCACAGATTGGCGCAGCAGCTGCACGCCGCGCTCGATGGCTTGTTCTCCCAGTGCCTGACCCAGCGCCTGCGGGTCTGCCACATTGCGCCATTCGGGGATCAGGACGCCGTGCGTGAAGCGCGCTGCCAGACCGGGCTGCTGGGCAGCCAGGTCTGCGCCTTGCAGCAGGCGGGTTTCGATACCGTAGCGTTCGCGCCATTGCGCGGTGGCCAATGAGGCCTGATAGCGGGGCGCGCCTTCGTAGACTTCCAGCACGCCCTGGCTATGCAGATGATGGCTCAGTCCGGTGCGTTCCAGCTGGGCCTGCATTTCGCTTTGAGACAGCGCCATCAGGGCAGCTTGCGCCCGGATGTTGGCGGGGTAGCGGTCCGGCAGGCTGGAGCGCCACAGATGCAGCAACCAGGGGGCGATGCGTGGCAAGTAGGCCGGCGGCAGGCTGAGCGGCCCCAGAGGGTCGAAGAGCCAATGGATGGCTTTGCGCAGGATGCGGGGCGAGGCCAGCGGCAGAATGTCGGCAAAGGCCAGGGCGCCTGCGTTGCCTTTGCTGGCGCCGCTGGCCAGGTCCTGGGGTTCGATCAAGATGACGTGCTGGCCGGTTTCGCTCAGGGCCAGGGCGCAACTGGCGCCGATGATGCCGCCGCCGATGATGGCAATATCGCAGGAAGACGCGTGCATGGGGTCCTTGGGATGCAGCCGTCCGTCCGCCAGACCTGGCGGACGGTCATGGGTTCAGAGAAAGCGTCGTGGCAGCATCGGCCCGGATGGGTGCGCGGCGCGGGACGCCGCTTTCATGGTGGCACAGCCCATGTAAATATGCAATAAATATATTTACGAGATCGAGCCAGCGCCTGTGGCGCCGGGTCTTATTCGGTGCCCCAGCGGCGAGCCAGAATGGCGCGTTCGAGGACGCCGACGTACTGCTGAATGGTGATCTGGCGATTGGCAGGCAGATTGAAAAACCGGCAAGCCACCACCAGCAACGGCGGTTTGTCGCCTTCTTGGATGAGTTGGTCGTGGCGCAGCAGGCGCAGACTGACTTCCTGGGCCTCGATGCCAGGCATGTCGAGCATGCAATCGTCGAAAAAGGCCCCGATGGGCTGGTTTGCCAGAATTTTGTTGCGGTCGATCAGTTGCAGGCCGCCGGCGCTGATATTGGCCAGAGGCAGCGTGATTTTTCCGTCGGGCAGAGATGCGTCGTGAATCAGGCAGGTGGCTGGATTGGTGGTGGGGACGTCCATGCGGAAGAATTCACGCCGCTGGATGCGGCGCAGCTGGTCGGGCCAGCGCATGGACAGCGCTGGTTTGCCGCCTTGCATGGTGGGCTGCAGATGGCCGCGGAATTCGATCAGAACGCGATCCAGCATGCCCTGCAGACGCACTGCGGGCGCCCGCAGCAGCTGGGAGTTCACCGTATCGTCGGACGCATTGTCGAGGACCAGAAAACCCTTTTTGAGATCGAGTTCCAGCAGGGTGGAGATGATCGAAACGGCATGGCCGGGGACATCCAGACGCACCAGGGCGCGCTTGTCCAGCAGACCCTGAAGAATGTTCTGTATGTCGAGCTTTTGCGAAACCGCAAAGGGATCGTTTTCCTCGATGGCCATAGTATGCAAATGCTGAAATGTAATAACACTAGTTTCAATTTTAAACGAAATCGGCCCGGATCTACGGGCCGTCGGCTGTCATGCGGGAAAGTCTGGATGTCCCGGCCGGTAGGGCCGGGACTGGCGAAAGAGGGTCATTCCAGGGCTTTCAGCATGTCTTCCAGCACTTTTTTCGCATCGCCGAAGACCATCATGGTCTTGTCCATGTAGAACAGTTCGTTGTCCAGCCCCGCGTACCCTGCCGCCATGGACCGTTTGTTGACGATGATGGTGCGGGCTTTGTAGGCCTCGAGGATAGGCATGCCCGCAATCGGCGAGTTGGGATCGTTCTTGGCCGCCGGGTTCACCACGTCGTTGGCGCCCAGGACCAGCACGACGTCGGTCTGGCCGAATTCGCTGTTGATGTCTTCCATTTCGAAGACCTGGTCGTAAGGGACTTCGGCTTCTGCCAGCAGCACATTCATGTGGCCCGGCATGCGGCCGGCCACCGGGTGGATGGCGTATTTCACCGTGACGCCCTGGCTGGACAGTTTGCCGGCCAGTTCTTTCAGGGCGTGCTGCGCCCGCGCGACCGCCAGACCGTAGCCCGGGATGATGGTGACGGTGTCTGCATTGCTCATCAGGAAAGCAGCGTCGTCGGGGCTGCCGGATTTGACGCTGCGGTCTCCTGTGGCCGCGCTGCCGCCGGCAGAGGCTTCTGCCCCGAAACCGCCCAGGATCACGTTGAAGAAGGACCGGTTCATGGCCTTGCACATGATGTAGGACAGAATCGCGCCCGACGAGCCCACCAGCGAACCCGCGATGATCAGCATGGGGTTGTTGAGGGAAAAACCGATGCCTGCGGCTGCCCAGCCCGAGTAGCTGTTGAGCATGGAAATGACCACTGGCATGTCGGCGCCGCCGATGGGGATGATGATGAGCACGCCCAGCAGGAAGGCGATGGCCGTCATCAACACGAAAGGCAGCCAGGACTGCGTCGCCATGAACCAGAAGCCGCAGGCCAGCATGACGATGGCCAGGATGAGGTTCAGCGGATGCTGGCCGGGGAAGACCACCGGCGCACCCTGGAAGAGGCGGAATTTGTATTTTCCCGACAGTTTGCCGAAGGCGATAACCGAACCGGAAAACGTGATGGCCCCTACAAACGTGCCGATGAACAGTTCCAGGCGGTTGCCGGTCGGAATGGGGGCGCCTGCCGCCGCGATGCCGAAGGCATGCGGTTCCGCCACGACGGCGGTGGCGATGGCAACGGCCGCCAGACCGATCATGCTGTGCATGAAGGCGATCAGTTCCGGCATCTTGGTCATTTCGACCTTGCGGGCCAGCACCGTGCCGATGCTGCCGCCGATCAGCAGTCCCAGGATGACGCGGCTCAGTCCCAGGGTGGCGGCGCCATCCCGGGCCAGGCCGATGATCAGGACGGCCGTCGTCAGAATGGCGATTGCCATGCCGATCATGCCGAAGGCATTGCCGCGGCGGGATGTCGTGGGATGGGATAGGCCTTTGAGCGCCTGGATGAAGCAGACCGAGGCGATCAGGTAGAGCAGGGTGACGAGATTGGCCGAAATCATGCCTGCCCCCCTTTGCGTTCTTTTTTCTTGAACATTTCCAGCATGCGCTGAGTCACCAGAAAGCCGCCGAAGACATTGACGGCGGCCAGTGCGACCGCCAGCACGCCCATGCCCTGCGCCAGGCCGCCGTCCGTCAGGCCGGTGGCCAGCATGGCGCCGACGATGACGATGGCGGAAATGGCGTTGGTCACTGCCATCAAGGGCGTATGCAGCGCCGGTGTGACATTCCAGACCACATGAAAGCCGACGTAGACCGCCAGCACGAAGATGATGATATTGATGAGTGTCGGGTTGACCGCTTCCATCAGGCGCTCCTTAGAACCTTGCCGTCCTGGCAGACCAGGCAGGCCTTGATGATGTCGTCGTCGGCGGGCAGCGCGAAGCGCCCTTCGGCATCGATGACGAGCTTCAGAAAATCCAGCAGATTGCGGGCGTACAGGGCGGATGCATCCGTTGCCAGCAAGGCGGGCAGATTGTCCAGTCCGACCAGCGTCACGCCGTCATGATCCACGACTTCGCCCGCCACTGACAGAGGGCAATTGCCGCCGCGCTCGACGGCCAGATCGACGATGACCGAGCCCGGCTTCATGGCCGCGACCGTGTCGGCCTGGATCAGCACCGGCGCCGGGCGCCCTGGAATCAGCGCCGTGGTGATGACGATGTCCGCTTGCTTGCAGCGCTCGGCGACCAACTCGGCCTGGCGGGCCATCCAGGCGGCGGGCATGGGGCGGGCATAGCCGCCCACGCCCTGGGCGATATCGCGTTCCTCGTCGGTTTCGTAGGGCACGTCGATGAATTTCCCCCCCAGGGACTCGACCTGTTCGCGGGCGGCGGGCCGCACGTCGGATGCCTCGACGACAGCACCCAGGCGCCGCGCCGTTGCGATGGCCTGCAGGCCGGCCACGCCGGCGCCCAGCACCACCACGCGGGCAGCCTTCAGGGTGCCTGCGGCGGTCATCATCATGGGGAAGATGCGGCCGTAATACTGAGTGGCCAGCAGCACGGCCTTGTAACCGGCCAGATTGGCCTGGGACGAGAGCACGTCCAGGCTCTGGGCGCGGGTGGTGCGGGGCGCGGCTTCCAGGGCAAAGGCGGTCAGCCCGGCATCGGCCAGGGTTTTCAAGCCATCGGCGTTGAAGGGATCCAGCATGCCCAGCAGTACGCTGCCGGTTTTCATCTGCGCGAGTTCGGCGGAGTCCGGGCGGCGGACCTTCAGGACCAGTTCGCTGCCCAAGGCCTGGGCGGCGTCTGCCAGAATGGCGCCCGCCTGTTCGTAGTCGCTGTCGCGGTAGCGGGCGGCTTGGCCGGCGCCGCGTTCCAGGCGGACCTGATGGCCGGCCTGAACCAGTTTTTTAACGGTTTCCGGGGTGGCGGCGACCCGGGCTTCGCCGGGCAGGGTTTCGCGGGGGATGCCTACCTGCATGGCGGTTCCTCCGGGCTCAAGACAAACGTGGGCATGGTTTCTCCTTGTGTATTTTTTTTTACCGGAACAGGCGGCGGCGTAGGGATCGTCTGCTGGCCCGGCAGTGGATCATGGTACCGGGGATCGGTGTTTGAAACACAGCGCGGCGTGACGATTTACATATGGCCTGTGGCTATATCAATCCGTATTTTGCATGTTTGCTAAGATTTTGCGACATAAACCTCACCACGTTCGCCGGTTTCGGGGACTATCAGAGGCGGGCATGGGTTAGCATTTCGCTTATTGTCCGCCCCGGTGGCGGCGTGCACTCTGGATATGCGGGATTCATCATGAATGTTTGGTTGAAGCGGGTTCTGTTCAGCCTGGTCGTGGCCCTGTTGGTGGCTGTGGTCGGTCTGGCGATTTTCCTGCTGACCTTCAATCCGAACGCCTACAAGTCGCGGCTGGAAAAACTGGTGTTCGACCGGTATGCGCGGACCCTGACCATCGGCGGGGATATCGAGCTATCCCTGTTTCCCCGCATCGGCCTGTCGGTCAGCGACGTGGCGCTGTCCAATCATCAGTCCAAGGATACTTTCGTCTCCGTGGACGGCGCCAGGTTTGCCGTGGCGATCTGGCCCTTGCTATCCAATCAGCTGGTGGTGGATCATGTCGCGATCTCAGGCCTGAAGGCCTGGGTCGTGCGAGATGCCAAGGGGCGCTTCAATTTCAGTGATCTGCTGGAATCCGGCCATGCAGCGGCGGCCTCGTCTGCGCCGACAGCCGCCGTGGCGGCGGGGGCGGTCGCCAGCGAACCGACGGCGGATGCCGATCAGCGTTCCGATCTGAACATCGATATCGCGGGGCTGGAGCTCAAGGGGGGGCAGATCCACTATCTGGATCAGCGCAGCGGCTTGTCCACGACCTTGTCGGGGATCGAGGCCAGCACCGGGCGCGTGACGTACGACCAGCCTTTTGATGTGTTGCTCAAGGCAAAAGTGGCCGGAGACGACCCTGTGCAGGATGCCCAGTTGCAGGCTCAGGCGCTGTTGCGCCTGAATCCGGGGGGGCGCGGCGATTATTCGGCGCAGAAAATCAACGTCCAGCTGACGGGACGCCTGGGCAATCTGGATCAGGCCAATGCCACGCTGAAAGGCAATCTGGGCTACAAGGGCAGCGAACGCCGCCTGACGGCCGGCAATCTGGAGTTGACCCTGACGGGCGACATTGTCGGCGCGCATCCTATCCAGGGCCTCAAGGCCAGTCTGACTGCAGGTCAGCTGCATCTGGATCCGCGTAACCTGGAATTGAAAGTCGCCAAGCTCGCCTTGCGGGCCTCCGGCCAGGACCAGGGACGCAATCTAGAGCTTGCCCTGGATGCGCCGGCGCTGGCGATATCGCCCGAGTCGGCCCAGGCGGATCCGGTGGCGGCCTCGCTGAAGTCGTCCGGGGATCAGACCCTGGCGGTGTCCCTGGGGCTGGAAGGTCTGGGCGGCAACGCCAACGACTGGCAGTTCAGCAAGGTCAGTCTGGATGGCGCCCTGACGCAGGGACAGCGTCTGGTGCAGATCAAGATGGCTTCCCCCCTGACCTGGGACACGTCGTTGCGCAAGGGGGCGCTGACGGCCCTGAAGGGGGATGTGATCCTGCGGGATCAGGCCCAGCCCAAGGCCGCCAATGAATTTCCTATGATAGGCAGCGTGCATCTGGATCTGGTGCGCGATGTCCTGGACATTGACTTGAATGCCGTGATGGATGGCGGGCAGACTGCCTTGAAAGCCACGGCGACGCATCTGGCGACCCAACCCAGCATCCGGTTTTCCCTGAATGCTGAAAAGCTCGATCTGAATCAGTGGCTGCCAAAACCGGCGGACGCGCCCCGTGCGCCCTCAACGACCGGCCAAGAAGGCGCCGCTTCCGCGAAGCAGGATGGCAAATCGGTCGCTGGCGGCGCCCCGGTCCCGGCAGTGCCGGCTGAGATGAATCTATCCTTCCTGAAGGGACAGGATATCCAGGGTGATCTGCGCGTCGCTGACCTGCGGGTGCGGGATGTGCAACTGACCCAGGTAGACGCCCCGGTCAAGGTCGCAGATGGCGTGCTGACCCTGCCCAAACTGACGGCGAAACTGTACGGTGGCGGCTTGACCGCCCAGGCGCGTGTGGCCGCCGATCAGACGCTGGGCCTGAAACTGAACCTGGACAAGGTGGCGGTGGAGCCCTTTTTGCAGGCCGCGTTGGGCCGGAATCTGCTGTCCGGCCAGGGCGCGGTTCAGCTGGACCTGAAAACCCAGGGCAATACGGTCGATGCCTGGCTGCGAGGCCTGGCGGGTCGGGCCTCGTGGCAGGTGCGTGATGGCGCGG
Organism: Castellaniella sp.; assembly: GCF_034675905.1. Lineage (GTDB taxonomy): Bacteria > Pseudomonadota > Gammaproteobacteria > Burkholderiales > Burkholderiaceae_B > Castellaniella. The sequence continues at coordinate 426,879 of NZ_JAUCCV010000010.1, read as the reverse complement.
TACAGGGGATAGATGCCTCGCTGACCTTGTCCGAAGTCGCCGCAGCTTTGGGCAATATCCTGAAGGGGCGTCTGGATGCGGTCGCCTCGCCTTTTCAAAAGCAGCGCAGTACGCCCTTCAGTACGCTGGAAGGCCGTGTCGACCTGAAGGACGGACAAGGCACAGTATCCAAGCTGCTGCTGGCTGCCAGTCTGGTGCGGGTGACGGCGGGCAAGCCCGCCTTGATCGATGTGCCGGGCCAGCGTCTGGATCTGCAGTTGCTCGCCCAGGTCGCTGCGCGCCCGCCCAAGCCGCTGGCGGGAACGCTGGCATCGTTGGCGGGGGTGACGATTCCCGTTCAGGTGACCGGGGCCTGGTCGCAGCCGGATTTTGTGGTGCAGTGGGCCTCCATCCGCAATCAGACGATCCAGCAGGCGGTCAAATCGGGACTGATGGAATTGATCAAGGGTAAAGACCTGATCGAGCAGGCCCTGCCCAGCCCCGAGCCCGAACCGCATCGGTCCGATGCCGCGACCAAGTCTGATCCGGTCGAGCGCATCGGCAATGCCTTGAAGGGCCTGCTGGGCCAATGAACCCTCTGAACAAGGAAACCTTGATGACCTCTTCTGCCGCCCAACCCATTGCCGGCGGTCCGGCGCTGAATGACGCCGTCGCCTACGATCGTCGCTGGCTGATCGTCGATCAGACGGATGCCTGGCTGGACCCGGGCCGCGCGCCGCGCTTAGCGCAGTTGGAACTCAGCCTGCGTTTTGGCTATCTGGTGATCAGGGCGCCCGGCATGCTGCGCCTGGATGTACCGCTGGATGTGATCGAAGACGATGCCAGTGTGGACCGTATGGCGCAGGTAGGGTCGGCAGCAGTGCGGACCGTGGACGAAGGCGATCTGGCAGCGGCCTGGTTTACCGAATGGCTGGGGCAGCCGTGCAAATTGCTGAAGGTCCACCCGGATGCCGAGGCGGTCAGCTGGCCTGACCGGGCGTAAGGCCCAGCCTGGGCGCGCAAGCCAGGCGGCCGGGTAGGTAAAGACCGGCTAGCTGCTGGCCGTGCCCTGTTGTTCGCGCAGCGCCTTGGCCTTGGTGTGCAGCCAGCGCTCGACCGAGGGAAACACGAATTTGCTGACGTCACCGCCCAAGATGGCGATTTCCCGCACGATGGTGCCGGAAATGAACTGGTACTGATCCGATGGCGTCATGAACAGGGTTTCGACTTCCGGCAGCAGGTGGCGGTTCATGCCTGCCATCTGGAATTCATATTCGAAATCGGATACGGCGCGCAAGCCGCGCACGATGACCCGGGCTTCCTGTTCGCGCACGAAATCCTTCAGCAGACCGCCAAAGCTGCGCACGCGCACGTTGGGGTAGTGCCCCAGGACTTCCTCGGCGATTTCCAGGCGTTCCTGGACGCTGAAGAAAGGGCGTTTGTTCTGGCTGACGGCGACGCCCACCACCACTTGGTCGAACAGGCTGGCAGCGCGACGCACGAGGTCTTCGTGTCCGCGAGTCAGGGGGTCGAACGTTCCGGGATAGACGGCGGTGATCATGCACTCTCCGATCGGGTAAAGGAATCGCAGCCCGATTCCAGTCGCTCATTATTACGATTTTTTTGCATTGCAGCAAATTGCAATAGAGCATAGTGCACTTGCCCCGCCCGGCCTTGGCGCAGCAGGCAGCAGCCGGCAGGGATATCGCCAAGCGCCGAGCCCGATTCCAGATACAACAGCCCGCCTGGCGCCAGGGCGCGGCCGATCAGCGGTTGCACTCGCGTCAGCCAGTCGCCGCCAAAGGGCGGGTCCAGCGCCAGCAGATCGAATGAAGGGGCGGGCAGAGACTGCAGGTAGGCTAGCGCATCCCCCGCATGAATGCGGATGGCTGGCGCTTGCAGACGGCCTTGTACGGCCCGCAGGCCGGCCAGGGCGGCCGGCGCCTGTTCCACCAATTGCGCCAGCGCCACACCGCGCGATGCGGCTTCGAAACCCAGCGCCCCCGTGCCGGCAAACAGATCCAGCACCCGACGTTCGGTAAAGGCGCCGTCCCAGAAATGCGCCAGCCAGTTGAACAGCGTCTCGCGCACCCGGTCCGGCGTCGGACGCAAGTGGTCGCTGTCCGGCACCGGAATCGGGGTTTTGCGGTACTGACCGCCTACAATACGGATCTGATGTTTTTTCATGCGCGGCCCGTGATGTTCGGCACGGCGTCGGGCGTTCGCCGGATCGTTCAGTGTAAAGCCTATGTTCAGTTTTTTTAAACGCAAAAAACCCCAGCCGCAGCCGGATATGGTCGCTTTGCCGGTCGACGAGCCCGAGATCGCGCCGGTTGCCCCTACCGAGCTGCCGCCGGAAGCCCGGGTCATCAGCGTCGATGTCCCCGATGCCGTCTCCGATAGTCCGGCCGAGTCGCCGGATCAGGGCGCAGAGGCCGCTGCGGCGGATATCGCGCCGCCCGGCCTGATCCCGCCGCCGGATCCCTGGTCAGAGGCGGTGGATGCGTCCGGCGACCCGCTGGCGCGCCTGGACCAGGCGACTGCCCAGACGCCGGAAGCAGACACCGGGTCATGGCTGTCCCGCCTGCGGCGGGGGCTGTCGCGCACGGGCCAGAACCTGGGGGGCTTGTTCGTCGGCGTCAAGGTCGATGAAGACCTGTTCGAAGAACTGGAAACCGCTTTGATCATGGCGGATGCCGGGGTCGAAGCCACCGACAAACTGTTGGGCGAGCTGCGCGCGCGCGTGCGCAAACAGCGTATCGATCAGCCCGATGCGGTTCGAACCGCCTTGCAGGACATCCTGACCGATCATCTGCGCGTGCTGGAAAAACCCTTTGTCGTCGGCGAGGCCGCGCCCATGGTGGTGATGATCGCGGGGGTGAACGGGGCGGGCAAGACCACGTCAATCGGCAAACTGGCCCATGCGCTGCAGGCGCGCCAGGCGACGGTGCTGCTGGCGGCGGGGGATACGTTTCGCGCCGCTGCCCGTGAACAGCTGGTGGCCTGGGGCGCCCGCAACAGCGTGACCGTGATCGCCCAGGAGGGCGGCGACCCGGCGGCGGTGGCGTTTGACGCCGTGAATGCCGGACGGGCGCGGGCTGCCGATGTGGTTCTGGTGGACACGGCGGGCCGCCTGCCCACCCAGTTGCACCTGATGGAAGAACTGAAGAAGATCAAACGGGTCATCGGCAAGGCCGATGCCGGGGCCCCGCACGAAGTGCTGCTGGTGGTGGACGGCAATACCGGCCAGAATGCCTTGGCGCAGATTCGCGCCTTCGATGCTGCGCTGGGTTTGACCGGCTTGATCGTCACCAAGCTCGATGGCACCGCCAAGGGCGGTACGCTGGCGGCGGTGGCCGCAGGCAGTCAGGGGGTGCGGCCGGTGCCGGTCTATTGGATCGGCGTGGGCGAGGGCATGCAGGATCTGCAGCCGTTCGTGGCGGCGGAATTTGCCGGGGCTTTGCTGGACAATCGCTAAAATAGCGTCATCGTCTTTTATTGGGACAGTATTGAAATGAGTACGGATACCGAGGCGCGCAACGCGCCATCGTCCTTCGAGATCGCACCTGTTCAGGAAATCGTGGCCGAGCTGCGCGCGGGCCATATGGTGATTCTGGTCGACGAAGAAGACCGCGAAAACGAAGGCGATCTGGTGATGGCGGCCGATTTCGTCACGCCCGACGCAATCAATTTCATGGTGACACATGCGCGTGGCCTGGTGTGCCTGACGCTGACGCAAGAACGCTGCGAACAGTTGCAGCTGCCATTGATGGCCAATCAGAACGGCACGCGCTACGGCACGAACTTCACCGTCTCGATCGAGGCCGCCCAGGGGGTCAGCACCGGCATCTCAGCCGCTGATCGCGCCCGGACCATCCAGGCGGCAGTGGCGCGGGATGCCCGTCCGGCCGATCTGGTGCAGCCTGGACATATCTTTCCGGTGCGCGCCGTGCCGGGGGGCGTGCTGGTGCGGGCTGGCCATACGGAAGCCGGCTGCGACCTGACGGCCATGGCCGGCCTGACGCCGGCGGCGGTCATCTGCGAAATCCTGAAGCCCGATGGCACCATGGCGCGTTTGCCGGACCTGATGGTGTTCGCCCGGGAACATGGCCTGAAGATCGGCACGATCGCCGATCTGATCCAGTACCGCAGCGAACACGAAACCATGGTCGAACGCCTGGTCGAGCGTGCCGTGACGACGCCCTGGGGGGAATTCCAGGCCGTGGCCTATCGGGATCGCGCGTCGAACGCGCCGCATCTGGCCCTGGTGCACGGGCAGATTCGCGCCGATGTGGAAACCCTGGTGCGTGTGCACGAACCCACCAGCGTGCTGGATGTGTTGTGCGAAGGCGCAACCCGGCACAGCTGGACCATTCCCCAAGCCCTGCAGACGATTGTTGCCGCGCCTAGCGGGGTCCTGGTGCTGCTGAACTGCCACGGCGAAGCCGATCTGCTGTTTGCCCAGTTTGATGCCTGGGCCCGCAGCCCGGGCGATGCCCCCATGGAACCGGCAGTACCCGATGGCGAGCGGCACGGTTTGCGCACCTTTGGGATCGGCGCCCAGATCCTGCGAGACTTGGGCGTCGGGCAGGCCCGCCTGCTGGCGCGGCCACGAAAAATGCCCAGCATGACAGGGTTCTCCCTGACGATTACGGGGTACCATAACGAACCTGGCGTGCCCAACGCCAACAACTGATATGGAATCGCGATTATGAACCCTTATGTGATGACCCCCGACATGAACGGCGAAGGCCTGCACATCGGCATCGTGCGTTCCCGTTTCAACGCTGAAATCGGCGAAGCCGAACTGCAAACCTGCCTCGACGAGCTGGCCGCTCTGGGTGTGGACGAACGCGACATCATGATCGTGTCCGTGCCGGGCGCGCTGGAACTCGGCGTGGCGCTGGCCCAGATGGCTGAAACCTTCGAATTCGATGCCCTGATCGCCCTGGGCGCCGTGATCCGTGGCGAAACCTACCACTTTGAAATCGTCAGCAATGAATCGGCTTCGGCGATCAGCCGTATCGCCTTGGAAACCGGTATTCCGGTCGCCAATGGGGTGTTGACCGCCGAGACCGACGAGCAGGCCCAGGTGCGTGCTGCCGACAAGGGGCGCGACTGCGCGCGCGCTGCCGTCGAAATGGCCAATCTGGTCGCCGCACTCGAACCTGAATCGGATGAGGACGACGACGAGGACGACGAGGATTTCGAAGAAGATGCCGATGACTGAACCCAAGGCGCGTAACGGGCGGGCCAATGCCCGTAGCGCCCGCCGCATGGCGCGCGAATTTGCGTTGCAGGGGGTTTATGCCTGGCTGCTGCGCGGCGGCGCCGATCTGGGCGAGCTCGGTGAAATCGATGCCCACATCCGAGACGGCGAAGGTTTCGACCAAGCGGATACCCAGTGGTACCAGACCTTGTTGCAGGGGGCTGCCCGCCAGGCGGAATCCTTGCGCGCCAGCTTTGTGCCCTATATCGACCGGCCTTTGGCCGAATTGTCGCCGATCGAACATGCCGTCCTGCTGATCGGCAGTTTTGAACTGGTTCATCACGTCGAGGTGCCCTACCGTGTCGCTATCAACGAGGCCGTTGAACTGGCCAAGTCCTTTGGCGGCACCGACGGCTATCGTTTCGTGAACGGGGTGCTGGACAAACTGGCTGCCGAAGTCCGCGCCGCCGAGGTGCAATCCACTGCGCGCCGTTGACGCGCCCGAGCCAGACCTATGCCGTCAGGTGGTGAATTCGATCTGATCACCCGGTATTTTGACCGGCCAGCCCCCAGCGGAATGCTGGGGGTGGGCGATGATTGTGCGTTGCTGTCGCCTGCCCAGGGCTGCGAGTTAGCCGTCAGTACCGATATGCTGGTCGAGGGCCGGCATTTTTTTTTCGGATATCGATCCCCGGCTGCTGGGTCATAAAGCGTTGGCGGTGAATCTGTCGGACCTGGCCGCCATGGGGGCTCGCCCTCTGGCATGCACGCTGGCGATCTCCCTGCCTCGCATCGACGAAACCTGGCTGCAGGCCTTTGCCGACGGTTTCCATGCTTTGTCGCGCGAATCCCGCTGCCCCTTGGTGGGTGGCGACACAACCGGGGGTTCCCCCGGGGTGGTCCTGTGCATTACCGTGATGGGCGAAGTCCGCCGCCATCAGGCGTTGCGCCGCGATGCGGCGCGGGTGGGCGACGACATCTGGGTATCCGGCACCTTGGGCGGGGCGGATATTGCGCTGCGCCTGGCGCAGGGGCGCCTGCCGCCGGACCCGGCGCGCTGGCAGGCCGCTCGATCTTTTCTGGAACGTCCCGTGCCGCGGCTGAAACTGGGCCGTTATCTGGCGGGGGTGGCGCATGCCGCTATCGATATTTCAGACGGTCTGTTGCAGGATATGGGGCATATCCTGGATGCCAGCCAGTGTGCCGCCGAATTGTGGCTGGATGCCTTGCCTGCCGATCCCGTGCTCAATGGTCTGGATGAATCTGTCCATCGCGATGCCTTGCTGGCGGGCGGGGATGCTTACGAATTGTGCTTCATGGCGCACCCGCGTCGCCGCGAGCAGATCGAAATCCTGGGGCGGCAGCTGGGCTTGGCTTTGTCGCGGGTCGGCACGATCCAGCGCGGATCCGGCGTGCGCGTACTGGATGCCGATGGGCAGGCGCTGGCGGTGTCGCATCGGGGCTTCGATCATTTTGCAGAACCTGTATGACGACTTCCGATTGTCCTGATCCGGGCCGCGCGCCCGAGAACCCCGAACGGCCGTCCGCCGCCTGGGTATTCGCCCGTCCTGAACGCATTCTGTCGTTCGGTTTCGGCTCCGGCCTGATCTATCCGGCGCCCGGCACCTGGGGCACCTTGGCGGGTTGGTTGCTATGGGCCGTGTTTCTGCGCGACATCCCGGACGGCTGGATGGCGCTGATCCTGCTGCTGTCTTTTGGCCTGGGCTGCTGGGCCGCGCAGCGCTGTGGAGACGATCTGGGGATTGCCGACCACGGCGGCATCAATTGGGACGAAATCGTCGCCATCTGGCTGGTGTTGTGGCTGATGCCGGCAGGGTTCTGGTCCCAGCTGGCGGGGGTGGTGCTGTTTCGTGTGTTCGATATTCTCAAACCGCCGCCGGTCAGCATCCTGGACCGGCGGTTCAAGAACGGCTTTGGCGTCATGATCGACGATGTCTTTGCTGCCCTGTATGCCTTGCTGGCGGCCGCTGTACTCATCCGTTTGGGAGTCCTGCCATGATTGATCGCGACCTGCGCGTCTTGGCGGGCGAACTGGGGGCCGCATTGCGGGCCGCTGGCTGCCTGTGTGTGACTGCCGAGTCCTGCACTGGCGGCTTGCTGGCGGGGGCGATGACTTCGTGCCCCGGGTCCAGCCAGTGGTTCGAGCGCGGCTTTGTTACCTACAGCAATGCAGCCAAAATCGAACAGCTGCGGGTTTCCTTGGATACGCTGGAACGCTATGGCGCTGTCAGCGAGGAAACCGCCATGGAAATGGCGAGCGGCGCCTTGGGGGCCGTGCCGTCTGCGCGGCTGGCCCTGGCGACCACCGGCATCGCCGGACCCGGCGGAGCCACGCCGGGAAAGCCCGTCGGCATGGTGTGTTTTGGCATTGCGCGTCGGGTCGGCGCCGGTATCACGACGCGGGGCGTCACCCGTGTTTTCGAAGGCGATCGAGAGGCCATCCGCCTGGCAGCGGTGCGCTTTGCCCTGCAGGCGGCGTTGGATGACTTGGGGCGAGGGGCTTAAAACTGCAACGGCGGCAGCTGCCGCGGATTTGGGCCGCAAATGGCCGCAGCAATAGATCAGATCAGCGGTATAGGGCTGAGGTCGCGCATTTCTTCCGCATCGGGGGAATACACCTGATTGCGGCCTTGGTGTTTGGCTCGGTACATCGCTTGATCGGCCAACGCCAGCAGCGTGCTTAGGGTCGCGCCCGGCATTTGCGAATCATGAATGGCGCCGATGCTCACCGTGACGCGCAAAGGCTCGTCGCTGTCATAGTACAGCCGGATCTGTTCCACACAGGCGCGCAGCCGATCAGCGATTTCCAGGCAATCCTGTTGAGTGGTATTGGGCAGCATGATGCTGAATTCTTCACCCCCCAGACGGCCGAACAGATCCTCGGGACGAATGGCCGATCGAATGGCTCGGGCGAATTCCCGCAGCACGCTGTCTCCGGCGGCATGGCCATGATTGTCATTCAGGCGTTTGAAGTGATCGATGTCGAGCATCATGACGCCATTGCCGTAGAACGACGCCGGCGATTGCTGCAGGTATTCGATGGCGCCTCGCATGAAGGCTTGGCGCGACAGGGCTTCGGTCAGCTCGTCGTGGTCCAGGGCTTGGTTGAGCGCCAGGATCAGATCATTGCGGGCGGCCAGGGAGCTGGACACCAGCAGCGGGGTGGCGACCATCAGCTGCATGCCCATCTGCAGCGAAACCTGCGTCCATAGTGTTGCGGATGCCGGATCCGTCAACGCCCAGCCGTGGGTATGACAGAGCATCAGGACGATCGCGGATGCCAGCGCCAGCCAGGTGGTCGTGTGCTGCTGGTAGGCATAGGCGCAGAACAGCAGGGCGGGGATCGGGAAGGCCACTGCGCCTGGCCCGCCCAGCAAAGCCGCCAGCGAGACGGCCGCCATCAGCGACATCAGTGGCCAGTGATGGCTGCCGGGCTTCAGGTGGTGCCGCAGGTGTGACCAGGATCGGCCGCGCTTGTCCGCCGCCAGGCGGCGAGTCAGCGATGCTTGCAGGCAGACGGGCAGAATGGCGCTATAGCCCAGCCATTGACGGAAAAAGACCTCGATGGCGGTCTGCAACCGGATGTCCAGCCATAGCTGTGCGATCAGCCCTGCCAGGGATGTGCACAGAGAGGCCGCCAGCCCGGCAGCCAGAACCCTGGCAATGGCCTGGGGGGTGCGCAGGGTGTCCAGATGCCAGACTCGGCCCAGCAGATACCAGGCGACGCAGACCCCGGATAGATCGACCGCCGTATGGAGCAGTGCTGCATTCCAGGAGCCGTACCAGTGACCGTAAGCCAGTGCGGCGCCGGTCGCCGCCATGATCCATGCCGACAGATCCTGCGAGCGGGGCATGCGCAGCAGCAAGCCGGCCAGCAGCGCAGTCGCTGGCCAGAAGCCGATCTGCCCCAGGGCAGGCCGGAAGACAAGGCTGAGGTGGATAAGCAGAGAAGCCGATGCAGCGACTGAAATGAACCGCCATAACTGTCGCGTACTGGACAGCCTGCTGCTGATGGTCCGGTGCATGATGCCGGATTTTACTGAACAATATTACAAATGTAGAGTCGATTTCTCTTCTCTATAGGGTTATATGCGTGCTGTGATAGGTATGCGGCAAGATCATGCGGGTAGCGTATGGATTGTGGTCATTACGCCACCTGCCGACATCATTCTGGGTGCTATGCCTCGCTGCTCAGGGCCAGGCGGATAGCGCTGCGGGTGGCGCGGGCGGTCTTGGCAGCAGCTTCTGCCCAGTCGTCTCCTTGGCTGGCGTACAAGATGGCGCGGGATGAATTGATCATCATGCCGTGGCCGGCGGTCGTGCGGCCTGCCTGGACAGTCGCCCGGATGTCTCCTCCCTGAGCGCCGATGCCGGGGACCAGCAGCGGCATATCGCCCACCCGGCGGCGCACCTGGGCGATTTCTTCGGGAAAGGTCGCCCCTACGACCAGCGCGCATTGTCCTGTCGTGTTCCAGACGCGGGCAACCTGATCGGCGACATGCAGGTACAGCGGCGTGCCATTGGCCAGCCGCATATCCTGCAGATCCGCGCCGCCGCGGTTGGAGGTGCGGCACAGGATGATCACGCCCCGGTCGCCATAGTCGATATACGGCTGTACCGAATCGCGGCCCATATACGGATTGACCGTGACGGCATCGGCCTGGTATCGCTCGAAGACTTCCCGGGCGTATTGTTCCGCTGTGCTGCCGATATCACCGCGCTTGGCGTCCAGCACGATGGGCAGGTCAGGATGGTGTTCATGGATATAGCGGCATAGATCCAGCAGCTGGTCTTCGGCGCTCTGGGCGGCGAAATGGGCGATCTGCGGCTTGAATCCACAGGCAAAGGGTGCGGTGGCGTCCACGATGCGGCGGCAGAATTCAAAGATTGCATCGGGGCGGTCCGCCAGTTCCGCCGGAAAGCGGCGGATGTCCGGATCCAACCCGACCATCAGCAGAGAATCCTGGCTGCTCCAGGCGCGGTTCAGTTTGTCGATGAAGGTCATGTCGGTCCTATATCCAGCGGGGGATCAGCACGCTGGCCCATACGGCCCCCGCCAGCAGCAGTGTCAGTAAAACGGCGGCGCTGCCGATGTCCTTGGCGCGGCCCAGCAGCGGATGGTGGTCCGTGCTGATGGCATCGGCCAGCGCCTCGATCGCTGAATTGATCAGCTCGGTGATCAGCACCAGCACCAACGCGCCCGCCAGCAGCAGTCGTTCGCCTGCGGTGTCGCCCAGCCACAGACCCAGGGGAATCAGGACGGCGGCCAGCAGCGTTTCTTGGCGAAAGGCGGCCTCGTGCCGCCACGCTGCCCCCAGCCCTTGCAGCGAATAGCCGAAAGCGCGTGCGATGCGGATCAGGCCGCCTGTACTCTTGTACGGGGATGGCTGGGTCATGGCTCTGGTGGTCGGGGAACGGGTTTCCGCATTGTAAGGTAACTGATGCAGCCCGCCGACAGGGCGGGGGTGATGGCTGGAAAAGAAAAAGCCCGCTGCGGCGAACCACAGCGGGCTTTCTGGAGAAGCTGCCGGGGGCGGGCGGATGAACCGCCGACCCCGGCATCGGGGATGGGTGCTTAGAAGCCGCCCATACCGCCCATGCCACCCATGCCGCCCATGTCGGGCATGGCCGGGGCCGGCTTGTCTTCCACGATCTCGGCCACAGCGGCTTCGGTGGTCAACAGCAGGCTGGCGACCGAGGCTGCATTTTGCAGCGCGGTGCGCGTGACCTTGGTCGGATCGATGACGCCTTGCTCGACCAGGTCGCCGTATTCGCCGGTGGCGGCGTTGTAGCCGAAGTTGCCTTCGCCCTTTTCAACCGCATTGACGATCACGCTGGCTTCGTCGCCGGCGTTGCTGACGATGGTGCGCAGCGGCGCTTCGATGGCGCGCAGGACCAGCTTGATGCCGGCGTCCTGGTCGGCGTTGTCGCCCTTGACCTTGGCCACGGCGGCCTTGGCGCGGATCAAAGCAACACCGCCGCCCGGGACGATGCCTTCTTCGACGGCTGCACGCGTGGCGTGCAGGGCGTCTTCGACGCGGGCCTTCTTTTCCTTCATTTCGACTTCGGTGGCAGCACCCACGCGAATCACGGCAACACCGCCGGCCAGCTTGGCCACGCGTTCTTGCAGCTTTTCACGGTCGTAGTCGGACGTGGCTTCCTCGATCTGGGCGCGGATCTGTTTGACACGGGCTTCGATGTTGGCGGCTTGGCCGGCGCCGTCGATGATGGTGGTGTTTTCCTTGGCCACTTCGATGCGCTTGGCTTGGCCCAGCAATTCCAGGGTCGCCTTTTCCAGCGACAGACCGGTTTCTTCGGAGATCACCGTGCCGCCCGTCAGGATGGCGATGTCTTCCAGCATGGCCTTGCGGCGGTCGCCAAAGCCCGGCGCCTTGACGGCGGTGGTCTTCAGGATGCCACGGATGTTGTTGACGACCAGGGTGGCCAGGGCCTCGCCTTCGACGTCTTCAGCCACGATCAGCAGCGGACGGCTGGATTTGGCGACTTGTTCCAGCACCGGCAGCAGGTCGCGGATGTTGCTGATCTTCTTGTCGAAGATCAGGATGAACGGGTCTTCCAGGACGGCGACTTGCTTGTCCGGGTTGTTGATGAAGTAGGGCGACAGGTAGCCGCGGTCGAATTGCATACCTTCGACGACGTCCAGTTCGTTTTCCAGCGACTTGCCGTCTTCGACGGTGATGACGCCTTCCTTGCCCACTTTATCCATGGCGTTGGCGATGATTTCGCCGACCGACACGTCGCTGTTGGCCGAGATCGAGCCGACCTGGGCGATGGCCTTGCTGGTGGTGCAGGGCTTGGACAGGGTGTGCAGCTCGGCCACGGCAGCGATCACGGCCTTGTCGATACCGCGCTTCAGGTCCATGGGGCTGATGCCGGCGGCCACGTACTTCAGGCCTTCTTCGACGATCGACTGAGCCAGCACGGTCGCCGTGGTGGTGCCGTCGCCGGCGTTATCGGAGGTCTTGGAAGCGACTTCCTTGACCAGCTGGGCGCCGATGTTCTCGAACTTGTCTTTCAGTTCGATTTCCTTGGCGACGGACACGCCGTCCTTGGTCACGGTGGGGGCGCCGAAGGAGCGGTCCAGCACCACGTTACGGCCTTTGGGGCCCATCGTGGTCTTGACGGCGTTGGCCAGGATGTTGACGCCACGGACGATGCGGGTACGGGCATCGTCACCGAAATAAACTTGCTTTGCAGCCATGTTGAAATTCCTTGGGATTGAACGAAGCGGAGGCTTACAGGATCACGGCGAGGACTTCTTCCTCGCGAATGACGAGCACTTCCTCGCCATCGACCTTGACGGACTGGCCGGCGTATTTGCCGAACAGGACCTTGTCGCCGACTTTCAGGTCGACCGGCAGGACTTTGCCGTCTTCTGTCTTCTTGCCCGGGCCGACGGCCAGGACTTCGCCCTGGTCAGGCTTTTCAGCGGCGCTTTCAGGGATGACGATACCCGAGGCGGTGGTGCGCTCGTTATCCAGACGCTTGACGATCACACGATCGTGCAAAGGACGCAGTGCCATGGAGGAACTCCTGTACGTGAAATTAAGAATGCGGAGGCGAGGTTGGTTGTTAGCACTCAACCCCATCGAGTGCTAATTATAGGGACGATTTCGGGAGTTTCAAGAGGAAGGAGGAGCTTGTTACAAGTTGTCGAACGCCACTGTCGAACTGTCGAATTTCACTCAACTTTGAATTTATTTCACTCAAGTCTGAGCTGTCCTCCAAAGCTAGACCCAAGGCTGGTGCGGGTTTCAGGGCGATTCGGGGGTGTGCCGTGCTAATGTCAAATGCGGAGTTCCAGCCTGATAGTTGCATTTTTCCGATTGTCTGACGGTTAAGCAGGTTCAAAGGCTCTTATCGGCTGTGGATTCAACCGATCGATGCAACGCACTCGTTAAACATCTCAGCCGGAGTTTTGCACCCCAAGGTTTTCCTGGGCCGCTCATTTAATTTTCTCGCAATCTCATCCAATTCATCCTGCGAGTAGCCCGAGATGTCGATGCCCTTGGGTAGGTACTGCCTAAGTAGGCCGTTGGTGTTCTCATTCGTTCCGCGCTGCCATGGGTTCTGCGGATCGCAGAAGTAGACCTGGATGTCGGTGGTCACAGTGAACCGCTTGTGCCCCGCCATTTCCGATCCCCGATCCCAGGTCAAGGAACGATAGAGTTCCTGCGGTAAGGTCTGTGCATGCTTGGCCAGTGCCGCAGCTACGGTGTAAGAGTCTTTATCCACCAGTTTGACCAACATCACGTAGCGCGTGTGCCGCTCCACCAGCGTTGCAATCTGGCTGTAGGCATCGCCGAACAACAGATCGCCCTCCCAGTGCCCCGGCACTGCTCGATCCTCGATGCAAGCTGGTCGCTCGCTGATGGGCACGGCATCGACGATTCGCTCATGAATGGGGGTCTTCTGGGTGTAATGGCGCGAGCGACGCATCCCCCGGGTGCGTCGCAAGTGCTCCAGAAGCTCTTTCTTCAAGGCCCCACGTGTTTGGATGAAGAGCGTGCGGTAGATGGCTTCGTGAGACACCTGCAAATCCTTTTCGCCCGGATAAGTTCGTTTGCGCCACCCCGCTATTTGCTCGGGCGACCACAGACTCTGCAATTTAACCGCCACGATGTGAGCCAGTGCCGGATTGCTGGCCAACTTACACGTCTTTGGGCGACCTGCTCGCTCCCAGGCTGCCTCATCAGCTTTCGCTGCCCGGTAGCAAGTCTTGCCGCCATTGCGTAGGAGTTCACGGCTGATGGTGGAGGCTACTCGTTTCAAGCGCCGAGCCACGCAGCGGATGGATTCACCTGCGGCCAACGCTCTGGAGATTTCTTCTTGCTCAGGCATGGTCAACGCGAAGCGAGACCGATGCCTAGCTGGTGGCCGGATGCCACCCGTCGCACGCAGGATGGTGTGAATGGAGATATGCGGTCGGTCAAACAGCTTGCCGATCTCGTGCAAGGTACCGCCAGCTTTCCAACGATCCCACATCAGTGCTTTCTGAACTTCGGTGTAGTAAGTCCGCGGTCTTTGCTTCATGCCAATACTCCTTGCGCCTGGGGCGGTCATTGTGTTGCATTGACCAGTTGAATCCACAGCCGGGACCGGTCATTCGAGGTTCGAGCAGAGGCTATCTGAAGTAAGTGTCAACGCCGGTTGAAAACTATTTACTGGGCGAGTGTCAGTGGCAACTAATGGCGCCACACTTCAGTTAGTCGTGTACTCGCCAGCGTATTGTTTTCTGGGGTTTAGTCGTCGCTAAAAGCGTGGTTTTCGGCTATCGCAGGGTCGCAAAGCACTATTCGAGCGCGCGCGCCAGATTCAGTGGGAAGGTCTAATCGGTGCTGATGCAGGAAATATTTGACCATGCACTGGCGGACCTTCGCTGACCACCTCCAACCTGCGTCCGTTTGACGCATCCCGAATTGCTTTGCCACCACACTTTGCTGGGAAGCCGACAGGTGAGGGGCTGGTTGCACCGCAACTTCAATAGACTGTAACCATTCAATGTCGTTTTGGCTGGCCGTCCGAAGATCCGCAGGGCCTTTGGGCGGAGAACACTGGATGATTCGATTTACTACGAAGTCGGCAAAGCGTACCCTGCGCTCGTCATAGGCTCGTACGTGCCACCGTGAGAGAACGTACACCAAGGTGCGCGGCCAGATGATGCGTCGCTGAGGGGTGGTCTTTGAAAAGGACTGGTACACAATCTCGACGCCTTGCTGTTGACCAATGGCAGCTACCAAGGGGCGTAGCACGTCAGCGCTGACGCTTCCCTCCATCTCAGGGAGCATTTCCACAGGCACCGCTGGGCCAGTCCCGACCATGATCGCCGGATCGCCTGCGAGCGAGAATGCAAGTAGAAGTTCTAGATACTCTTTGGCGTCACCGGAAGCATGGCGGGGCTGGAAGCGCTCGGTTGCACGCCAGGCTCTTGCCTCCGTGTCATAGAGCAGGTTGCCGGGATAGCGGTCGCGGTAGCAGCCAATCTCCCGAGTCACGTGATTGGGGGTCAGCCCGAATGCCGAGCACAAGTCTTTGCGCCGCAATGCGCCCTCCCACAGCAGTCGGGCTTCCAGGAATCTGAATCGCTGTAACTGAGCTGGACTGAGTTCGATCATCGGCAGCTTTTGTCCCCATCAGGACGAGTAGTATCCTCGTCTAAATATTAGCACGCAAGTTGATTGCCCCAATCATTGTGTTAACATAGAACTATTTACTCGGAGCAAGGGCTTGCCGTGAAAACCGCTGCTCTAGACGACTGGCTCGATGCGTGGGGGTACTTGCAGGATGCGGGTAATCTTCACCGTCCCGACAAGATTTCCAGAAACCATCCGTACGCCCGAGAGATTCAAGATCTTCTTGATCCCGATGGAGATATTCAGGCGCGGGCTGTTTTTGACGTCGGCGGTGTTCCTACCGTCTGCTTCCTGGCGAAGGATCGGCGCACGGACAAGGCAGCCATTCTGAACGGTATCCGCGAGCGAATCTGGAATCAGAGCCTGATCTCTATCGTCTTGGTCGTCGATTGGGACACCGCATGTGCACTTCCCGTCAGTACTCCTGCTGTAGAGGCCGTGGTGCTCACGCGTCAAGAAGCGGGTGTGTTGACCCCGTTCTCGAGTGCAGATGTGCAGTCTGGGACGGTGTTCGCAGATCGCCCTGAATGGTTCTCAACAGAGAACCGGGTTGACCAGGTCCTTCTGAGATCCTTGAAGGTCATGGTTGATGTTTTGCAGAAACAGGGCCTGACCAAGACCGACGCGCAACTGCTGATGGCACAGGTGATGTTTGTCTCCTACCTGGAGCACAGAGGCATCATCGGCGACCAGTACCGCTCCGATCATCAGGTTGGCCAGCTCAGTGCACTTGTTGAGAGCAAGAACCTTGCGGGGATCATCAAGTTGCTGCGTCAGCTCAAGAAGGATTTTAATGGAGACCTGCTTGAACCTGGTGAGCGCCTGGATCAGTTCTGGAGCAGCCTGGTGCCTGCCACGTTTGAGAGCCTGCTTGGATTTCTGAGGCGCGACGACCTAGAAAGTGGTCAGCGTAGCCTCTGGCACTACGACTTCCGCTTCATTCCAGTTGAGCTGATCTCCGGCATCTACGAATCTTTCCTGTCTGAGAACAAGAGAGAAGTAGGCGCGTTCTACACCCCGCGGCATCTGGCGATGTTGGCTGTGGATCTGGCTTTTCAAGATTCCACCGACTTGCTCAATGAGAGCATCTACGACGGTGCCTGTGGTTCAGGTATCCTGCTTACTACCGCCTTCCGGCGCTTGATCGGCCATGCCCAAGGTCGTCGGGGTGGGCCGCTCTCGTTCAGCGAGCGTGTGGAACTGTTGGAGCGCTCAATATTCGGATCAGATCTGAATTTGTCGGCGTGCCGTGTTACTGCCTTCAGTCTATACCTCTCTGTCTTGGAGGGCTTGGCGCCGGCAGATCTGGCTGCCTTGGCCGCCGAGGGGAAGGCCAAGCTACCGAGGCTGGTGGGCAAGAACCTGCGCGGCGGCGAGATAGACGGCGACTTCTTCGATAAGTCCAATCCCCGCGCAAGTCGACCGTCTTGCACTATCTTTCTCTCCAATCCCCCATGGGTTGAGCCGCCTAAAACTGTCAATCTAAGTAGCGATACGTGGGCCTGCACCAATGGCGTCGATCTGCCACGTCGGCAGACAGCTGCGGCCTTTGTCTTTAGGGCTAAGGATTGCTTGGTACCCACTGGCAGAGTCTGCTTCATCCTTCCAGTAAGCCTGCTAGCCGCGCCTAGCAGCAAGACGTTCGTACGCGATCTGCTGGCTAGGTACCGGGTCGAAAAACTGATCAACTTCGGCGATATCCGCAAGCTGCTTTTCTTTTCAGCGCGTCAACCGACCTTGGTGATGGTGGCCACGTCACGGCCCGCAGACCAGTTCACCCCTGCCCGGAATGAGAAAATCGACTACTGGGCTCCCAAGGCGGACGTTAGCTTAGCCTTTGGCCGCTTGACCATCCATGATGCAGATCGTAGTGACATTAGGGCTCAATCCTTGTCTTACAGTAACGAGCTTCTGACTACATTGTTTTGGGGAAATAGTCACGATGTGGCGATGATTGGCCAGCAACGCTTGAAGGGAACGTTGGGTGTACTGCTAAAGCGCGAGGACTGGTCAAGCATGAAGGGTTTCCATGTCCAAGACTCCTCTGTCGAAAAGCCAGTTTCATCGGCACCTTTGGCGGGTTTAGATTTCCTTGATGCCAAATCATTTAGCAGCTTTGGTTCTATCCTAACCCCGGAGACCATCAAACCATTCCCGTCAGAGAAATGGCCCACGGTGGCTCGCATCTCTCTGGCAATGCTCAAGGCATGCCAAGTACCGAAGGTTGTGTTTACCGATGGCATGGATCCTGACAGAAGAGTCTGCGCTGCATATTCAAGCGCCCGCTTCTGCTTCACCAGCAGCATGGGTGTACTCACTGCGCCGGCGAGTGAAGCCAAGCTTCTTCGGTTCATTGCCTTCTACTTGCAATCGGATCTTGCTAGGTATTTTCTGCTCATGACTGCCTATCAGGTGGCGTTTGAGCGAGAGCGGGTCAGCCTGAGCGACCTCAAAGCACTGCCGTTTGTTGCGCCAGATAAGCACCGCGATCCTAAGCACGCAACTGCCATTATCGAGAAGCTTGCTTATCTGCTGAGTGCCATTGAGGCTATGCCCTCAATACTTCATGAGAATCTGTACGCGGGTAAGCGCCAAGAAGCTGAGAGCTTGCTGGCCGACTACTTTGAGTTGACTCCGCTGCAATGCGCTCGCATCCAAGAAATTAGTTCATTGGTCATCAACAGCGTGCAGCCGGGCACGATCTCGGGTCTAAACACGGCGCTGCATAGACGTCCCACTAAGGAAGAGGTGCGGCAGTACGGAGTCACCCTGTGCTATGAGCTACGTGAATGGCAAAAAGCGTCCGGCGGCATAGGCTCAGTTGAGTCCGAGCTGGTCTTCAATGCTTCCGGTGCACGTGGGCCAATTGGCGTGGTCCGGATGACACCCAGCGCAGATGCTCGGTCTCAGGTTGAGACAGCTGAGTCAAACCTTGCCGTAAAGGCTCTGTTGGATGAGCTTCGAGACAATGACCTCCTTCCTGCCAGCTGGGGCGAATCCTTGTATGTTATGGGCGACATCATCATTCGTCACGGCAACAGCATCTACCTGTTGAAGCCCTTCATAAGCAGATTCTGGATGACAGGGTCGGCTCAGCGAGATGCCGAGCGAATTGTGCGGTATGCCAGAGGCATGGAAAACAAATGATAGCTATGGATAACACGCCCCGGGACCCCTGGCGGGACATGTTTCCACTGGACGAGGCTCGCCAAGCCACTGAGTTCCTGGTGGCCACCTGGTATCGCATCACCAAGGACTACCCAGATCATCTCAAGGCCAGCCAGCTCGAGCCGGTGCTTACGGAGAACTTTTGGTGGTACCTCAGTGAAGCTAGCGGGCCGATCGGGCGCCTGACTGGTCAATGGAGCTACGAACGTCACAGCATTGAGCGTGATCCTGCGACAAAGAGGCTCATTAAGCGTATACGCTTGGATATCACTTATTTTTCTAATGCCAGGTTGCCTCGGCTGGATATGGTGTTCGAGTTCAAGAAGCTCGCGCCCGACTCGCGCAGTTGCGGGAAATACCGTGGTGCAGAAGGTCTTGGGCGCTTCGTAGACGGATACTACGCCAAGCATCAGCCATTTGCAGCAATGGTGGGGATGACACTCAGAGACCGGGCCGGCTGCATTAGCAAGCTGACCGCAGATCTTGGAAAGCCGAATGTCCAAACAGCACTGTCCATGGTTACTAATGCAGCCGGCAAGCATGTCTGCTCACCCTCTGAGCTCTTTGGCAGCCACGCGGCGTTCGATACTCAACACGAACGGCCAGCCGACCAGACTTGGAGCGGTGGCAAGATCTGCGTTGCTCACATTTTTCTCCCACTGCCAGGCTGCTCCTAACCGCGCCATCGTCGGGCCGCGTCTGCTGGTGATCGATGAGATCGGCTATCTACCCTTTGGACTTGAGGAGGCGAACTGGGCTTGCCCCATCCCTCCGGACAGATCAGATGGCATGATCATGCCAAAGCGCTCATCGAGGTATGGCGCCAGGACTACAATCATCACAGACCCCATGGCTCGCTCGGCAGGCTGATCCCGAGCGAATACGCCACGTCCAACCAGGTCAGATGGTAATCCCCCCATAAAGGCGGTGAGATCAGAAGTAGAATTTTCTCATTGAGGAGTTCTACAGCATGAAGAAATCACGATTCACAGACAGCCAGATCCTGGACGCGATCAAACGAGTGGAGGCCGGCATCACGGTGCCTGAGATGTGCCGTGAACTGGGCATCAGCTCCGCGACGTTCTATAAGTGGCGCGCCAAGTACGGCGGCATGGATGTGCCGATGATGTCGCGGATGAAGGAGCTGGAGGCGGAGAACGCACGACTGCGCAAGATGTACGTCGAGGAGAAGCTCAAGGCCGAGCTGCGCGCGGAGGCTCTCGAAAAAAAAGTGGTGAAGCCATCTCGCCGCCGCGAGATGGCTCAACGTGTCGTGCAGGAGCGCGGGATATCGGTCCGGTTGGCCTGCGAGACGTTTGGCATCAGCCAGACATGCTACCGCTATGAGGGCAAGCACAAGGCCGAGAACGACGAGATCGCCGACTGGCTGCTACGCCTGACGGATAGCCACCGGAATTGGGGATTTGGACTGTGCTACCTGTATCTACGCAACGTGAAGGGGTTCGGCTGGAACCACAAACGGATCTATCGCATCTATCGGGAGCTGGAGTTGAACCTGCGGATCAAACCACGCAAACGCCTGGTGCGCCAGGCACCTGAACCGCTGACGGTGCCGACGGCCACTAATCACGTCTGGTCGATGGACTTCATGCATGATCAACTGGCCGATGGGCGTAGTATCCGGCTGTTCAACGTGATTGACGACTTCAACCGCGAAGCGCTGGGCATCGAAATCGACTTCTCCTTGCCCTCGGAGCGGGTCATCCGCTCGTTAAAACAGATCATTGCCTGGCGCGGCAAGCCCTTGGCGATTCGTTGTGACAACGTACTAAATGCAAGTGTCTGATCGGTAAATCGACAACGGCAGTCCTGATGCGGCCACAAAGGCAGCAATTCAATGAAAAGAGCGTACTACTTATCCAGCAAGTTCCGCGTCATGTGGGCGAGTCAGCTGACCATAGTAGAAACAAGATCCCGGCAATGTGCAACGGGTCTTCACTGTACTTAAAACAGCTTGAGGGCCCAGCGGAAGGTCCGAGCATTATCTACGAGGTCACGGGGTGATCCGCGCCTCCACGGCCCTACTGATAGGGATCGATCCGCTGGGTAAGCTTTGTTCGTAAAATCGTTGATAGGGTTGGCCCGATTTGATGATGCTGTACGCAACGCGGGCCATCTTCGCTGCGACTGCCGTCAGCGCCTTGCGGCGCAGATCAGCATTTCCTGGATCTGATCGGATGTACCGATCGTACTTGTCCTTGAACGCGTTCTCCCGCTGCCGAATGGCGATCACCGCCGCCAGCCAGAATGCAAGCCGTAAGCGTGCATTGCCTCGCTTAGAGAGTTGCTCGCGTCCACGTTGGTTGCCAGACTGCAGTTTGGCCAGATCGAAGCCGCAGTACTTTAGGAGCTGGCGATGATGCGAGAAGCGCCTGATGTCGCCTACCTCGGCAAGTACCGTCAAGGCGATGATGGGACCGATGCCCGGCAAGCTCACCAGCTGTGCATAGTCCTCGTTATCGGCCAGCACATCCACGGCGCGTTGCTCAAGGCTACGGCGCAGTTCGTTCAGGTACCGGGCCTGGCGCAGGGAGATGCGAAATGTCTCGACAGCCAGGCAATCTGGCGCATGTGGCAAGGCGGCCGAGTGTGCAGCCATCGTCCAGATCTCGGTGAGCTTGGCAGTCTTCTCAACCTTGCGTCCGACGACATCCCAAGCCTGCTGGATAAACGCTTCCTTGGACAGTTGCCGAATGTGAGCAGGCGTCGGAAATTCGATCATGAACCGCAACCACCAATCGATGCGCGTCGTGCTCCAGTACCGCTGCATCTCGGGGAAATACAGCGGTAGATGGTGATTGACGATGGCGTGCAACACCTTGGTCCTGGCCCGCGTGATCTGGTAGTAGGTCTTGGATAGCTCTTGCAGATCGTGGTGGCCGGCCATCAGCGGGTCGACGTAACGCATCACCAGGCCGTGCTTGAGCATGTCGAGGATGACAGCGGCATCCTTCGGATCGTTCTTGTCCCAGGAATTGAACTTCGCCTCACGATATCGGGCTTGCGCGACGGAGGAGATGGTGACCACATCGACGCCGGCTTGTAGCAGCTGATATGCGATGGCACGATGATAGTCGCCGGTCGGCTCAAGTGCGGCGCGCCATGGTCCTGGTGTACCTTTGATGAATTGGATGAGGCGCTCGAAATCAGACGCACTGTTCGCCATCCTGAACCGACGCTGCTGGCCAGTGGCGAACTCGACGAGAACTGCGTTGGACCGCCTGGCCACATCAATCGCCAGTAGATGGTGGGGTTCCGTCGTAGTATTGGTAATGTCAGCCATCTCGGTGTCCTCCTGGGTCTTAGATCAACCTCAGGATGCCTGTCGCCTTGGTTGGCTGACAAGGGCATACCGATCATTCTGCTCTTACTACGGCCCGGAATACCTAAGTTCAGCGATCACGGAATGGGCACGACGGTGGGGCATCAGGCTGGAGTACATCCAGCCAGGCAAGCCGCAACAGAACGCCTATGTCGAGCGGTTCAATCGGACTGTGCGTTACGAGTGGTTGTCCCAATATCACTGGGAAGATCTGGATCAGGTCCAACGTGCAGCGACGGAATGGATGTGGTCCTACAATCACGAACGCCCAAATATGGCCTTGGGCGGCATCACCCCGAAACAGCGGCTGGCCATGGCCGCATAGCCTGCCTACTTCTGGCAATCGCTAAAAATGGGGGGATTACCCTTGGGTCGATTCTTGCTGTTCGAATGTCATTCTTAATTATTGTTTTATATCAAAAAAATGCGACAGCCTTTCCCAAAAGATCATCCTGCTTTCTCTGAGATTCGGGGGTTGAAAGAATCAATTAAGAATATTGAGGATAGAATTGAGCAAACTTATATAGTTGACGGTCTTATGCAGTCGCTTGTTGTAATTTCTGAAATTACTGGGCCGAAGCCTGTGCCAAAGATAATAATAGGAGATGAATCATCGCCTGATATGACTGTTTTTTTTGAATTGCTGCTTAAGAATGCTCCTGAGCCAAATCAGTTTGATCGCGATAGGGATGCTATTTTGAGGTTGGTTCGACGATATGGAAAAAGCGTGGTTCTGGCTTTTATTAGTCCAAAGTTATTAATGAATTTGGAAGTTCTTTTTTCTGGAATCGTGGTGGGCTATATTAGAATATTTAATGAATCTAAGGGGCGTTCGCAGCTTAATTATAGGGATGTGTTTAAGAATAATGACCTCAGGGAAGTTCATAAAAAAATAAACGCGCTGAGAAATCAACAATATGCACATATAGATATCTCGGTTGGTAGGCACCAGCTTTTCTACAAGGTGGATAAAAGCGGGGGTATTTTCATTGATGCGGATGCTCCTCAGAATAGTCAGCATTATTACCTCGAAATGTGTGGGTCATTGCATCAGTGTTTGGCGTGTGTCAGGGATTATCTGCGCACAGATATTAAGAAAAAGAGCGATAAATTAATTGATAAATTGAGTGAATCTCAAAAAACAATCCTTCGAGAGGAGTGGGGGGGGGCGCGGTTTTTCTTGACAAAAATCACCGGTGGCTTGATGTGGCCTGAATCCCTCGCGTGAGGGTATGGAAATTCTCATGATATTGAGAGTGTTCCGAGTTTCGTGGGCGAGGCATAACATGAGAGAAATCGAGCATGGATAGCCTCTCGTCCACGAGGAGCTGTTTAGGAGAGAGTGGACGCTGCCGGTGGCAGCGTTCTCTTAGCTCGGACGGACCAGAGGAAGATGAGGGGGGCAAGGGTAGATTTCAATTGGACCTGCATGGCCAGCGGGGCGTCGGACGAATACCTTTGCTTATTGAATCATCCGAAACTTCTGGAGGATTGCTTCTGGTGAGACGCCGAAATTCGTCCTTGCAGGATCGCCTTGTCGGCCGTTGATCCAAAAATCAGGCGATTTTCAGGCGGTGCCAAGAAGAGAAAATTTTCCGAGTGGATTCATTGGCTTGGAGAGGGGTGTCGTATTTTACTTTATTCTGTTCTTCTTTTTGCCTAACGTCACAGTTACCGAATAGATAAAATTCGGACATGGCAGCTACTGGAGCGTTCCCTCGTGTCCTATTGTGTATATTGCGAGCAGCTCACCAAACCGACCCGTGAGCATGTGTTTCCAAGTTTCCTTAACAAACGCGCAGATCGGCAGGGTCTATATTACAGCGCGGCAGCGGAAAAATATGTTGAGGGCGCACCCGTCGTTCGGGATGTTTGTGATGCCTGTAACAATGAGACATTATCTCGGCTTGACGACTACGCGTCTGACTTGTTCGACCGCTACTTTGTTCACGTCATTGTTAAGCCGGTATTGTTCCAATGTGACCCCAACCGATTAAGCAGGTGGCTCTTAAAAGTGATGTTTAATGGGCAACGTGCGTTTGGAGGAGTCGAGAAGTCATTCCTGCCCTATAGGCCCTATATCCTTGGTAAGGATCCATACCCGCCTAGAAAGGTCTTTTTGTTCGGGGGAGTCATGGTGCCGTCTAAATTCGAGGGACGATTTGTACTCCCTCGAGATTTCCGATTGTCGGAACTGCGGCCAGATGAGCGATTGCTCGGAGTTGAGTTTGATATTGCGCACATGCTGACGCTGAACTCGTTCATGCTATGCGTGATTAGTCTCAAAGACGTGAAATTGGAGGTGCTTCCGAGCAACATCACGCTGACACTGAAGAACGGACTAGGGCTGGTTCAGTTCAGCGACGAGGGTGAGATCTTTTTTGATCCAAGTGACTCGCGTATTGATCATGTTTCACACAAGGTGAACCAAACGAGAAATAAGCCCTGGTTATTTGGCCGGAATGGTAATGTAGTTGTTGGAAATAAAATTTTTAAAATCACAGCGCACCCTCGGATGCGACAGTCGGGATCAGCGGTTCGCGACAATAAGCTATCGCTGATGAGTGTTAATGTGGATAACAAATTGTTTGCTATGATCGGCTTCCAGGTCTATCCACCGCAGCTTCGTGAAATACAAACCAGACTAGGCACAAGCATTTCCGAATCGAAGCGAGCTTATGCAATCATCGAGCGGCGTAAGTACAAGACATATGTGACGCTGGTGGATCCAAAGGAGCTAGGTCGTCCGCACTTGGATATGCGAACCGGCATCGAACAATCCGACGAGAATTGGCGACTATGGAGGTCAGCGTTTGAGCGCACCGGTTTGATCTATCTGATCGAGGGGGTGGGAAATGCACCAAGGAGCAGCAGCGTTCTTTGCGCCGTGCCGATACTAAAAGTCAGCATCCACGAGGCCGGAACAGTAGGCCTCTGAGACCTCTTGCTAGCTTCTGGCCGAAAGCAGCCGCTTACGTTGAACAGTCCCGAAAGTTCAGAACTAAGCGGCGGAAAGTACGGAAAGTTCAAAACTGAACGACCAGATAGTTCAGGACTCGATGGCGGATTTTCCGCAACTTATTGATTTGCACGGGGAGAGAGTTCAAATGTCAAAGGCGTTCGACACCAGATGTCGAACGCCACTGAGTTTTGACGTTAGAGTCCCCCGGCGCAGACCAGTGTTGTGCCCGTGACGTAAGAAGCAGCCGGCGAGGCCAGCCAGGCAATAGCCTCTGCGATTTCGGTTGGCTGCGCCAGACGGCCCAGCGGAATCCTGGGGGCGACGCGGGCGGGCCGGTCCGGTTCGCCGGCCGCCGCGTGGATGTCCGTCAGGGTGCTGCCCGGCGCCAGTCCACAGACTCGGATGCCTTCGGCGGCCACCTCCCTGGCCAGGCCCAGGGTGAAGGCCTCCAGTGCGGCTTTGCTGGCGGCGTAGTGCACATATTCGCCGGGGCTGCCTGTGCGGGCCGCGATGGACGAGACATTGATGATCACACCCTGCGTGCCATGGCGCCTGAAATTCGACAGCGCCTCGCGTGCGCATTGCATGGCGCCTAGTGCGTTGACCCGGAACACCTGTTCGATGGCGGCCTCGGTCGTATCCGTGAACGGCCCGATAGGGCCGGTGATGCCTGCATTGTTGACCAGGCCGTGGAGCGGCCCGATCTCGTGTTCGATGGTGTCGAACATCCGCCGGATGTCCTCGCTGCGACCCACGTCGGCCTGGATCACTGTGGCCTTGTGGCCGATGGCGTGGATGGATTCCGCCACGGCATGGGCCGACCGTTCGTCGCGGGCATAGTTCAGGACGACGTCGTGGCCCAGGCGCGCGGCGGCCATCGCAGTCGCCGCGCCGATGCCGCGGCTGGCGCCGGTAATGAGCAGCGTGCCGGGTTCGGCGCTGTCCGGGTGTCGATCGTTCATGGGTGGGTTTCCTGTGAAGCGGAACTGCGGATCAGTCGAATATGGAGACCTGCTGCAGGGCGAATTCCATGTACAGCGCCTGATCGAGCAGGCGGATCGGACAAGGTGGCCTGCAAGTCGCTCTGGCTGGGTCCGGTCAGCGCGCAGGATAGGGTCCAGTGTGCCATGGATGCTGCCGAAAAATGTCTTCTGGCAGCACCGTACGCGATGGCCGCGATATCACCGGGGCAGCGATTACATATCCGTCATGGTTGTAATTTTTCTAGGGATTTCCCGGATGCTTGTACAGGCCGCCCTGATTCATTTCAACAGCAACGAAAATTTTTAGAAATAGGTTTGCTGCGCCTCTTCCCCCAAGATGCATTGACTCGCTGCCCGAAAGACGTAACTGGGCCCCGAGTCTAAATCACTTAGCCATATGCCCGCCCGTGTACGGCAGACGTATTTCGATGTCCCGTCGATTTACTTGCCTGCGTGCGACCTCTTGTACTGGACTCTCTAAGTTCAGGCCCGGTATCCATCACTACAGGAGAGCTCCCGAATGACTGTTTTTACCATCGCTCCGATAGGAACCTGCCGCATCCACACGCCGCTGCGCGAGGCCGTGGGACGCTACCCGATCAAGCTTCAACTCGGCCGCAACTATGGCTTTGTGCACACGGCAGCTGAAGCGCTCCAGCAGGCGCGATTCATGTTCAACCAGGCCGACATTCCCGCCGACGTCCAGCGTCTGATCTTCCGGCCTTCGAATGGCGAGCAGGCTCGCCGTGGCACGCACAAACCCGCTGACCTGTACATGGTCGAGCTGTCTTCCCGCAAGCTCCTGACCATTGGCGGCTTTCCCATCCAATCGAACTACCTGGTCCGCTATTTCAGCGAGTTCTTCGCTGATCGGACGCGTACGGTTTGCCTCCGACATGACCATCGTCCTGGATTCGCAGCTGCGTGTGCCGTCCAACACGACCATAGACGGGCGCAGCAAGCGGGTGACCTTGGTAGACGATGGCCTGGGCGTGTATGGCAGCCGAAACGTCATCCTGACGCATCTGACGATAGACGGGCGCCTGAGACGGCTCACGCAAGCCGTGAACGTGGCCAACGGCAGCCGCGACGTGTGGGTCGACCACATGGACCTGTCACGGATGTCCGACCGCCTGCTCAATGTGAAGAACGGTTCGACCGACGTGACGATCTCGTGGACCAAGTTCCACGACTCGAACAAGGTCATGTTGCTCAACAACATTACCGCGAAGAACCTGTTTCAGAACTATGAACGCGATTCGATCGCGCGCGTGACGCTGCACCATAACTATTTCTTCAACACGGTCCAGCGCAATCCCAGAGCGCAGTTTGGCACTTTCCACCTGTTCAATAACCTGGTGGAAAACTGGGATTTCTACGGCATGAGCTTCAGTCTGGAGGCCAAAGCCCTGGTCGAAGGCAACATCTTCAACAACGATTCCCAGCGCAAGTGCGTGGAGCCTGAGTTCTTCCCCACGGTGGAAGGCATCAATGTGAATTACTGTCGCTATATCTCCGTCGCACCCGAACGCAGTGCGCTGGGTAACGGCGAATCTGATCGCAAGGCCTACGAGAAACTGAAGTCCCGGTACGGCTATACCCGTGATTACAAGGCTTTTCTGCGCTTGAAAGACAACCTGTATCTGGGCGATGCGAAGCCGGTGCTGCAGGACTACCGCCCCGAATCGGTGCCGGCGCCTCCGTACTGCTACGGCTATGAGAAGCCGACGCAGGGCCTGGCCGAGACGATACGAAAATTGGCGGGCAACACGTCCATCGATATCCCGCTGGCTGGATCGCGCGCGGTCGTGAGTTGTCCAGTGCTAAGCCCGCCCTAAGTCTCATGATGTAATCTGCGCAGCTGATGCTGGACCAAGGAAAGCAGATGCAGGTGCAAAATGACACCCCTCGCGTGTTGATTCCGCGTGGCGTGTGGGTGCTGGGGTTCGTCAGTCTCTTGATGGATGTCTCGTCTGAACTCATCCACAGCCTGCTGCCGCTGTTCATGGTGACGACGCTGGGCGCCAGCGTGCTGGTCGTCGGTTGGGTGGAAGGCCTGGCCGAGTCTCTGGCGCTGATCGTCAAGGTGTTTTCCGGCACCTTGAGCGACTATCTGGGCAAGCGCAAGGGTCTGGCCGTTTTCGGCTATGGCTTGGCTGCCTTGACGAAGCCTTTGTTTGCGCTGGCCGGCACGATTGATGTCGTGCTGACGGCCCGTTTGCTGGATCGTGTCGGCAAGGGCGTGCGCGGCGCGCCGCGCGATGCGCTGGTGGCCGATCTGGCGCCGCCCGATGCGCGGGGGGCGGCATTCGGTCTGCGACAGGCGCTCGATGCGGTGGGGGCGACCCTGGGGCCGCTGTTGGCGGTGGGCTTGATGCTGCTGTGGGCCGATCAGTTCCGGGCCATTTTCTGGGTGGCGGTGATCCCGGCGGCGGCCAGCGTGGCGCTGCTTGTTTTTGGCGTGCGTGAGCCTCGGCCAACTCAGTGCGCCAAGCGCAGCAATCCGATCCGCCGCGACAATCTGCGCCGCCTGACAAGGCCCTACTGGTGGGTGGTCGGCATCGGCGCCATTTTCACTCTGGCGCGTTTCAGCGAAGCCTTCCTGGTCCTGCGGGCGCAGCAGACCGGCATTGCCATGGCGCTGGTGCCGCTGGCGATCGTGGTCATGAATCTGGCGTATTCCTTGTCCGCCTACCCTTTTGGCCGCCTGTCCGACCGTTGCAGCCATCGGACGCTGCTGGCGGTGGGGCTGGTGGTGCTGCTGGCGGCGGATCTGTTGCTGGCCGTGGGCAGCCATTGGTCCGTCATCATGCTGGGTGTCCTGCTCTGGGGCATCCATCTGGGCGCGACCCAAGGGCTGCTGGCCACCATGGTGGCCGATACGGTACCCGCCGACCTGCGCGGCACGGCCTACGGATTTTTCAATCTGGTGGCGGGGGTCACGATGTTGCTGGCCAGTGTCCTGGCCGGCTTGCTGTGGGATCGGCTGGGCGCTGCCGCGACGTTTTACGGGGGCGCCGGTCTGTGCCTGCTGGCTCTGCTGGTTCTGCAGGTTTCCGTTGCCGCCAGAAAAGCAGGGTAAACCAACGATCTGGCGGTTGGTCCGGGTCGATCAGGCGGGCAGTGCGATCCGGGGGGTGAGCGCTGCTGGTGGCGGCCCTTGGTGGAAGACGCCTGCCGCCTGGGCCAGATTATGTGTCTGCGCATCCATGGTCAGGACCGAGGTCGAGGACTGTTCAGCCATGGCGGCGTTGCCCTGGGTCAGATCGCTCAGCTGGATGAAAGTTTGCTGAATGCGCAGCAGGTCATCGGACTGTTCCTGCCCTGCGGCATGCACCTGTCCGATCAGCGCGCTGACCTGCCGGTTATGGTCCAGCACATCACCCATGGCGGCGGTGGCTTCCCGCGTGCGGGATACGCCGCCCTGGGCGATGTGCACGACTTCCTCGATCAGTGTTTTGATTTCTTTGGCGGCGCCGGCTGAGCGCTGCGCCAGCGATCGGACTTCACCGGCGACGACGGCAAAGCCGCGCCCCTGTTCCCCTGCTCGGGCGGCTTCGACCGCAGCGTTGAGCGCCAGGATATTGGTCTGGAACGCGATGCTGTCGATCACGCCCACGATGTCGCCGATCCGTTTGCTGGCGGCGTCCATTTGCTCGATCTGGGTCGCGGCTTCCTGGACGATCTGCGCCGCCCGGCCCGCGGAGGTGCTGGACGCCTGCGCCAGGGAAACAGCTGTCTGGGCGTGGCTGTGGTTTTCGGCGATCAGGTGGCCCAGGCGTTCCATGTCGCTGGCCGTGTTGTGCAGGCGTTCGGCGGCGGATTCCGTCTGGGAGCTGAGGTGCTGGCTGCCCTGGGCGATTTCCGCCGAGGCGTGACGCAGTCCCTGCAACTGGTTTTGCACATCGTCGATGAACGAGCGTAGGTTCAGACTGCTTTGTTTGATGGCTTTCTGGATCGAGGCGACCTCGTCCAGGCGCGTCAGGCGCCAGTCGTCGACGGGTTGGCCGCTGGCCGCCTGGATGGCCTGCTGCTGGATGGCGCGCAAGGGGCGGATCAGGCGGCGTTCCAGCAGATAGCCCGCCAGAGCTGTCAGGCCGAGTCCGGCGGCGCTGGCCGCGGGCCAGACCGAACCGGTCGTATCAAGCGCCGCCATGGACAGCGACCATAAACCCCAGAGAGCGCCCAGTGTCAGGGCCAATCGTTGGCGCAGCGACAGCAGACGCAGGCTGTTGCGCCAGCGTCGCCAGCCCGTATCAAAGAGCAGCCCTTGGTGGAAGCGGACTTTTTGGCTGCCCTGGGCGAAGTCTTGGAAGATGCGTTCGGCGGCCTGGATTTCCGGTATGCTGGGTTTGGTGCGTACCGAGATATAGCCGCTCAGGGCGCCTTGATGGTAGACCGGCGCCACGTTGGCCCGTACCCAATAGGTGCCGCCGTCCTTGCGCCGGTTTTTCAATACGGCGGTCCAGGATCTGCCTTGTTGCAGCGTGTCCCACAGGTCCTGGTAGGCGGCGGGCGGCACATCGGGATGTCGCACGATGTTATGGGCTTTGCCCAGCAACTCTGCGTATTCAAAGCCGCTGACGCGCACAAAGGCGGCATTGGCGTAGGTGATCCGCCCTTTGACGTCGGTGGCCGACAGCAGAGTTTCATGAGCGGGGAAGTCATGTATGTGCTGCGTGACAGGCAGATTTTTGCGCATGGATGGATCCGATTGCTTGAGGCGTCAATTAATATATGAA
This sequence comes from Castellaniella sp., assembly GCF_034675905.1. Classification (GTDB taxonomy): domain Bacteria; phylum Pseudomonadota; class Gammaproteobacteria; order Burkholderiales; family Burkholderiaceae_B; genus Castellaniella. Next base: position 396,318 of record NZ_JAUCCV010000010.1, on the reverse strand, counting down.
TATCAATAACTTACGTGAATTTTACGAGATATTCCCCGTCACGCCACAAATAAAATCCCAACAATTATGTAAATTCCGCATGATTGTTGGGATTTCTTTCGATAGCCAAACTCAATCAGTTCTATAAGAACTATCAATTTTACTTATTAATAGGAATTGCCTACACTGGATTCCGTTGCCACTGAGGCCACTTACCGAACCACTGAATAAGGAGCATCCATGTCTTTGATCAACACCACGATCAAGCCCTTCAAAGCCACTGCCTATCACAATGGCAAGTTCGTCGAGGTCACCGAGCAGACCGTCGCGGGCAAATGGTCGGTTTTCGTGTTCTACCCCGCCGACTTCACCTTCGTGTGCCCGACCGAACTGGAAGACCTGGCCGATCATTACGCTGAATTCCAGAAGATGGGCGTGGAAGTCTATTCCGTGTCCACCGATACGCATTTCGCCCACAAGGCCTGGCACGACACGTCCGAAGCCATCAAGAAGGTCAACTACCCGATGATCGGCGACCCGACCCACACGCTGTCGCGCAACTTCGACGTGCTGATCGAAGAAGAAGGCATCGCCCTGCGCGGCACTTTCGTGGTCAATCCGGCCGGCGAAATCAAGGTCCTGGAAATCCATGACAACGGCATCGGCCGTGATGCGTCCGAACTGCTGCGCAAGGTCAAGGCTGCCCAGTACATCGCCAGCCACCCGGGCGAAGTCTGCCCGGCCAAGTGGGAAGAAGGCGCCAAGACCCTGACCCCCTCTCTGGATCTGGTCGGCAAGATCTGATCTCCATCGCCAGGTAGCGTGCGGCGGCATGGACCGCCTGCGCACCCTGTGATGCGACAGCGGCCCGTCTGCGGGCGGGCCGCCCATTTTTCTCCCCGTACTTTTGATCGGGCAATACCGCCATGGTTTGCCATGGGGAAGTTTTTTCCAAAAAGGTGTGAATATGCTGGATGCGAACCTCAAAGGCCAATTAGGAACCTATCTCGAGCGGGTTACCGCGCCCGTCGAGCTGCGCGCCTCCCTGGATGGCAGCACTCAGGCACAGGAAATGCGCGTCTTTCTGGAAGAAATCGCTGGTCTGTCCGACAAGCTGTCGCTGGTCGAGGCCACGGCTCAGGATGGCCGCAGCCCGTCGTTTGAAATCGCCCGGACCGGCAGCGACATCGGTGTGCGTTTTGCCGGGATGCCGCTGGGGCACGAATTCACCTCGCTGGTGCTGGCGCTGTTGCAGGTCGGCGGCCACCCGCCCAAGCTGGACGAGGACGTGATCGAACAGATTCGCGCCTTGCCGGGCGACTACCTGTTTGAGACCTATTTTTCCCTGTCGTGCCAGAACTGCCCGGACGTGGTCCAGGCCCTGAACGCGATGTCGGTCATCAACCCGCGCATCCGCCATGTGGCCATCGACGGCGCCCTGTTCCAGGATGAAGTGCAGAAGCGCGAGATCCTGTCCGTGCCGGCGGTGTTCCTGAATGGCGAACTGTTCCATCAGGGCCGCGCCGGCGTCGAAGAACTGCTGGCCAAGCTGGATGCGGGCAACGACGAGGCCAAGGTCGATGCCTTGAACGCCCGCGAAACATTCGACGTGCTGGTCGTGGGCGGCGGTCCCGCCGGCGCGGCAGCCGCCGTCTATGCGGCCCGCAAAGGCATCCGCACGGGGGTCGTGGCGGAACGCTTCGGCGGTCAGGTGCTGGATACCATGGCCATCGAAAACTACATTTCGGTGCTGGAAACCGAGGGCCCTAAATTCGGCGTGGCGCTGGAGCAGCACGTCAAGGCCTACGAAGTGGACATCATGAACCTGCAACGGGCCACGAAACTGGTGCCGGGCAAGTCGGTTCAGGTAGAACTGGCCAGCGGCGCGGTCCTGAAGGCCAAGAGTGTCATCCTGTCCACGGGTGCGCGCTGGCGCCAGATCAACGTGCCGGGTGAAAACGAATACCGCAATCGTGGCGTGGCCTACTGCCCGCACTGCGATGGTCCCTTGTTCAAGGGCAAGCGGGTGGCGGTCATCGGCGGCGGCAATTCAGGTGTCGAGGCGGCCATCGATCTGGCCGGTATCGTCGGCCACGTCACGCTGGTGGAATACGGCGATGCCTTGCGGGCGGACGATGTCCTGCAACGCAAGCTGCGCAGCCTGCCCAACGTCGTCATCCTGACGTCGGCGCAGACCACGGAAATCCATGGCGACGGCAAGCGCGTCACGAGCCTAAGCTACAAGGACCGCAGCAGCGGGGATGTCCATCAGGTCGAACTGGAAGGCGTGTTCATCCAGATTGGTCTGGTACCCAATACCGAATGGCTGAAAGGCGTGGTGGATCTGACTGCGCACGGTGAAATCGTGGTCGATGCGCGCGGCCAGACTTCGGTGCCGGGCGTGTTCGCCGCCGGCGACGCGACCACCGTGCCTTACAAGCAGATCATCATCGCCGCCGGCGATGGCGCCAAGGCCGCGCTGTCCGCCTTCGACCATCTGATCCGCAGTTCGGTCGACACGGATGTGACGGCTGCCGCCTGACGTTTCGTTCGCGGTGTGGAAAAGCCCTGCAGGATTTTTGCAGGGCTTTTTTTCATCCATGGACGGCGGGGCGTCGATACAATAGTGTTCTGTGATTCTTGTGACTTGCGGCTGCCTGTCGCAGCCTGTCTGATCGAGCCCCCTCATGTTGTCTGAATACGGCGTTCTGGATGTCTGGACCTATCTGGCCGGCGTCATTATCATCGTGCTGCTGCCTGGCCCCAATTCCCTGTTCGTGCTGGCCATCGGCGCGGGGCGCGGCGTCAGAGCCGGGTATCAGGCGGCATTGGGCGTCTTTTTGGGGGATTCGATCCTGATGACGCTGACGGCAGCAGGCGCCGCATCGGTGCTGCATCTGCTGCCGGTTCTGTTCATGGCCCTGAAAACAGTCGGTGCAGTCTATCTCAGCTATCTGGGCGTTCGCTTGCTGTGGTCGGCCTGGCGTCCGGTCCAGGCGGATGCGAAAACCCTGTCCAGCGCGGCGGGCAACCCCTTTCATAAGGCGCTGTTGCTCAGCTTGCTCAACCCCAAGGCCATTTTGTTCCTGCTGTCGTTCTTCGTGCAGTTTGTGGACCCGGCCTATTCGTATCCCGCTGTGTCGTTCCTGATCCTGGCGACCATCCTGCAAGTGTGCAGCATGCTGTATTTGTCGGCGCTGATTTTCGGCGGTTCGCAGCTGGCGGCCGCTTTTCGCCGGCGTCAGGGGCTGGCGCGCATCGGCAGCGGCCTGGTGGGTGCGCTGTTTCTGTGGTTCGCCGGACGCATGGTATTCGAGTCCTGATCGGCGGCAGGTATGACAGGCATCATCACTCTGCGATAATATCCGCCATTCATCCAACGTGATGTCCCGGTGCCGGAACCCCGCATACGACCGTGTGGCGGGCCTGGCGGTTCGCATTGATCAGGCATGTCCAGCTGGCCTAGGGGTTTGTCCCCTTTAGGCCGCTTCCCGCATCCTGAGTAGAATTTTTCGAATCCGGCTGTTTCACGAACGATTCGAACAGGACGCCTGCATGCCGCCGCGACTGGCTTTACGCCGCATCACAAAAACCTATCCCGCCGTTCGCGCCAACGACGCGGTAGACCTGACGGTCGAGCCTGGCGAGATCCACGCCGTGCTGGGTGAAAACGGGGCCGGCAAATCCACGCTGATGAAAATCATCTACGGCGTGGTGCGCCCCGACGCCGGCACGGTCGAATGGGACGGGCAGGCCGTGCAGATCGCCCATCCGGCAGCGGCTCGCGCCCTGGGCTTGGGCATGGTGTTCCAGCATTTTTCCCTGTTCGACACCCTGACTGTTGCGGAAAACATCGCCCTGGGCCTGCCGTCCGGCACTGATTTGCAGGAATTGGCCGGCCGCATCGCTCGGACGGCGGAACAATACGGTCTGGACGTCGAGCCCAACCGGCACGTACACACCTTGTCTGTGGGCGAACGCCAGCGCGTCGAAATCGTCCGGGCGCTGCTGGGCAAGCCGCGCCTGCTGATTCTGGACGAACCGACCTCGGTGCTGACGCCCCAGGCCGTGTTGCGGCTCTTCGAGGTGCTGCGCCGGCTGGCGACCGAAGGCTGCAGCATTCTGTACATCAGTCATAAGCTCGATGAAATCCGCAGCCTGTGCCATCGCTGCACCGTCATGCGGGCGGGGCAGGTGACAGGGGTTTGCGATCCGCGCCAGGAAACCGAAGCCAGTCTGTCGCGCCTGATGATCGGCGCCGACTTGCCGGTGCAGCAGCGTCAGGCGCGGCCCGCCGGGCCGGTGCTGATGCAGGTGCAAGGGCTGGATCTGCCGCGGGCGCATCCCTTCGCCACGCCCTTGGTCCAGGTCGGGTTCGAGCTGCACGCCGGGGAAATCCTGGGGGTGGCGGGGGTGTCGGGCAATGGGCAGCAGGAATTGATGGGGGTGTTGTCGGGCGAAGACTTGCGGGCAGCACCCGCCTGCGTCCTGCTCGACGGCGCGCCCATCGGTCGGCAGTCCGCGGCCTGGCGCCGCACCCAGGGTCTGGCATTCGTGCCGGAAGAACGGCTGGGGCGCGGCGCTGTGCCTGAACTCAGCCTGGCCCGCAATCTGTTGCTGTCGCATCAGGGGGCTCAGACGGTGCGGCATGGCTGGATTCTGACGGGCGCCGTGCAGCGCATCACCGCCGGCATCATTGATCGTTTTCACGTCAAGGCGGCGGGGCCGCACGCGCTGGCCAGCAGCCTGTCGGGCGGCAATCTGCAGAAATTCATCGTGGGGCGAGAAGTCGTGCGCCAACCCCGGCTGCTGATCATCGCCCAGCCGACGTGGGGAGTAGACGTGGGCGCTGCGGCACAGATCCGCAGCGAATTGCTGGCTTTGCGCGATGCGGGCTGCGCCATCCTGCTGATTTCCGAGGAGCTCGACGAATTGCTGGAACTTTCCGACCGGCTGCTTGTGATGGCCAAAGGCCGTCTGTCCCCGCCGCTGGCGCGAGAACAGGCCGGCCGCGAACAGATCGGCCAGTGGATGAGCGGCCTGTGGCCGGGGGCGTCCGATACTGTCCAGGATCAGGAGGCCGCGCATGCTTGAGCTGATCCCACGCGCCCAGCCCTCGCGTCGCATGGCCTGGGTGTCGCCGTTATTGGCCTTGGCGCTGACCGCCTTGTGCGGGGTGCTCATGTTCCTGGCGGTCGGAAAGTCCCCGCTGCAGGGGCTGGCGATCTTTTTCATCGAACCCATCAGCAGCTTGCGGGGTTGGTCTGAGATCGGGGTCAAGGTCGCGCCGCTGCTCTTGTGCTCGGTGGGTCTGGCGCTGTGCTTTCGGGCCAATATCTTCAATATCGGCGCCGAAGGGCAGCTGGTGATCGGCGCTGTCACCGCGGGTGCTTTCATCCTGCAGTTCGACGATGGCACGGGCGGCGGGGGCGGGCCGCTGATGGTTTTCCTGGCGTTGGTCGCCGGGGCGCTGGGCGGCGCGATCTGGGCAGCGCTGGTGGCCTGGCTGCGGGATCGCTATAACGCCAATGAGATTCTGGTCTCCCTGATGCTGGTCTACGTGGCGCAATTGTTGCTCAGCTACCTGGTGCATGGCGTGATGCGCGATCCGGACGGCTTTGGCTTTCCCCAGTCGCGCCTGTTCGACCAGGGATTCCTGCTGCCGGTCTGGCCGGGTACGCGTTTGCATCTGGGCATCGTGCTGGCGCTGCTGGCCGCTCTGTTTTCCTGGCTGCTGCTGTCGCGCTTATTTGCCGGCTATCGCCTGACGGTCGGCGGCCTGGCGCCGCTGGCAGCCCGATATGCCGGATTTTCCTCGCGGCGGGCGCTGTGGGGCTGCATGCTGGGTTCCGGCGCCTTGGCCGGGGTGGCAGGCGCCTGTGAAATCATGGGGCCTATCGGCCAGGTGACGCCGTCCGTCTCGCCGGGCTACGGCTTTGCCGCCATCATCGTGGCCTTTGTCGGGCGCTTGCATCCGATCGGCGTCATTTTCGCCAGCTTCATCATGGCGCTGTTCTACATCGGCGGCGAGCTGTCCCAGACGCGCTTGGGCATGCCTAATGCCATCACCGGGATCTTCCAGGGCATTTTGCTGTTTTCCCTGCTGGCCTGCGATACCCTGATCTATCAACGCTTGCGCTGGAGGCGCTGACCATGGATGCCTTGGCTCCCCTCATCGCAGCAGCCATGAATGCCGGCACCCCCCTGATGCTGGCGGCGTTGGGCTTGCTGATCAACGAAAAATCCGGCGTCATCAACCTGGGCTCCGAAGGCATGATGCTGGTCGCCGCAGCACTGGGTTTCGCCATTGCCGTGCAGACCGGCAGCACATCCCTGGGGTTTGTCGCCGGCGCAGTGGCCGGGGCCTTGATGGCAGGGCTGTTCGCCTGGCTGGTGGTCTGGTTGGGCGCCAATCAGATCGCCTGCGGGCTGGCCCTGTCGCTATTTGGCGTCGGTCTGTCTGCATCGATCGGCCTGCCCTATGTAGGGGCCACGATCCAGGCGTCGACCTGGTCCATTCCCTGGCTGGGGGATCTTCCGTTTGTCGGGCCGGCGCTGTTCCAGCATCACCCTGTCGTCTATGGGGCGCTGGCTCTGTCGGTGTTGCTCAGCGTGTTTTTATACCGGACACGCGCCGGCCTGGTCTTGCGAGCCGTGGGAGAATCCCCGGAATCGGCGCATGCCCTGGGCTATCCGGTGCGCCGCATCCGCCTGGCGGCGCTGCTGTTCGGCGGGGCTTGCTGCGGTCTGGCGGGCGCTTTCATGTCCCTGGTGTACACGCCGATGTGGGTGGAAGGCATGGTGGCCGGCCGAGGCTGGATCGCGCTGGCCCTGACGCCGTTTGCCACCTGGCGGCCGTTGCGCGTGCTGATCGGGGCCTATCTGTTTGGCGGCATCACCATCCTGACCTTTCATATGCAGGCGCTGGGCGTGCCGATCGCTTCGCAATTGCTGTCCATGCTGCCGTATCTGGCCACGATTCTGGTGCTGGTCCTGATTTCGCGCAATGCGGACTGGATCCGCATCAATATGCCCGCGTCCCTGGGACGCGTGTTCAACCCCAATAGCTGACGCTGCCCGACCCCTGAAACCTTGACCCTGACGGAGATCTTCCACCATGAAAACACATACCATACGCCATACCCTGGGGGCCATGACGGCCGCCGCTTGCCTATGGGCCAGCGGCCCCGCCGTCGCCCAGGAACCCTTGAAAATCGGTTTCGTCTACGTCAGTCCGGTGGGCGAAGCCGGCTGGACCTGGCAACAGGACCTGGGGCGCAAATACATGGAACAGCAGCTGGGCGACAAGATCAAGACCCAGTATGTTGAAGACGTCCCCGAGGGCGCCGATGCCGAACGCGTCATCCGCGATCTGGCCCAGCAGGGTAACAAGCTGATTTTCACCACGTCCTTCGGCTTCATGAATCCGACCCTCAAGGTCGCCAAGCAGTTTCCCGACGTCAAATTCGTCCACTCCACCGGCTACAAGACCGCGCCCAACGTCGCCACGACCAATGCGCGTTTCTATCAGGCCCGCTATGTCGCCGGGGTGCTGGCAGGTCACAAGACCCAGACGGGCGTGATCGGCTATGTCGGCGCCTATCCGATTCCGGAGGTCCTGCAGGGCATCAATGCCTTTACGCGCGGACTGCGCAGCGTGAAACCCGACGCCACCGTGCGCGTCATCATGGTCAACAGCTGGTTTGATCCGGGCAAGGAACGCGATGCCGCTTTGGCGCTGCTGGATCAGGGGGCGGACATCGTCACGCACCATACGGATTCCACCGCAGCGGTGCAGGCTGCCGAAGAACGCGGCAAATGGGCGGTGGCCTACCATTCCGACATGCTGAAGTTCGGCCCGCACGCCCAGCTGGCCGCCGTCACGCACCACTGGGGGCCGTACTTTACCCGTGAAGCCAAGGCCATGCTGGACGGCACCTGGAAATCGGATCAGGTCTGGGGCGGTTTCAAGGAAGACATGGTTGCCGTGGAAGGCTTCGGCCCCGCCGTGGATGACGCGCTGAAGGCTGAAGTCAAAGCCAAGGAAGCCGCCATCGCTGATGGTTCCTTGAATGTCTTTGCCGCTCCGATCAAGACCAACGAGGGCAAGGTCGTGCTGGCGGAAGGCGCGCTGGACGACAAGGGCCTGAACGCCATGGACTACTACGTGGAAGGCGTGGTGGGCAAACTGACGAAAAACTAAGGGAGCCCCCACGCGGCGGAAGGGTTCTTAGCGGGCTTTTCTGGGAACGGACCAGGTGCTGATGACCTGGGCGACGGGTTCCCCGCCGCCTTCGGGCAGCAGCAGGACTTCACCGGCCGTCATGCGGCCGGTTTTTAATATCCGCGCTTCGGCGATGATGCCGCCGGCGGGGGCGCCGCGCAGGAAATGGATGGTCAGGCTGGCCGTGACGGCCTCGGGCACGCCGGTCGCGCTGACCACGGCGGCATACAGGGCCAGATCCGCCAGACCCATCAGCATCGGCCCGGCCACGATGCCTCCCAGCCGCTGATTGGCGGGGTTCGGGGGCAGGCGCAGCGTCGCTTGTCCGTAGGCGATCTCCTGGACTTCGATGCCCATCGCTGCCGCAAACGGGTGCAGGCGCGCCAATAGGTCCCGGAATGCGTCAGGGGTGATATATGAAGCGGGTGTGTCCGCCAAATCAGCAAGAGTGGACATAGCGCAAAAAGAAGCGGAAAAACCCATAGTACACTGGCCTGACCAGAGATCGCGCAGAGCCATGGGGGTTCGGTTGCGATCAGTTTGAAAGGTGGTAAGACGATGAATCGAATCGGAAAAATCGTGGGTGGCCTGTCGGCGAGCATACTGCTGGCGACATCGGCCTGGGCGGCCAATCATGGGGCGGCGGCAGTGGCCGCTGACGCGCCTGTGTCAGCGACGGTGACGGCCTCGGATTGCTGGATCCGCCAGATACCGGCCCCGGCGCCCTCGGGCGGCTTCCTGGTGTTTCACAATACCGGCGCCCAGGTGAACCTGATCAGCGCCCAGTCGCCGGACTATGCCCAGGTCATGATTCATCAGACCACGGAAGAAAACGGTATGAGCAAGATGTCCATGGTGCATCAGGTTGCCTTGCCCGCCGCCGGGCAATTGGCCTTCAAGCCGGGCAGCTACCACATGATGCTGGAACAGGCCCGCGACGGCCTGAAGGTCGGCGATCACGTGCAGGTCAATTTTGCGCTGGATAACGGTCAGCGCGTGACGGCGCAGTGCGAAGTCAAGCCGGCCAAGGCCATGTCGGGCATGAGCGGACATCAGATGAAGCACTGATTCCTGCTGCTCTCTGACCGGGCGGGTTGCCTGGCCGGTCCTCAGGTTTTGAACCGCACCCCAAAGGCTGGATGCCATCCGGTCTTTGGGGTGTTTTCATGGCTCCCCGGAAGGCGCGCGATATCAGCGTGCCGCGGGGATGCGGACCGAATCGATGAAGTCCAGGATGGCGCGGTTGAAGGCTCTGGGATTGGCCAGGTTCATGCCGTGGGCCGCCAGGGCGATGCGGACTCGCTGGGCCTGGGGATGCAGTTGCTGCAGACGGTCCTGGCGAGCGCCATATTTGGCCGGGCTGTTGGCCCCGCCTACCAGCAGCAGCGGGCAGGCCAGGGCGGCTGCGTCGCGCTGGGTGACCGGCGTGTTGGCCTCCAGGATCTGCGACAGCAGCGTGGCGGCATTGTCGCGGGTCATGTCCTTGAACCAGGCCACCATCTTGCGCCAGGTGTCGGCGCCATTGACCGTGTCGATGAAGTCCTCCAGGGCGCCATCGATGTCGCCCGCCTGCAGCTGTTCGACGGCATGCGTGTAAAAAGGCCGGGATTCCGGTTCGTCGTCGAAGCGGAATCCCGGGTCGGCCAGCGTCAGTGATCGGCACAGATCGGGCGCCTGGGTGGCGAAAGACAGGGCGACCTGGGCGCCGCGGGAATGGCCGATGACGTGCAGGCCCTGGCGGATGTCCAGCGCCTGGGCCAGATGGACCAGATCGCGGGCGTGGGCGTCGATCCGATAGCCAGGCTGGGGGTGCGGATGATTGATCGGCCAGCAGCCCCGCAGGCTGGGCGCCAGCACCCGGTAGCGTTCGGCCAGCGCCGGCATCTGCCAGCGCCAATAACGGTAGTCGCACAGCGAACCGTGAATCAGCAGAACCGTGTCGTCGCCGTCCCCCTCTTGCAGGTAATGCAGATCCCCGTTTGGCAGGGGCAGCAAATGATGCGGGTGGTCTGGGATGGGCGGCGGCATTACAGCAGTTTCAGGCGGCTTTTGGCGGTTTCCGCGGCGGAACTCTGGGGGTAGTCCTTGGTGATGCGCTGCAGGCTGGCCTTGGCGCTTTTCAGGTCGTTCAGTTCGATCTGGTTGGCTGCCACCACCAGCAGCGCGTCCGGGGCGCGGGCGTCACCCGGATGATCTTTCACCAGTGCCTGCATGGTCTGGATTGAATTCTTGAAGTCCTTGGAGGCGTACTGGCTGCTGCCCAGGTAAAACTGGGCATCTGTGACCAGATTGCTGTCGGGATAGGATTGCACAAAGGTCGCAAAGCTGCTGGCGGCTTCTTTGTAGCGGCCGTTGCGGTATTGGTCGGCGGCGGCCTGATAAGCGGCTTGTTGCTGAGGGTCGCCCGTCTGGGGATTCTGTTGCGGCGCATTGCTCTGGCCGGGAGCCGAAACATTGCGATTAAGCTGATTCAGTTCTTCGATCCGTCCGCGCAGCGTGGCGATTTCCTGGTGCAGCATGTCCATCTGGTCGGCCAATTGCAGCCTGGCCTGCTGGTTTTGATCCTTCATCTGCTGGACCTGCGTGCGCAGTTCCAGAATGGCGCGACGGGCTTCGTCGTCGGCGAATGCATGGGCCGTCGGGGCGGCCAGCATCAGGGCGATCAGTGTGGCGGCTGATAGGGAATTCAGACGATAAGTCGGTGCGTGCATGGATTGATTCCTTCCGTCCAGAGTGTCTGCGGGCGCAAATGAAAACGCCGTAGCGTCAGCCGCTACGGCGCTGTCAAAGCCAGGCGACGATCAATGTTGGTAGTTGATGTCGGCGCGGCGGTTTTCAGCGTAGTCGGCTTCGGTGTTGCCCTGGGCCTTGGGACGCTCTTTACCGTAGCTGATGGCTTCGATCTGATTGGCGTTCACGCCCAGCAGCTTCATCATGCGTGCCACAGCATCCGAACGGCGCTGGCCCAGTGCCAGATTATATTCGGAGCTGCCGCGGGCGTCGGTATTGCCTTCGACGCGAACTTTCTGGGCCTGATGGCTGGTCAGATAGTTGGCGTGCATTTCCACGACGCTGCGGTATTGCTCGGGGACGGTGTAGCTGTTGAAGTCAAAGTAGACCGAGCGTTGTTGCGCGAGCGGGCTTTGCGGATTGAAGGGATCCATGATTTGCCCAGCGGACGCTGAATCCGAGCCAGCGCCGTTAGCGCCGTTTTGGTCCAGCGGCACGGAGCTGCAAGCTGCCAAAGAGGCGGCAAAGGCGGCTATGGTCAGAGTCCTGGTGATGCGCGAGCTCATTTAATGTCCTTTAAGAAGAAAGAGTCACACGAAAAAATCAATTCGTGAAAGGGCCCCAGGCTGGTTCGCGGACCTTGCCGTTGAGCACCGATAGCGTCTGCCGGACCCGGCCGTCGATCGAAGTCACTGCCAGTACGCTGCGCCCGTTCTGAATCGAACTGTAGAGCACTTGCATGCCGTTGGGGGCGTAACTGGGTGACTGATCGTCCGGACCGTCCGTCAAGAGCTGTTCGGAGCCCGAACCCAAGGACAAGCTTGCAATTCTGAAAGCACCGTTTCTGCGAGTAACGTACACCAGTTGCTGTCCATCCGGCGAGACCCTGGGTGAGATATTGTAACTACCCGAAAAGGTCAGACGCTGTGCATCGCCGCCTGCTGCAGGGACTTTATAGATCTGCGGACTGCCGCCCCGGTCGCTGGTGAAGACCAGGGATTGGCCGTCGGGCGTGTAGTAGGGTTCGGTGTCGATCAGAGGGGACCGCATCACGCGCCGCAGATTCGAGCCATCCGAGTTGATGGTATATATCTGCGAGATGCCGTCCATAGACAGCACGATCGACATGTGGCTGCCGTCCGGCGACCATGCGGGAGCGCTGTTGTTGCCTTTGTAGTTGGCGATCGGCTGGCGCTGCGCGTTGGCCAGCGTCTGCACGTAGATGACGGATTTGCCGGATTCAAAGCTGACGTAGGCCAGTTTGCTGCCATCCGGCGACCAGGTGGGCGAGATAATCGACTGTTTCGAGCGCAGCATGACCTGGGGGTTCTGCCCATCGGCGTCAGCAATTTGTAACTCATAGCCGTTGCCGGTCTGCAACACATAGGCGATCCGTGTTGAGAAAACGCCCTTCACACCGGTGATCTTTTCGTAGATGCGATCGGCGATCCGATGGGAAATCCGGCGCATTTCTGCCTCGCCGCCGCTGTAGACGGCCGAGTCCAGTTCGGCTTTGCGGACGTTGTCGACCAGCCGGTAGCTGATCGTGTATTGGCCGCCATTCTGGGTCACCGTGCCGTAGGCCAGATAGTCTGCCCCGCGGGACTGCCAGGCGCCATAGTCGATCGGGCTTTGTTCGGTCAGGTTGGCGCCGGCCGCATTGATCAGGCGGAACTGGCCGGAGCGGGTCAGGTCGGCGCGTATGACTTCGGGGGCCGCGGTGCTGCTGGCGGCGCCGGAAAAGTCGGCGATGGCGATCGGGTATTGGGTGGCGCCGACGCCAGAAATATCGACACGCAGCTGAGCGTGTGCGCTGGTGGCCGCTACGGCGGCCAGCGCCAGACCCAGGCCAGCTGTCGTCGTGCGCCGCCACAGGCGCCCGATGAAGCTGGAGGCTGTAAATAAGGTCATGGTAACGATCTCCTTAGTCGTACATGCGGTAATCCACGTCAATATACGATGGATACCGGCCGCTTGGCGGTTTGGGGAAGGGGGAGCATGCCAGGATGCCCTTGCGTACAGCGTCATCAAAGCGTGGATCGCCTGAGGTGCTTGTCAGGTTGACGTCCTGCACCTTGCCGTCTGACGCCAGACGTGTGCGGAAACTGGCTGTTGGGTTGTTGGAGCCGTTGCGCGACGGGACGTTGTAAATGACGCCTGGCTGGACGCATTCCCGGACTTTTGCGGCGTAGCCGTCATTGCCGCCCCCGCCGCGTTGGTTGCGGTCGGCATTGCCGCTGGGAATGCCGGCAGCCTCGGAGACGTCGCCGCGCATGGCGGCTTTCAGGGCTTCACGCTTGGCGGCGGCTTCCTTGGCGGCTTTTTCCTTGGCCGCCTTGTCGGCAGCGGCTTTTTCAGCAGCGGCCTTGGCAGCCTTTTCTTTGGCGGCCTTATCGGCCGCTGCTTTGTCAGCTGCAGCCTTTTCGTGGGCGGCTTTTTCCTTGGCTGCTTTGTCTGCCGCCGTTTTTTCAGCCGCAGCCTGCTCAGCGGCTGCCTGGTCGGCAGCTTCCTGTGCGGCCTTTTCCTTGGCGGCCTTGTCTGCAGCTTCCTTGACGGCTTTCTCTTTGGCAGCCTTTTCCTTGGCGGCTTTGTCAGCGGCTTCTCGATCAGCCTTGGCCTTGGCTGCTTGTTCCTGGGCCAATCGTTCGGCTTCTTCGCGGGCCTTGCGTTCTTTGGCCAGGGCGATTTCTGCGTCAGCCTGCGCCTGGGCCGCCGCTTCCGCGCGGGCTTGGGCCTGAGCCAGTTGCGCCTGCTGAGCGGCAGCCTGACGGGCGGCCTCGGCTGCGGCGGCCTTTTGTGCGCTGTCGTCGGGTTTGGGCGGCTCTGGCTCCGGTTCCGGCTGCGGGGGCTCTGCGGGCTGCGGCGGGACTTGTTCGGTTTGTTCCTGGGGCGGTGCGGCTTCCGCCACGGTACCCTTGGCCCACAGTTCGACCTGCACAGGGCCAGGATTGTCCGGCGCGGAGGAGAAACCCACCACCATCAGCAGAACCAGCAAGCCGTGCGCTGCCAGGGACAGGATCAGGCCGCGCCGGTCATCGCGCCCATCAGGCTGTCCCTCGGAATCGGTCGAGCGATCAAACAATGTCATGAGACGGAAATCCTGCCCGGGAATGGTTCACTGCTGGCTGCCCTGGGCATTTTGATTGACGAGCAGGCCGAGCTTGGAGACGCCGCCGTTGCGCAGCTGGTCCATGACCTGCATGACAGATTCGTAGGGCACCTTGCCGTCGGCTGAAATCACCACCGGAGTGTCGGGCGTCGAGGCGGCGCGAATCTCGGCCAGGAGATTGGCCTTGTCGACCGGACGGAATGAGGCGCCGCCTTCGCGCAGGCGCATCGACAGAGCCCCTTGTGCGTCGATCTGAACTTCGAGGGGTTGCATGGGGACTTCAGACGCCGTGCCGACGGAGGGCAGTTCGATCTGGCCGGGCGTGATCATGGGAGCGGTCACCATGAAGATGACCAGCAGCACCAGCATGACGTCGATGTAGGGCACGACGTTGATGTCGTTTTTCATCCGCCGCGCGCGGCGGCTGCTGAGCGAAGTCATCTCAGTGCACCTGGCGTTGAAGGATGTTCAGGAATTCTTCCACGAAACTTTCAAAGCGGATCGACAGACGATCGATCTGGTTGGTGTAGCGGTTGTAGGCCAGCACGGCGGGGATGGCGGCGAACAGGCCGATGGCCGTGGCGATCAGGGCTTCGGCAATCCCGGGGGCGACGGCCGCCAGGGTGGCTTGCTGCATGGTGGACAGCCCCATGAAGGCGTGCATGATCCCCCAGACGGTACCCAGCAGGCCGATGTAGGGGCTGACCGATCCGGTCGAGGCCAGGAAATTCAGGTGGGATTCCAGGCTGTCCATTTCGCGCTGGAAGGCGGCCTTCATGGCGCGGCGCGGAGCGTCCAGCAAGCTGTCTCCGCGGCCAGCCGAGCGGCGCGCCTTGACGAATTCCGTCATGCCGGCATCGAAAATGCGGGCCAGCGCCCCATGCTCGTTGCGGCGGCTGGCGATCGCCTGCTGCAGGACAGTCAGGTCGCCGCCCGCCCAGAAGTCGTCCTCGAAGCGCCGGGTCTGCTCGTCGGCGCGTCTGAGTGCGGCCCGTTTGCTGAAGATATAGGTCCAGGACAGGACCGAGGCGCCCAGCAGGATCAACATGACGATCTGCACGGGGAGGCTGGCGTGGCCGATCAGGGATAGCAGCGACAAATCGCTAGAGGCTTGCATGGTTAATGAAGGGCCTTGTTGAAAAGATCCCGCAAAGAAGGGGACAGACGGATGGGTTTGAAAGTGGCTGCGTGCACGGCGCAGATCTGAATAGTGGCCGAGACGAGCAATTCGCCGTCGCGCAGCGCCTGCTGCTGGAAGACCACAATCGATGCGCGCAGGTCGGCGACAGTGGTGCGGATGTCGATCCGATCGTCCAGACGGGCCGGTTGCCGATAGGCAATGTCCGCATGTCTGACCACAAACATCATCTGTTCCCGAGCTGCAAGTTCGCGTTGATCGACTCCGAGCGCCCGCAGCCATTCGGTGCGACCGCGCTCGAAAAATTTCAGGTAGTTCGCGTAATACACGACGCCACCGGTATCGGTGTCCTCGTAATATACGCGAATGGACAGGCCGTCGGAAGCGTTGGGGGGCGTTGGGCTCATTTTTTCGTTAAGCCGTGTGACATGGGCCGAGCGGCGGTCTGGCACAGGACCGCCGCTCGTGCCGTGTCGGATTCAAAGGGCCGCCAGCGCATCCAGGATGTAGGCGAGGGCGTCTGCCGGTGCAACCCGGTGCGCCTCGGATTCCCGGCGCGACTGAATCTCGATGATGCCGTCCTTCAGGCCGCGATCCCCCAGGGTGACTCGCAACGGCACACCGATCAGTTCCCAGTCGGCGAACATGATGCCGGGGCGGGCATCGCGATCATCCAGGATGACGTCGATGCCCTGGGCGCGCAGATCCTGGTACAGGGATTCAGCGGTGTTGCGGACGGTTTCACTTTTGCCGATGCCGATAGGACACAGCACGACCTCGAAGGGCGCCAGGGCGCGGGGCCAGATCATGCCGCGGTCATCGTGGTTTTGCTCGATGGCGGCTGCCGCGATCCGGCTGATGCCGATGCCGTAGCAACCCATCTGCAAGACGGTGGGCTTGCCATCGTTTTCCAGGAAGGTGGCGTTCAGGGCGCGGGAATACTTGTCGCCCAAGAAGAACACGTGGCCGACCTCGATGCCGCGCTGGATGGCCAGCGTGCCGCCTTGGGGGTCCGGGTCGCCCGCCACGACGTTGCGCAGATCCGTCACCAGAGCGGGTTCCGGCAGGTCGCGGCCCCAGTTCACCCCGGTCAGGTGGTAGCCGGCTTCGTTGGCGCCGCAGACGAAATCGCCCATGTGCGCAACGGTGCGGTCGGCGATCACGGTGACAGTAGCGTCCAGGCCGACGGGTCCCAGATAGCCCGGCGTGCAATGAAAGGCGTCCTGGATCTCGGTTTCGGTGGCCAGGCGGTAGCCGTCCTGGAAGCCGGGCAGCTTGCCGACCTTGATCTCGTTGGTTTCATGATCGCCGCGAATCAGCAGCAGCCACACGCGGGCCGGCGCATCGGCCGGGTCCGTCGCCAGCACCACGGCTTTGACGGTGCGCGAGAGCGGCAGGCCCAGTTGTTCCGCGACGATCTCGCATTTGGGCGCGTCGGGCGTGGCGCGTTTTTCCAGCGCCTCGCGCGCGGGTTCACGGGCGGGCAGCAGGCAGGGGGCGTCAGCCAGCTCGATGTTGGCCGCATAGTCGGAATCGGGGTTGTAGACGATCAGGTCTTCGCCGGTGTCGGCAATGACCTGGAATTCGTGGCTGCGCGACCCGCCGATGGATCCCGTGTCCGCCGCCACGGCCCGGAAGGTCAGGCCCAGGCGGGTGAAGATGCGCTGGTAGGCGGCGAACATGACGTCGTAGCTGGCCAGGGCGCCGGCCTCGTCGCGGTCGAAGGAATAGGCGTCCTTCATGGTGAATTCACGCCCGCGCATCAGGCCGAAACGCGGCCGGCGTTCGTCGCGGAATTTAGTCTGGATATGGTAGAAATTCACCGGCAGCTGGCGCCAGCTGTGAATTTCGTTGCGGGCGATGTCGGTGATGACTTCTTCGGACGTGGGCTGCAGCACGAAATCCCGCTGGTGGCGGTCCTTCATGCGCAGCAGTTCCGCGCCGTACTGTTCCCAGCGCCCGGATTCCTGCCAGAGCTCGGCTGGCTGCACGACCGGCATCAGCAGCTCGATGGCGTCCGCGCGGTTCATTTCCTCGCGGACGACGGCTTCGATTTTGCGCAGCACCTTCAGGCCCATGGGCATGTAGGTGTAGATGCCGCCGGCGATCTTGCGGATCATTCCGGCGCGGGTCATCAGCTGGTGGCTGACGACCTCGGCTTCTGCGGGGGCTTCTTTCAGAGTGTTCAGGTGATACTTGCTGGCGTACATGGTAGGGATTCCGCTGGGTACGTATAATCAACAGTAATTGTATTGAATTCACAACTGAGGTGGCCCCATGTTGGATCGCGAAGGCTACCGCCCCAATGTCGGCATCATTCTCGTGAACCAGAAAAACGAGGTTTTCTGGGGTAAACGTATCCGCGAGCACGCGTGGCAATTCCCGCAGGGCGGCATCAAGCACGGCGAAACACCCGTGCAGGCGATGTATCGGGAACTCCACGAGGAAACCGGCCTGATGGCCGAGCATGTCCGTATTCTGGGGCGTACACGAGACTGGTTGCGCTATACCGTGCCGGATCACTACGTGCGCCGCGAATTGCGCGGCCACTACAAAGGCCAGAAGCAGATCTGGTTCCTGTTGCGCATGGTGGGGCGGGATACCGACGTTTCGCTGCGCGC
This sequence comes from Castellaniella sp., assembly GCF_034675905.1. Lineage (GTDB taxonomy): Bacteria > Pseudomonadota > Gammaproteobacteria > Burkholderiales > Burkholderiaceae_B > Castellaniella. Next base: position 378,517 of record NZ_JAUCCV010000010.1, on the reverse strand, counting down.
CAGCGATACGCCCGAATTTGACGCCTGGCGCTGGAACGCCTACTGGGTGCCGCTGGATGCCGTGATCGAATTCAAGCGCGAAGTCTACACGCTGGCGCTCAACGAACTGTCCGGCCTGCTGTTCCGGCGCGGGCGGGAAAATCGGTATTTGCGTCAGCGCGGGCATCGCGGTACCGTACAGACCGGCCAGTCTCCGGCCCAGCCGGGGGGGCATTCCTCCCAGTCCTCTTCCTAGGGTAGACCGCATGCTCGAAGACCTCGACGCCTTATCCCGACGTATCCAGACGGTCGTGCAGTTCGCCCAGGGCCTGCAGGCTGAACGCCGCGCCTTGCAAGCCAGGATCCAGCAGCTGGAAAAAGAATGCCAGACGCTCAAGTCCCAGCAGGTGAACGAACACGATGAATTCGCCCGCATGTCCGAACGCATGACGCGTCATGACCAGGAACTGCAAGCCGTGCGTGATGAAACGGCCCAGGCCCATGGGGCGCTGGAATCCCAGTTGCGGGACCATCAGCTCCGATCCGAAACCCTGCAGCAGCGCCTGGCGACGACGCAGGCGGACTATGACCGCCTGCGCACCGTGGCCAGCAGCGCGCAGCAGCAAGTTGAACTCATCCTGGAACGCCTGCCCGGCGCGGAGGCCTGATCATGGAACGTGTTGATGTATCCATTCTGGGGCGCGACTATTCGCTGGCGTGCCCTCCGCAGGAAAAAGACGCTCTGCTCGCAGCGGTGCGGCAGGTCGATCAGCGGATGCTGGCCATCAAGGGTTCCGGCAAAGTCGTCAGCAATGAACGCATCGCCGTCATGGCTGCCATTCAGATCGCCAACGAGCTGCTGACCCTGCGTGCACCCGATGGTCCTCTCAGTCATATCGCCCTGGGTGATTTCCGAGGTAAAATTGAAGCCATGAACAGCATGCTCGACTCTCTTTCAGAGGATGCCGTTTAAAAGATTACCCCGGTGCGCCTTGGCGCCCGGTCGATCAAGTCCCTGCCGTGTTCGAGACCTGGCCATACATTCCTTGAACCAATGCTATTGGGCATCGGTTGCTGGATTGTCAGATACGCGTGCTACCTTTATTTGGATAGCCCAAAGGCTGACTGAAGGCGACCACCGTGAACCTCCGGTTCCGGGATGCCGGCCTAGACGGCACAGGCGGGGCATTTACAGATAGTCCGCCGTGGTAACACGGCGGACTTTTGTTTGCCTGCGCTTTGCAGGTATCCTGCAGACTTCCGCCCGGCCTTGCCGGCGCCGTCCGCAGGAATCCCTCATGATGCATGCCTCTTTTGTTTCTCCCTCGATGTTGGCCGGCCTGATGCTCGGCGCTACGCTGGCGTTGGCGCCACTGGCCCAGGCCAGTCCCCATCATGCGTCGTCGGATTCGCGCCAGGATCGTCCCCAGGCCACGCTGTCGGCGCAAGCCAGTGCGCAAGTTCAACAGGATACGGTGCAGGTCACGCTGGCGGCAGAAATATCCGGGGCGTCCCAGGCTATCGTGTCGGATCAGCTCAATGCGCGGCTGGATGCCGTGATGAAGCAGGCCAAGGGTCATGACGGCATCGATGTGCGCAGCGGCAGCTATCGTCTCTGGCCCATGAATGACCAGGATGGCCGTATCTCGGAATGGCGGGGACACGCTGAAATCCTGCTGCAGTCGCGCGATTTCAAGGCCGCTTCGCAGCTGGCGGCTCAATTATCTGATCGTATGCCGATCGCGGGCTTGGCTTTTTCCGTATCGCGTGAACGCCAGGCCGCCGAAGAACAGAAACTGATGCAGCAGGCAGTCAAGGCGTTTCAGGATCGCGCCCAGGCGCTCGCGCAGGCGCTGGGGTTCAGCGCCTATCGCCTGCATGCCGTGGATCTGGGCGGGACGGGCGAGATGCCGGCTGCCCCCATGCCGCGCATGATGATGAGCGCCATGGCGGCGGACAAGGTTGCCGCCCCGATCGAGGGCGGCAGCCAGGTGATCAGCGTGTCGGTCCAGGGGACGATCGTCCTGCTGCCCGCAGGAACAGCCACAGACCAATGAGCACCATGGGGACGGACAGGATCTGTCCCATGGATAGCCCGCCTGCCAGCAAGCCCAGGAAATCGTCGGGTTCGCGGGTGAATTCCACCAGAAAGCGGAAGACGCCGTAGCCCATCAGAAAGACGGCGCTGACCTGCCCCAGGGGGCGAGGTTTGCGGGCGAACCACCACACCAGGGCAAAGAGCGCGAATCCTTCCAGCCCCATTTCGTACAGTTGCGAGGGGTGGCGCGGCGTGCCGTCCTGGGCGCCCGGAAAAATCATGCCCCAGGGCAGGTCGGTCGGGCGGCCCCACAGTTCACCGTTGATGAAATTGCCCAGGCGGCCGGCAGCCAGGCCCAGGGGAATCAGAGGGGCGATGAAGTCGCCGATCGCCAGCAAGGGCTGACCGCGCTTGCGGGCGAAGATCAGCATGGCCAGGATCACGCCGATCAGGCCGCCGTGAAAGGACATGCCGCCCTGCCAGACCTCGAGAATCGCCAGCGGGTGCGCCAGGTAGTCGTCGAATTTGTAGAACAGCACGTAGCCCAGCCGCCCGCCCAGCACCACGCCCAGCACGCCGTAGAAGATGATGTCTTCCAGGTCGCGCAGCGTCAGTCCGTTGGGGTGGTGCTGGATGCGCCAGCGGCCCAGCAGCCAGGCCAGGGCGAACCCGGCCAGATACATCAGACCGTACCAGTGGATGGCTACCGGGCCGATCTGCAGCGCGATGGGGTCGATGTGGGGATAGGGCATGTGCGGCACCCGCAGAGAAAGACAATCAAGGATAATACCGTGATCAGTCAGATGAGGGTGGCAGCCGCACCATGCAATATCGTCAGATCATGACCGGGATCACACGCCTTGGCCTGTTGGCAAGTGTGTCGTTTCTGCTGGCCGACCCGTCCTTGGCGGCGGATGGCCGGGTCGTCGACGGCCAGGCGTTGGCCAAACAACGCCAGTGCCTGGGGTGTCATCAGGTGGATGCCCGCCGGGTCGGGCCGCCGTTTCGGGCCATCGCCCAGCGCTTCCGGGATCAGCCGCAGGCAGCCCAGTATCTGGCGCAGACCATGCGTCGGGGCAGCAGTCGCCAATGGGGGGCGATTCCCATGCCCGCCCAGACCCGCCTGTCCGATGCCGATGCCATGCGGCTGGCGCAGTGGATACTGTCTCTGCCGGATGGCCCCGCACAGCCCTGAACGCCTGGCCGGCGCAGCGGTCATCGGGGGTATGCTGCTCAGATAGAACGATTTCACTCAAGGATCGGTATGGAACAGATCATTGTCGGCGGCGGCTGCTTCTGGTGCCTGGAGCCTGTCTTTCGCGCACTGCCCGGCGTGCAGGACGTGCAGCCGGGGTATTGCGGCGGGCAGCTGGATCACCCGACGTATGAACAGGTCTGCCGCCAGGACACGGGCCATGTCGAAGTCGTGCGGGTGGATTTCGACCCGGCGCGGATCAGCTGCGACACCTTGCTGGAAGTCTTTTTCGGCACGCATGATCCCACCACGCCGGATCGCCAGGGGCATGATGTCGGGCCGCAGTACGCCTCTGTCATTTTCTATCGGGATGGCGCCCAGCGCCGCACCGCCGAATCCGTGCGTGACGATGCGCAGGCGCATTTCGATGCGCCGATCTGCACCCGGATTGAAGCGGCTGGCACGTTCTGGCCAGCCGAATCCCTGCATCAGGAATATTTTCGGCAGCATCCCGAACAAGGCTATTGCCAGGTGGTGATCGCGCCGAAGATGGCGAAATTCCGCCAGCGCTACGCACATTTGCTTGCCACGGGCTAGGCGTGGCGGCGCCTTTGCCTGCCCAGGCAATTGTTTGCTGAGCGTGCTAGGCGATCCATCAGCTTTGTTGGCAGCGGGTGCAGACGGCGCGCAATTCGGTCTCGTGTCCGTCCAGCACGAAACCGGCCTGCGCCACGCAATCGGCCAGGCGCTGGCTGAGCGCGGGGTCGCTTAGTTCAGCCACGTTGCCGCAGCGGGTGCAGACGATCAGCAGATCATGCGGTTCGCCGCCGGCGTCGGTGCAGGCGGTCCAGGCGCTGATGGCATCCAGGCGGTGGATCAGGCCCTGGGCAGTCAGAAAATCCAGGGCGCGGTAGACCGTCGGCGGCGCGGCCCCCGGCTGGGCCGCCCGCAAAGCGTCCAGCAGTTCATAGGCCTTCAGGCTGCCGGTATGCCGTAGCAGGGTTTCCAGCACCAGACGGCGCAGCGGCGTCAGCCGGGATCCGCGTTGCGCGCATAGCTGTTCAGCCGTCGACAGTCGCTGGGCGATGGCGGCGTCGGAATGAGAGTGAGCCTTGGCGTTCATAATAGTTATGTTATAACATAACGAATCTTGTTTGTTGACCGCCGCCATGCCGCGATTCCTGCCGTTTTCCCGCCCCGAGCCTTATCGAGGGTCTTCCTTGCTGCTGTCGGCTGCGAGCCGCATGCGGCGCGTCGCCTGGGCCGTGCTGCTGCTGTGGGTGCTGACCGGATGGGCGCTGCAATGGTGGTAGAGCATGGGGCCGGCGCACCCTGCTCCGTGCATGGGGCGCGCAGTGACGCAGCGGCGGGGGCGCCCGCGCCTGCGTCTGCCATCGAACTGCAGCAAGTCTGGTTGGGTTGGCGCGACCGGATCGCCGTGCGCGATGCCTGCGGCACGTTCTCCCGCGGGACCTTGACCGCGCTGGTCGGCCCCAATGGGGCGGGGAAGTCCACGCTGATCAAGGCGCTGACCGGGCGCTTGAGCCCGGTGCGCGGCCAGATTCGCATCGAGCCGGATCTGGGGCGCAGCCTGGCGTGCCTGCCGCAGTCGGCGGAACTGGATCTGGATTTTCCCATCAGCACCTTCGACCTGGTCGCCCTGGGGGCCTGGCACCGCGTGGGCGCCTGGCGCGGGCTGGACGATGCCGGCCGGGATGCGGTGGAATCCGCCTTGAGTACGGTCGGCCTGGCGGGTTTCGGCCATCAGGCGGTGAATACGCTGTCGGGCGGGCAGCTGCGGCGGGCCCTGTTCGCCCGGCTGATGTTGCGCGACGCTCAGGTGATCTTGCTGGATGAGCCTTTTGCAGCCGTGGATCGGGCCACGACCGACGATCTGCTGGTCCTGCTGCACCAGTGGCACCAGGAAGGCCGCACTGTGATCGCTGTGCTGCACGATCTGGACATGGTGCAGCGCCATTTCCCCGAATCGCTGCTGCTGGCCGGTCAGGTCGTGGACTGGGGGCCCAGCGAACGGGTGCTCAGCACGGCCAATCTGCACCTGGCGCGCCATTTGTGCGCTGGAGGGCTGGCATGATGCATGCCTGGGATCTGCTGGTGCAGCCTTTCATCGAATTCGGTTTCATGCGCAGGGCGCTGGCAGGGTCCTGGGCGCTGGCCTTTGCCGCCGGTCCCCTGGGGGTGTTTCTGGTGTTGCGACGGCTCAGCCTGATGGGCGACGCCATGGCCCATGCCATCCTGCCTGGGGTAGCGGTGGGCTTTCTGACGGCTGGCCTGTCCATGACCGCCATGACGGTGGGGGGATTGATCACCGGGGTGATCGTCGCCGTGCTGGCCGGGCTGATTTCGCGCCTGACGCCTTTGCGAGAAGACGCCAGCTTCGCCGCTTTCTATCTGGTGTCCCTGGGACTGGGCGTCTTGTTGGTGTCCTTGAAAGGCACCAATCTGGACCTGATCCACGTGCTGTTCGGGACTGTGTTGGGCCTGAGCACGGCGGCGTTGTTGTTGGTGACGCTGGTCAGCAGCATCACGCTGTTGGCGCTGGCGGGGATGTTCCGCGTGCTGGTGACGGAATGTCTGGATCCTTTGTTTTTACGCACCGAGGGCCGCATCGGCGCTTGGGCGCATATGGGGTTCCTGGCGCTGCTGGTCCTGAACCTGGTGGCCGGCTTCCAGGTGCTGGGCACGCTGATGGTGGTGGGCATCATGATGCTGCCGGCGACCGCCGCCCGGTTCTGGGTGCGCTCGGTCGGCGCCCAGATGGTTCTGGCGGCCATATTGGGTGCGCTGGCTTCCTATGCCGGCCTGTTGGTGTCGTATTACGCGGATGTGGCGGCTTCGCCGGCCATCATCCTGGCGGCTGGGGCCGCACATTTCGTCTCGGTGGCCATCGGGCCGCAGGGCGGTTTGTTGCAGACCGTGCGTCAGAGTCGGGCGCGGCGCGCCCGTTTATTGCAATCCATGGGAGACGATTATGTATGAAACCCGCCGGCGCTTATTGAGCGCCTTGGGTCTTAGCCTGGTCCTGGGGCTGGGCCTGGCGCAGGCGCAGGCGCAGGAAACATCCGCGCCAGTGAAGCCGCCACCGGTTGCGCACATTGCGCACATGGCGCCCTTGCGCGTGGTCGCCTCTTTTTCGATCCTGGCGGACATGGTGCGCGAGGTCGGTGGTGATGACATCCATCTGGATGTGCTGGTCGGGCCGATGCGCGATGCGCATACGTTTGAGCCCAGTCCCCGGGATGCCCGCGCCCTGGGCGATGCCCAGGTGCTGGTGCTCAACGGGCTGGGATTTGAGGCCTGGATGCCGCGTCTGCTGGATGCCGCCGGTTTCAAGGGGCAGACGATCATTGCGTCGCGAGGCGTCGAGCCGCGCCACCTGAGCGAGGCGGAAGCGGCACAGGCCGAGGCGGAAGCAGCGGATCATGCGCACGGCGAATCGGACGAGCATGATCACGCCCACGCCCATGCCCACGAAGCCGGCGCGGTGGACCCTCATGCCTGGCAGGATCTGGGCAACGGAGTGCAGTACGTGCAGAATATCGCTCAGGGCTTGGCGCAGGCTGATCCCGCCCACGAATCCGCCTATTTCGCCCGGGCCGACGCCTATGTGCGGCAACTGCGCAAGGCGGATGCCCAATGGCGCCGGCAACTGGCTGCCGTGCCGCAGAACCGCCGCATATTGGCGACTTCGCATGATGCCTTCGGCTATTTTGGGGCGGCATATGACATTCGCATCCTGTCCCTGGTGGGGGTATCCAGCGAAGCCGAGCCGTCCGCCCGCGCCATGGCGGATCTGCTGAAGCAGATCCGGACACAGCATGTCAGCGCGATTTTTCTGGAGCATGGCGGCAATTCCCCGGCCTTGAAGCAGCTGGCTGCCGAAGCCGGCGTGACGCTGGGCGGCTCCTTGTATGCCGATACGCTGGGGCAGCCGGGGCAGCAGGCCTCGACCTACCTGGGGATGTTTCGCTGGAATATGCAGCAATTGCTGGCGGCTTTCACGGCGCCGGCGCGACCTGAATGATGCGGCGCCGTGCGGCGGCGATTTCAGTCCTTGGTCTTGCGGCGGGCGCGAGGGTGCGCCTGATCGTAGCTGGCTGCCAGATGCTGGAAGTCCAGCCGGGTGTAGATCTGGGTGGTGGAAATGTTGGCGTGCCCCAGCAGCTCCTGCACGGCTCGCAGGTCCTGCGCGGATTGCAGCAGATGGCTGGCGAAACTATGCCGCAGGCTGTGGGGGTGCACGTGCATCGGCAGGCCGACGCGTTGCGCCAGTGCTTGCAGCTGCAATTGCACGACGCGGGGGCTGATACGCCGGCCCCGGGCGCCTAGGAACAGGGCAGCACGGGTGTCGGCATCAGGTGCGGGAGGCAGCAACTGCCCGCGGACGGCCAGCCAGACCTGTAATGCGTCGATCGCATGCCGCCCCAAGGGCACTGCCCGGGTCTTGCGGCCTTTGCCCTGGACAATGGCTTCGCGTTCGGTCAACTGAATCCAGCTATGCGAGGCATGCCCCGGTTCGCGCAGCGGCTGCCAGTCCAGCCCCACCAGTTCCGACAGGCGCAGTCCGCTGGAATACAGCACTTCGAACATGGCCATGTCGCGCTTTTCAATGGGCGTGTCTGCCGGTGGCAGTTGTGATCGGTCCAGCAGCGCCTGGGCCTGATCGACGGACAGAGCCTTGGGCAAACTGTGAGGGATGCGCGGTGCTCGTACGCCTTGGGCCGGATTGCGGTTCAGCGAGGCGTCTGGCGCCCGCCAGGCGAAGTAGCTGCGCCAGGCTGACAGCGTGCGCGCCAGGCTGCGGGGTTGTTGCCCTTGCGCATGCAGCCGCCCCAGCGCCTGACGGATGTGAATTTCTTCCAGCGTATCCAGGGCCTGGTCCGGAAAGCAGGCTTGCAAGGCCTGCAGATCATGCCGGTAGGCGGTGATGGTGTGCGGCGAATAGCGCTGCTGGGCGCCCAGTTCGGACAGCCAGGATTCGATGCGCGGAGTATCGTCGACAGTCATTGGCAGCCGCCCCTGAGGCTAGGCAGCCTCGGGCGCCGGGGTAACCAGGCGACCCAGTGCGGCGCCCGCCAGGGAAGCGATCACGGTCAGGAAGGCAGTACCCATATCGGCGGTGAAGCGCTGCGGGTCCGCCGACCCCAGGACCAGCAGCCCGATGGGTTGCGCGCCATTGAGCGCGTGCAGCGGCAAGATGGCCAGGGATTCAGGGTTGTTGGCCAGCCAGTCGGCGGCAGCTTGGCCTTTGACGGGGCCGCAGTAAGGCTGCGACATTTCAGCAGCCTCGCGGCGGATGTCTGAGGTCACGTCCTGGGCGAATTCGCTGTCTTCCAGGGGAGGCAGATCCCAGACGCGCAGGGCGACGGCGTCAAGATCAAACTGATCGCCCAGGCTGCGGATGATGTGGGCGGGTATCCGCAGCGCATCCGGTTCGGCCAGCATGCGGGCGCACCATTGCATCAGCGACTGGTTGATGCGTTCATTGCCGCCGGCGTTTTGCAGCAGCTGCATCAGGCGCTGTTCGTATTCCTTGACCCGGGTGCGCAGCGTCAGGATCTGCCGTTCGCCCAGCGAGATGGCGCGCGCCTGGTGCGGGTGCGGCACGCTGAGCGTGGCAAAGATGTCGGCGTGGTCTTCAAAGAACCGGGGGTTCTGGCTCAGGTAGGCTGCGATATCCTGGGCGCTGGGGGCTTCCTGTGTCATGTGGGGGTTCCGTCAACGAGAGGCGACCAGAGCGTCGATATCGACCTGGCCATGAAAAACCGTGATGGCCGGTCCGCGCATGCGCAGCGTCTGGCCATCCCATTCAATATGCAGTGCACCGCCGCGGGTGTCCACCTGCACGGGGCTGTCCAGCAGGCCGCGCCGGATGCCGGCGACGGTCGCCGCGCAGGCGCCTGTGCCGCAGGCCAGGGTTTCACCCGCGCCGCGTTCGTAGACGCGCAGACGGATATGGTGGCGATCCAGGACCTGCATGAAGCCGGCGTTCACGCGCTGGGCGAAGCGGTGGTGGCTTTCGATGGCCGGGCCGATGCGGCTGACCGGGAAGGCCTCGGTATCGTCGACCTGCATCACGGCGTGGGGATTGGAAATCGCCACCAGAGAGCACCAGGCCGGCGTCGATTCGCCCGGCAGGTCCAGGCCGTACAGCGTGTCTGCGCCGCTTGTGCGGGTCTCGAGCCCCGTTGCGTCAAAGGCCAACTGGTCGGGAGTGAATGTCGTTTGGCCCATATCCGCCGAGACCTGTCCGTCGTCTGCTTCGCGCAGCACGATCAGCCCGGTGGCGATTTCCGCCCGCAGGGGGTTGCGCCGCGACAGGCCTTGCTCATGCACGAAACGCACAAAGCAGCGCGCGCCGTTGCCGCAGTGTTCGACTTCGCCGCCGTCGGCGTTGAAGATGCGATAGCGGAAGTCGGCATTGGGGTCCAAGGGGTCTTCGACCAGCAGGATCTGATCGGCGCCGATGCCGAAATGCCGATCCGCCAGCGCGCGCGCGCGTTCGGGCGTCAACTGGATAGGCTGGCGCACGCCGTCCAGCACGACGAAGTCGTTGCCGGCGCCCTGCATTTTGGTGAAGTTCCAGATCATCCGACGATTATCCTGCAAAAAAGGGGGGCAAGCGCCTGGAGGCTGATCCGCGCAGGCCATGGAGAGGAACTCAGTAAAAGCCGGCCTCGCCCTCCGGGCGCGTCTTGAACCGCCGATGCACCCAATAGTACTGGGCGGGGTCGGGGCGGACTTCTGTTTCGATCAGGCGATTCAGGCGGGCTGTGGCGGCTTCGGGCGAGTCGTTGCCGGGGAAATCATCCACCGGCGGGCCGACGATGACCTGATAGCGGCCGGTGTCGGGGTCGAGCCGGCTGATGACAGGCACCACGGCGGCATCCCAGGCGGCAGCGATCTGGGCCGCCGATAGCAGGGTGGCGGCGGGTACGCCGAAAAACGGCACGAAGGCGCTGCCCTGGCGGCCAAAATCCATGTCCGGCAGGTAGTAGACGGGGATGCCTTTGCGCAGATGCCGGATCAGGCCGCGCACGCCGTCGTGGCGGCTGACCAGGTGCACCTGGTTGAAGCGCCCGCGCCCCAGACGCACGATCTCGTCCACATCGGCATCGCTTTGCCGGGTGTAGAGCGTGGCGGACTCCTGCAGAAACAGAGTCAGGCGGGTGGCGGCGGCATCCAGCGCGATGAAGTGCGGGGCGAACATCAGGATGCGTCGTCCCTGATCCAGCAGGGTTTGGAGATGGTGTTCGCCTTGCAGGTCGATGGTGTTCAGGATGTGTTCCGGCGTGCCGAACCAGCACAGTCCCCGGTCGACGAAGGACTGGGCCAGCAGATGGAAGTGGCGCCGGGCCAGGGCTTCGCGTTGCGCCTCGGTCAGGTCCGGGAAGCAATGCGCCAGATTGACCCGGACGATATGGGCGCGGGACTTCAGCAGGTGCGGGACGAGCCGGCCCAGGATGCGGCCCCAGCGCAGCCTGGTCGGGGTCGGGCAGCGGCCGAAATAGCCGAACAGTGCCCGCAGCAAGGGTTTTTTATTGAAAGCCATGGTCGGATTGTAGGAGGATCAGTCCTCGGGGGGCGGCGGCGCGTCATCCGGCTGTTTGTAGCGGTTGTAGCTCCAGAGATATTGTTCCGGAAAGCGCCGGATCAGGGTTTCCATGGCTTGATTGATGGCCAGCGTCAGGGCTTCCGGCGTCTGGGGCAGCGGGTCGGGCAGGCGCAGGTAATGGATGCGCCAGCCGCGTCCCCGGGGCAGGCGTTCGCCGGCGCTCAGGATCACGGCCACCCCGGTTTGCAAGGCCAGGCGGGCGGGCAGGGTGACGGTCAGGGCATAGTCGCCGAAAAAGGGCAGCCACAGGCCATCGCCTTCGCGGGGTACCTGATCGGGCAGCATGCCTACGGCTTCGCCGCGCTTTAACGCGCGGACGAATTCGCGCACACCGTGGCGATTGGTGGGGACGGTGTGCAGGTTGGGCATGCCGCGGGCGGTGGCTATGACGGCATCCAGGACGGGGCTGCGCGACGGCCGGAACATGGCCGTCAGCGGGCCGTGCCGCGTCAGGTGGCGGCCGGCGATTTCAAAGCAGCCCAGGTGCGGGGTCAGGTACAGGACGCCTCGCCCGTCTGCCAAGGCGTCCTGCACCACGGATTCCTGATCGCTATGGGTCAGGGTCAGGCATTGGGACGTGCGCCACCAGATCTTGGGTGTTTCCAGGATCATGGCGCCGGACTCGGCGGCGGCCCGGCGGAAAAAGGCGGGCGAATCAAAACCGGCCCGGCGGGCGTTGGCCTGCAGGCGGCGCCGGTAGCGGCCTGGAAAACAGTAGATCAGCAGGCCGATCAGCCGACCGCCTGCCTGCAGCCAGGACAGCGGCAGGCAAGCCAGCAGACGTACGAAAAACAACAGCATGAGGGGTGAATGTCCCTGTGGGTGAAGCGCCATTTCAGCAGATGAAGGGTATTTTCGCTTAAAATCCCCCTGATCGCTGAGTTAACCCGACAACTTGCGGAGCGATCTCCATGCTGGCGACGGCATGGTTTAAACCGCTAAAGCGTCGCGCCCCGATACATCCAGAGGTGCAACGCGTTTCGTTCAACCTTGCACCGGGCGGTTCCGGTGTTCATACAGGACGTATCGCTGTGGCAAACAACGATTTTCTCTTTACCTCGGAATCCGTTTCCGAAGGCCATCCCGACAAGGTCGCCGACCAGATTTCCGACGCGATTCTCGACGCCTTGCTCGAACAGGACCCCCATTCCCGGGTCGCCGCTGAAACACTGTGCAATACAGGCTTGGTCGTGCTGGCCGGCGAAATCACGTCTCGCGCGAACGTGGATTACATCCAGGTCGCTCGCGATACGATCCGCCGCATCGGCTATGACAATACCGATTACGGCATCGACTACAAGGGCTGCGCGGTACTGGTCGCCTACGACAAGCAGTCCCCCGATATCGCCCAGGGCGTAGATCGCACCCCCGAAGAAATCCTGAACCAGGGTGCGGGCGACCAGGGCCTGATGTTCGGCTACGCCTGCGACGAAACCCCCGATCTGATGCCGGCGCCCATCTGGTATGCGCACCGCATCATGCAGCGCCAGGCCGAATTGCGCAAAGACGGTCGCTTGCCGTGGCTGCGCCCGGATGCCAAGTCCCAGGTCACTTTCCGCTATCTGGACGGCAAACCGGCCGAAGTCGATACCGTCGTGGTATCCACCCAGCATCACCCGGATATTTCCCAGGCGGACATCCATGACGCCGTGATCGAACACATCATCCGCCCGGTGTTTGCCGACGGCCTGCTGACGGACAAGACCAAGTTCCTGATCAACCCCACAGGCAAATTCGTCATCGGCGGCCCGCAAGGCGATTGCGGTCTGACCGGGCGCAAGATCATCGTCGATACCTACGGCGGCGCCTGCCCGCATGGCGGCGGCGCTTTTTCGGGCAAGGACCCGTCAAAGGTCGATCGCTCGGCTGCCTATGCTGCCCGCTACGTGGCGAAAAACATCGTCGCCGCCGGCTTGGCGCGTCAGTGCCAAGTGCAGGTCAGCTATGCCATCGGCGTGGCTGAGCCGATCAACATCACGGTCTACACCGAAGGCACGGGCGTGATCCCCGACGAACAGATCGCCCGCCTGGTGCGCGAACACTTCGACCTGCGTCCCAAGGGCATCATCAATATGCTGGATCTGCTGCGTCCCATCTATGCGAAATCCGCCGCCTATGGCCATTTCGGCCGCAGCGAACCGGAATTCAGCTGGGAAACGACTGACAAGGTCCAGGAACTGAAGTCCGCTGTCTGATCCCGGTCCAGGGCTTTCCCGGAAAGCCCTGGACATCTCTTTTTCGGGCTACGGCTCGAACGCCATTTTCTTCATGAAGGCGCGCAGAATGTGTTCGGCGCGCTCATTGTCGTCTGCCGGGCCGTTTTCCATCCGGTACAGCGCCATGCCGTCGCACAGCGCGACAAAACCCAGCGCCATGTCCTGTGGCGCCATGGATGGCGCCAAGCCTGCCCGTTGCGTGAATATCAAGGCGTAATGCCCTACGGCATCCAGCAAATGCTGCTGGAATCGTTGGAAATGCATGGCGAAATCCGGATCGCGCAGCGCCAGCAGGCGGGCTTCCAGCAGCAGCACCTGCAGCGTGGTATTCCGGTGCAATCGGGCATAGAAATCCAATAGGCGCGCTTCCAGCAGATGCCGAGGCGGCGTGCCGTCCGGATCATCGGCGGCAGGGGTCTCCAGCAAGGTGTGCAGCTCGGCCATGATGGCCTCGTGTTCCTGTTGCAACAGCACCAGGAAAACTTCCGCCTTGGTCTGAAAATTGGAATAAAAAGCGCCACGGCTATAGCCGGCTTCCAGGGCGATCTGTTCCACGCTGGTGGCGTTGAAACCATGCGCGGCGAACAGCGCGTGGGCGGCGGCCAGCAGCCTTTGCCGAGTCTGGGCCTGGCTTTGTTGGCGGGTGAGGCGGATCTTTGGGTTCATGTCCCCAGATTGTAGGGATAAAACTGTTCATTTCGCAGGGATTGAATTCAAATACGATTATGTATTTGAATTCATATCTGTATTCACATAAACTCGTCAGCGGCGTGGCGTTCGGAAGATCGTGTTGCGGGCCGGGCCTTGGTCAGTCGATTGGTGGAATGAACATGAATGATGCCGCTGCATGTCTGTCCCGTGGCCTGGTGGTGTTGGCGTGCTGCGCCGCACTGGCGGCCTGTGGCGCCCGAGAAATACCCGAACCTGCGCCGCGTCCGGCGCCGACCGTGACGGCGCAGCCGGATGCGGACCCGGTGCGCTGGTCCGCACCTGGCGTGCTGGCCGCCGCGCAATCCACGCCGCTGTCTTTCCGGGTGGCGGGCCAGATAGTGCAGCGTCATGCGGGACTGGGTGATACGGTCCGTGCCGGCCAGGTCTTGGCGGAACTGGATCCCACCCCCTGGCGTCAGAATCTGGACGCGGCGCAGGCGCACTATCAGGCGGCGCGAGCCACATTGGACGCCGCGCAGCGGCAGTGGCGGCGGGATCAGGCCCAGGGCCGTGAGCAGCTGATCGCATCAGCCCAGGTCGAGCAGACGCGCGCTCAGTATGCTCAGGCTCAGGCGCAGCTGGAACAGGCGCGACAGGCTCAGGCCCGCGCGCGTGATCAGGTGGCATACGCGCGCCTGGCGTCTCCTCAGGATGGCATCATCACTGCCGAACAGGCCATGGCAGGTCAGAATGTCGGCGCGGGGCAGGCGGTGTATACCTTGGCCTGGGGCGATGGTCTGGATGTCGTCGTGGATGTGCCGGAACGCAGAGTGGCGGCGGTCGAGCCGGGGTTTATGGCGGAAGTCGTGCCGGTGGCCTTGCCCCGGCAGCGGCTGCGGGCGCGTGTCCGCGAGGTCTCCAAAGCGGCGGATCCGGCCAGTCGCAGCTTTCGAGTCAAGCTGCGGGTGCTGGATGCCAATGCGGCTGTGCGACTGGGCATGACGGCCACGGTCTGGTTCCAGGCGCCGCCTGCTGCAGGCCCCCGTTATACGCTGCCGGCGACCGCTTTGTTTCACCAGGGCGAGCAGCCGGCGCTGTGGGTGGCGGATGAGCAGGGTGTGCTGGCGCTGCAGGTCGTCAAGGTGGCGTCTTACGGCGTGGATACCGTGACGATTGCCGAAGGTCTGCAAGCAGGGCAGGTGGTGGTGGTCCAGGGCGTACATATGCTGTCCGCGGGCCAGCGGATCAAAGCGATGCCGTACCGCGCCCGACCGGCCGCGCCCGGACAAGGACGCCTCATGACCCAGGGATCATCGTCAAGCGGACACCGCTTCAATCTGTCGCGTTGGGCGATTCTGCATCGTTCCCTGGTGATCTATCTGATCGTGGTCATGGTGGTGGCCGGCACGCTGGCCGGCCTGCGGCTGGCGCAGTCCGAGGATCCGCCCTTTACCTTTCGCGTCATGGTGATCCAGACCTTGTGGCCTGGCGCAACGGCCGAGCAGGTGCGCGAACAGGTGACCGACCGCATCGAACGCAAGCTGCAGGAAATGCCGCACCGCGACTACACCACCAGCTATTCGCGGCCAGGGCAGTCGACGATTTTCTATTTCATGAGCGAATCGGCGGATGCCCGCCTGGTGCCCCAGGAGTGGTATCAGGTGCGCAAGAAGATCGGCGATATGGCGATGGAATTGCCCGTGGGCGCCATCGGGCCGTTTTTCAACGATGAGTTCGGTGACGTCTATACCAATATCTATGCCTTGGCGGGCGATGGCTATACGCCCGGGCAATTGCGGGAACAGGCCGATATTCTGCGCACCGTGCTGCTGCGTGTGCCCGGGGCGGCAAAAGTCGATTATTTCGGCGATCAGGAAGAACGCATCGAGGTCCGTATTCCCAATGCCGTCATGGCGCAATCCGGCCTGACGCCGGCACGCGTCGGCCAGGCCATCGCCGCTCGCAATGCAGTGGCGGATTCCGGAGTGATGAGTACAGCATCCGATCGGATGTTCGTGCGCCCCAGCGGGCAATTCCACAGCTTGGACGACTTGGCCGACACCCTGGTCCCGCTGGGCGTCCGTGTCGTGCGCTTGGGCGATATTGCCGAGATCCGGCGCAGTTCGATCGATCCGCCGGCCACGCAGATGCGCCACGAGGGGCAAGCGGTGCTGGGGATAGGCGTGACAGCGGCGGACGGCCAGGATGTGGTGGAGCTGGGGCAGGCCTTGCGTCGCACCGTTGCGGATTTACAAGGCCGCCTGCCGGCGGGGTTAAGCCTGCAGGAAGTCGCCAGCATGCCTGACGCTGTGACGGCGTCGGTCGATGAGTTTCTGCGTTCCGTGGGCGAGGCGGTGGCGATCGTGCTGCTGGTCAGCCTGGTGTCGCTGGGCCTGCGCACCGGCATGGTGGTCGTGGTCTCGATCCCGGTGGTCCTGGCGTTGACGGCGCTGGTGATGGATTGGATGGGGATCGGCTTGCACAAGGTCTCTTTGGGGACCTTGATCCTGTCGCTGGGTCTGTTGGTAGACGATGCCATCATCGCCATCGAGATGATGGCCGTGAAGCTGGAACAAGGCTGGGACCGGCTCAGCGCTGCCGCGTTCGCCTATACCAGCACGGCATTTCCCATGCTGACAGGCACGCTGGTGACGGTTGCCGGTTTTCTGCCTATTGCCCTGGCGCAGTCGAACACGGGCGAATATACCCGCTCGATTTTCCAGGTGTCGGCCATTTCTCTGCTGCTGTCCTGGCTGGCGGCGGTGATCCTGGTGCCGCTGCTGGGGTATGCCATCCTGAGGCCGCGCGCGGCGGCTGCATCGTCTGCGACAGCGACGGGGGAGCAGGCCGAGCATGATCCCTATGATTCGCCCTTTTATCGCCGCTTGCGGGGCTGGTTGTACCGTTGCGTGAGCCGGCGCAAGATGATCCTGGGCGCGACCATGCTGCTGTTCCTGCTGGCGATGGCGGGTTTCCGGCTGGTGCCGCAACAATTCTTTCCTGATTCGGCGCGCCCCGAATTGTTGGTGGACCTGCGGCTGCGCGAGAGCGCCTCCTTCGAGGCGACGCTGGCGCAGGTGCAGCGCCTGGAATCCCTGCTGGATGGGCGCGACGGCGTGGCGCGTGCCGTCAGTTTCGTCGGCACCGGCGCACCGCGTTTCTATCTGCCTCTGGATCAGCAATTGCCGGCGCCGAATTTCGCGCAATTGGTGGTGACAGCCACCTCGATTGCGGACCGTGAAGCGCTCAAGCCTTGGTTGGAATCTGTGCTGCAGGCGGAATTTCCTGCGGTGCGAGGGCGCGTCTCGCGGCTGGAATCGGGGCCGCCGGTCGGCTATCCCGTCCAGTTCCGCATCAGCGGTGACGACATTCCCCAGGTGCGTCGGATCGCGGAAGCCGTGGCCGCCATCGTGCGTGCCGACCCTCGCGCCCGCAATGTGCAGTTCGATTGGGACGAGCCTTCTGCGCGACTGTCGCACTTCGAGGTCGATCAGCAGGCTGCGCAGCGCCTGGGCGTCAGTTCGCGGGACGTGGCGGATTTCCTGTCCATGACGCTGTCGGGCCGGGCCGTGTCCCAGTATCGCGAGGGTGATCGCTTGATCCGCATCGATCTGCGCGCGCCAGAATCCGAACGCGGCAATCTGGAAAATATGTCTTTACCCACGCCCCAGGGGCCGGTGCCTTTGGGCGCGGTCGGCCAGATGCGCGACGGCCTGGAACACGCCGTCATCTGGGAGCGTGACCGTCAGCCTACGCTGACCGTGCGCGCCGACACGGCGCCCGGTGTCGGGGGCATCGACCTGACGGCGGCCATCGATGCGCAGCTGGCGGATATACGCGCCGGCCTGCCGGTGGGCTACCGGGTCGAGGTAGGCGGCGCGGTGGAAAACAGCGCCAAGGCCCAGGCATCGATCAGCGTCCAGGTGCCGGTCCTGATCATCACGGTGCTGACCTTGCTGATGATCCAGCTGCAGCGGTTTTCCCTGGTCGTGCTGGTGGTGCTGACTGCCCCGTTAGGGCTGATCGGCGTCGTCCTGGCCTTGCTGCTGTTCGGCAAGCCTTTCGGCTTTGTCGCTTTGCTGGGGGTGATCGCCATGTTCGGCATCATCATGCGAAACTCCGTCATCCTGGTCGACCAGATCGAACAGGACATCGCCGCCGGCCATCGGCGTCTCGATGCCATCGTGGATGCGACCGTGCGGCGCTTTCGTCCGATTGTGCTGACGGCAGCCGCTGCAGTTTTGGCCCTGATCCCCTTGTTGCGCAGCGATTTTTTCGGCCCGATGGCGACAGCGTTGATGGGCGGGATCAGCAGCGCCACGGTGTTGACGGTGTTCGTGCTGCCGGCTTTGTATGCACTGATGTTCCGCGTCCGGAACGAAGAAAGCAGCGTCGCGCTGGTCTCAAGAGACCCTGGGGCGCAAGGAGCGGAACGATGATCAGGCGCCCCATGCGCTGGCTGGTAGTGGGCGCGGGCCTGGCAAGCCTGGCCGGTTGCGCATTCGGGCCGTCCGGCCAGCCGCCGACCATGCCCGAACCGAGCCGGTATGCCGCATCGGTGTCGCCGCCCCGGCAGGGGCCAGCCGCCGGGCCTGAATTGGTGACGGCTCGGGCGCCGATGGCCGCCTGGTGGACCCAGTTCGGCACGCCGGCGCTGGACGCACTGGTGACACAGGCCTGGGCCGCTAATCCGGATCTGGCTGCGGCCACCCATCGCCTGGAGGCCGCGCGTGAGCTCTTGCGCGCTCAGACTGGCGCCACCACGCTGCCATCGCTGGACCTGGGCGGTCAGGCCGTCCGGCAGCGTGCCTTGGGCTTGCCGCAACAGTTGCCGCCGCCACTGCCCAGTCTGCCGCAGACCTCGATCTACGATACCTTTGTCGGCCAAGCCCAGGTGCGCTACACCTTTGACCTGTTCGGTTCAGTCCGGCATCGCAATCGCGCGCTGGCGGACCGGGTCGAGCAGCAGGCCGCCCGGTGGCGCGCTGCCCAGGCGGCCTTGGCGGCTAACGTGGTGTCTGGCGCATTGACCTTGTCTGTGTTGCAGGCCCGGATGCAGGTGTTGGAATCGATCATCGACAGCCTGCGGCAGGATGAAGCGCAGGCCGTGCGCCAGCAGGCATTGGGCGCTGTGGCGCAGACCGCAGCATGGGATGCGCGCCGCCAGGCTGAATCCGTCGCGGCGCAGCTGCCGGCGTTACGCGCCCAGGTGCTGGCGACCCGGCATGCCTTGGCCGTATTGCTGGGGCGTACGCCGGATCAGGCGCCCGTTGCCATCCCGTTCGGACAGCTGCACTTGCCGGCGCGCATCCCGGTTCTGGTGCCGTCCGCGTTACTGGCGTCGCGGGCGGATGTCCAGGCGGCGCAGGCCGCCTTGGAAGCCGCCGCTCAGGATGTGGGAGCGGCGACTGCGGACCTGTTCCCCAGTTTGACGCTGTCCGCCGCCATGGGGCGTGCCGGCTATGACTGGTCTTCTGCGCTGTCGCCCGGCGGCGCCATCTGGAGCGTGGCCGGAGGCCTGACGGCGCCCCTGTTTCACGGCGGCGCCTTGCGTGCGCAGCGCCGCGCCAGTCAGCAGGCGTATGCGGCAGCCGAGGACGACTATCGCAGCACAGTGCTGGCGGCTTTTCGCGAAGTGGCCGATGCGCTGTCGTCGCTGGAGCAGGCGGGCGCAGCGCAGGCCGGGATGGATGCTGCTGAACAGGCCGCGCAGCGCATCGCTGCCGACATGGGCCGTCGTGCCGAATTGGGCGCCATGCCGGCGTCATCGGCGCGGGCGGCGCAGCGCCAGGCGGCGCTGTCGTCACTGGATGCGCTGGATGTGAGAGTGCGGCGTTTGCTGGATGCCGCGCGCTTGTTTCAGGCGATGGGGACAGGGGCGCCGGCAGCGCAGTGATACGTCATGGGCCGTGCACCGGGTTTGAGCGCATGCAGGTTATAATGAGCCCCTTTCCTGAGGGGCGCTGCACCGGCCCTGCCGGCCTGTCAGGCCGACTCAGCAGGCCGCCAGGCTCAGGAACCTTCTTTATGAACGGCGCCCATCGTTGCCCTGCGCGGGCAGGGGTGGGCGGCACCGTTCCCTCCCGCTGCGCAGGCTCTACAGGGATACCCATGAGCACTGCACACGACTACGTCATCGCCGATATCGCCCTGGCTGACTGGGGCCGCCGCGAACTTTCCATTGCTGAAACCGAGATGCCGGGCCTGATGGCCACGCGCGAAGAATTCGCCGCATCCCAGCCCCTGAAGGGCGCCCGTATCGCCGGCAGCCTGCACATGACCATCCAGACGGCGGTGCTGATCGAAACCTTGAAGGCGCTGGGGGCGGAAGTCCGCTGGGCCTCGTGCAACATCTTTTCCACCCAGGACCATGCCGCCGCTGCGATTGCCGCGGGCGGCACGCCGGTGTTCGCCGTCAAGGGCGAATCCCTGGAAGACTACTGGCAGTACACGCATCGCATCTTCGAATGGCCCGGCGAGCAGGCCAACATGATCCTGGACGATGGCGGCGACGCCACGCTGCTGCTGCATCTGGGCGCGCGCGCGGAAACCGACGCCTCCGTCATCGCCAAGCCCGATAACGAAGAAGAACGTGTCCTGTTTGCCGCCATCAAGGCGCAGCTGGCCAAGGACTCCACCTGGTATTCCACCCGTCTGGCGCAGATCCAGGGCGTGACTGAGGAAACCACCACGGGCGTGCACCGCCTGTATCAGATGTCGCAGCGCGGCGAACTGAAGATCCCGGCCATCAACGTCAACGACTCGGTGACGAAGTCGAAATTCGATAATCTGTACGGCTGCCGCGAATCGCTGGTGGACGGCATCAAGCGCGCCACCGACGTCATGATCGCAGGCAAGATCGCCATCGTCTGCGGCTTTGGCGACGTGGGCAAGGGCTGCGCCCAGGCGCTGGCCGCATTGCGCGCCCAGGTCTGGGTGACGGAAGTCGATCCCATCTGCGCCCTGCAGGCGTCCATGGAAGGTTACCGGGTCGTGGATCTGAACGATGCGGACGTCGTGGAACAGGCCGATATGTTCGTGACGGCCACCGGCAACTACCACGTCATTGATCGTGAGCACCTGTATCGCATGAAGGACCAGGCCATCGTCTGCAACATCGGGCACTTTGACAGCGAAATCAATGTGGCCTCGGTTGAAGACCTGCAATGGGAAGAAATCAAGCCCCAGGTCGATCACATCATCTTCCCCGACGGCAAGCGCATCATCCTGCTGGCCAAGGGCCGCCTGGTCAATCTGGGCTGCGCCACGGGTCACCCGTCTTTCGTGATGTCGGCCTCCTTCACCAATCAGACCATTGCGCAGATCGAACTGTTCACGCGCGGCGACCACTACAAGACCGGCCAGGTCTATGTGTTGCCCAAGCACCTGGACGAAAAGGTCGCCCGCCTGCACCTGAAAAAGTTGGGCGTGCAATTGACGACGCTGTCGCAAAAACAGGCCGACTACATCGGCGTGCCGGTCGCCGGCCCGTTCAAGCCCGGTCATTACCGCTATTGATCGCTGCCTGCGCAAAGGCGGATCCGGCTGTGCGCCCGTCAAGGGGCATGGCTGGATGCGCAGCCCCTCATGTATGACTGAAGGAGTGCCATCATGCTGTTGCTCGTCTGGATCTTGAATGCGGTTGCCCTGCTGGTGGTCGCCTATCTGCTGCCCGGTATCACGGTGGCTTCTTTTGGTTCGGCGCTGATCGCCGCCCTGGTGCTGGGCCTGCTGAACACGGTCGTCAAACCCTTGCTGATCCTGCTGACCTTGCCGCTGACCTTTGTCACGCTGGGCTTGTTTCTGCTGGTGCTCAATGCCTTGGTGTTCTGGTGGGCGGGATCGATCCTGAAGGGCTTTCAGGTGGATGGTTTCTGGTGGGCCGTCATCGGCGCCATTGTCTATAGCCTGGTGTCCGGTGCGTTGGCCAGCCTTCTGTTGCAATAAGGATCTCAGGGAATCATGTCAAATCTTGCGCAGCCGGGGGCGCCTGCCCTCAGTCTGGAATACTTTCCCCCTCGCGACATTGCCGCCCAGGAACGGCTGGTGCGGTCCGCCAAACGCTTGGCGGCGTTGAATCCGGCGTATGTCAGCGTGACGTTCGGCGCCGGCGGCTCGACGCGCACCGGTACGGTCGATACCGTGCAGATGCTGCGCAATCTGGGGACCGATGTCGCTCCCCACCTGTCCTGCATCGGGGCGACGCGCGAGGATCTGCGCGCCATTCTGGACGACTATCTGGCTCGGGGGATTCGCCGCTTGGTCGCCCTGCGCGGCGATATGCCGTCGGGCATGGGGGGCGATACGGGCGACCTGCATTACGCCAGTGAACTGGTGCGTTTCGTGCGCGAACAGTATGGCGACGCGTTTCACATCGAAGTCGCTGCCTATCCGGAAATGCACCCTCAGGCGGAAAGCGCACGGCAGGATCTGCTGCATTTCGTCAACAAGGTGCATGCTGGCGCCGATAGCGCCATCACGCAGTATTTCTTCAATCCGGACGCGTATTTCGACTTTGTCGATCAGGTGCGCGCTCACGGGATCGACATCCCCATCACGCCGGGCATCATGCCGGTGACGAATTACACCCAGCTGGCGCGGTTTTCATCCATGTGCGGGGCGGAAATCCCGCGCTGGATGCGCTTGCGCCTGCAGGATTTCGGCGATGACAAGGCGTCGATCCGGGCGTTTGGCATTGATGTCGTGACGCGCTTGACCGCCCGCCTGCTGGAAAACGGCGCTCCAGGGGTGCATTTCTACACTCTGAATCACGCAGATGCCGTGGTGCAGATTTGCGACAACCTGGGCCTGGCGGGGGCTCAGCGTTCAGCAGTCGGGGCTTAAGGGGCAGGAACTGCCCAGCCCTTGTCGGTCAGGATGGCGTCCAGCCGCACATCGTGCGGCGCGGGCGTGTAGGGTTCGCCGCTGAGATCCCCGCAGGCCCAGGCGATGCCGATGGCCGTCAGAGGGTGTCCGGATGCCTGCAGCGCTGCCAGTGTGCGGTCGTAATAACCGCCGCCGTAGCCCAGACGATCACCCTGGCGCGTGAAGCCCAGCGTCGGCACCAGGATCAGGTCCGGCGCAGGGGCGTCTGGGCCCTCGGGTTCCTGGATGCCGTAGGCGCCGGCGCGCATCGGGGCATCCGGCGTCCACAGACGAAACGACAGCGGCTGATCAGGGCCTGTGACCACGGGCAGAGATACCGTCAGTGACGCGTCTTCGGCCCACTGGCGCAGCAGCGCCTGTAAGGCGGGCTCGTCAGCCATGGACCAGAAGGCGGCGATGTGGCGGATGTCGGCGCCGCCGGCGTCGCGCAGCGCGGTGCGTCGGCCAGCCAGCCAGGTATAGAGGCGGCCGCGGATCAGCAAGGCGCCCCGGTCGCGTTCGGATGCGGGCAGGGCCGCGCGGCGTTGTTTCAGTCGCGTCCGCAAGGGGACTGCGTTATCCTGTGCGTTCTGATTCATAAGGCAAGCAGTGGCTGTGAGGTGGCGTGATGTGCGTGGACATTCTAAGGGATCCGGAAGGCTTTGACCGGGTCGGGCATGCCGCCGGTTCGTCTGAACGGCCAGTTGTGCACGGACGCATGCTGGCCTGGGGCTTGGCGGCGGTGCTGGGCCTAAGCGGCTGTGCGTCCGCGCAGGCCCCGACAGCTGCCGAGGTTCAGGCGGGCGAGGCCCCTCAGACAGCGATCGCGGCAAGCGGCGGTACGGATGCCGCGCAGAACGCGGCGCCTGATGCGGCGGCTTCCCCGGCGGCGCCGGTAGTGCGCGCCTATGTGGCCCCGGCAGTGCCGCCGGCTGCCCGGCAGGCGGTCCAGGATGCCTATGATGCGGTGAAAAAGCGCCGCTGGGCGGATCTGGATCGCCTGGTGCCGCTGGCCGCAGCAGATCCGGTGCTGGGTCAGTATCCCCGCTACTGGGCCTTGCAGCGCCGCTTGCAGGATCGCACGACTCCGGTGCCGGAGGCCGACGTGCAACGGTTCCTGAAAGATAATCCCGCCACCTACCTGAACGAACGTATCCGCAGCGACTGGATCCTGGCGTCGGTCCGCGCGGGCGATTATGCCGGCGCCATGCGGATTGCACCGGCGGCCGATCCCTCGTCCTCCGTGCAGTGCGCCTTGCTGCTGGCGCGGCATATGACAGGCAAGCATGCCCGTGCGTCCGAAGTGCTCGATGTATTCAAGCCGAATGCGGACTGCTGGGAACTGCTGGACCAGGCGGCGGCCGATCATGTGCTTAGCCGTAAAGAATGGAACGGCCTGCTGCGCGATACGATGGAAAGCGGCAAGGCAGCCGATATCAACCGCCTGGCCTCGGTGGCGTTCGATGATGCCGCCATGGTGCAGTTCGCCGCCTTGATGAAAGATCCGCGTAAATGGCTGGCGGCCCGCGCCAAGCCCCGCTCGACCACGGATTTCGAACTGACGGCCATCGCCTTGTCCCGGTTGGCGCGCAGCGACGATAGGGCCGAGGCCGCGCAGTATATCCAGGCGCAGTGGGCAGCGGTCATGCCCAAGGCCGATCTGCAATGGGTCTGGGGGCAGTTCGGCCTGGTCGCCGCTCTGAATGTGGATGCCGATGCCGCCCGCTGGTATCGTCAATCCGGCTTTGTGTCCATGACCGATTACAACCATGCCTGGGAAGTCCGCGCCGAATTGCGGGCCTCTCCCATACAGTGGGATCGGGTGGCGGCGACGATCCGCAAGATGTCGGGTCCACAGGCCGACGAGCCGGTCTGGCGCTATTGGTATGGCCGGGCGCTGGCCGCCCAGGGCAATGCGTCCGCCGCCCGCCAGTATTTCCAGTCGATCGAGAACGATCTGGGGTTTTATGGGCAGCTGGCTGCCGAAGAGCTGGGCGGCAAGCCGCGCTTGCCCGCCACTCCGGCGCCGCTGGATCCCGCCTGGACGGCTCAGGCCGGCGCCAACCCCGGCCTAAGGCGTGCGGTGGCCCTGTTTGATCTGGGCTGGCGTCGTGAAGCCGTACCCGAATGGAATTTCGCCCTGCGCGGCATGAGCGACGCGCAATTGCGCGGCGCGGCGGAATTCGCGCTTTCCGAGCATATCTACGACCGGGTGGTGAATACGTCCTTGCAGACCCGGCAGGTGGTGGATTTCAGCCAGCGTTTCATCGCGCCCTTCGAGGGGCGGGTAGCAGAAAAGGCGCGTCAGATCGATCTGGATCCGGCCTGGGTCTATGGCCTGATCCGCCAGGAATCACGTTTCATCACGGATGCAAAATCCTGGGTCGGCGCGTCGGGACTGATGCAGCTGATGCCATCGACCGCCAAATATGTGGCGCGCAAGATCGGACTGAAGGATTTCACGCTCAGTCAGGTCAATGATTTCGATACCAATACGGTCCTGGGCACCAGCTACATGAATATGGTGCTGCAGGGGCTGGATGGATCGCAGTTGCTGGCCACTGCCGGCTACAACGCGGGTCCTGGCCGGCCGAAGCGCTGGCGTTCCCTGTTGCAGGCCCCTGTCGAAGGCGCGATTTTCGCCGAGACCATCCCCTTTACCGAAACGCGCCTGTACGTGAAAAACGTCATGTCCAATACCGTCTGGTATGCCATGCTGTTTTCCGGTCAGCCGGATTCCCTGAAGGCGCGGCTGGGCACGGTCAGCCCTCTGGACGGCACGCGGACGGCGCAGCCGTGAGATCAACCGAAGGCGCAGCGGATGAGGCTGGCCAGACAGCACGCCGGGACGCCACGGGACGAGACCTTGCTGCGGACCCAGCCTTGAAAGGCTTGGATGTCTACATCGTGGGCGGTGCGGTGCGCGATGCGCTGCTGGGCCTGCCCGCCGGGGATCGCGACTGGGTGGTGGTGGGCGCCACCCCTGAAATCATGGCGGCACGGGGCTTTACCCCGGTCGGCGGGGATTTCCCTGTTTTTCTGCACCCGCAGACGCATGAGGAATACGCCCTGGCCCGCACCGAGCGGAAGTCGGGGCGGGGGTATCACGGCTTCGTCTTCCATGCGGGACAGGATGTCACCCTGGAAGACGATCTGCGTCGCCGCGATCTGACAGTCAATGCCATCGCCCGGGCGCCGGATGGCGCCTTGATCGACCCCCTGGGGGGCGTAGCCGACGTACAGGCGCGTGTCTTGCGCCATGTAGGGCCGGCCTTTGTCGAGGACCCTGTCCGGCTGCTGCGCCTGGCCCGCTTTGCCGCGCGGTTCCACGGCTTTGCCATTGCGCCGGAAACGCTGGATCTATGCCGTGCGCTGGTGCGCGATGGCGAGGTCGATGCCCTGGTGCCGGAACGTGTCTGGCAGGAATTCGCCAAGGGCCTGATGACGGCTCATCCCTGGCGGATGCTGGACGTGCTGGCGGCCTGTGATGCCTTGGCGCGTGTGGCCCCGGGTCTGGTGTGGAATGCCGACGTCGCCGCCGGTCTGACGTGCAGCGCAGCCCGGGGTTTGTCGCTTTCCCAGCGGTACGCCTTGTTGTGCCGCGCCTCGGCGCCAGGACTGCAGGACACGCTGCGGGCGCCATCGGCCTGCCGGGATCTGGCCCGCCTGCTGCCGGGCATGCTGGATCGCTTGGCCGGGCTGGCGGACGATCCGGCCGCCTGTCTGGATGTGCTGGAATCCTGTGATGCGCTGCGCCGCCCGGACCGGTGTCTGGAGCTGCTGGCTGCAGCCGCCTGCGTCGTGGAAGGCATCGATCATGGCTTGTGGATGCGCCGTCTGGCATCCGTCCGAGCGGTAGATGCCGGCGCCATCGCGCGTGCTGCCGGCGGAGACGTGGCGCGGATCCGCGATGATCTGCGCACGGCGCGGTTGCAGGCCTTATCCGCACTGAGCTGAGCCGCCATGCCCGAACCATCCCTTTTGCCTGCGGGTGCGGATCAACCCGTGCTGGTGTTCGATTCCGGCATCGGCGGCCTGACAGTGCTGCGCGAGGCGCGCGTGCTGATTCCCGAGCGGCGTTTCGTCTATGTGGCCGATGATGCCGGATTCCCCTATGGCGGATGGGCAGAGGACGTGCTGCGGGATCATATCGTGATGCTGTTTGGCAAGCTGCTGCGGGCTTACCAGCCTGCGCTGTGCGTGGTGGCTTGCAATACCGCGTTTACCGTGGCAGGCGCCGCTTTGCGGACTGTTTACCCGGATACGGTGTTTGTCGGCACAGTGCCGGCCATCAAGCCGGCGGCGGAGCGCACCCGTTCAGGGCTGGTCTCGGTGCTGGCTACGCCGGGCACCGTGCAGCGCGACTATACCCGGCGGCTGATCCAGTCGTTTGCCTCCCGATGCCAGGTCCGCCTGGTGGGCTCGGCGCGCCTGGCGCAGATGGCCGAGGCCTATATCCGGGGGCTGCCCGTGCCGGACGAGGATATCCGGACGGAAATCGCCGCATGTTTTGTGGAAGACGGCGCCGCCCGCACCGACATCGTCGTGCTGGGCTGCACGCATTATCCTTTTTTGAGCAATGTGTTCCGGCGCCTGGCCCCTTGGCCGGTGGATTGGCTGGATCCGGCCGAGGCCATTGCCCGCCATGCCCGCAGCCTGCTGCCCCTGGCGGACCATGCCTTGCATCCCGATGCGGCCGATAGCGCAGTGTTGACCGGGGGCGAGCCGGATTTTGCCACGCGGCGGCTGATGAATAGTTTCGGGTTGGCGGTGGCGGACTAGCCGCCAGCCTACAGCCGATCCCGGCGGTCGCCGCGCGTGAAGCCCAGCAGCGGGCCGTCCACGCCGCGCCCGACGGCCAGCACTTTGAACAGCTCTCCCATTTCGGCTTCCGATAGCAGGGTGTTTAATGCTGTCATCTGCTGCGCCCGTTCTGCGGCGTGTTCACCGGGGGCATGGATCAGGTCCATCAATCCGGCATTCATCAGGAACCGCGCTTGCGACGTGTAGCCCAGCACGTCCAGGCCGCCGTCCAGCGCGGCATCGGCCATGGCGGTGAAATCCACATGGGCGGTGATGTCCTGCAGGCCGGGCAGGATCAGGGCCTGGTCGTGTGCGTGATGGCGGAAATGACACATCAGGGTGCCGTGCAGCCGCTGCGGATGGTAGTACTCGGCCTGGGGAAAGCCGTAATCGATCAGCAGTGCGGCCCCGCAGTGCAACCAGCGTCCCAGATCGCGGATCCAGGCCTCGGCCTGCAGATTGATTTCTGATCGATAGCCGGGCAGCGGCGGCATGCGGGCGGCGATCAGGGCCGCCGTGTCCGGGGTTGCCGCGTGCGCCGTCCAGGTGAACGGGACGATGGCCTGCGGGTCTGGATCATGCGCGACGCCCAGCACGTCCAGGCTGCCGTGATCATTCCAACGAAACAGAGTCGCCGGCATGGCGTCCAGCACTTCGTTGGCCAGCACGCAGCCATCGAAGGCGGCTGGCAAGGTGTCCAGCCACTGCACCTGATCCCCCCAAGGCGCCAGCCGCGCCTGCTGTCTGGCGCGTAGATCGGCGGAGACCTCCAGAATCCTGTAGTCGACCGTGATGCCCTGTGCCTGCAGGGCTGGCATCAGGGCGGCGGCCAGAGCGCCGGACCCCGCGCCGAATTCCAGTACGGTGCGGCTGTCGCTGGCGGTCAGGATTTGCGCGACCTGAGGGGCCAAGGCCTGGCCGAACAGAGGGCTGGTTTCCGGCGCCGTGGTGAAATCCCCGTCCTGGTGGAACTTGGCGCTGCCGGCGCTGTAGTAGCCCAGGCCGGGTTCGTACAAGGCAGCCTGCATCCAGGCGTCAAAGGGCAGCCAACCGCCTGCCGCACGGATTTTTTCGCTGAGCATGGTCTGCACCTGCGCGCTATGGCGACGGGCCACGGCATCGGGTTCGGGCAGGTTGGCGGGAATTTGGACGGTAGGCAGTTCAGTCATGGGGCGAAGCATAGCAGCAGGATGTGGGGTTTGCGCAGGGCGTCAATCCGGAGAGCCAGGTCGGTTTTCGGGTGCGTGGATGGATGCTTTTCAAATAAATCGCCCCGAGGACTCTATGCAAGTGCTCGGGGCGGGCGGGCGACGGTCCTGCTAGGACCGTGTGCCTTGGGGGCTATCGGGACTTAGGCGAAGCGCGGGCGCTGCGCGGGCTTCTTGTCCTGGTCCTGGCGGGCCTGACGTTTGAACGCGGGCTTGGCGCCAGCCTTGTCGGAGTACGGGCCGCGTTTGGCGTGGTCGGCACGAGCATCCGGGCGACGGGAGTGGGCTGCCGGGGAGGCATCAGATCCGTTCCGGTCCGACGGGCGGGCCGCATGGCTGCGAGCCGGACGTGCGGGACGCGTATCATCGCCGGCTTGCGGACGGTCACGGTGCCAAGGTTTGGCGGCGCCGGCGTAGGCGGTCGTGTCGCGATCCTTGCTCCAGGGCTTGCGAGCGCCGTGGCTGGATTCGCCCGTCGTGGCCTCGCCACGCGGTTGCCAAGGTTTGCGGGCGCCATGGCCGCTGGAGCCGGCGGAGGCCTCATCCCGGTCCTGCTGCCAGGGCTTGCGGCCCTGATAGCCGCCGCCGGGCTTGCCGCTGCGCGGTCGATTCTGGTTCGGGCGATCCTTCCAGGTCGGGCGGACCGCCTGACGCGGCTCCAGCCCCGGAATAGTTTCCATGGGGATGGACTGGCCGATGAATTGTTCGATGCGGCGGATCTTGTGGCGCTCGGCGGTCACGGCCAGGGTGATGGCCTGGCCATCGCGGCCGGCGCGGCCCGTGCGACCGATACGGTGCACGTAGTCTTCGGCCTGCATGGGCAGGTCGTAGTTCACTGCGTGAGTGATGGTCTGCACGTCGATGCCGCGGGCGGCGACGTCGGTGGCGACCAGCACGCGCACTCGGCCGTTTTGCAGCAGGCCCAGAGTGCGGGTGCGCTGGCGCTGGTTCATGTCGCCATGCAGTGCGGCCGCGGCGAAGCCTTCTTCCGACAGGTGGTCGGCCAGGTCGTCGGCGCCGCGCTTGGTAGCCGTGAATACGATGGCTTGATCCAGCGTGGTATCACGCAGCAGGTGGTCCAGCAGGCGCAGTTTGTGCGCCCGGTCATCGGCGTACAGCAGATGCTGGGTGATGTTGCTGTGCTTTTGCTGCGGGGAAGTGATTTCGATGCGGTGCGGTTCGTGCATCAGATTGGCGGCCAGTTTGGCTACCGTGCCGTCCAGCGTGGCGGAAAACAGCAGGGTCTGGCGATCATTCGGCGTCGCACCGACGATCGTTTCGATGTCCTCGATGAAGCCCATGTCCAGCATGCGATCGGCTTCGTCCAGGATCAGCGTCTGCACGGTGGACAGGTTCACACGCCGGGCTTGCAGGTGGTCGATCAAGCGGCCTGGGGTCGCGACCAGCACATCCACGCGCTTGGACAGGGATTTGATCTGGGCGCCGTAGGGCATGCCGCCGACCACAGTGGCCACGCGCAGGCCGTCCAGTTGTTTGCCATAGGCGCGGGTGGCGTCAGCCACCTGCATGGCCAGTTCACGGGTGGGCGTCAGCACCAGCACCTGCACGCCGCGCCCGCCGGGGCCGGTGCGGTGGCTGAGGTGTTGCAGCGAGGGGAGCATGAAGGCGGCGGTCTTGCCGCTGCCGGTTTGCGAAGACACCATCAGGTCGTGACCGGCCAGCGCCTTGGGAATGGCGGCGGACTGCACGGAGGTGGGGGTAGCGATGCCCTGTTCCTGAAGAGCGGACACGAGCTTAGGGCCGAGCCCCAGAGAGTCGAAAGACATGAGTTCCTTGGCCCGCAAAGGCGGGCGATGTGCTGCGGGGCGCCAGAGATGGCCCCGTCGGGTTGCTGCTGTGGATGTCTGCCACAGAGATCAGTCGCATGTGCCGACCGGGTCAACCCAAAATAGCGCATCGATATCGTGTTCCGTGCGCCGATCCCTATGGGATGAAACGCAAACTGCTGGAACACCCGGCGCAAGCCAAGGTCAGGAGGTCAGAAAACAAGCAATCCAGCACTATAGCATAGGTAGTAACCCTTAACCAGGAATTGAGATCGAAGGATCGAATTTACTGCGGGCTGTGGCGAAAAAGCTGCGGACGTTGCGGATCCGGACGTCGCCCGTCAGGCGGCGCAGCGCCAGATCCTGATAGGCGGCCATGTCGGCCACCTGAGCCACCAGCACGAAATCGGGGCCGCTGCTGACGCGATAGCATTGCTGGATGGCGGCTTCGCTGATGAAGCCGGCCTCGACGGCATCCAGCTGCGCAGCCGCCTGGGCATCCAGCGAGACTTCGATGATGACGGTCAACGGCGCTCCCAGGCGTGTTGGGTCCAGCAGGGCGGCCTGGCGCAGGATCAAGCCGGATTGCAGCAGCTTGCGCATGCGGCGCAGGCAGGTCGGGGGCGATGCGTGTACACGCGCCGCCAGATCCAGATTGCTTAAGGAACAGTCCTGCTGCAACTGATCAAGGATGCGGCGATCCAGGTCGTCAAGCGTGAGGGCGGCGGCGGCATCGGTCATGACAGATCCTCTGAGATATGAAATTATATTTCATTACTCTGGTGTGATGAAATATTAATTCATATCTAATAGAAAATAGAAATCAAATTTCTTTGTGGCCAGGACACAATAGCGGCTGAGTGGGGCGGGAGCGAGCCAGCGTGGCCGGTTCGCGTCGCCCCGTGATCTGCATTCAGGAGCATCCTTATGTGTGGCATCGTCGGCGCCGTTGCGCGTCACAATATCGTTCCCATCCTGCTGGAAGGCCTGCGTCGGCTGGAATATCGCGGCTATGATTCGTGCGGCGTGGCCGTGCATACCGGCACCAGCCTGCAACGGGTGCGCAGCACCCAGCGGGTGGCGGAACTGGCAGCCCAGGTGACCCAGGATCACGTGCAAGGGCTGACCGGCATTGCGCATACCCGCTGGGCGACGCACGGAGCGCCCCTGACGCATAATGCCCACCCGCATTTCTCCGGCCCGGAAAACGGAGCGCCACGTATTGCGCTGGTACACAACGGCATCATCGAAAATCACGACGCACTACGGGCGGAATTGCAGGCGGCGGGCTATACCTTTCATAGCCAGACTGATACGGAAGTGATTGCCCACTTGGTCGATCATCTGTACGACGGCGATCTGTTCGCTGCTGTCCAACAGGCGGTGCGGCGGTTGGACGGCGCTTATGCCATCGCCGTCTTCTGCGCTCAGGAACCTCACCGTGTGGTCGGGGCCCGTCAGGGTTCGCCCCTGGTCGTGGGCTGCAGCGAACAAGGCAACTACCTGGCGTCGGATGCCTTGGCGTTGGCGGGGACGACCGATCAGATCGTGTATCTGGAAGACGGCGACGTGGTGGACCTGCAGTTGTCGCGCGTCTGGATCAGCGATGCGCAAGGGCAGCCGGTGGATCGGCCCGTGCATACCGTCCAGGTGCACACCGGAGAGGCCGAGCTGGGCCCTTACCGTCATTTCATGCAAAAGGAAATCTTCGAGCAGCCGCGCGCGGTGGGCGATACCCTGCAGGGGATCGATGCCATCATGCCCGAGCTGTTCGGCGATGGCGCCCACGGGGTATTCAAAGCGGTCGACCGGGTGCTGATTCTGGCCTGCGGCACCAGCTATTACGCGGGTTTGACGGCGCGATACTGGATCGAATCCATCGCCGGCATTCCGGTCAACGTCGAAATCGCCAGCGAATACCGCTATCGCACCAGCGTGCCGGACCCGCGCACCCTGGTCGTGACCATTTCACAGTCGGGCGAAACCGCCGATACGCTGGCCGCGCTGAAGCACGCCCGCCGCCTGGGGATGGAACACACCCTGACCATTTGCAATGCGGCCACCAGCGCCATGGTGCGGGAATGCAAGCTGGCCTTCATCACCCGCGCCGGGGTGGAAATCGGCGTCGCGTCCACCAAGGCCTTCACCACCCAGCTGACAGCGCTGTATCTGCTGACGCTGACGCTGGCGCAGGCCCATGGCCGCCTGGACGACGCTGCCGAGCAGCAGGCTGTCAAATCCCTGCGTCACTTGCCGGCCGCCATTTCCGCCGTGTTGGCCTTGGAACCGCAGATCATCGCCTGGGCTGAACGTTTTGCCAGCAAGGAAAATGCCTTGTTCCTGGGGCGTGGCATGCACTATCCGATTGCACTGGAAGGCGCGCTGAAACTGAAGGAAATCAGCTACATCCACGCCGAGGCCTATCCCGCCGGAGAACTGAAGCACGGCCCGCTGGCCCTGGTGACGGACGCCATGCCGGTGGTCACGGTCGCGCCGCACGATGAACTGCTGGAAAAACTGAAATCCAATATGCAGGAAGTGCGCGCGCGCGGCGGCGAACTCTATGTATTCGCCGATGCCGATTCGCAGATCGTGGGCGCAGCAGGCATGCACGTCATCCGCATGCCCGAACACTACGGCAAGCTGTCGCCCATCCTGCACACCGTGCCGCTGCAGCTGCTGGCGTATCACACGGCCTGCGCACGGGGGACGGATGTGGACAAGCCGCGCAATCTGGCGAAGAGCGTGACGGTGGAATAAGCACGCCTCAGCCTGAGCGCCATGCCGCCGCTTCTTCGGCTGGGTGGCAGGGTTTCGTTTCTGAATCTCAAGCATTGACGGGAGCTGGTTGCGCACCAGCTCTGTTTGTCTGCGCCGCACCTGTGGCGTTGCAATCTGGTCTCCCCCTCCCCTTAATGCTTGATGACGGCCCCTGTTGTTGACTGGGGTCTATGACTGATCTCCATTTCTCTTTTTCGTACAGGAAAACCCTTAATTACAAGAGGGGTGCCTCTCGATAGACTGAAGTCGTTTAATAAGTTAAACGAGTTCAATATATTGAACGAAATGGAAATGACTGATCAGGAAAACATTAGCAAAAGAGGGTCCTCTCGGATTCTGGAACTCATCGAGTGGATGGCGCAGCAGTCTGAGCCTATTGCGCTCAGCGATGCGGTGCGCGATCTTGATTGGCCGAAAAGCACCACACTTCTTTTGTTGCGTTTGCTGGTGCAGCGTGGCTATGCACGGCACGATGCGGATCAGCGCTATGCCCTACAGCGGCTGCCGGGCGAGCCGTCTCAGGGGGCGCCGGCCTGGGGTACCGTGGTGCGGATGATCCGCCCCGTGTTGGAAGAAGCAGTCGGCGCCACACTAGAAACTGGATGCATAGGAATCCTGACCGCCGATATGCGGTTGCGCTACATCGCAAAGGTGTTGGCGAATCGGGAAATCCGTTACGACCGCGACATTAGCCGGACACGTATCCCGCATCAGACGGCCAGCGGTTTGACGTTGTTGGCAGGGCTGGGGGCAGATGACCTGAATGCATACCTGGCGCAGTTGAATGGCGCCGACGGCCAACAGCCAGATGCTGTCCGTGTAGCTATCGAGCAGTCCGCTCAGGCGGGGTACACCATCAATCTGGAAGGCCATATCGAAGGTGCTGCAGGTGTGGCCGCCCCCATTATGAATTCGACCGGTAGATGTATCGCCGCCCTGAATATCGCGGGTCCACGCGAGCGCATAGAAAAGAATCTTGACCAAGTTTTAGAGGCAACCATCGGAGCCGCTAGAAAAGCCAGCGAGATCATCGCAAAACGCTATTAGGCAGTTGAACCAGAGGAGACATAAAGATGAAAAATTGGAAACTACGGACAGCAAGCATCATGACGGCATCTGCTCTCTTGATGGCGGGATCGCAGGCGCTGTCTGCGGATCTCCCAGATTATTATCCGGCCGATTATCAGCAATTGATTGATGCATCAAAGAATGAAAACGGCTTGGTGATTTATTCGAATGTGGCCGATTACAACTGGAAGCCCGTTTTGGATGGGTTCAAGAAAGTCTATCCCTGGATCAAGGTCGAGACGCTGGATCTGGGTTCTGGCACAGTCCATTCCCGCTGGGAAGCCGAGGCAGGCAGCCAGTCGCGTAGCGCAGACATCCTGGTGTCCGGCGCCAACGACCGCTGGGCACGCTACGGCTTGGAAGGCAAAATGATGCAGTACAAGTCCCCGGAAAGCAGCAAGCTTCCGGATTTCTCTGTGCCCTATCCGGGTGTTTTCGTAATGTCTACGGATCCTCTGGTGATCGCTTACAACACGGCTCTGCTTGCGCAGGATAAGCGGCCCACCGGGTTCTCGTCCTTGGTCGCGGCGGCCACGAAGGATCCCTCGGCCTTCAAGGGACGCATCACGACGTACGATGCTGCTCGAAATTCGTTCGGGCTGGCTTCCTGGTGGACGGTCTTGAATAAAAAAGGTGCCGAAGGTTGGGATAACCTGAAGAAAATTGGCCCCATGATTCGGGGTGAAACATCCGGCGGGACCATGAACGAAAAGATCGCCACCGGCGAATACCTGACCGGGGTTTATGTGTCCGGGATCACCATTTTTCCACGTCTGGATCAGCCGGGCGGGAAGATCCTTGGATTCTCTTTTCCTGATGATGGCACCCCTGTCATGATGCGCGGCATGGGCATCCCCCAGAACTCGGCCAATCCGAATTCGGCAAAGCTGATGGTGGACTATATCCTCAGCAAGGCAGGCCAGGAACTGATCGGGGCAGGCGGGCTGACACCTTACCGTGAAGGCATTGACAAAACGAATGTGCGGTACACCTATCAGTCGATTGCAGAGCAGGTGGGCAAGGACAATATGATCGTCGTCGGTTTCGACAAAGATCTGATCGATCAAGCGGAAGGCTTCTCGAAGAAGTGGACTGCAGTCATGTCCGGCAAGTAAGTCTCCCTCACCAGGGCCTATCCAGTTAAGGATAGGCCCATCTTGAAGATCTGTATTTCCATGCCCAAATCCTCATTGAACGCAGCAGATGTGCTCCCCGTACAAGAATTGCGCGTGGTGCCTGCCCGCTCTCCCTTCATTTTTTGGACGGTTGCCGTACTGACCGCGATTCTGGTTCTGGGACCACTGGTCCCCATTGCCGCGCAAGCGCTGCTGGACCAGGCCCTGTATATCGATACTGCGGCTGTGACCAGTAGTAATTTTTCCCGGCTGTTCACTGAAGCAGGCATGGGAGTCATTGCGCTCAATACGCTGTATTTCTCTTTTCTGACCATGGCAGTCGCTCAGATTTTCGGAGCTGCGTCCGCCGTGCTGCTGGGGCGCACCGATCTGCCAGGCCGCAAATGGATGGGGGAGATCATTCTGTGGCCGTTGTTTGTTAGCAATCTGGTGATTGCTTTCGGTTGGTTCACAATGTACGGACCCTCTGGATTTTTCACGCTGGCCTTGCGTTCATGGCTGGGATTTGAGCCATGGAATTTGTACACATTGACGGGCATGGGGATTGTCGCCGGCCTGAGCCAGGCACCGTTGACTCACCTGATGTGCATCGGGGCTGTGACCAGGGCAGATGCTCAGCTTGAATCCGCAGCGCGCTCGGCTGGCGCCAGCCCCATGCGGGCGCTGTGGAGCGTGACCATCCCCATGATGCGTCCTGCGCTGATCTACTCCGCTGTGCTCAATTTTGTGATCGGTGTCGAAATGTTGGCCATTCCGCTGGTGTTCGGCGGCCCCGAAGGCATCCAGACGATTACGACGTTTATTTATGATCGAGGCATCAACGCAGCCGTCGAGTCCGACTATGGGCTTGTGAGCGCCGCTGCGGTTATTTTGTTGTTGGTGGTCGGCTTTCTGGTGTGGCTACAGGGCCGACTGATGAGGGATGATGGGCGTTTCGTGACGGTGCGTGGCAAGGCGACGCGGCCTGCGACCGTCAGTCTTGGAGCATGGCGTTGGCCAGCAGGAGGGCTGGTCCTTGCCTATGTCCTGTTGACGATCATATCTGTGTTTGTCGGGATATTGATGCGTGCCAGTACAACCTTTCTGACGCCATTGGTACCCTTTTGGACGCTGTTCACGACAGATAATTTTGAGCTGATTTTCGCGCATGCCAGCTATATTCGCTCGATCACGAATTCTATCGTCATAGCCTTGCTTGGGGGCGTAATCGGAACCGTCGTCGTCGTGCTGATCGCTTTCGTAGCGCGTCGCTCAAAGTTTCGCTATGCCCGCGGACTGGAATATGTCGCGCTCCTGCCGCGCTCTTTGCCAGGCATCATTGCCGGTCTGGGGTTCTTCTACGTCATCGTCTGGGTGCCGGGCTTTGATGCGGTGAGGGGAACCATATGGGTTCTGATGGGTGTATTTATATTGCGCTACATCCCAATCGGGTTCGGCGCCGTAGCCCCTGCGCTTACGCAGATCGGGAATGAGCTGGATCAGGCCGCCCGCATTTCTGGCGCCGACTGGTGGATGACCATGGTCCGCATCATTCTTCCCTTATTGAAGCCCGTGCTGTTTTCCACCTTTACGCTGCTGTTCATCCATTTCTTCAAGGAATACGTCACTGCGGTGTTTCTCTATCAGCCGGGGTCGGAGGTCATCGGCACCACGATGCTCTCGCTTTACACGCAAGGCGATGGCGGACCAGTTTCGGCGCTGGCAGCGATACAGGTCATCATTACCGCAATTTTCGTGCTGATTGCACGGCGCGTACTCGGAGTAAAAATATATGGCTGAGCTCATCCTGGAAAACTTGTCTATTACCTATGGCAACGTTAAGGCGGTAGACGACATTTCTCTAACGGTCGCCTCTGGCGAGTTTCTTACCTTGCTTGGGCCGTCCGGTTGCGGAAAATCCACAACTTTGTTTGCGATTTCTGGGCTGAATGATGCGACGTCGGGTTGCATTCGCATCGGCCCAACGGTGCTGTTTGATGGGGCGGCCCAGGTTTCTCTGGAACCTGAACATCGGAATATCGGGCTGGTTTTCCAGAGCTATGCTCTATGGCCACACATGACGGTCGCGCAGAATCTCGCATTCCCCCTCAGATTGCGCAAAGTGGACCGAGCCGAGCAGGCCAAGAGAATCAAAGAGGCATTGAGTCTAGTTGAGATGGATTCTTTCGCGGAACGATATCCGTTCGAATTGTCGGGCGGTCAGCAGCAACGTGTCGCTTTGGCACGTGCTCTGGTCTATCGGCCAGGATTGTTGTTGCTGGATGAGCCGCTGTCGAACCTTGATGCAAAATTGCGAGAGCGGGCGCGGGTGTGGCTCAGGGAACTGCAGGAACGCCTGGGGGTGACGACGGTCTATGTCACGCATGATCAGGCCGAGGCACTGGCCGTATCGGATCGGATTGCGGTCATGTCGGGAGGCAAGATTCGCCAGATAGGCACGCCGCATGACATCTATGAGTCGCCCGCCGACGCCTTTGTGGCGGATTTTATCGGCTCCTCCAATTTTATGGACGGGACGCTGCTGGAGCGTGACGAGAACTGGGCGAAGGTCAAGCTGGATGACGGCACTATCATTAGGGCCGGCATCGGTCGCGAGGATCTGGGTGATCGCATCATGTTGGCAGTGCGCCCAGAACGCCTGGAAGTCGTATCCGGTCCTGGAGACAACGTTGTGCGGGTGCGCGTGGAGGCCAGTTCTTACCTGGGGGCGGTCTATCAGCATGAAGTCTCAGGGCCTGGCGGGCGTTATCGCATCCAGACGGGCCATCGTATGACAGAGCAGAACGCCTGGATCCGCATCCCTGCAGAGGCAACAATGTTGTTTCGGAGAGATGCTTCCAGCGGGAAATGACGATGAACAAGAAACTGAATCCGGGGTATTCGCCCGTGGCGTTTGATGCTACTGCGTGCGGCCCGCTGACCGGAGTCCGCGTGATCGACGTATCGCGCCTGGTGGCTGGAAATATGCTGTCGCTGCAACTGGCCGATTTTGGCGCGGATGTGATCAAGGTCGAGCCTCCTGGTGGAGACCCGCTGCGCCACTGGCAGAATGGGGGGGAATCCTTACACTGGAAAACCTATGGACGCAATAAACGCTCGGTGATGCTCAATGTGCGTCAGCTGGCCGACAAGGGGATCCTCGAGAACCTGATCGAAAAAGCAGACGTTTTCATTGAAAACTATCGTCCTGGGACGCTGGAGAAAATGGGTTTGACGCCTGATGTTCTACTAGCTAGAAATCCAGATCTGATCATTGTCCGGATATCTGGTTTTGGGCAGACAGGTCCGTATGCGAAATTGCCGGGATTTGGCACGCTGGTAGAGGCTATGAGTGGATTTGCCGCTCGCACGGGGTTTCCGGATCGAGAACCCGTGCTGCCGCCCTTGGCGTTGGCTGACATGATCGCTGGCCTATATGGAGTCTCGGCGGTGACGATGGCGTTGCTGGCGAGGCAGCAAGGCCAGGCCCGAGGCCAGGTCATTGATCTGTCTTTGCTTGAGTCGATTTTTTCCGTATTGGGACCTGAGGCGGCTATCTACAATACGACAGGCGCCGTCAAGGAGCGGATCGGCAGCGCCTCGAACACCACGGCTCCGCGTAACGTCTACGCTTGCGCCGATGGCAAGTATGTAGCTTTGTCTGGGTCGACGCAGGGCGTGGCGCAGCGGATCTTTCAGACGATCGGCCGCGATGACATGAATCATGACCCCCGCTTCATGAGCAATACGGATCGGGTCCACAATCGCAGTCTGGTCGACGAGGCACTGGGGGCTTGGTTCATCCAGCATTCGCGGAGTGAGGCATTGTCGATCATGCGTTCGGCCGGCGCTACCGTTGGACCTGTTTATGACATTGCAGATGCGGCGGAAGACCGTCACTTTCTTGAGCGCGGCGTATTCATCGACGTGGAAGACAAGGATCTTGGCAGCGTAGCGATGCACAATATTGTTCCCAGGTTTTCCGGTACTCCGGGCATCTGGCGCAGGCCTGCGCCTCGGCTGGGCGAACATACGGAGGAGGTACTGCGCGAGGCGGGTATTGCCGAGGAACTGATTCAGTCCGTTCTGGCCTACGGGGGTGCAGCATGATGCGTTCGCTGCTTTATGTGCCGGGGAGCGCCGAGCGATTCATTGCCAAAGCACATCTGCGCGGTGCAGACGCCATTATTGTCGATCTTGAGGATGCCGTTGCCGCGAGCGAAAAACTGAACGCCCGCGCAGCGCTTGCTACGGTAGTGCCGCGAGTCGGTCAGGCTGGAGCCCAGGTGTTCGTACGGGTCAATCATCTGACGGACCTGGTGCGCCAGGATGCGGAAGCTGCCTGCATGGCGGGGGCATATGGTCTGTACCTGCCTAAGACCTCGGGTACGGAGATACTCGAGAGACTCGATGCTGTGCTGCAGCCCTTGGAAAGACGACTCGGGCGCAAGCCTATGGCGTTTGTCCCCTTGATCGAAGATGCTGTTGGCGTCCTCAGGGCTCAGGACATTGCTCGTGGCCCCAGGGTGCTGGCTTTGAGCATGGGGATCGAGGATATGGCGACCTCTTTCGGGGGGGAACCCTTGCCGGATGTCATCCGGATCCCGAGGATGCTGATCCATCTTGCCGCCAAGGCCGCCGGAAAGCTGTCCCTCGGACTCATGCGCACGGTTGCGGATTATCGGGACACAGAGGCGATGCGCGCCTCGATTATCGAGGCCAAAGCCTTTGGCATTGATGGTGCCAGCTGCATCCATCCCAGTGTTGTGCCTTTGCTGAACGCAGGCTTTTCACCTGGGCAGAAGGAAATCGATCATGCACGCCGCCTAGTCACAGCGGCCGAGGTTGCCCAGCGCGATGGGATCGGGGCATTCACGTTCGAAGGTATGTTCGTCGATGCTCCCATCGTCGAGCGTGCCAAGTCGCTACTGGTGTATGCGCAAGATGTGACAAATTAGCTTTATGGCGAACGGTGCGGCGTAGGCCGTGTCCACTCGTACCTTTTACAAGGAGCACGGTTCATGGATGCAATACATTTGGGGCTGATCGGGTATGGCGAAGTCGGCAGCATATTCTGCGCGGGACTTGGGCCTCAGGTAGCGAGTGTCCGAGCCTGGGACATAAAGCTTGTCGACCCGGTCGCCGCAATACCCTTGAATGAACGAGCTCAACAAGATGGCGTGATCCTGTGTGCATCCGCTGTTGATTTGTGTGCCGCCAGCAATCTGCTGATTTCAGCCGTCACAGCCTCCAGCGAAGTAGCAGTGGCTCGAGAAGTTGCGTCGCATCTGCAGCCCGGAACGATCTACCTGGATCTGAATTCAGCATCTCCCGGTGCCAAGCGAGAAGCAGCCGCCTTGATCGAAGCTGCCGGCGGACGCTATGTGGAAGCTGGCGTCATGACCTCTGTGCCGCCCTATGGCATTCGGGTGCCCATGCTGCTGGGCGGGCCGCATGCCGATCTGTTAGCTCAGCAACTGATGGCGCTGGGCATGGATGCTAAGCCTGTTTCGGCGGAACTGGGTATCGCGTCCGCGATCAAGATGTGCCGTAGCGTCATGATCAAAGGTCTTGAGGCGTTGGTGATCGAGAGCTACACAGCGGCACGGGCCTACGGTGTCGAAGACTATGTCCTGCCAACGCTGCAGGAAACCTTCCCTGCGATTGATTGGACCGAGCAGGGCCGTTATTTCTACAGTCGCGTCGTGCAGCATGGTCGACGGCGTGCTGAGGAAATGCGTGAGGTCGCTAATACGGTGCGTGAAGCCGGCTTTGAGCCCTGGATGTCGGCAGCGACGTCTGAAAAACACGATTGGGTGGCGCGACTGGCTGCCCAGGGCCTGTTCGACGGAGTTCAGGCAGACGATGGGTGGCAGGTCTACGCGGACAGGCTGGTTGGTCGCGAGAGGAATTTAGTACCCGACACGGCGGCATAGGCTACTGCCTAGACGGCAGTGGCACCACAGGAGGATTTAACGAATGACGACGTCCCTGAACCAGTTAGGTATTGTGCATCGAACGATACAGCGGGTTGAGTATCCGGTTGTCGAGCAGCTATCCCATTTTGGCTCTGCGACCTTGCATGAGGCCATGGGCAGGACCGGCTTGATGAAGTCTTATATGCGGCCAGCCTGGCGCGGTGCGCGCCTGTGTGGTGCGGCAGTGACGGTGTTGCTACAGCCGGGCGACAACTGGATGCTGCATGTCGCAGCTGAGCAAATTCAGCCGGGGGATGTGGTTGTCGCCGCTTGTACTTCGGAAAGCACAGCCGGATTTTTTGGTGACCTATTGGCAACGTCTTTTAAAGCGCGGGGAGCGTGCGGCTTGATTATCGATGGTGGGGTGCGCGATGTCGATGTATTGGAAAAGTTGGGTTTCCCCGTTTTTAGCAGGGCAATAAGCCCTCGTGGCACGGTCAAGGGTACATTAGGATCTGTAAATATCCCGGTCGTTTGCGCAGGCTCGCTCGTCAGTCCTGGTGACGTTGTCGTGGCTGATACAGATGGCATAGTTGTGGTGCCAGCTGCGATTGCAGCGCAGGTGGCGATCAAGGCCCGAGCGCGTGAAGACAGTGAAGAAAGCAAGCGGGAACTCTTCGCATCTGGAGTGCTAGGACTGGACTATTACAAGATGCGTGAGGGCTTGGAAAAGGCAGGACTAAAATATATCGACTGAGAATGAAGCAGGCTAGGTCTTAGCGTCTTTCAATATTTTCCAATACCGTTGCTGGCGGCGCGGCCGTATCGGGCCTTGATACAGCCTGGGCAGTTCTGTCCTATGCCGTGCCGAAAAATTACGCAGCCATCAGCGCCTGAATATCCGCCTGGGCCTGCGCCAAGCCGCGTTCGCGATGCTCGGGACCCATGTTCAGCCCTTCCGCCCGCACGGCGCGGATATCGCTCACACCCATGAAACCGAAGATCGATTTCAAGTAGCTTTCCTGGTGTTCCATGTCTGGGTTGGCGGAATAGATGCCGCCGCGGCTTAGCGCCAGGATCACTGTCTTGTCGCTCAACAGGCCCACCGGACCGCTTTCGGTGTATTTGAACGTGCGGCCAGCCTGGGCGACGCGATCCAGCCAGGACTTGAGCTGGGCGGGAATCGTGAAGTTGTACATCGGCGCGCCGATGACGACGATATCTGTTTCGAGCAACTGGCTGACCAGTGCTTCAGAGACCTCATTTTCCAGGCGCTGGGCCTCGGTGAGCGAGTCATCCTGGGCGGGCGCCCGAAAACCCAGCGCGTTCAGCGACAAGGGCTGGGGGGCCTGCGCGGCCAGATCCAGGTATTCGACTTGCAGGTCGGGGTGTATGGCGCGTTGCCGCGCCACGATGTCGCGGGACAGGCGGCGCGAGATGGAGTCGGAGCCGGTGATACTGGAATCAATGTGCAGCAGCTTCATGGTAATACCTTGTCTGAATGGAGGGGCGGGATGAGAACCCGTGATGGCTGTCATTTTCCATTACCAACATAAAATAGTTAATACGCTAGACGCGCGGTACAGTATTCTATTTTTGAGGTGAATCCAGCATGCAAGACCTGAACGATATGCGGTACTTCGCAGAAGTTGTGGAGCATGGCAGTTTTGTGGGCGCGGCCCGCGCACTGGATTTGCCGACTTCGCGCCTATCCAGACGGATCTCGCAGCTGGAGACGAATCTGGGTGTGCGGTTGCTGAATCGCACGACGCGCAAGCTGTCCCTGACCCTGGCGGGCGAGCAGTATGTTCGCCATTGCGTGGCCGTGCGGGAAGAAGCCGAGCTGGCGCATGCGGAGATCTCCCAGATTCTGGCGGAGCCGCGCGGCTCGTTGAGGGTGTCCTGCCCAGTCACGCTGGCTCAATCGGTGATTGCGCCCTTGATCCCGGAGTATTTGACGCGCCACCCGCTCGTCAGGCTGGAACTGGAGGTCAGCAACCGCGTGGTCGATCTGGTCAGCGAACGGGTGGATATTGCGTTACGGGTGCGGCAAAGCCTTGACGACAGCGGCAGCGCCGTCATCAAACGCTTGGGCTTGAGCCATGGCCTGCTGGTCGCCAGCCCAGAACTGCTGCAGCGTATCGGCAGGCCGGACCAGCCTGCTGATCTGGAACGATTCGATGCGGCAGGAATGTCCGCACAAGCCGGC
The DNA here is from genome assembly GCF_034675905.1 of Castellaniella sp. Taxonomy (GTDB): domain Bacteria; phylum Pseudomonadota; class Gammaproteobacteria; order Burkholderiales; family Burkholderiaceae_B; genus Castellaniella. Next base: position 335,048 of record NZ_JAUCCV010000010.1, on the reverse strand, counting down.
AAGATCCATTTTTCCCTGGATGGACCACAGGGTGCGCACTGCCAGGTGGTTTGTCGCGCCGCTTGTGTCGTGGATGATCTGTTGTCGCTGCTTTATGCGATTGAGGGGGGCGTGGGCGTCGGGATGATGCCCGACTACATGTGCCGCGAGGATATCGCCCAAGGCCGCCTCGAATCCGTTCTGCCTGGGTGGTCTCTTCCTTCGGGCATCGTGCATGCCGCCTATTTGTCGCGTCGCGGCATGTCGCCGGCGGTACGTTCGTTTCTAGATTATCTGGGCGAAAAGATGGGACGTAATATGAGTGATGTGGCGGTGGAGTTGACGTCGGGTGTCAGTGGAGGTTGACCGACCGCACCCTAGCGCGCAAACGCCGCCCGGTACCGCCACAGCAGCAGCAGACAGATCCCCGCCGGCGCCGTCAGCGTGGCATAGGCGAACCCGTAGCTGCCGGATAGCGATGCAATCCAACCGAAGATCGGCGGCCCCACCACCACCCCCAGAAACGTCATGGCCAGCGTGCCGCCGGTAGCGACGCTGGCTTGTCCGGCGGGGGCCTGGCGGGCGACCTCGGCCAGGTACACGCCATTCCAACCCAGTGCGCAGCCGCCGAACAGGCACAGCACCATCAAGACGATGAGGTTCGAATCGACCGCCTGCAGCAGCGGGGTGCTCAGGGCGCACAGGACGACCAGGGCGGACAATCCGCCCAGGGTCTTGACCGGGCCGAAATAATGGTCCGATAGATAGCCCCACAGCAGGCGGCCGCCGACGCCGGCCGCCTGGGAGACTGCCAGGATGAAGCCGGCAGCAATCAGGTCCATGCCCAGGTCTTGATTCAAGAACGTGACCAGATACGAGGTCAGCGACAACTGGGTGATGGAAAACAGAAACGAGACGCCTGCCAGCACCGCCAGACTGCGCTGGCTGAAGACCAGTTTCAGCGGTCCGATCAGGCCGTTGCCGGCCGACAGTTTCTGTTGGGGATTCTGGTCGGCATCCAGGGCGGGGCGCAGGGGCTGGATCGCCAGTGCGCACGCCAGATTGGCGGCGGCGACGATCAGGAAGGCGGCTTGCCAGCCGCTCCATTGGGCCAGGCCGGGTACGATCAGACCGGCCAGCACGCCACCCAGGGGGACGCCCGTTTGTTTGATCGAAAAGACGAAGGACATGCGATGCGCGGGCGTGGTGCGGGCCAGCAGATGCGAACTGGCTGGGGTGATCGGGCCGTAGCCCAGTCCGACCAGCAGGGCGCCGATGGCCATGATCGGGATCGAGGCCATCGTGCACAGGGTCAGGCCCAGCGCACACATCACCATACCGGCTTGGCTGGCGCGGATGGCGCCGTAGCGGCGGGTGGCGGATCCGGACAGCAGGCTGGCGGCCATGGCGCCCAGGTAGGCCAGCGCGATATAGACGCCGACATAGGCGGTCGGCATGTCCAGCACGTTCGAGATGACCGGTGCGATAGCCGGCAAGGTCAGCAAGGACATGGACACCAGGGACTGGATGGCCACGGTGGCGGTCAACGTCAGTGCGGACGAGGCGGGTGGCGGCGGAGGGGCCGGGTCAGGCGCGGGGGGCATCGCAGGATCGATCAGCTTGGAGGGGCATCATGGTCGGAAAGGGACGCTGGGCCTAGGGCAGAAATCCCCCACCCGCGCCGTGTCGGCCAGGTTCCAGACTCGATGGATCAGTGCATCCAGGTCCGTGTCGCTGGCCGCCCCATGATAACGCCCCAGGCGCCGGACCTTGTCTTCGATCTCAAGCCGGCTCAGGGTGTTGTCCGGGTCTCCTTTCGGCGTGTCGACCCGGCCCTGCAGGGTCTGGCCCTGATGGGTCTGGACGGTGACCTTGCCGATCCAGCGTTGCGGGTAGGCGCCATCCACCTCCGGGTCCAGCCGCATGGTGACGTGCGAACGGAAATCGGCGATGTCCGTATCGGTCATGGCGTCGTCGAATTCCTGCAACCCGGCTTTTTGATGTTTGGCGATCAGGCCCAGCACCGTACCCATGGAAAATTTGGATTGGTGGACGGTTGTGGGGTTCACGACCGGCCCCAGGACGTCGATAGCGCCTTGGTGGACGTGGGCAGTCACGCCGGCGATGTCGGTGATGCGCAGATGGTGCGCCTGTACGACCGCCAGCAGCGCGTCGGCTGCCGGATGGGTGTGACGGCAGGATGCGTGATATTTGAAGGACGTTTCCAGCAATGCCCAGCGGGCGCCCAGGCCATCGGTCAACCGGGCCGGGTCGGCGTCGCGGGACATGCCTGCGGCCATGCCTTGGGGGCCTTCCAGGATGCGGCTGGCGCCGGTAAAGCCTTGTTCAGCCAGGCAGGCGGCCATCAGGCCGTTGGCAGCGGCGCGTGCCGTGTGCAGTTGCTTGGAATCTGCCCCGTCGCGCAGGAATTCCCATAATCCTGCTGCTTGCGTGCCAGCCGATCCCAGTGCGTGCAGCATCCGGTCCGGGCCAAGTCCCAGCAGCTTGCCGGCAGCCATGGCGGCCGCCAGCGCCCCGGCTGTGCCGGTGGTGTGAAAAATCGTGTAATGGCTGCGGCCCAGAAATTCGCCGATGCGGATGCCGGCTTCGTAGCCGGCCACGATGGCCGTCAGTAGGTCGCGGCCCGATGCCCCCTGCGCTTGGGCCAACGCCATGGCGGGCGGCATGACGACAGCGGCAGGATGAAAGACCGATCCGTTGTGGACGTCGTCCTGTTCAACCATGTGGGCGGCGGCGGCATTGCTCAGGGCAGCGAAGACCGGGCTGGTGCCGTGGCGCGTGACCAGGTTTTCCGATGGCCCTTGTTGCGGTCCCATGACTTGTCCGTACTGTGCGATGGCCTGGACGGCGCGCCCGCTCGAACCGGCCAGTATCGATCCCAGGCAGTCCAGCAGCAGATCTTCGGCGCGCCGCAGGACGGGAGCCGGGATATGTTCGTAACGGAGATCGGCAAGGAATCGGGTCAGGTCTGCACTGGGGTGGGGCATGGTTTTCCTGAAGAGCCCATGAGAAGGGCGCTGGCATCATGAGGGGCGCCCGCTGTCTGCCGCGTGGCGTTTTTCAGGGAAGACTTTGCAGCATGGGGAATTTTTTGCCTATTATTGTTTGCTGAAGGCCAGCTTCATCAAACCATAAGGGATCCCCATTTCATGGCGACGCGTTTCGACCTTACCGATATGCAGCTCATGGTCAACGTGGCCGGCGCTCAGAGTCTGACCAAAGGGGCGGAGCGCACGTTTTTGTCTCTGCCGGCTGCCAGCAATCGGGTCAAGAGCCTGGAAGATGCCTTGGGCACAGAGCTGCTGTATCGCGGCAGCCAGGGTGTGACCCTGACCCCGTCGGGCGAAGTGTTCGTCAAGCATGCCCGTGCAGTGCTGCGCCAACTGGAACATCTGCGCGGCGAGATTCAGGAATACGCTCAGGGCATCAAGGGGCGGGTTCGGGTCTACGCCAACACGACGGCCATGAATGAGTTCATTCCCGCGGCGCTGGGGCGCTATCTGGTCAGCCATCCGGACGTCAATGTCGAATTGCGCGAACGGCTCAGCTACCAAGTGGTCAAGGCGGTGGCCGACGGTGTGGCGGACATCGGCATCACCGCGCAGGGCAGCGGGGGGGCGGGCGTCCGGTATCTGCCGTATCGCACCGATCGATTGGTGCTGGTCACCTACCCGGATCATCCTTTGGCGGAACGGGGCGCCTGCACGTTTGAACAGACCTTGGATGATGATTTCATCAGCCTGTTTGAGTCCAGCGCCATTCATTCCTTTTTGCTCAAGGCCGCCGAAGACCTGGGCCGCATGCTGAAATTCCGGGTCGAAGTCGGCAATTTCGAGGCGGTCTGCCGCCTGATTGCTGCGCGGGTAGGCATCGGCGTCATTCCGCAATCCGCCGCCTTGCGCTATGCGCAGACCTTGCCGATCCGGATTGTCGCGTTGACCGATGACTGGTCGCTGCGCAAGCTGCACATCTGTTGGCGTGAAGCCGGCGAGCTGCCTGTTTTTGCGCAGGAATTGGTGGATCTGCTGGTCCGCGATGCACAGGACGGAGCGCCGGTCTGATCATCCAAAAGACCTGGTTTGGCAAAACAAAATTGTCTCTTGGTCCGGGTTCCTGCATCCTGCCTCTTCTAGTTCACCATAGAGGCTGTGCATGTTCCAGGCTGCAGGACACCATCAGGATATCCGCGATGCAATTCGTGATCTGTGTGCGCAATTCGGCGATGAGTACTTTCGCCGTGTGGACGAGCAGCGCGGCTATCCGGCGGAATTCGTCGATGCGCTGACCCAGGCCGGCTGGCTGGCGGCCTTGATCCCAGAAGAATATGGCGGTTCGGGGTTGGGGCTGACCGAGGCTTCTGTGATCATGGAAGAAATCAACCGGGCGGGCGGCAATTCGGGCGCCTGCCACGGGCAGATGTACAACATGGGCACGATTCTGCGGCATGGTTCGTCCGCGCAAAAACAGCAGTGGCTGCCCAAGATCGCCAGCGGCGAATTGCGTCTGCAGTCCATGGCCGTCACAGAGCCGACGACGGGCACGGACACCACGAAAATCAAGACCACGGCGGTCAAAAAAGAGGGCCGCTATGTCGTCAATGGACAAAAGGTCTGGATTTCCCGGGTGCAGCATTCCGATCTGATGGTGCTGCTGGCTCGCACGACGCCATTGGAGCAAGTGCAAAAGAAATCCGAAGGCATGTCGATCTTCATGGTGGACCTGAAATCCGCCATCGGCCAGGGCCTGACCGTGCAGCCGATCCTGAACATGGTCAATCATGAAACCAACGAACTGTTTTTCGAAGACCTGGAAATCCCGGCAGAAAACCTGATCGGTCAGGAAGGCCAAGGCTTCAAATATATTCTGGACGGCCTGAATGCCGAGCGCACCCTGATTGCCGCCGAATGCATCGGCGATGGTTATTGGTTCGTGGATCGGGCAAAGAAATACGCCAATGAGCGCATGGTGTTCGGGCGCCCGATCGGCCAGAACCAAGGGGTGCAGTTCCCCATTGCCAAAGCGTTCGTCAATGTAGAGGCCGCCAGCCTGATGCGCTATCAGGCCTGCGCTCTGTTCGATGCCCGCCAGGACTGCGGCGCCCAGGCCAATATGGCCAAGCTGCTGGCCGCCGATGCGTCGTGGGAAGCAGCCAATGCCTGCCTGCAGACCCACGGCGGATTTGGCTTCGCCTGCGAGTACGACATCGAACGCAAGTTCCGTGAAACCCGCTTGTACCAGGTGGCGCCGATTTCCACGAACCTGATCCTGTCGTATGTCGGCCAGCACATGCTGGGCATGCCGCGCTCATTCTAGGGGGGATCATGCTGCCTTTGCAGGACATTACCGTCATCACGCTGGAGCACGCCATTGCTGCGCCGTTTTGCACGCGCCAGCTGGCGGATCTGGGCGCCCGGGTCATCAAGATCGAGCGGCCGGGCGTCGGAGACTTTGCTCGCGGCTATGACGAGCGGGTGCATGGCCTGTCGTCTCATTTCGTCTGGGTGAATCGGTCCAAGGAAAGCCTGGCGCTGGATGTCAAACAGCCGGATTCAGCGGATGTCATGGAACGTTTGCTGCAGAAAGCCGATGTGCTGGTGCAGAATCTGGCGCCGGGGGCCGCAGCCCGCTTGGGCTTGTCCTTTGAGGCCTTGCACGAACGCTTTCCTCGTCTGATCGTCTGCGATATTTCCGGCTATGGCAATGACGGCCCGTACCGTGACAAAAAGGCCTACGACCTGCTGATTCAAAGCGAATCCGGTTTTCTTTCGGTGACCGGGTCGGACGCCGAGCCGGCCAAGGCCGGGTGCTCGATCGCCGATATTGCCGCCGGCATGTATGCCTATACCAATATCCTGGCGGCGCTGATTGAGCGGGGCAAGACGGGGCTGGGGCGACACATTGACGTGTCCATGCTGGAAAGCATGGCCGAATGGATGTCCTATCCCTTGTACTACAGCTACGAGGGCGCGCCGCCGCCTGCACGCAGCGGGGCCTCGCATGCCACGATCTATCCCTACGGACCGTTTGCGGCCGGCGATGGCAAGACGATCATGCTGGGCCTGCAAAACGAGCGGGAATGGCAGGTCTTCTGCGAACAGGTTCTGCAGCGGCCGGATCTGGCCCATGACTCCCGGTTTTCGACCAATTCCCGCCGCTCGGCCGCCCGTGCCGAGTTGCGCGCATTGATCCTGGGTGTTTTTGCCGTCCTGACGATAGAGGAAGTCGTGGCGCGTTTGGATGCTGCCCGTATCGCTAATGCCCAGGTCAATGAAATGGCCGACCTGTGGGCGCACCCGCAGTTGCGGGCGCGCCAGCGCTGGGCCTGTGTGGATAGCCCGGCGGGCGTCTTGCCAGCCCTGCTGCCGCCCGGTGTCAGCGGCCCCGACGGCGCCAGGATGGATGCGGTTCCGGCGCTGGGTGAGCATACCCTGGCGATTTTGAAAGAACTGGGCTTGGAGGAGGCGCCCTGAATCCCCACCGACAAAGCATGGTCTGGCGGTCAGAACTTTTGGGGACCTGACCTGGGCCGGCGCATAACAATGACTTTCAAGGAGACATCACCATGCAATCCCGCACACTTACCCGCCTGGCGCTGGCGCTGGGGATCACCCTGTCGGCCAGTCTGGCGGTGACAGTCGCCCAGGCCGCACCCATCGTCGTCAAGTTCAGTCATGTGGTGGCGGCAACGGCCCCCAAGGGCCAAGGCGCACTGAAGTTCAAAGAATTGGCCGAGGCGGCTCTGCCGGGCAAGGTCGAAGTCCAGGTCTTCCCGAATTCGCAGTTGTTTGGCGATGGCAAGGAAATGGAGGCCCTGCTGCTGGGCGATGTGCATCTTATTGCGCCATCGCTGTCCAAGTTCGACCGTTACACCAAAAAACTGCAAATCTTTGACCTGCCTTTCCTGTTCGACGACATGGATGCCGTGGACCGGTTTCAGGCCAGCCCGGCGGGCCAGGGTTTGCTGGACTCCATGAAACCCAAGGGCATCAAGGGCCTGGCGTATTGGCACAACGGCATGAAGCAGTTGTCCACGAATCGTGACAAGCTGACGCGCCCGGAGGACATCAAGGGTTTGAAATTCCGCATCCAGGCGTCTGATGTGCTGGAAGCCCAGTTCCGTCAGCTGGGCGCCAATCCGCAGAAATTGGCGTTTTCCGAGGTCTACCAGGCGCTGCAAACCGGCGTCGTCGATGGGCAGGAAAACACCTGGTCCAACATCTATACCCAAAAGCTGCACGAGGTCCAAAAGACGATTGCCGTCACCAATCATGGCGACATCGACTACATGGTGATCGCCAATGCAGCCTGGTGGGATGGCTTGCCGGCTGATGTCCAGGCAGGATTGAGCAAGGCCATGGCCGGCGCCACCGAATATGCCAACAAACTGGCGGCCGACATCAATGAGCGCGACCGTCAACGTATTGCGGGCGCTGGCGCGGCGAAGATCCAGACCCTGTCCAAGGAAGACGTTGCAGCTTGGCGCACCGCCATGCACCCGGTCTGGCAGAAATTCGAGGGTCAGATCGGCAAGGACCTGATCGATGCCGCCCTGGCGTCGAACAAGAACTGAAGTACGTCAGTACGGTCTGCTGGGGACACCCGGCAGACCGCGCTTTCTGGAGCATTGCAACATGGATTTTTCGTCCTGGATTGGCCGTACTGAAGTCTGTGATGACAATCTGGACCCTGGCCATGCTCAGCGGGTGGCATGGAGTCTGGACGAGCCGTGGGGTCGGCTAGAGGCACTGCCTCTGCTGTGGCATTGGGCATTTTTCATTCATGGCGAACCATACGCCCGCCTGGGGCGGGATGGCCATCCGCAACAAGATGCCTTTTTGCCGCCCGCTGGCGATCGCAGCCGCATGTGGGCCGGGGGGCGCGTCCGCTTCCATGAGCCATTGGCGGTCGGTCGGCCTGCACAGCGCGTCTCCAGGATTGCCGACATCGTCGAAAAGACAGGCCGCAGCGGTTTGCTGCAATTCATGACGGTGGTGCATGAATATACCCAGGGCGGGATATTGCGCATCACCGAGGAACAGGACATCGTCTACCGCGATCCAGCGTCTCCGGTGCTGCAGGGGACCAAGCCTGCGCCTGTCGCAATGTGGTCCCGGGCTGTCATGCCCGACCCTGTTCTATTGTTTCGCTATTCCGCTGTGACCTTCAATGGGCACCGCATCCATTATGACGACCGCTACGTGCGCGAAGTCGAAGGCTATCCCGGTCTGGTGGTGCATGGGCCATTGATCGCGACCATGATGGTGCGGGCCTTTACCCAGGCACATCCGGATTTGACGGTGCAGTCGCTATCCTACCGGGGACTGCGCCCGCTGATTGCACCGCACGCCTTTCAGGTCGGCGGCTGTTTGCAAGATGGGGGGACTGCGCAGCTATGGGCCGAGCAAGACGGCATGCTGGCGCATCAGGGGGAAATCCGGTTCACTGCGTAAGGCCCTGTGGAGACCGTACGCGTCCGCCGACCACCTCTTGAGATGACACGACGATCGGTCGGTAGTCCCCACTTGCTTTTAATGGGGACTATCCATGAACTCAGACACTTCGGCGCAACAACCCGCGCGACGTAAACACAGTAAGGCCTTCAAGGCACAGATCCAGCAGGCCTGCGGAGCGCCGATGCTTCGCTCTCGGGCATCGCCATCGCCCACGGCCTGAACCCAAACCTGGTGCGGCGCTGGAGCCGTGAGCCCATCCGAACAATCGGATCGCGGAATTGCTGTTGTATCGCTGGCAATCTGTCTGAGAAAAATCAGGTCCATGCCTAGGTCTTGATTCAAGAACGTGACCCCAGATACGAGGTCAGCGGCAACTGGGTGATGGAAAACAGAAACGAGACGCCGCTTGTTACTTGTCAGTTAGTGCAGTCGATGTACTCGGACGGCACGCCACTGGTCAATGGGAATTTCCTTTCCCGATTGGGCGACGACGATTGCGTCGAAATGGATGATCTGCTGACGCAGCAGGCCATCCATGCTGTGGATGTGGCGCGCTTTCTGGTCTTCCGGGATGCCGTAGCCCAAGGATATATGCGGCGTGAACGTTTCGTTGATTGGCATGTCCAGCGCTTGCATGGCCGTAGTCTTGGCGGCTTGTAGCGCTTCGTCGAGTTTGAAAGCTGCAAACAGGGAGCGGAAATAGGTGGGCAGGCCGCTGACCGTTGTGATCGGGCAGGCTAGGGCTGTCTGGCCTGCAAAGGCAGTGCTGAGCCGTGCTGCGATATCGTCTGCGGATCGTGGCATGTCCTCGACCAGGGTCAGGTGAGGTTCAAACACGGGCGTATGGCAGGCGGCAGCGATTTGCCGGATGATTTGTGCCAGACTGGCTGCATCCTGTGCGCAAGGCATGAGCCAGACTGAGTGGATTGCTTGCATGGCGGGTGTCCCTGTTGACTAGAGGGAACGGCTGGTTCCCTGGGAGCATCATAGCGTTCGTAAGCTGTTGCGCACGACCAGCGGCAGCTCAAGGCTGATGGTGATGGGGGGCTCGTCAGGGTTTTTCAGCCGACGTTCCAGCACCTGCATGATTTCCGCGGCCTGTCGTCCAGCATCCTGGCGGAAGGTTGTCAGTTGATAGGCCCCCCATTGTGCTTGTGCCACGTCATCAAAGCCGATGACCGACAGCTCGGAGGGGATCGATAACCCCAGTGTTGTACGGGCAAAATCCATCAGGCCGAATGCCATCAGGTCATTGACGCAGAAAACGCCTTCGACCATTGGCTGAGCGGACAGCAGCAGGGATGCAGCCGATAGGCCGCCTTCATAGTCGGTGTGGTCGGCCCGTCCAACTTTGACCGTCATACCCAGTTCTGCCGCATGCTGGATGTAGGCATGCTCCCGTTCCATCAGGTTGGGGCTGCCGACATTGGATGTGACCAGCCCGATGCGGCGCATGCCCCGGGCATGGAAGAGCCGGGCAACCGTACGAGCCGCCAACGTGTTGTCGATATGGATGTGATCCGGTCCTTGCTCGGTGCGTCCGACCGTGATGATGGGTTGACCGTTGAGCTGCGCGGCTTCTACGAAGGCGCGGGACGGCATGCCTGACAGAATCACGGTGGCTTCCGCCCGGTAGCGCAGCAGCGTGGTGTGGGATGCCCTGGAGGCCTGTGCGACTGCCTCGGTTGGGATCAGGACAGGGACGCGGCCGCTGCTGACCAGCAGGCGAGACAGCGCTGCAATCTGCAGTGAACGAAAGGGGGTCTCCGCATCCGATGCGATCATGCCGACCAGCTTGCTGCGGTGGGCGAGCAGGCCGCGCGCCAGATCGTTGACCTGATAGCCGAGCTCCTCGGCCGCCTTCAGGATTTTCTGTCGGGTGCCGGGGGCGACGCTGGCGCCTTCCGTGAATGCTCGGGAGACGGCGGATCGCGAGACTCCGGCCCGTTGTGCAACTTCATGTGCACTGATGTAGCGGGCGGTCGGGACACGTTTCACGGTGTATTGGATTCCTGTTGAGGAGTCAGCGACCCACGCGTGACAGGACGTCTGCGCGTAAGAAGCGTTCGATGAAGAACATGAAAACGATGGAGGGCACCAGCAGAATCAGAGCGGTGATCGATGCAATCTGATAATTGCCGCCGGACGCCGTGGTGTAGAGCAGCAGTGGTAGCGTGGTGATGTCGGGTGCGCCGACGAAATAGGTGCCGGTGAATTCGTCCAGTGACTCTAGAAAGACGAAAATGGCGCTTGCCAGCAAACCCGGGGTAGCGATGGGTAGGGTGACGTCGATGAACGCTCGCAGCGTGGAGGCGCCAATCGAACGGGCAGCTTCTTCCAGTTCGCGATCTACCGCAGCAAAGGCGGCTGTCGAGATCCAGACGGCGTAGACCAGGCCGTGCGTTACGTGTACCAAGACCACACCCTGCAAGGTGCCGTTGAGCCCAAACTGGTAGAACAGCCGGGCGATGTTGACGTAGACAGGCAGATTGGGAAACGCCTGTGGAATCAGCAGCATCAGCAGGATCAGTCCGCGAAATGGCAGCTTGAGTCGTGCCAGCGCGTAGCCCGCCGGGATAGCCATGGCGATGGCCACAACCACCGTCAGGCAGGCGACCAGCACGCTGGTCAGCAGTGATGATACTGCGTCGCTCGTGGGGGAAAAGACGGCAGCCCAATAGGACAGGCCATACTGAACGGGCAGCGCATGTGGGAAATACCAGCGTTCGGCGACAGCCCAGAGCGCCAGATTGGTCAGCGGCCCGAAAATGGCATAGGCCAGCAGCCCCAGGAATAAGGCATTGCCGAGTTTGCCCGCGATGGATCGTAATGACATCAGGCGTGCTCCTTCATGGTCTGGCGCAGGTAGAACCAGGCGGCCACGCTGGTGATCAGCAGCGAGATGACGCCCAGTGCATTGGCGACGCCATAATCCCCATAAGCGTTGATCCGGAATGCCATGCTGGCTGTGATCATGGTGGGAGACTGAGCATTGATCATGAGAGGCACGGACAACACTGACATCATGATGACGAAACTGAGGATCAGGCCGACCAATAGTGTGGCGCGCACTTGAGGCAAGATGATTTCGATCAGGATTCGCAGTCGCCCTGATCCCAGGTTACGAGCGGATTCGATCATGGACCGGTCGAGCGAGGCCATGGCCCCGGCCAGTAGCAGCGTGACGAACGGCGTCTGTTTCCAGACAAAAGCGATCACAATGCCGCGCCAGTCCAAAAAGCTGGTGGTCTGAGCAATGGTCAGGATGCCGCTTTCGACCAATGAGGTGTTCATCAGGCCGTTCTTGGCCAAGAAGGTGCGTAGGATCTGGCCGACGACGATGTAGGGTACGAATAGCGGCCATCGATAAAGCCAGCGCAGAATGCGGATGGTGCGTGGGTTGTTGCCCAGAGTGAGGGAGCCGCTGATAGCGATCGACAAAGCGGCGGTCAGGGTAATAGAGACGCAGACGATCAGAATGGTGAACAGAATATCGTTGCCGTATAGGGCAAAGGCCTTGACGTAGTTGGCAATCCCAATGGCGCCGTGAACGTCGAACGAATTCGTCACCGAACTGAGCAATGGGATGACAAACAGCACGGATACGATGAGCAATGAGGGGGCCACCAGACATAGTCCGACAATAGTTGTAGGCATGATGATTGAACTCCCCTGGCAGGATAGCGAATGGTGCGTGGCGCTGGTTGGCAACCCGCCTCTTAGGGCAGGCTGCCACGCGGATTTCAATTACCGATCTGTCGCTCGTAGGCTTCCAGAATGGCCGTGTTGTAAGGGGCGATTGGGAACGACTTGCCGTACTGGGTCAGGTCTTCTGGCGAAATGTCAGTGAACAGTTTCTGCCAGGTGGCTGGATCCAGTTCAGCCTGGACGTATTTCGCGTCGATGCCTGGGTACCAGTTGAAGCGTTTCACGATTCCATTGGCCTGTACTTGCGGACTTTCCGCCAGGTTCACGAACTTCTCGGCCAAGTCCTTGTTGGCGCTCTTTTTCGGGATGACGTAATACATGGTCTGTCCGGGCATGCCTGGGGCCGGGAGGACCAGCTTCATATTGGGTGGCAACTGGCCGTTAGCCTTCCAGGAATAGAACATGTCCACCCAGACTGGGCCGATAGAGATTTCGCCGCGGCTGAGCATGTCCAGCGTGCCAGCGTTGCCGGGAGTCATTGTGGCGTATTTGGAAAAAGCCTTCAGTTTCTCGAAGGGCTCTTGCCATTTTGCTTCTTCGCTTTTTTCAAAGGGGCCCTGCATCAGCTTGGCGCCATCGTTCGCAAAGGAGTAAATCCATCCCATGACGAAGCTGACGCCTGATGCGCCACCTTTGATGCCGTTGTATCCGAATTGCTTGGGGTTTTTTCTGCCCACTGGGCCAGTTCCTGGTAACTGCGAGGCGGGTTGGGTACCAGCGTCGGGTTATAGGCCAGAGCAGTCTGACTGTTGAACATGGGCATGACGTAGCCGTCCACGTTCGCCCCTAGCGCCAGCTTGACGTTGTCCCGAGTGGCCAGCTTGCCGTTTTCGATCTGGTCGCGATATTTTTCCAGATACCCTTTGCTAACCATGGGGCTGGCAAATTTTTCATGAACCACGGCCACATCGGCATCCCAGGCTTTGACGTTGGCGCCTGCCTGAGCATCAAAGCGTTCCAGGATTTTTTGCGATCCGGCATCTCCTGGCCCCGTGCCGACGGCCCGAACCTTGGTGCCCGGATTCTGTGATTCAAACAGAGGCCCTAGATAGTTGTTGATGTAATCGACCATATTCTGGTCGCCGGCCGTCAGGACGGTAAGTTCTTTTGCCTGGGTGGCCGTGGTGCTGGCGCCAAATACCAGTAGTGAAACAAGCGCTGAGAGATACAGTCTCCTTTTCATCAGGATTCTCCTTATGGTTGGTCATGTGACCTGGGTAGGATGGATACGCTGTGTGGACTGGATGATGTCTTTGCATTCGCTGTGTCGGAGGCCTCCGTTGTGGGTTGGAACTGGAACGGGTGCATCAGCTTTGGTTAAAGATATACAGATGGTTTTCGGGAATGCGTAGCAATACCGGTGTATCGGTCTGGAATTTTTGATCAGCGTCGACAATGACGGTGTGGTCGCCTAGCGATACCATATGGCGCCAGACGCCACCCGGGTAGCTGGCCTGTACAACGGACCCCTGCAGGATCAGCGCCCCACTGGCGCCTAAGTCGACGCTGGGCGTGTCGGCCAGTAGTTGGACGGATTCATTGCGAAACCGCACGATGGCGTGGCCGTCCGCCAGTGCCTGGCCGTCATGCCGGATGATGGCGGCCGCGTGATGCGGGCCGGCTGCGATGTGAACCTGTTGGCCTGTGAGGGTGATCTCGACGTCCACCTTGTTTTCGGCGCCCATGAAGGCGGCTACGAAATTTGAGCAGGGGTGGTTATAGACGGACTGAGGGGTGCCCAGCTGTGCAATTTTTCCGTTTTCCAGGATCACGATACGATCTGCCATGACCATGGCTTCTTCGCGATCATGGGTGACATGGATGGCAGTGATGCCCAGCCGGTGTTGCAGGGCGCTGATCTCGTGGCGCAACGTCAGGCGGATGCGTGCATCCAGGTTGGACAGCGGTTCGTCTAGCAACAGGATGTCGGGGTCAACGGCCAGGGCCCTGCCCAGTGCAACGCGTTGGCGTTGCCCCCCGGACAGCGCGGCGGGCTTACGCTGGCCTAGGCCGTCGAGCCCCATCATGGATTCAATCTGGCTGACCTTGCCACGAATGGCTTGGCGGGAATGTCCCCGAAGCTTGAGGCCATAGCCGATGTTCTGTGCAATGGTCATATGGGGCCATAGCGCGTAGGACTGAAATACCAGGGCCATGCCCCGTCGGTCCGGCGGCTGTTGCGTGATGTCTTTGCCACCCACCAGGACCTTGCCTCGGCTGGGGGCGTTGAAGCCGGCAATCGTGCGCAGCAGGGTGGTTTTCCCGCAACCTGATGAGCCCAGCAGAGCAACGAATTCTCCCTTGCCGACCGCGAGATCAATACCGCGGAGGACTTCGTGCTCTCCGTAGTGGACATGGGCGTCTTGGATCTCGAGGTATGTCTCCACTCTGGGCTCCTGATGAGGATGACGGTTGTACTCCGCGTGGGCGCACGGCCCTAGGAGTGGCGGCCATGCGGGTTGAGTGCGCTGGCGTTGATGCCTGTGCAGGCGCTAACGACATCAGCAATGGCAGGGCTGGCCGCTAGCACTGCTCCACCTTGCCTCAGATCGGGAGATTCGAGATAGGGGCAGACCTGACCGCCAGCTTCTTTGACTAACAGCAGGCCGGCTAGGCAGTCCCAGGCGTTCATGTGGGCCTCTGCATAGGCGTCGCTGCGGCCATCAGCCACATAAGCCAGCCCTAGCGCTCCTGAGCCCGCGCGGCGCACGTTGAAACCCCGATCCAGCAAGGCAGTGAGCGCGTCGAGATACGTTTGACGGGGCATGCGGGTGGACCATCCCAGCTCGATGGAGCATCCGGCGATGTCTCGTGCAGAGGAGACGTGGATGGGCTTGTCGTTGAGTGTGGCGCCCCGTCCCGCTTGTGCAAAATAGAGCTCTTGGGTGGGGGGGCAGTAGATCGCCCCCAGCTCAACCACCCCCCCCATACGTAGGCGATGGCAATGCAGAAATGCGGAATGTTGCGAGCGAAATTGGCGGTGCCGTCAATAGGGTCTACAACCCAGACATCCCCCGTATCCCGGCCGCCGGTTTCCTCGCCGAAAAAACTGTCTGTGGGAAAGGCTGCCTGCAGCTTGCTGCGGATGAATGCCTCGCACAGGCCATCGGTTTCTGTGAGGTAATCCTGAGGGCCTTTGCGTGCGAGTTCGTGTGCATTGCCGAACGCCTGCATGGCCTGCCTGCCTGCATCAAGAATCAGGTTGCGGCAGAACTGCGCTTTATAGGTCAGAGTGTCCAACTTCGCCTCCTGGAGTCGGCGATACATGAGTGGGAACGACATCTTGTATTTAGGTTCGCACAGCTGTGCAAACCGATCAATGGGGAATCTCCCTAGCAGGGTGGGTGTTCAGTACTCTAGTTCCAGTCGATACGCCAACGCGATGAACAGACTCTGCGCCAGACAGAGCGTGCTGGTGAGTGCGCGAAAGCCGAAAGTCTCGGCCTCCTGAACCGTCAGCGTTGCGCTGGCACGGCTGGCCAGTGGATTGAATCGGCTGTCGGTGATGGCGATCAGTGTTGCGCCGCCTTGCAGTGCTTGATCCACGACTTCCTGAGTTTCCGTGGCGTACGGCATGAAGGACACGGCCAACATCACATCACCCGGCTGCAGTGAGCGCAACTGGTTGGCTTGCTGACTGCCTAGGCCGTTGATGAGTTGGATGCGCTTGCTGGTGTGCTGCAAGGCATAATTCAGGTACGTGACCACGGAAAACGAGCGGCGAACCCCCACCAGCCAAATTGTGTCGGCTTCGAAGAGCAGATCGACGGCGCGTGTCAGGCTGGGTTCGTCCAGCATGTCACGCAGGCGCTCCATGCCGATGATGCTGCCTTCCAGGAAGGTTCGGGCGATGTCGCCGCTCCCCATGGGAGCATCGTGGTCGATGACTCCGCGGATACGTGTCTGGTAGTTGTGCCAGGGGGCCATGTGCAGGGCCATGGCATCGCGAAACAGCCGCTGCATTTCCGAAAACCCGGAGAAACCAAAGCGCTTGGCGAATCGGACGACGGCCGACGGCTGTACCTCGCAGGCCTGCGCCACATCTTGGATGCCCAGCAGCCCCAGCGACTCCCGATTGGTTTCGATGTGGCGGGCGATCCGTTTGAGTTGCCGGCTAAGCTGCTCGTATTGGCCCGAGATGTCGCTGAGCAGTTGTTCCGGGCTGGCGGGCGGTGTGGTGGGTGGTGTGTGCATCAGATATCGACAGGATTGCCGCTGTGTAGCGATTGGGTGATGGCCAAGCCGATTCGGGTCGCCTCGCTGGCGTCTGCCAGCGTTAATGCGGGAGGGTGATCGCCACGGCATGCACCGACGAAGTGCTGCATTTCTTGCAGAAAGGCGTCAGAGAATCTTTCATAGAAGTCGGTCGTGGATTGATAGCGCACGCCCTGGGCATCGCTGGTTACGACACGGTCACGCGCCGCGCCATGACCAATCAAGAGCTTGCCTTCGGTAGCGATGATTTCGGTCTGTGTTTCGTGGCCATGAGCGAAAGTCCGCGATGCATAGAACACCGCACGGGACCCGTCCTGAAACTCGACAATCGCCAAGCCGTTGTCGACATCCTGATATTGGCGCAATCCGGCGTGGCTGGCAATGGTTCCTGACGCAAAGGCGCGCGTGGCTTTTGGGTTGCCCAGAAACCATCGGGCCAGATCGATGTCGTGTACGCTGCAGTCCATGAAAATGCCACCAGACTGGCCGGCATAATTGACGAAAAACCCAGAGGGGTCGTTGCGATCACAGGTCTGGGAGCGTACCAGAAAGGGGCGGCCCAGCGCCCCTGAGGCCAGTTGCTGCTGTGCGTGTTGGTAGCTGGTGTCAAAGCGCCGCACGAAGCCCACCATGGCGATCTGCTTCGGGTGTTGTTGGCCGACAGCCTGCACGCGCTCGCAGGCCTCGATGTCCAGCGCCAGCGGCTTTTCGACGAAAACGTGCTTGCCTGCATTCAGGACGGCAATGACCTGATCGGCATGCAGCGCCGTGGGCGTCGCCAGGACAATGGCATCCAGATGCGGGTCGTGCAGGAGGGCTTCGAAATCCGTATCGAATCGGGGGATGCCCAGTGTTTCGTTGGCAAACGCCCGATCCTGCTCGTCTGCACTACAGGCGCGACGTAATTCAGCGCCTGGCACATGACGAGCCAGATTGAGGGCGTGCCTGCGTCCCAGCCGGCCCAGACCCGCAATGCCGATGCGCAGTGGATGTCTTGATTCAGTCATGATGCATGGGCTCGGGTCGGAGATCAGTCGAAGGTGACAGGCTGGCCGCTGGCCAGGGATTGTGCCGCTGCATCGGCCAGGCGTTGTGCAGCGACTCCGTCGGCGATCGTGGTGCGAAAGGGGCCGCCGGCCTGCAGCTGTTGAAAGAAGTGTTCGATTTCCAGCCGATAGGCGTCGCGGTAACGCTCCAGGAAGAAATGCTCGGGTTTGTCGATGCGCACGCTGTGTGCGTCCATTTGCCTGACGGCGGTAGGGCGCAGATTGTCGCAAGCGAGCAGGCCGGCAGACCCAAGGATCTCGAAGCGCTGGTCGTAGCCGTAGGCGGCTCTCCGGGAGGCGTTGATCTGGCACAGTCGGCCTGACCGTGTGCGGATGGAGACGATGGCGCTGTCGATGTCGCCCGCTTGAGCGATGGCCGGATCGATCAGGCTGGAGCCGGTCGCGCTCAGCCAGGCGGCTTCGTCAGTCTCGCCCGCCAGAATCCAGCGGAAGATGTCGAAGTCGTGGATCAGCATGTCGCGAAAAATCCCCCCCGAACTGCGGATATAGTCCACGGGCGGCGGGGCGCAATCGCGGCTGGTGATGACCAGCATTTCGGGGGTGCCGATTTCGCCTTCGGACAGGCGTCGTTTGGCGTCACTGAAGGTCGGATCGAATCGCCGTTGGAAACCGATCATGCAGGCCACGCCCGCCAGGGCGACGGCGGCGGCGCATTCCTGCGCCCGATCGGCGGACAGGTCCACAGGCTTTTCACAGAAGATATGTTTGCCCGCCGCCGCCGCCTGGCGAATCAGATCACTGTGCGTGGTGGTGGGTGTGCCGATGACGACGGCGTCGATGCCGGGATCCTGGAAGATCGCTGCCGGATCGGCCTTTGCCTGGGCGCCGTGCAATGTCGCCAATCGCTGCGCGGCGTCGGCCATCGGGTCGCTGACATATTTCAGGTGGATGCCGGGTAAGCGGGCCAGATTGGCGGCGTGGATGCTGCCGATGCGGCCTGCGCCGAATAATGCGACGTTTTTCATTCTGTTTTCCTTGGGGGCATCGCGGTAAGCGTCAGGCTTTCAGCAGCCATTCGTGTTGTGGGTCGTTTCGGAAAACCCACAGACGCTGTGGGCCTGCCATGACGTTCAGGTAGTACAGGTCATAGCCGTGCGGGGCAACGACCGGGTGATAGCCGCGCGGCACCATCACCGTGTCGTGATCCTCGACAGCCATGGCCTCGTCCAGGTTGCGGTCGTCGGTATAGACGCGCTGGAAGGCGAACCCTTGTGGAGGGTTGACGCGGTGGTAGTAGGTTTCTTCCAGCTGGGTTTCCTGTCCGTCGACCTGGTGGTCGTGCTTGTGCGGCGGATAGCTGGACGAGTGGCCGGCGGGGGTGATGACCTCGACGACCAGCAGGTGTGCTGCAGTCGGGTCGGTATGCGGCAGGATGTCGCAGATGTGGCGTAGATTGCTGCCCTGGCCACGAGTGGAGCGTTTCATGGTGGCCGGATCGATGACCCGCACGGTACGTGGCTGGTCGTCAGCGGGGGCGCTGCAAAGCGCGATCTCTGCTGCTTGCGTGGCCCGGATGACGACCTGATGCCCGTTGGGGATGTACACCGCGGCGGGCGCTTGGTCGTCAAAGACGCTGCTGCGAGCCCCCAGCGCCGAATAGGTGCGGCCATCGACTGTGACATCGGCTTGGCCGGTGAGCACCACCACGCAGAGCTCGCGCGTGTCGGTGGTCAGCATTTCGCTTTCGCCGGCTGCCAGGCGGATGGCTCGAAAGCCGGTGTAAGTCCAGCCCGCCCGTTCCGGTGTGACATCGACGATAGTGCGGCCGCTAGCCGCCTTGATGAGTAGTGGTGAGCGAGCCATGTCATGCGTCCTGTTCAGCGTTGATCTGGTCTACGATGGCGCGCAGCGTGTCGTAGCCCTTCTTGGCGTAAATGTAGCTGGGGGCGGTCGCGGGGTCTTGTTCCGCCTCGACAACCAGCCATCCCTCGTAGCCGCCGGTGTGCAGCGTGCGCAAGATGGACTCGAAGTCGATAGCGCCATCACCTGGCACAGTAAAGGTGCCGTTGAGCACACCGTCCAGGAATGACCAGCCGTCGTTGCGCGCCTGCCGAATGATGTCGGCACGGACATCTTTGCAATGGACGTGAACGACTCGACCAATGTGTCTGCGCAGCAGCGTGACCGGATCGCCGGCTCCTCCGAATCGCGCGTGCCCTGTGTCGAACAGCAGGCCGACGTGGCGGGGGTCTGTCAAAGCCATCAGTTGGTCGACCTCGTCGGGGGACTCGACGTAGGCGCCCATGTGATGATGGTAGGCCAGTGTGATGCCGTAGGTGGATTGCAGATGGGAGCCGAAAGCATTCAGGCGGTGCGCATAGTCCTGCCACTGGGTAACGCTGGTAAAGCGCGGGCGTTGCGACAGAGGAGTATTCCGGCTGCCCTGGATGGATCCAGCAACCTCGCCATAGACCACGACCTTGCAGGCGTTGTAGCGCAGTTTTTCCATATGCGCCTGGCAACGGGCGATCTCTTCGTCCAGGCTGCCCTCGGCCAGATGGCCCGAATACCAGCCGGAAATGCAGGCCAGGCCGAATTGCGCCAGTTTGGTTCGTAGCGCTTCGGGGTCTTGGGGGAATTTATTGCCCAGTTCAAATCCGGCGTAACCGATCTGCGCACCTTCCGACAAAGCGGTGTCCAACGGGGTTTCGCCGCCTAGCGAGGGCAGGTCGTCGTTCATCCACGATAGGGGGTTGATGCCGATACGAATGTTCCAGGGTTTCATGGCGGTGGCCTTATGGGGTCGATCGTGGGAATTCAATAGTGCTGTTTTTGCTTGTCCTGCAGATAACGCTCATGGGCTGCCGCGACTTCAGGGCGATCGGAGACTTCGGGGATGGCGACCTCCCACCAGCAACCGCCGTCATCAGTGGTTTTCTCGGGAGTGGTGTCGATGACGATCACCTGAGTGGTCGTTGCCGCGCGTGCAGCAACCATGGCGCGTTTGAGCGCCCCCGCATCATCCACGCGGCAGGCCTGAGCCCCCAAGCTGGCCGCGTGGGCAGCCAGGTCAATGACGGCAGGGGTGCCGTCGTCCATGACGCAGTCTTCCAGCAGATTGTTGAAGCGAGGCCCCCCGCTGGCGCGTTGCAAGCGGTGGATGCAGCCGTAGCCTTGATTGTCCAGGACGACAATGATCAGCTTGCGGCCTAGTTGGATCGAGGAGGCAATCTCGGAATTGAGCATCAGGTAGGCGCCGTCGCCGACCATGACGATGACTTCGCGCTCGGGATGGGCGATCTTGACGCCCAGCCCCCCCGCGATCTCGTAGCCCATGGTGGAGTAGCCGTATTCCATGTGGTAGCCGCCCGGAGTACGGGTTCGCCAGAGTTTATGCAGTTCGGCAGGCAGGGTGCCGGCGGCGCATACCACGATGTCGCGTTCCGCCGAATCGGCGGCGCTGGCCTGGACGGCGCCGATGACGTCTGCGTCATAGGGGCGCGTGTCAGTCTGGGGCGCGCTGGCCGTCAGGCTGTCGACGCGGGCATTCCACTGGCGTGCTGCATCTCGGGCGCGTTGCGTCCAGCTGGCGTCGGCTTGCCAGCCCGCCAGGGGTGAGGCCAGGGCCTGCAGCGTGTGACGGGCATCGGCGACTACAGTAGAGGCTCGCCGTTTGGCCGCGTCCAGGGACTGTACGTTCAGGCTGAGCAAGGGAACATGGCCAAACAAGCTGTTGGACCCTGTTGTAAAGTCCTGCAGCCGTGTGCCGACGGCGATGATCAAGTCGGCATCGGCTGCCAGACCATTAGCGGCGGGCGATCCCGTTACGCCGATGGCGCCCAGGTTCATCGGATCGTCCCAGGTCAGGCTGCCTTTGCCTGCCTGGGTCTCGGCGACCGGGATGCCATGGGCGTGCGCCAGATCGGCGAGGGCGGTCCAGGCCTGGCTATAGAGAACCCCGCCCCCCGCGATGATCAGGGGGCGTTGCGCCTGTCGCAGCCGTTCGATGGCGTGTTGCAGCGCCTCGGGGTCGGGCGCGGGACGCCGCAGGCGCAGAAGCTCCGGATGCAGGAAAGCCTCGGGACAGTCGAATGCTTCGGATTGCACGTCTTGCGGCAATGCCAGGCAGACGGGCCCGCATGCGGCCGGGTCGGTCATGATGTGGATGGCGTGCGGCAACGCGCTCAGAATCTGTTCGGGCCGCTGGATGCGGTCAAAATACCGGGTGACCGGCCTCAGGCAGTCGTTGACAGATACATCGCCCTGACCGAAGGACTCCAATTGCTGCAGCACTGGGTCGGGGCGTCTGCTGGCGAATACATCGCCTGGCAGCAGCAGCATGGGTAGCCGATTGACGTGGGCCAACGCAGCGCTGGTCACCAGGTTCGTGGCGCCGGGGCCGATGGAAGTCGTGACCGCCATAATCTGTTGGCGAAAGCTGGCCTTGGCGTAGGCTGCTGCTGCGTTGGCCATGCCCTGTTCATTGTGTGCTCGCCAGGTGGGTAATTCATGCCGGCTTGCCCACAAGGCGTCACCCAGGCCGGAGACATTGCCATGCCCGAAGATGGCGAAAACGCCTCGCACGTAGGGTACGACTTGACCGTCGTCCAACTCGATCCTCAGCGCGGCCAGATAGCGGACGAGCGCCTGGGACAGGGTCAATTTTTGGGTGCGCATGGGATCTCCTGGAATCAGTTGCGGCGCAGGTCATTCAGCGGTTGCCGTCGCGTGACGCTGGCGCCAAGCATCGGTCAGCGTGGCGAAATTGTTTGCGACATGGTGGACCAGCGTATCGTCGTCGATCTTGCCGGATAGCCATTGTGCCGCCGGTGCGGCCCATAATGTGCGGCCTACCATGAAGCCCTTGACGATGGGATTGCCGGCCTGGCTGAAGCTTGCCGCCAGGTCTTCCAGCGGCTGGTTCAACCCGAGGATGACTGCGCCCCGGCAGTAGGGGTCGCGCTGGGCGATCAGGTCCGCCAGGGATTGCCAGGCGGTTGGCGCCATGGGGGCGAGCTTCCACCATTCGGGCTTGAAGCCCAGGTTGTAGTAGCGTTTGATCGTGCGCAGAATGGCGGCATCACGGGCCTCTGTCGTATCGGGACCGGCTAGCAGAGAAGGCGGAGTGATCAGTTCCAACAGCAACTCATGGCCGCTGATCCGCGTGGCTTCCCAGAGCTCGCGCAACCGGGATTCTTGAGCCAGCCGCAGGTCGGACGGGTCGTCCGGGTGCGTATAGATCAGGCATTTGACGGTTTGCTCGAGTGGCCAGCGTACCAGTTGCGATCCCAAGGATGCTGTGCCGTCAAACATCAGGGGGCGTGATAGTGGGTGTTCGACCGGGCGGCCAACCCACCAGCCGCGGCCTGTAGCCTGGGCTAATGCATCTCGGCCGTATCGTTCATCGATCAATACGCCCATGCGGCCGTGCAGTTGGTGGCTGGCTTCGACTTGTGCAGCAGCGCGGACCAGCAGCTGTTTCAGAAACGGCAGGCGAGCAGGGTCGGCGCCCGTCTGTCGGGCCAGGTCGAAAAATTGCGCTCTGTGATCGAAAGCGAGGACACAGAGTTCGTCCCATCGTGGGCGTTGGACGCTGACGCGATGCAGATGGGCGAGTTCCGCGTCGGTGTCTGGATGTGCTTGTTTTTTGCCCGAGAACCAGTGGCTTAGTTCGGCTTGCGTCGGCATGGCAGGCGCGCAGGCATGGCGGGAGACCACAATCGCTCCGCACGCATTGGCAATTCGCGCCGCGTGTGGGAAATCCTGGTGGCGCAGCAGGCCGGATAGCAGGCCTGCTGCGAATGCGTCTCCTGCCCCGAGCACGTTCAGCACTTCCACGGCCTCACCTGGCATCGTGATGGCATCTTCCAGGCGTGTCGGGACCTCTCCGCAGATGTAGCAGCAGCCTTGGGGGCCAAGCTTGACGACCATCCCGGCCTGCGTGACGGTACGGACAGCCCGTAGCGATGCCAGCAGATCACCCGCCACGCCGCCAGCGATACAGAACTCTTCTTCGGTCCCGATCAGCAGGTCAAAACGCGGCAGCATGGTCTGTAGGCGCGAGGTAACACCGGCATCGGCCACAAAACGGGTCTCGCCGTCGCCTCGTTGTGTCAGTCCCCACAGGACGGGGCGGTAGTCGATGTCCAGAATGCGTAGCGTGCCGTGCGCCTGGGCGTAGTCCAGGGCCGTGGTCGATGCCGCTCTCACGGCAGGGGTGCTGAGATGGGTGCCGGTGATGAGCAGCGCCCGGCACTGAGCGATGAACTGTTCATCGATCTCCGTGGGGTCGATGGCCATGTCGGCGCAGTTCTCGCGGTAGAAAATCAGCGGGAAGGTATTGCCGTCTTTCAGGCCCAACAGGACCAGCGCCGTGAGCCGCTGGGGGTCGATTTGCACTTGCGAAGTGTCACAGCCTTCCCGGCGGAGCGTTTCGAGAAGGAAACGGCCCATTTGCTCGTCCCCCACTCTGGAGATCATGGCGGTGCGCAGCCCTAGTCGGGCGGCGCCAAAGGCGATGTTGGCGGAGCTGCCGCCCAGGTATTTGGCGAAACTGCTGACGTCTTCCAGACGCGCCCCGAATTGCTGCGCGTAGAGGTCTACCGCGAGGCGGCCCAGGCAAGCCAGATCATAGGGGCGGTCTTCAGGAATTTTCATCATGGTCACCTTGCCTGTCAAAACGAAATGAAAGGGCGCCTCTTGGTTGCGGGCTCATAGCGTGACGCCGGTTAGGTCGTTCATCATGGCCTGCATTTCAGTGCCTCCGGCCATCATGTCGAGCACGGCCTCTTTGGAAATGTCCGCCTTGGCGTAAGTGCCCAGGGTGCGGCTGCGGTTCAGCAGCGTGAAGCTATCAGCGATGGGATAGGCATGGTTGACGTTATGTGTGATGAAAATGACGGCAATGCCGCGTTCGCGCGCCCGCACGATGAGCTTCAGGACATTGACGCTTTGCTTGACTCCCAGGGCTGCGGTGGGCTCGTCCAGGATCAGGACACGCGCCCCGAAATGGATGGCGCGCGCGATGGCCAGGCATTGCTTCTCGCCGCCCGACATGCTGCCGATCATCTGGTTCGGGTCACGCACCATGATGCCCATTTCCGCCAGTTTTTCGCAGGCGGTGCGGGCTGCCAGGGCGTGGTCCATGACAGGCAGAAAGCCGAACAGGCGGCGCTGGGGTTCGCGGCCCATGAAAAAGTTGCGTGCAACGCTCATCAGCGGCACCAATGCCAGGTCTTGGTAGACGGTGGCGATGCCCATGTCCAGCGCTGCGCGGGGGGACCCGAAGGTAACGGGCTTGCCATCGATATGATATTGGCCGGCATCGGGGCTGTGTACGCCTGCCAGCACCTTGATCAGTGTGCTTTTGCCCGCCCCGTTGTCACCCAGCAGGCAGTGGACCTCGCCTGGACGCAGGCGTAGCGTGACGTCCTGCAAGGCGATGACGGGGCCGAAGAATTTGCTGATGGATTCCAGCTGAAGGATATAGTCGCTCATGGTGCGGTCCCTAGCGGGCGGACTGCGCAAAGCGCCGTCGGACATAGTTGTTGAAAATCACTGCCATCAACAGCATCAGGCCCAGAAACACGCGGTACCAGTTATTGTCGATGCTGGTGTAGCCGATGCCGATCTGTACCATGCCAAAGATCAGTGCACCAAAGGCCGCCCCGATCACCGAGCCATAACCGCCTGTCAGCAGGCAGCCGCCGATGACAGCGGCGATGATGGCTTCGAATTCTTTCTGCAAACCACGATCGGCGGCCGCCGATCCTGCGTCGGCCACCTGGATCGTTGCGAACAGGGTCGCTGCAAAAGCGACGAATACGAATAAGGCGATCTTCACGCGGGT
Source organism: Castellaniella sp. (assembly GCF_034675905.1). GTDB lineage: Bacteria > Pseudomonadota > Gammaproteobacteria > Burkholderiales > Burkholderiaceae_B > Castellaniella. The sequence goes on along the minus strand of NZ_JAUCCV010000010.1, from coordinate 309,816 downwards.
GACCGGGATGCCGACGTTTTTGGCAGCGTTCGGGTCGCCGCCGCAGGCCATGATCCAGTTGCCCAGCCGGGTGCGAGCCAGGGTGAAGGCGCCCGCCAGTGTCAGGACGATCCACCAGACGATGACCTTGGGTATTCCAATGGCCAGCGCAGTGCCATCGCTGCGGGCGTCCAGCCAGCCGATCTGGGCCAGATGGTTGAATAGTCCCGTGAAGACGTGGCCCAGGAACAGTGTGCCGATGACGGGATCGGCGGCCATGGCGTCACGCAAAATGATGTCGCCCTGGCTGGACAGGATGGTTCGGCCTGTCAGCAACACACTGATGGCCAGGCTCAGGCCGCGCAGAATAAAGTAGAACGCCAGTGTGACAATGAACGAGGGCAGGCCGGTTTTCATGACCAGCCAGCCGTTCAGCCAGCCAAGCGTCATGGCGACCAGAAAGGCAAACGGCACGGCGGCCATGGGCGGCCAGCCCCAATACAGGATGGGGATGGCCACCATCATGCCCGCAAAGCCGATCATCGATCCGATGGACAGATCGAATTCACCGGCAATCATCAGCAGAGCGGCAGCGACGGCAATGATGCCCAGATAGCCCGCTACCGTCGCCCAGTTGATGATGCCTTCCATGCTGAACATGCCAGCATCGCCCGCCACGGTGATGAACATCAATGTGATGAGAACCGCCCCTGATAGCGCGCCGAATTCCGGGCGGGCCAGCAGTCTTTGCAGGAAGCTCGTGGTGCGGATGCGCTCATCGGCCGGGCGGGCCACGCTAGGAGAGAAGTCAGTCATGCGTATGCTCGTTCAATTGCGTTGAGGCGGCTGTCGCCAGGCGGATCTCAGCGGTATTGGCCGGAATAGCGTTCGACCTTCTGGATGTTGTCGCGTGTGACGAATCCGGGACCGGAGCTGATGTTGCGGGGACCGTAAATCGGATTCAGTCCGTAGCCTTCCAGGCGTTTCTTGACCACGGGATTAGCCTTGAATGCCGCCGTGGCAGCCGCCAGATCGGTATTGCCGGACTGTTTCATGATCGCCATGATGGCGATGGGGATATAGCCTTGCAGGTAGGGCTGCTGATCGACGGCGAAGGCGATGGTGCCGTCCTTGATGCCGCGCGAGATTTCGTTGGACAGGTCCATCGTGGCGAAGTAGATCTTGCCCTTGAGGTCCATTTTCTTGACCGCTTGCAGCGCGCCCTGGGCCGAGACGGGCCCCAGCGTGAAGATCGCCTGGGTGCCGGGATTGCGGCGCAGGTAGGCGCTGGTCATGGCCTCGATCTGAGCAGGATCGATGCCTGTATCGATCGTGCTGGTTTTGAAGTCGACACCCAGGGCATCGCCAAAGCCGCGGCAACGCTCGAAGGACGCCGGGTTGGTGGCGTAGTGGTTGACGCAGACGAAGCTTTTGACGCCATCCTGCTTGGCCCGTTCGCCAGCGCCGAAGCCGGCGGCGTATTCTTCCTGGCCGACATGCATGATGGCGCCGAGCTTGTCGCTTTGTTCAGCCGTCCCTGAATTGGCGGTGATCAGCGGGATGTGCTTGTCGGTGATTTTCTGAATGGCGCCCTGCAGGACGTTGAAGTCGGCAATGGTGGTGACGACGCCATCGTAATTCTGTGCCGCTGCCTGTTCGATCAGGCGGGCCATATCGGCCAGATCGCCGGTCGGCGGATTGCGGTAGTCGACCGAGACCTTGAAGTCTTCCGCTGCGCCCTTGAGGGAGTTGCGTACGACGCTCCACCAGGAATCCGAATCTGGTGCGTGGCTGATGAATACATAGCGCTCGGCTGCTTGGGCCGATCCTGCTGCCAACAGCGTGACGAGCGTCAGCGCCTTGAGCAGTCGGCTGTATCGAGTTGCCTTCATGTTGTCTCCTTGGATGGTCGGGGGCCGCACGCCTGTCCCTGCGTGGCGGTGATCCGACCGCCACGCAGGCGAGCGGATCATATCGACATCATCCTCGGATTAGAAAAAAACTTCCTTAGGTGAAAACCATTAGAAATTATTTTCTAAAAGTACTCGATTCGAGCACTGCCCTGATTCTCACCCCCGCGCGGGCAACATGCGCTGCAGTGTGTCGTCGCGGCGGATGTAGTGGTGCTTCAGCGCGGCCAGGGCGTGCAGGGCGATCAGGCCATAGCCGATATTGGCGATCAGCTTGTGGGCGTCGAAAATGGTGCTGCCCAGCGCCTTGTCCACGCCCGTCAAGGCGGGCAGGGCGATGCCCCAGATCTTCGGACTGCCGCCAAATGAGTTGATGCCGAACCAGGCCAGCAGCGGCAGGGTGATCAGCATGGCGTACAGGGCGATGTGCATCAGGCGGGCAGCCAGGTTTTCCCAGACGGCGGGCTGCGGCGTGATGGCGGGCGCACGCTGGAACAGCCGCGATCCCAGGCGCACCAGGGTCAGGGCCAGGATGGTCAGGCCGCAGGATGAGTGCAGCATCCTCATGGTCGCGGCCGTCGCGCTTTCCTTGGGGAAAAAGCCTTTCAATTCAGCCATGGCGTAGACCACGATGATGAGCAGCAGCGTCAGCCAGTGCAGATGGATGGACAGGCGGGAATAGCGGCTGGGTGTAGACATGGACTTCCTGGAAACGACGGTGAAATAAAGACGGCGCCATCATCGCCTGCGGCGCATGAACCGCAGATGAATGGCGCCGTCTCGTGAGACCAGGCAGTGGCTATGCGCGGAACCAGCCCTGGCGGATCGGCCAGGCGCAGATCAGCCGGTAGGGGCGTTCGACCAGAGCTCGCAGGCAGGGGACCACGCGATGGCGCAAGGGCAGGCACAGCAGGGCGGCCAGGATCGCATTCAGCAGCGCCCCGGCCATGTCCAGCGGCCAGTGCACCCCCATATAAATACGAGCCCAAGCGACCGGCAGCCCCAGCAGGCCCAGTATCCAGGCGGATCGTCGCCGCACCGCGTGCACCCAGAGGCCGGCGCACAGCGCCCAGATGAAGCTCAGGTGATTGCTGGGAAAGGATGCCGTCGGTTTATGCGGCATGTATTGGTGGCCGATGCCGACCACAAAGGGCCGGGGATGGAACCAGGCTTTGGCGATGAGCCAGGACAGGAGCATGGCGACAGCGGCGGTCAATGCCGCCTGCACCAAGGCATCCCGGCCCGCCGCGTCGGCGCGCAGCCAGTTCAGGACGATATACAGGGGAAATACATAGACCAGGCTATTGGCCAGCAGACGGCCCAGCATCAGGCCGAGGGCGGAAGGATCGGTAGCATTGATCCATAAAAACAGGGTGTTGTTCAGGTGTTCCATAAGCGCACACACGGCTGGAAATCAGGTAGAGCAGCATAGCATCGGCGCGGATGGCGCAGCAGCTCGGACCCTTGGGTTTCCGGCGGATATGTGTAAGGAATCGTGCGCGGTGACATCACCGGCCGCGCGCGCCTGTGCCTGCTGCAAAGACCGGGGGGCGGGCCAGCATATTGCCTGTCTTCATGTTCGTATGCCGGTCGGCGTCCATAGGGATTTCTGCTAATCTCTTTAGGGCAGGAATCTGTTTTGCGTATCACGACGCGATCAGTGGCAATATCATTGTTTTTGGTGAGATCAACAGTATGAGTACCCGGGCGCTACCAGATGATCAGCGGGCTTTGGACGCAGGCGCCGATATGCCTGGCCTGTTCGATGCTTCGCCCATGGCTGGCTGGCTGGAAGACTACAGCGCCTTGTATGAGCGGTTCCAGCAATTGCGCGCCGATGGCATCCAGGACTTGCGGCTTTGGTTGCAGCAGGATCGCAGCCGCCTGGCGGATTGCGCTGGTCTGATGCGCATCTTGCGGGTCAATCGGCAGACATTGCGCTTATATGAGGCCGACTCCCAGGAAGCCCTGCTGGCGCATCTGGATCAGGTCTTGCGCGACGACATGCTGGACGGCTTCCTGGAAGAACTGGATCAGATGTGGCAGGGGCGGACGGAGTTTCATGGTTTGACCGTCAATTACACCTTGTCAGGCAGGCGACTGGATCTGTCCCTGAAAGGTGTTTTATTGCCGGATGCGCAGCGGCCCTGGGATCGAGTGCTGGTCACGATGGAAGACGTGACCGAACTGCAGGACCTGAAGCGTCAGGCACAGAACAGTGCGCGGGATGCCCGCGAGTTTTTCGAGCAGGCGCCGGTGTCCCTGTGGGTCGAGGATTTCAGCGCGATCAAGAAACTGTTTGACGAGCTGCGGGCCAGAGGAGTCAGCGATTTCCGCACCTTTCTGGATGTGCACCAGGAATTTGTGGGCCGCTGCCTGCAGGAAATCCGGGTGTTGGATGTCAACGACTACACTCTGGCGATGTTCAAGGCGGCCTCTCGGGCCGATCTGCTGGCGCGGCTGAGCGATGTGCTGCACGAGGAAACCCGGGTGTCGTTTGCCGAGCAATTGATCGCCCTGTGGGAAGGCCGGCTGTTCCACCAGGCAGAAGTCCAAAATCGCACCTTGCAGGGCGACGTGCTGTACATCCACCTGCAGTTGTCCGTCTTCCAGGGTTGCGAGCACGATTGGTCCCAGGTGCTGGTGTCGTTGACCGACATCACGGCGCGTAAAAAGGCCGAAGCCTACCTGGAGTACCTGGGCCAGCATGATGTGTTGACCCAGCTGAAGAACCGCTCGTTCTTTGTCGACGAGCTGGGCCGGCTGGCTCGCAAGCGCGCACCATTGGTGGCGTTTATCGCGCTGGATCTGAATAACCTGAAGCGTACCAATGATCAGGCAGGCCATGCTGCAGGCGATGATCTGTTGCGTCGCTTCGGTGAAGTCCTGAACAAGGCAGTGGACCGGCCGGCTCAGGCGGCCCGGATCGGCGGGGATGAGTTCATGGTGCTTTTGCCCAGCAAGGACGAAGCCGCCGCGCAGGTGGTGCTGGACAATATCCGTTCATTGATCGATCTGAACAATCAGTATTACAGCGGCGTGCCGCTTAGTGTGTCGGCCGGCTTGGCGGTGTGCCGGAATCCTGCCGAACTGGAACAGGCCATGAATGCCGCCGACCAGGCCATGTACGTCGATAAAATGCTGTATTACCAAGAGCACGGGCAGGAGGAGCGGCGGCGGTTGACCTGATCAGCTGGCCTGGGGCGCCGCCTGATGTTCTTGGATGGTGATGATGCCGGGTTGATCGGCGGCTTCCAGGATGCGGCGCACGCGGTCTTGCCATATCTGGCCGAATTCCTGCTGTTGGCCTGCATCGGCTTGGCCCGATAGTATTTTTTGCAGCAATGGCATGGCCGCAGGCGACGGCGGCACCCCCTGGGCGCTATAGGACACCGTCACGCTGGCGCCAGTGTCACGCCGCGTAAAGCTGATTTCACCTGGCAGGTTTTGGCCGAACTCCAGCAAATGGCGGCGGTCGTGTTGACCAGCCAAACCCTTGAATCCCGTGTCGGTCGTGGAACCCGTCACCAGGCTGACCACGTTGGCGATGACGCCCGTGACGCCATTGGTGGCGTGATCGGCAAATTTCACCTGGATGCTGCCGCGTTCCGGTAGTGTGTCCGGGTACAGAACCCGTAGCGCTTTGATCGTCATCAGCCAGGCCCCGGCCACTGTCGGGCAGGAATGCCCGGCCAGGCGCACGGCGTCTTCGTAGCCGTATTCAATCTGCCCGTTGTCCGAAGCGCCCAGCAGCTGGGCCAGGGGGTCGTGCAGTGTGATGCGGGGGGCCTGGGCGAAAAAGGCAGGAAACGCCATGGTATGGACTCCGGGAATTCAGGGATGATTCAGTGTAGGGGCTGATTTCGCCTGATGTGGCTTTGACCCTGCCGGGTGTCTGGTCGTTTCTGCTGATGGGTCTTGATAAGTATCAAGATCCGGAGGCTTGCAGGAAGGGCGAACGGCGCAGCCAAATCCCCCTTGGCCAGCAGGGCGGGGATGGAGACCCGGAGGGGATTGAGTGTAAGATGACTTGGATAAGGCCAGCCTGGCTTCAGGGAATTGGCCCGTTTAGACATGACGAATTCCAGGAGGACTTGCAATGGCTCATCCCGATAGTTTTGGCGCACGGGCAACCCTGGATGTGGGGGGCAAGTCCTACCACATCTATCGACTGGGGGCCTTGAAGGATCATGGTCTGGATCCCTCCCGCCTGCCGTATGGCCTGAAGATCCTGCTGGAAAACCTGCTGCGCACTGAAGACGGCGGCGACGTGACGGCCGACGATATCCGCGCGCTGGCGTCCTGGGATCCGGATGCCCAGCCCAACCGCGAAATTTCCTTCACACCGGCGCGGGTCATCCTGCAGGACTTTACCGGTGTGCCAGCGGTGGTGGATCTGGCCGCCATGCGCCAGGCCATGCAGACGCTGGGGGGCGAACCCAGCCGCATCAATCCGCTGGCCCCGGTCGAGCTGGTCATCGATCACTCCGTCATCGTGGATGATTTTGGCCATAACGATTCCTATCGTCGCAACGTCGAAATCGAATATCAGCGTAACGTCGAACGCTATAAGTTCCTGCGTTGGGGCCAGACGGCATTCGACGGTTTCCGGGTGGTGCCGCCCAGCACCGGCATCGTTCACCAGGTCAATCTGGAACACCTGGCCCGGGGCGTGTTCACCCGCCAGGTCGATGGCGCCACCGAGGCCTATCCCGATACCTGTGTCGGCACCGATTCGCATACCCCCATGGTCAATGGCCTGGGCGTGGTGGCCTGGGGCGTGGGCGGCATCGAAGCCGAAGCCGCCATGCTGGGCCAGCCGATTTCCATGCTGATTCCGCGCGTCGTGGGATTCAAGCTGTCCGGCGCGCTGCCGGAAGGCACGACCGCCACCGACCTGGTGCTGACGATCACCGACATGCTGCGCAAGCATGGCGTGGTGGGTAAATTCGTTGAATTCTATGGTCAGGGGGTAGCCGCCGTGCCGCTGGCCAATCGCGCCACCATCGGCAACATGAGCCCGGAATACGGCTCCACGATTTCGATTTTCCCGATCGACGACGAAACCCTGAATTACATGCGTTTCACGGGGCGCTCCGACGAACAGGTTGCGCTGGTAGAAGCCTATGCCAAGGCGCAGGGGCTGTGGCATGATCCGCAGCATGAACCCGCCTATTCGGAACGGCTGGAACTGGATCTGAGCACGGTCGTGCCATCCATCGCCGGGCCTAAACGGCCTCAGGACCGTATCCTGTTGTCCGAATCGCAGCCGTCCTTCAAGAAGTCCCTGGCTGCTTTGCCGGGGTCGACCGCGTCCAATCCGGCGCAGGTCAGCCTGAGCGACGGGGCCAGCTTCAAGATCGATCATGGGGCGGTGGCGATCGCCGCCATCACGTCTTGCACCAATACCTCCAATCCCGTGGTCATGGTGGCTGCCGGTCTATTAGCGAAAAAAGCGGTAGAGCGCGGCCTGAGCCGCAAGCCCTGGGTCAAGACCTCCCTGGCGCCGGGATCTCGTGTCGTCACCGACTACTACGAAAAAGCCGACCTGATGAAATACCTTGAGGCCCTGGGCTTCAATCTGGTGGGCTATGGCTGCACGACCTGTATCGGGAACTCCGGCCCGCTGATCCCGGAGGTCTCCGATGCCGTTCGCAGTCATGATCTGGCGGTGACGTCCGTGCTGTCGGGCAACCGCAACTTCGAGGGGCGCATCCACTCCGAAGTCAAGATGAACTACCTCATGTCCCCGCCGCTGGTGGTGGCCTATGCGCTGGCCGGGTCCATGGATTTTGACTTGTACAAGACCCCGTTGGGCCAGGATCAGCAGGGCAAGGATGTCTATCTGCGCGACATCTGGCCCAGCAGCCAGGAAATCCAGGACGTCATCCAGTCTTCCATCACGGCCGATATGTACAAGCGCGGCTATTCCGACGTGTTCGCCGGCAATGAGGCCTGGCGCAGCCTGCCGACCCCGGAAGGCAATCTGTATCACTGGGATGATGCGTCCACCTATGTGCGCAACCCGCCATACTTCGAGGGCATGCGCCGCGCCCCCGATCCCGTGCACGACATCCATGGCGCCCGGGTGCTGGCCAAGTTGGGCGATTCGGTCACGACTGACCACATCAGCCCTGCCGGTTCGATCGCCAAGGATTCACCGGCGGCCCGCTATCTGCAGTCGCAGGGCGTGCAGCCCAAGGACTTCAATTCCTATGGGTCGCGGCGCGGCAACCACGAGGTCATGATTCGCGGCACGTTTGCCAATGTGCGCCTGCGCAACCAGATCGCTCCGGATACCGAAGGCGGCTGGACGCGCGACTTCACGCAGGACGGCGCACCTGTGGCGACGATCTTCGATGCGTCGCAGAACTACCAGAAAGCCGGTATTGCGCTGGTGATCCTGGCCGGCAAGGAATACGGGTCGGGCTCGTCACGCGACTGGGCGGCCAAAGGCACCGTGCTGTTAGGCGTGCGGGCCGTCATCGCCGAATCCTACGAACGGATCCACCGCTCGAACCTGATCGGCATGGGCGTGTTGCCGCTGCAGTTCCCGGAAGGACAGAATGCTGATTCTCTGGGTCTGCGCGGCAAGGAAACCTTCGAGATCACCGGGATCGAGGCCTTCAATGACGGCAAAACGCCTAAAACCGTGCATGTCAAGGCAGGCGATGTGGAATTCGACGCGCTGGTGCGCATCGATACGCCCAGCGAGGCCGCGTATTACCGGCATGGCGGGATCCTGCAGTATGCGATCCGGCAGCTGCTGAACTAAGAAAAAGCGGCCGGCAGGCCGCTTGGATGCTTCCGGCACATGACAGCCCGCAGGGGCTGTCATGAGTCCGAATTATCCTTTCATCAAATGAAAGAGTTCCGGGTCGGGGCCGATACGGCCATCGGGGCGATCCAATGTGGCGATGCGGGCCATGGCGGCATCATCCAAGTACAGATTCCATAGGTTGAAGTTTTCCCGGATGCGGTCCGCATGGGCGGACTTCGGGATCACCAGACGACCCATCTGGATGTGCCAGCGCAGGATGATCTGGGCCGGGGTAGCCTGCAGCTGGTGGGCCAGTTCCTGGATCACCGGGTCCTGCAGCGCCTGCCCTTGCCCCAATGGGCTCCAGGCTTCCGTCAGGATGCCGTGGTCGGTGTGGTAGGCCTGCAGCTCGGTCTGCTGAAAATAGGGATGCAACTCGATCTGGTTGACGACCGGCAGCACGCCGGTCTTGTCCAGCAGCTTTTGCAGGTGATTCAGCTGAAAATTGCAGACGCCGATCGATTTTGCCCGGCCTTCGTCATGCAATTGGATCAGGGCTTCCCAGGCCTCCAGATAGCGGCTTTCCTTGGGGACCGGCCAGTGGATCAGGTACAGGTCCGCGTAGTCCAGCTGCAGACGGTCCAGGCTTTCCTGCAAGGCGGCTTTGGCGCTGTCCCGGTCGTGCCGGTTGTTCCAGAGCTTGGTCGTCACGAACAGGTCTTCGCGCGGCACGCCGCAGCGGGATATTCCCTGCCCGACTTCCGCCTCGTTATAGTAGATGTAGGCGGTGTCGATGGCCCGGTAGCCGGCTTCGACAGCGGCCTGGATGGCGGGTGCGGTGTCCTCGCCTGTCACTTTCCAGGTGCCCAGGCCCAGCTGGGGCACGCGGCGTCCGTCGTGAAATGTCAGGTATGGTTGGTTGGATGACATGGTGGTCTCCGTGATAAGCCGGCCACTGACTTGAAAGCGCCGCCATGGCCGACAATGATTCTTTTTTTGAGAGTAGACCAATGAGTGTACATAGCCAGGCGCAACGCGTCACGGTGCCCCAACTGATGTCTTACAAAGGGACACGCAAGATCGCCGCGCTGACGGCCTATATTGCCCCGATCGCCCGCTTGCTGGATGAGTCCGTCGATATGATTCTGGTCGGAGATTCGACCGCCATGGTGGGCTATGCCTTGCCCGATACCTTGTCGATTTCGACGCAGACGATGGCGGCGCATGCTGCCGCTGTCGTACGGGCCACGCAGCAGGCTTGCGTGATCGTGGATATGCCCTTTGGCAGTTATCAGCAGTCGCCCGCCCAGGCCTTCGCCAATGCAGCATCCATGCTGTCGTCCAGCGGGGTGTCGGGCGTCAAGATGGAAGGCGGCCAGGTGCTGGCTGAGACCACCCGGTTTCTGGTGGATCGGGGCATCCCGGTGTTGGCGCACGTGGGTTTGATGCCGCAGTATGTCAACACCATGGGGGGGTTCAAGGCGCAGGGCATGACGGATCAGGCCGCCCGCCGGATTCTGGAGGATGCCCGCGCCCACGCACAGGCTGGGGCTTTCGGTGTCGTGCTGGAGGGCATCAGCGAACCCTTGGCGCGCGAAATCACCGCCGGCCTGGATATCCCCACCATCGGTATCGGGGCCTCGCCTGCTTGCGACGGCCAGATTCTGGTGACGGAGGATATCCTGGGGCTTAGCGGCGACCGGATTCCCAAATTCGCCCGCCGTTTTGCAGACGCCGGCCAGGTCATCCGGGACGCCGCGCGGGATTATGCTCAATCGGTCCGAGAGGAAACCTTTCCAACGCTTGATCACTGCTTTGGTGTGCGCCGCTCGAATTAACATGATGACACTAATGGTTTCATTCGGGGGCGGTGCGCGGTGCGCAGCGGCCCCTATCCCGTATCCTTATGGAAATCCGCCAACTCGAGGCGCTCAATGCCGTGGTCTCCAGCGGCAGCGTGACGGCTGCTGGCCGCGTGCTGGGGCGCTCCCAACCTGTTGTCAGCCGTCAGATCGGCGATCTTGAAGGCGAACTGGGTTTCGTCCTGTTCGAGCGTACCCGTCCGATCATCACCCTGACCGAGTCCGGCGCCGAATTCTATCGCGAGGTCCGGGGCATTCTGGCCGACCTGCAACAGCTGGAATCCCGCGTGCTGGGCATGCGCAACGGCCAAGTGCGCCCTTTGCGCATCTTGGCGACGTCGGATCTGGCGCGGGGGTTGCTGCCCGATGCCTTGGCCAGGATCGATCGTTTCAATCCGGTGTTCCGCCAGACGCTCATCCTGGAGGAAGCGGTCCACGAGGTCACGCCACAGGAAATCCTGGAAGGCCGCGCCGATTTTGCGCTGATCAATCTGCCCATCGATACGGCCGGATTGCAGGTCCATTGGTGCGGCCAGGCGCCGTGCCTGCTGGCCTTGCCCGCTGGGCATGCGCTGGCTGCGCAGGATGTCGTCAGGCTGGACGATATCCGGGACACCGACGTTATCACGCTGCTCAGTCGTTATCGCATGCGGTATCACCTGACCACCAGTCTGGTGCAAGCCACCGCCGGCGGTAAACGTCGTCACATCGAAGTCGGCAGTCAGCAGACGGCGCTGGCCATGGTCCGGGCGGGAATGGGCGTGGGCTTGATCGACCCGTTCTCCACCCAGGGCGGCATGCTGGGCGGGGTCGTTGTGCGACCCGTGCTGTCCGATATCCATTATCGGATCGGTGTGGTGTCTCAGTTGGCGCATGATCTGCCCGAAGGCGCCCAGCGCCTGATCCGTGGGCTGCATAGCCATGTGCGGACCGTCGTGCCGCAGTTTGTGGATACGGACCCCAATGGTTTGCGCTATCAGGCGGTGGCATCCGACGGCTCCTTGCATATCGCCTGAGCCCGTCGGGGGTGTGCGATGATGTCGGTTTACCGTTGCAGGATCGTATCGTGACCTCGTTTTCCCCCGAAGCCCTGTCAGGATGGGCGCTGGCCTTGTTGCTCGGCGGCCTGGCGGGGTGGTGGCTGGCACGTCGGCGTGCGGCTGCCTTGGCGGCGGATCTGGCGCAGCAGACCGCCGAGCGAATCCGCCTGGATGCGCAGCAGTCAGCGCAGGCGCAGCACATCGAGCGGCTGCAAGCCGATCTGGCGCAGTCTTTGCAGAATCTGGACGATAGCCGGACCGCGACTCAGGCACGGGATCTGGAGCTGGCCCGTTTGCAGACCGTGCACCAGGAAAAACTGGCGCTGATCCAGGAATTGAAGCAGGCGTTCGAGCAGTCCAAGACCGTCATGCGCACGGAATTCCAGAATCTGGCCAATCAGGTCCTGGAAGAAAAAGGCAAGGCTTTTGCGCAGAACAGCCAGGCATCGCTCGATGGTCTGTTGCGGCCTTTTCGGGAACAGATCGACGGCTTTCAGAAGCGTGTCAATGAAGTTCACGACGCGTCCCTGCGCGGACAGACGCAGCTGGGGGCGGAAATCCGTCGTGTGTTGGACATCGGCCTGAAAATGAGCGCCGAAGCCAATACCCTGGCGACAGCCCTGAAAGGCGACAAGAAGACCACCGGGAATTGGGGGGAAATCCAGCTGGAACGCAGTCTGCAGCTGGCAGGCCTGGTGCAGGGCGATCATTATCAGGCGCAAGCCAGTTTTCGGGATGCATCCGGGAATCGTCTGCAGCCGGACTTCGTCATCAAGCTGCCGGATGACAAGCATATGGTGATCGACAGCAAGGTCTCGTTGGTGGATTATGACCGTGCAATCGCGGCGCAGACCGATGCTGAACGCGAAACAGCTCTGGCGGCGCACGTGCAGGCCGTGCGCCATCACATCGACGATCTGGCGCGCAAGGACTACAGCAATCTGATCGGGCTGAAAAGCCCCAGTTTCGTGCTGATGTTCATGCCCATCGAGCCCGCCTACATCGAGGCCATGAAGCACAACCGCGACCTGTTCGACTACGGCTATCGCCAGAACGTCATCATGGTGTCGCACACCACGCTGATGCCCATTCTGCGCACGGTGGCCAATCTGTGGATGATCGCCCGCAGCAATGAACAGACCCGGGCGCTCAGCGACATGGCCGGCGGCTTGTACAACCAGGTGGCCACGGTGGCCGAACGCCTGCAGAAGCTGGGCAATGCCTTGAATACCGTCAGCACGCATTACAACAGCGCGGTCACCGCCGTCGCGGGCCAACAGGGTCTGTACGGCAAGGTCAATCGCTTTGCAGAACTGTCGGCCAAGGCCAACAAGCAGATGCCGGACCTGGAGCCCATGCATGCGGACATCGAGGTCCAGCGCCTGCAAGCGGTGATCCCCGACACAGAGACGGCTTCCCCCGCCCCGGAGCAACTGCCCGGCGACTCATAAGGAAAATCATGCGTGACTGGACAAAGCGGGTTGCTGCAGCCCGGTATGGGGTGATGATCAGGGGCGGTCTGGCGGCCTTGCTGCTGGCTGGCTTGTGGCTGGCCGCGCCTGCGGCGGGTCTGGCCGCGCCGGTCGCGGCGTCGGTTGCGGCAGACGCGATTGCTGCGCCGCTCAGCGGACGGCTGGATGCCACCCCCCGTATGGCGATCATGTCCGCTTTCGCGCCGGAACTGGCGCTGTTGCGTGATCGACTGCGCCAGTCGCGTCAGATCACGGCGGATGGGGTTGATTTCACCATCGGCGACCTGGAAGGCCGGCCAGTGGTGCTGCTGCTTTCCGGCATCAGCATGGTCAATGCCGCCATGAATACGCAGCTGCTGTTTGATCGCTTCCATGTGACGCATTTGGTGTTCAGCGGTATCGCAGGGGGCGTCGATCCGGACTTGCACATCGGTGACGTCAGTGTCCCCGAGCGCTGGGGGCAGTACCTGGAGGTCGTGATGATGCGGGAAACCAGTTCGGGTCACTATCAGGCGCCGCAGGCAAAGGGCGCATTCCAGTTCTCCGCCTATGGCATGATGCAGCCGCGCGACGTGCGGGTGCGCCAGACGGGGTCGACGCAGATCCAGAGCAAATTCTGGTTCGAGGCCGACCCGCAGATGCTGGCGGTGGCGCGCAGCATCCAGACCGTGCCTTTGCGGGCCTGCGACACTCAGGACCGCTGCGTGACGGATCGCCCCCGGCTGGTGGTCGGCGGCAATGGCGTATCGGGCCAGGCGTTCATGGACAACGCCGATTTCCGCCGCTACGCCCACCGTACATTCCAGGCCAAGGTGCTGGACATGGAAAGCGCCGCCTGCGCCCAGGTGGCTTGGCGCAGCCGGATTCCCTTCATCGCCTTCCGTTCTTTGAGTGACCTGGCGGGTGGCGGGCCGGGTGAAAATGAAATGAATGCCTTTCTGCATATCGCCGCCGGCAATTCGGCACAGGTCCTGCTGGCGTTTTTGCGCGCCTGGCCGCAGGAATGATGGCGGCGAGATGATACGGATTGCGGCTCGCCTCTCAGGAGCCTCTCGTCATGAGCGATGCGGTTATGGTGGATGAATCCGGTCTGCAAGACGCTTTTCGGCAGTCGGTTGTGGCCTCTGTCCTGTATGCGCCGGATCGAGCGCCGCAGGATGTCGGGCTGGATGCGCTGGGGGCTGCCGCTGCGGATGAGGGCCTGCTCTGGGTCGGCCTGAAGGACCCTGCCGAGCCTTTGATGAGATCCATCGGCGCACGGCTGGGCTTGCCGGAACGCGCCATCGAAGAAATCATCTCTCCCCATCGGCGGGCCAAGGTCATTGAGTACGACCGCCTGACGCTGGTCGTGGCCATCACCGCAGAAATTTCCAACGAGCGGCCCGGCTTCGGGGATACCCAGATTCTGATCGGTCCCGGCTATCTGTTGACCATCCGCCGCCATGCAGTCGGATCGCATCAGGAACTGCGCAGCCTGCTGGCCGAGTCCCCGGAATTCTTGGGGCGCGGCAGCGACTACGTGGCATCGGCCTTGCTGGACTGGCTGGCGGATCGCTATGTCGAGGCCCTGGATCACATGGAAGCCAAGGTCGAAGGCATCGAACATCAATTTCTGTTGCGTAGTTTCCGGGAAAAGGACATCCGCCACCTCTACCGTCTGCGCCGGGATCTGCTGCGCGTGCAGGCCGCGATTGCGCCATTGGTGGAAATCTGCCGCCGCCTGGCGCGGGTCGGCGCCCGTAATATCGATCCGAACAGCCAGGGGTATTTCGGCGAGGTGGCCGATCGCATCCAGCGTGTCGTCGAAGGCTTTGCAGGGTTGCGTGAAGCCCTGGTGTTCGCCTTCGAGGCCAGCATGATGATCAATCAGATGCAGCAGACCGACATCACCCGCAAACTGGCTGCCTGGGCCGCCATTCTGGCGGTGCCGACGGCGGTGGCGGGCATCTATGGCATGAACTTCCATGACATGCCGGAACTCAGCATGGCCTATGGCTATCCAGCCATGCTGGCGGGTACTGGGCTGGTGTGCGGCCTGTTGTACTGGAAATTCCGCCGGATCAAGTGGCTGTAGCCGCCGGTGGTGCGTGTGTGGATCCGCCGCGCCCGGCGTTGAGTGGCGTAAGCCGGGTATTTCGGTCACACTGCACGGTGTAGGTATAAGAAATCTGAACAACGACGGGAGACATTCATGAATGCATTCGATCGACGCGAATTCCTGAAACTGGCAGGCGCTGCAGGCCTGACCGGCATGGCAGGGACCTGGCCGGCCTTGTCCTGGGCGCAAGCGGTGTCGGCGCAAGCCAAGGCGGAAGGCAAGGCGGTGTTCTATGCCAATATCACGGCAGTCGACAGCGTCATGAAGGCCTTTGATGCCGCCACCGGCCTGCAGGGGCAGTACACCCGCATCTCCAGCTCCAAATTCATTCCCACCATCGTCACCGAATACAACGCCGGCAAGCTGCTGGCGGATGTTGTCCAGGCGCCGCGTCCCATGCTCGGTCTGCTGGAAGAGCACGATGTACTGGCGGCCTACCAGTCGCCCTCCACCCAGGGTTATCCGGACTGGGCGGTGCAGGATCCCCGCATGACGCTGTTCGGCATTGAATATGTCTCGTATCTGTTCAATACGCAGCATCTGAAAAAGGCGGACGCCCCCCAGCGCTACGAAGACCTGGCCGACCCCAAATGGAAGGGCAAGATCGTCATGGCCAATCCATCCAACCACTCGTCCACGATTTCCTGGCTGGTCGGGCTGAAGGAGCTGGTCTTCAAGTCCGAGTCCGACTGGATGGCTTTCCTGAAAGGCCTGGCTGCCAATCAGCCGATGTTCGTGGCATCCTTTGGCCCCACGCCGGCGCCTATCGAAAGCGGCGAAAAACTGGTCGCGATTTCCATGCCCAAATACATCGTGACCAAGAAGCCCGCGCCACTGGACTGGGGGCCGCGCAGCGGCCAGCCGCTGCTGGGTACGCCCCGTGCCATCGCCGTCACCACCAAGGCGCCGCGCCCGGCTGCCGCGCGCGCCTTCATGGACTACTGGCTGTCCAAGGACGCCATGGGTCTGCTGGCCAAGGAAGTAGGCGAATACGTGTTGGCTCCCGGGGTGTTCCCGGACATCGAAGGCATCGATCAGGTCAAGGTCCTGCCGGTCCGCGATCTGCCCGACAGCGAAATCGAAAAATGGGGCCGTGAATTCGGCAAGATCTTCAACGCCCGGTAAGCGCATGGATATTCATATCGAGGGACTGGTAAAGACCTACCAGTCCGAGGGGCGGACGGTTCGCGCTCTGGATGGCATCGACCTGCATATTCCGGCCAATCAGATCTTTACCCTCTTGGGGCCCAGCGGCTGTGGCAAGACCACGCTGTTGCGCTGCATTGTGGGATTGGAAACTCCCGATGACGGAGAAATCCGCATCGGGGACCAGATCGTGTGGTCCGGCCGCAAGCGCATTTCGGTGCCTCCTGAAAAGCGCGGGTTGGGCATGGTGTTTCAGACCTATGCCATCTGGCCTCACATGAACGTCTTCGACAATGTGGCGTATCCCCTGCAGGTGCGTGGTGAAAAGCGTGCCGTGGTCCGAGAGAAAGTGCTTCGGGCGCTGCAGTTCGTACAGCTTGAGGGCCTCGAGAATCGGGCTGCCACACGGCTGTCGGGCGGCCAGCAGCAGCGCGTCGCCTTGGCGCGTGCGCTGGTGGCCGAGCCCAAGGTCATCCTGTTCGATGAACCCTTGAGCAATCTGGATGCCAAGCTGCGCGAGGAAACCCGCAAGATCCTGCGCCGCTTCCTGACTGAATTGAGCATCACAGCGGTCTATGTCACCCACGACCGGGTCGAAGCCCTGGCCTTGTCCGATTCCATTGCCGTCCTGAATGGCGGACACATCATCGAACGCGGAGACCCGCAAAAAATCTACTTCAATGCTGATCACCGGTTTGTGGCCGACTTCATCGGTCGCGCCAATCTGGTGGCCTCCACCGTCCAGGCGCAGGAACCGGACGCCACGGTCGTGCAGTCGCCTCTGGGTGTCTTGCGCTGCCAGAAACGCGATTTTCCTGTCGGATCAGCAGTGACGCTGTGCATCCGCCCGGAATTTCTGCTGCTGTCCCGATTGGATGCCGCCGTTGCGGCGTCGTCCAACATCATCGAGGGCCGTCTTGAAAGCCTGGATTTTGTCGGCGAGGTCTATGAAACCGAGATCCGCGTAGGCGACCAGTTGCTGCTGGCCAGGGTAGATCCCAGCGTCCGGGTGTCGCAGGGCGATACGGTCCGTTTCGCGCTGGCGCCGGAGCATTGCCTGTTGGTCATGGAATAGGGCGGGCCGATGAATCAACAACGTTCCGGCCTGACCTGGTCCCTGATCGTCATCGTCGGCTTCCTGACGCTGTGCCCTGTCCTGATGCTGCTGCTGGGCAGCTTTTCCCATGGGCTGACGGCGTTCGGGCAGTTCACGACAGCCAAATATGTAGCGGCCTACACGGATCCATATCTGCTGGAGGTTTTCAGCAATACGGTCATCTTCGTCATCGGCTCCACCGTGGTGGCGACATTGCTGGCCTTGATCCTGGCTTACCTGAATACGCGCACCAATATCCCGTGCAAGCCGCTGTTCACGGTGCTGTCGATTGTGCCGATGATGATCCCGCACCTGTTGTTCTCGGTCAGCTGGGCCCTGTTGCTGAATCCGTCCAATGGGTTGCTGAACCTGTTTTTGCAGGATGTCCTGGGCCTGTCCGGCGCCCCCTTCAACATCTATACCCTGGAAGGCATGATTCTGGTCGAAGGGCTGTTGAACATGCCCATCGCCTACCTGATCATCGCGCCGGCCATGGCCTCGTTCGATGGCGCGCTGGAAGAAGCCTCGCGGGTGGGCGGCGCCGGCGTCTGGCGCACCTTGTGGCGGGTGACGTTGCCCGTCTTGCGGCCAGCCATCTTGGCGGCGTTCGTGCTGGGCGTCGTGCGTAGCCTGGCTTCGTATGCCGTGCCCAGGGTGCTGGGCATGCCGGGGCGGGTCGATGTGCTGGCCACCTATCTGTACGAAATGATCTCCACCGGCTTCGCGCCGGATTACGGCCAGGCGGCAGCACTGGGCATGAGCGTGCTGTCGGTGTCCATCGGCCTGATCGTGCTGTATCGCGCGCTGACGGCATCGGGCGATAAATTTGTGACGATCTCGGGACGGGGCTACCGGCCATCGGTGATCGAACTCAAAAAGGCGCGCGCGCCGTTGTTCGTGCTCATCAGCCTGCTGTGTCTGCTGATGGTGGTGCTGCCCGTTGCCGTGCTGTTGTATACCTCGCTGGTGCCGTATTCCATGGTGCCCAGCGCCCAGGCCTTTGCCGCCATGAGCTGGAACCATTGGATCGAAGTCCTGCAGGATCCGGTGTCTTTGCTGGCCTTGCGCAACAGCCTGTTCCTGGCGGTCGTCGGCGCCACGCTGGGGGTGATGTTGTCATTGTTCATCGCCTACGTCGTCGTCAAGATCCGCACCCGCGCCGCCGGCCTCTTGGAATCCCTGAGCTTCCTGTCGTTTTCCTTTCCGGGGATCGTGATCGGTATCGGCTTCATGTGGTTTTTCGTGCAAACCCCCTTGTATGCCACGCTGACGGCCTTGCTGCTGGCCTACATCGCCACCTATCTGCCGTACGGGGTCCGGCCGCTGGCCAGCGCCTTTGTGCAGGTGCATGCGCACCTGGAGGAGTCCTCCCTGGTGTGCGGCGCCGGGCCTTTGACCACATTCCGCCGTGTGATCGTGCCGCTGCTGGTGCCAGGCATCGTCTCTGCGTGGATTCTGATGGCGACCATGTTTGTGCGCGAGCTGACGGTGTCGGTCGTGTTGTCGCGCCCCGGCAGCGAAGTCCTGGCCGTGCAGATCCTGAACTTTGCCGACGATGGCCTGTGGGGCAAGCTATCCGCCCTGGGCATCGTGATGATCCTGATTTCCACCGGCTTGGTTCTGCTGGCCGCCTATGCCGGGCGACGGTTCAGAGGGGCCGGAGCCGTGTAGGCGAGTGACAAGTATCATGAATGACTATGACGACATCATCCGTTTGTTGAACCAGCAGGGCTGGGCGATCACGGATGAAGCCATCCCCGTTGCCTGGCAGGCAGCGCTGTTGGCGCAGGCCCGGCTGTTGTGGGAATCCGGGCAATTTTCCGGCGGTGAGATTGGCCGCAGCGCCCACGACACCCGTCAGCCCTCGGTTCGCGGGGATGCCATCTGTTGGGTGCCACCCGGTTCCGACCTGGCGGACCATCCGTTTTTCGCCTGGATGGCGCAGTTCCGGCAGGTGCTCAACGAGCGCTACGACATGGGTCTGCGCAGCCAGGAATTCCACTTTGCCCGCTACGATTCGGGCGCCGGATACAAGAAACATATCGATCAGCATCGTGGCAGCGACCACCGAAAAGTCTCGATCGTGCTGTATCTGAACGAGAGCTGGGATGCCAGCAACGGTGGTGAGCTTTGCTTGTACGATCCCTATCAGCCCGAGGTGGAAATTCAACGCTTTGCGCCGTTGGGCGCCCGGCTGGCGGTGTTCGTCAGCGGCGTTATGCCGCACGAAGTCCTGCCGGCCCGTGCGACGCGCTGGAGCCTGACCGGCTGGCTGCGCACGGATGACATCGTTTGAATGCGTGCGCAGCCAGCCATTCCCTGGTAGGGTGTGTCAGTGATATTCACGCCAAGGGCGGCATGCTGCGCACTTGGCCAACACGCTGGATCTATCCTGATGACGTCATCCACCTTGAAAATAAAGCTTCGGCCGCTGGAGCGTGTCGATCTGCAGTTTGTCCATCATCTGGACAATAACGCCAGCGTGATGCGCTATTGGTTCGAAGAACCCTACGCGACTTTTACCGAGCTGCAATCCCTGTATGACCAACACGTTCACGACCAAAGCGAACGGCGTTTCATCATCGAATGCGAGGGAGAAAGAACGGGGCTGGTCGAACTGGTGGAAATCGATCATGTGCACCGCCGCGCCGAATTTCAGATCATCATCGCCCCCGAATACCAGGGCAAGGGCTTGGCGGCGAGAGCCACCCGGCTAGCGCTGGAATACGGCTTTAAGGTTCTGAACCTGTACAAAATCTACTTGATCGTCGATAAGGACAACAAAAAGGCGATTCACATCTACGAAAAGCTGGGATTCCTGGCCGAAGGCGAACTGAAAGACGAATTTTTCGTCAATGGCGAATACCGCAGCGTCATCCGGATGCGGCTGTTTCAGCAGGATCATCTGAAACTGCATCGGCCCAAATCGCCGCCGCAAACGGAAAACGCCGCTTATTGACGACGGCGCTTATACGCCCGACAGCATCGATCCCGCTCCCAGCAGCGTGGCGACACCCAGTATTGCGAACACCGCAGCGGCGATCGAGTGCACTAATTTCATCGGGATCCTGGCGGCGAATTTGTCGCCTACAAAGACGGCAGGGACATCGGCGATCAGCATACCCAGCGTGGTGCCGATGATGACCAGGATCGGGGTGCCGTAGTGGGCAGCCATGGCGACGGTGGCGACCTGGGTCTTGTCCCCCATTTCCGCCAGAAAGAACGTGATCAGTGTCGCGCCGAAGATACCGAAACGCTTGGCGACCTGGGTATCGTCTTCCTCGATCTTGTCGGGAATCAGGGTCCAGGCGGCCATGCCGATGAAGGAAAATCCCAGCACCCAGCGCAGGATGTCGGGATTGACGGCTGCCATGATCCAGGCGCCCAGCGCGCCGGCCAGCCCGTGGTTGATCAGGGTGGCGACCAGGATGCCCAGAATAATAGGTAGGGGTTTTTTGAAGCGGGCGGCGAGGATGAAGGCTAACAGCTGCGTCTTGTCACCGATTTCCGCAAGGGCGACGATGCCGGTCGAAACGAACAAGGCTTCCATGATGGTTCCCAGGCCGGACAAGAAACGATTGACCACGATGCATCTCCGGCCAGGATGGATGCAAAGTGGTCAAAGGTCTTGCCAAGTATGACAACCGCTGACGCCATGACCGGTGGGTCAAGTGTGTTGACGTCAGCCTCTTTGGATCAAAGAGCGGCTACTCCCCAATGACGGCGCGATTGTAGCAGCTTAGGCGCGTGATGGCGCCTGGCAGACATCCACCCAGCGGGCATCGGTCAGCGCCGCCAGGCGCTGGGGGGTAATGCGCACGGCGCTGTCCAGGGACCCGGCTGCAGGCATGACGATGTCGTAGTCCCGCAGCCGCACGTCGCAGTACACCGGCAGCGGCTGGATCAGGCCGAAGGGGCAGACGCCGCCGACGGGATGTCCCGTCAGGGCGGCGACCTCGGCGGCTGCCAGCATCTTCGGGCGGCCGCCCAGGGCCTGCTTCAGTTTCTGATTGTCCAACCGGGTGTCGCCGCAGGCCACGATCAGGATGACGTCCTGGCCGACGCGCATGGACAGGGTCTTGGCGATCTGGCCTGGAGCCACCCCGTGCGCCTGGGCGGCCAGCGCCACGGTGGCCGTGCTTTGTCCCAGCTCCAGGATGTCGAGATCGGGGGCGTGTTGCAGGAAAAATTGGCGAACAGAGGTAAGGCTCATGGGGCAGTGTGTGTCATCGGGCAGGGCCTTAGTCTACTGTGCAGACCCAGGCCCTGCCGATCAACGGCGTCAGGCTGCGGCCAGCGCCTGATCCACGTCGGCGATCAGATCGTCGATGTGCTCGATACCCACGCACAGGCGGACCAGGTCGGTGCTGACACCTGCCGCCTTCAGTTCCTCGTCCGTCAGTTGGCGGTGAGTGGTAGTGGCGGGGTGGCAGGCCAGACTTTTGGCGTCGCCGATGTTCACCAGGCGCTTGACGAGCTGCAACTGGTCCATGAACCGGGTGCAGGCCTCGATCCCGCCTTTGACGCCAAAGCTGAACAGCGACGAAGGAATGCCGCCATCGATGTATTTTTGCGCCAGGGCGTAGTCCCGGTTGTCTTTCAAGCCGGCGAAATTGACCCAATTGACCTTGGGGTGTTGCTGCAGGTGCTGCGCCAGAGCCAGGGCGTTCTGACAATGGCGTTCCATGCGCAGGCCCAGGGTTTCGATGCCCTGCAGGATCAGAAAGGCATTGAACGGCGAAATCGCCCCGCCTGTATTGCGCAGGGCTACAGTGCGCGCGCGCCCGGCAAACGGCACGGCGGCGAAATCATCCGCGTATACCACCCCATGGTAGGCGGGTTCGGGTTGGTTGAATTGCGGAAAGCGTGGATTGTCCTTCCAGGGGAAACGTCCCGCGTCGATCAGGATGCCGCCGATGCTGTTGCCGTGGCCGCCCAGATATTTGGTCAGCGCGTGGATGACGATGTCGGCGCCGTGTTCGATGGGGCGGCACAGGGCCGGCGTGGGCACGGTATTGTCCACGGCCAGGGGAATGCCCTTGGCATGGGCGATGTCGGCCAGGGCGGCGATGTCCACGACGTTGCCGGCCGGGTTGCCGACCGACTCGCAGTACACCAGGCGGGTGCGATCATCGATCGCGCGGGCAAAGGCGTCGGGGTCGCGGCCATCGACCAGGCGGGCTTCGATGCCCAGGTCTTTCAGCGTGTGGCGCAGAAAGGTATACGTGCCGCCATAGACCTGGCTGGTGGCGATGATGTTGTCGCCTGCCTTGGCCACGGTCAGCACGCAGGCGGTGATGGCTGCCATGCCGGACGCAAAGGCCAGGCCCGCCGCCCCGCCTTCCAGTTGAGCAACGCGGTTTTCCAGGACATCGGTGGTGGGGTTCTGAATCCGGGTGTAGATGTTACCCGCTACCTTCAGGTCGAACAGATCGGCGCCATGCTGCGTGTCGTCGAAGTAATAGCTGGTGGTCTGATAGATCGGCACGGCGACGGAGTGCGTCTGGGGGTCGCCGGCAAAACCGCCGTGGATGGCGATGGTATCGCGTTGCATGGTGTCTCCTGGGTCAGTGGGATTCAGGCATTTTGTCACGGTTTTTAATTGCCTGGAGTTATAAGTAGATGAGGGTTTACTACGTTGTGCTGGCGGCTCGCCAACGCCTATGCCGCAGCGATGGCGCTTTGGCATATGGACAGGATATCGGATGGCTGGAGCCTGCCTGCGGATTATGATGTGCGGATCAGTCATGAACGGCGAGCCGCTGGGTGTTTTTTATCGTCGCGACCTAGGAGACTCAAGCTGGAATTCTTGAAAATTGCTGCTCTGTTCGCCATCACGGCAGTCGCTGAAATCGTCGGCTGCTACTTGCCGTGGCTGGTTCTCAAACAGGGCAGGCCGGTTTGGCTGCTGATACCTGCGGCGCTGTCATTGGGCCTGTTCGCCTGGCTGTTGACCCTGCACCCCAGCGCCGCAGGCCGCACGTATGCAGCCTATGGCGGAATGTATATTGCGGTGGCGTTGGTGTGGCTGCGCGTCGTCGACGGCATGACGCTGACACGCTGGGATCTGGCGGGGGCGGGTGTCGCGCTGCTGGGCATGGCCATCATCGCCCTGCAGCCGACGGCGGGCGCGTGACGCTGCGCGGCTACCCGCTTGTTTACAAGGTGTATACCGGCAACAGGCTTGCCATGTTCAGCAGGTGGAAAATCGCCGCCAGCACGCCGAAAATGATCACGGCCCAGGCTAATGCATTGCCGCCTGGGCATGTGAATCCTGCATGGTGGTTCGCATGGATGCGCCGGCTTTTGATCACCAGCAGGCCGGGGATGATGCAGGTCCAGATGGTGGCGACCGCGCCGGCATAGCTGATTGCAAAGACAAAGCCGAAAGGCACCAGCAGTGATCCCAGCAAGGGGGGCAGGAACGTGACCAGCGATGTCTTGAAGCGGCCCATGCGGCTGTCTTCGATGCCCAGCAGATCGGCCATGTAGTCGAACAGGCCCAGGCCCACGCCGATGAAAGAAGACAGGATCGCGGCCATGGAAAAGGCCGTGAGCATCGTGTGCACGAGCGGTGACGAGGCAGTGCCGCCAATCGCACTCAGCAGGGTATCGACTTCGCCGCCGGCCGCCATGATCGGGCCGAATTCTGTGCGCGGCACATTGCCGAACACGCCTAGCAGCCAGATGACATAAAAGACGGCGGCGATACCGGTGCCTCCCAGGATGGCGTAGCCGGCGCGGCGCTCGTCACGATAGTAGATGCGCATCGAGGCGACCGAGTGATGGTAGCCGAACGAGGTCACCGCCACCGGCACCAGCATCAGTGCGTATTTGGCATAGGACCCGCCCAGCTCGCCTTGGTTGAGCAACAGGGCCAGATCGATATGGGTTACCAGCCCATAGATGCTGAAACCGAATGTGCTCACCATCAGGATGACTAGCAGGGTAGAGATGCGATCAACCAGGCGCGTGGACCACCACACGAAAGCGCCAAAGAAAATGACGTACAGCGTTGCGGCCGCTTTGCTGTGCAGACCCAGCATGCCCTGCAAGATCTGGCCTGCTGTGGTGGTGTAGGCATACAGCAAAATGGCGCCGACGAAATAGACGGCGAGGTTGTTGATCGTGCTGGCGACCGGACCCAGCAGTTCTTTGGTCACTGAATGGAATGAAGCCCGTATATTGGGAAAGGGCCGGAAAGTTTCCAGCAGCATCCAGCCGGACGCTGTCATGACGATCATCGTCAAGAGGATGACCAGGATCGACCAGCCGGTCCAGGCCCCGGCCCCGGCGCTGGGCAGGGCCAGAATGCCAGCGCCGACGCAGACGCCGGCGACGATGCAAGCGCCTCCGAAAATAGAGGGTGATTGAGCCATGTGTGTCTCCTTTGCTGCGGCGCTTTCTTTGGCCCTGGGGAAAGTGTCGCTAATGTAATCCATATGCGCTGGGATGTACGCGGCCTGCGGCAAGGTCGTCTGTGTGATGCTGGCTTGGTGGGGCGTCAGTGCAGCGTTCCCGGGCCGGAGTGTCCGTCACCTTGCGTATCGTCGGCGCTGTATTCGTCAATGCGCAGATCAGGGGCGCCTTGCATGCTTTCCCAACGGTGCAAGGGGATGCAGGTCTGCAGCCGGATGATCGCCTGACGGATCAGCGCCGCGTGCAGATCGTGACCGACGCCCGAGGCAATGTCCAGTGTCACATCGCCCTGCAGTTCCGCCAGCTGTGCGTGAACCTGACGGGCCTGTCCCACCGGCGCCACGGTATCGCCTGCACCATGCAGCAGATGCAGGGTGGCGGTATGCGGCGCGGTTTCTGGAAGCGCGGCAAAGCGTGTGCAGAACAACAGGGCGCGGCCCGCCAAGCCGGCGGCGGAACATACGGCTTCCAGCACTACCGCGGCGCCTTCCGAGAACCCGACCAGCGCGGTTTGCTCGCCGCTTAGACCGTACTGCTCCTGCCAGGCGGTGATTTCCTTGGCGATGGCCGCTCCCGCGTTCGCGATCAGTTCGACGTAGGCCCGCGCATCCGGGGCGGCATCTGCGATCCAGCGCCGATCAGCCTGCGCCCCAAACGGTCCGTAAGGCTGGATGATCACTGCCTGCGGAAACGCCTGGCGGATGGCCGCCACGGCATCCAGCATCTGGCCTGGCTCGGCAGACTCGCCGTGCAGCACGACGAAGAGCTGGGCCGGCGTATCGCCGGCAGGAAGAATGCACAGCGGGTCGGGCCGCTGGCTGGGCAGATCGTGCATGTGAAGCTCCATCAAAAACGGTTCCCAGAACTCAGTACCCCGTGACCTTGGCGCGGAGTTGCTTGGTGGCGCTGTGTTCGGTCTTGGCCTGCTGGCGGCGGCGCCTGGAACCCTGCGTCGGACGGGTGGGGCGCCGGATCGTAGGGGTCGCGCTGGCCTGGTCAATGATGTCCTGCAGGCGCGCCAGGGCTTCCAGCCGATTCTGCGGCTGACTGCGGCTGGATTGCGCTTTGATCACGATCACGCCTGCGGCGGTAATGCGATGGTCGCGCCGATTCATCAGGCGTTCGCGGATGGGCTCGGGCAGCGAAGACGCCTGGATGTCAAAGCGCAGGTGGACGGCGCTGGATACCTTGTTGACATTCTGCCCGCCGGCGCCTTGTGCGCGGATGGCAATGAATTCAACTTCGTGTTCCTGGATCAGGTGGCGGTGTTGCGTCATAGGTTGACTTCGCGCCATGCGCCGGGTTGCAGATCGTCCAGCGCCCAGGGACCGATGCTGATACGGACCAGGCGCAAGGTCGGCAAACCGACGGCGGCCGTCATGCGTCGCACCTGGCGATTGCGGCCCTCGTGGATGGTGATTTCCAGCCAGGCAGTCGGGATGCTTTGGCGAAACCGCACCGGGGGATCGCGCGGCCAGAGTGGCGGTTCCGCCAGGATGCGGGCCTGGGCAGGCAGGGTGGGGCCGTCTTTCAGGTCCACGCGGGTGCGCAGGCGCTGCAATTGGACGTCAGCTGGTTCGCCTTCGACCTGCACCCAGTAGGTCTTCGCCATTTTGTATCGGGGGTCTGCAATGCGGGCTTGCAGACGGCCGTCATTGGTCAGCAGCAGCAGGCCTTCGCTATCGCGGTCCAAACGTCCCGCCGGATAGACGCCAGGGACATCGACGAAA
The DNA here is from genome assembly GCF_034675905.1 of Castellaniella sp. Lineage (GTDB taxonomy): Bacteria > Pseudomonadota > Gammaproteobacteria > Burkholderiales > Burkholderiaceae_B > Castellaniella. The sequence continues at coordinate 283,304 of NZ_JAUCCV010000010.1, read as the reverse complement.
TCTTTCAGTGTCGCGCGCCCTTGGTCGTCGCTGAATTGCGTCAAGACGCCAAAAGGCTTGTTCAGCACGAGCAGGCGGGATTGTTCGGGCGGCGCTTTGGTCACGCGGCGCATTTGGCCGGAACGGTGGCGGCGCGGCGGGTTTCCGGCGGTCATGGGCGGTAATTCGGGGTGGTATCCATGGGGGCGTTTTATAGCCACCGGCGGACTGTGCGCATATAGGCCGGGAATTCCGACGGGAATTTGTCTGTCAACAGACGTTCTTCGGGCATGATCTGGAAGCGCGTGATGAAGGGGATAAAGGCGAGCGCAGCAAGTACCGAGAGCATGTTGCCCAAATACACAGCCCAGCCGATCAGGACGAGCAGTACGCCCAGATACATAGGATTTCGGCTGTAGCGGTATATTCCCGAACTGACCAGCGAGGCGGCGTCCGCAGGGCGTTTCGGGTCGATCGTGGTGTTGGCATGCCTGAATGTGGCAATGCCCGCCAGGCTGATGATCAAACCCAACAGGCTGATGAGCGCTCCAACTGCAGCGCGCTGGAGCCATGTCAGGGTCAGGGCTGGGAATATCGCAGGCAGCAGCCACATGATCGCCCCGAGGATCAGCATGACCAGGGGCGGCGGAATGAGGAGTTCAAGTCGTTTCATATATGCGGTGTTCATCTGGCGGTCAGGCATCGTGAAAGCCTATGGATCAGGGTGTTCGTTGCCGAGGTTCTTTTGGGGTAAAACTCAGGCAGGCGTGGCCGGTGGCCGCCCGGACCTCGTGTTCAGGCAGGCGGCGGCTCTTGAAACCCATTGCGTGGCAGCCGTATGGAAAGTGCGGGTCAAAGGTAATGTGGAAATGCGCGCACTGATTGCAGGCGATCGGGGGGCGGGTGTGGCGGTTCACTGAGCTATATAGCGTACATTCAAGCGAGGTGTCGCGGTCTTTGCAGGTCCTTTGTCTTCCAGTGCTCACTGTACAACAGGTACTCGTGCGGCTGTGCAATGGCCCTCTCCGGCGTGCCGTTGGTTGATGCGTGGCGGGCGGCCTCTGAATCCACCGAAAACGACTAGACTTGCAAGATGCCCTCCTCAACCTCCTTATCGACCAGCACCGGCAGCAGCCAATGGATCCATCAGATACGGGCCTGGGCGCACGAACTGGGGTTTTCCCAAGTCGGCGTCTCGGGGGTGGATCTGTCTTCGGCGGAACCGCAGTTGCTGCAGTGGCTGGCCCTGGGGTATCACGGTGACCTGCATTACATGGAGCGCCACGGCCTCAAGCGTGCGCGCCCGGCGGAACTGGTCCCCGGCACGATCAGCGTGATCACGGCGCGCATGCCCTATCTGCCGCGCGGCACAGCGCCCGGCTGGCAAGCGCGCGAACTGTCGCGGCTGAACGAACCGGGCGAGGGCGTGGTGTCGCTGTATGCGCGGGGGCGTGATTATCACAAGGTGGTGCGCTCGCGGCTGCAAAAATTATGTGGCCGCATCGAGACGCTGGTCGGTCCCTTTGGCTATCGTGTTTTTTCAGATTCAGCGCCGGTGCTGGAAAAGGAACTGGCCAGCCGCAGCGGACAAGGTTGGCGGGGCAAGCATTCCATGGTGCTCTCGCGTGATGCAGGGTCGATGTTCTTTCTGGGCGAGATCTTTGTGGATTTTCCGCTCGAGCCCACCGATCCGGTCAGCGCGCATTGCGGCACCTGTACCGCCTGTATCGACGTCTGTCCTACGGGCGCCATCGTCGCGCCGGGCGTGGTCGATGCGCGCCGCTGTATTTCCTATCTCACCATCGAAAATCACGGCCCCATCCCCGAGGAATTGCGACCGCTGATGGGCAACCATATCTATGGCTGCGATGATTGCCAGACGATCTGCCCTTGGAACAAATATGCGCAAACGACCGAACTGCCGGATTTTGACGAGCGCTCACCGCTGGTCGGTCACCGGCTGGTAGAACTGTTCGCCTGGGACGAAGCCACCTTTCTAAAATATACCGAGGGCGGGCCGGTCCGGCGCATCAATCACGAGCGCTGGCTGCGCAATATCGCTGTGGCGCTGGGCAATGCGCTGCGTCAGGCCGACGCGGCGCAGGCCCGGGAATTGCGTGCTGCCTTGCTAAGCCGCGCCGATCATGAAAGCGCCCTGGTGCGTGAACATGTCGCCTGGGCGCTGGCGCAGTAAACGCTGCATTCGCATCCTGCTGCGTGTTGAGTATTCATCCGTGGCCTGCGCTGCTCCATTCGCTAACACCGCTCGGACGGATACCCGTGTTGGATGTAGCCGTCGGATAGAATGGGGGCGCTGCCATTTGCTTTTACAGGAGCCGCGTATGACTGCCCGGATCAAGATCGATTTCGTTTCTGATGTGTCTTGTCCGTGGTGCGCAGTGGGGCTTGCTTCGCTGGAAAGCGCCTTGGCCAGGCTTGATGGCGAGGTCGAGGCGCAGATTCATTTCCAGCCCTTCGAATTGAACCCGGACATGCCGCCCGAGGGGCAGGACACCGTAGAACGCTTGTCGCGTAAGTATGGGATGACGCCTGAGCAGGTGCGGCACAACGGCGAGCTCATCACCGCGCGCGGCCTTGAGGTCGGCTTCACGTTTCATATGGACAAGCGCACGCACACGTACAACACTTTCGATGCGCATCGGCTTTTGCATTGGGCCGGCCTCCATGGGCGTCAGTTGGTGCTGAAGCATGCGCTCTTGAAGGCGTACTTCACGGATGGTGAAAACCCCAGCGCGCATGACGTGCTGATCCGCTTGTGCCACGAGTCGGGTCTGGATACCGAGCAAGCACGCGAGATTCTGGATTCCGACAAATATGCGGCGGACGTGCGCGCGCGTGAGCATTTCTACGCACAGCAAGGCATCACTTCCGTCCCGTCCATCATCTTGAATGATCAGCATCTCATTCAGGGCGGCCAGGCGCCCGAGTTCTTCGAGCGCGCCCTGCGTCAGGTGGCTGGCGCCGTGCACGATGCCTGATTTCCCGAATTGCCCTGAATGCGCCGCCCAGGATACCTATCAGGATGGCGAACACTATATTTGTCCGCATTGCGCACATGAATGGTCTGCCGAGGCGACGCCTGCCATTGGCGGGCTTGAACTTAAAAAGGTGGTTTCATGGGATTATTGGTCGACGGAAAGTGGCAGGACCAGTGGTACGACACCAAAAGCACGGGCGGGCGCTTCGAGCGCAAGGCCAGCCAATACCGCAACTGGGTGACCAGGGACGGCAGCGCAGGTCCGACTGGCGAAGGTGGGTTCAAGGCGCAAGCAGGCCGTTATCACTTGTACGTGTCCTATGCGTGCCCGTGGGCGCACCGCACGCTTGTGATGCGTGCCTGGAAGGGGTTGGAAGAGCATATAGGCATTTCGGTGGTTCACCCCCTGATGCTGGAAAACGGTTGGGAGTTTGGGACCGATTTTGGAGGGGCCACGGGTGATCGGCTCTACCACTGCGACAGGCTCTACCAGCTCTATCAGAAAGCCGATCCCCACTACACGGGTCGCGTGACGGTGCCCACGCTCTGGGACAGAGAGCGCGAGACCATCGTCAATAATGAGTCCTCCGAAATCATGCGTATGCTCGGTGTCGCCTTCGATGGCGAGGGCGTGGCTCCCGGCGATTACTATCCAGCCGATCTGCGTGCCGGCATTGATGCCGTCAACGACATCATTTATCCGCGCGTGAACAACGGTGTGTATCGGGCAGGGTTCGCTACCAGCCAGGCAGCCTACGACGAGGCCGTGACGGCGCTCTTCGATACTCTCGAGGACTTAGAGCACCGGCTGGGCAAGAGCCGCTATCTTCTGGGCAATGTGCTGACTGAAGCAGATCTGCGCCTGTGGACCACGCTTGTGCGCTTTGATGCGGTGTATGTCACGCACTTCAAGTGCGACCGCAAGCGCATCGCCGACTATCCAAACCTTTCAGGCCTCTTGCGCGATATCTACCAGATGCCGGGTGTCGCACAAACGGTGTACATGGATCACATTCGCCACCACTATTTTCGCAGCCATCCGACGATCAACCCGCACGGTATCATTTCCGTAGGCCCGCAGCAGGATCTTTCCACGCCGCATGATCGGGAACGGTTCGGTCAAAGAGTCGTTCGGGGCATCTGAAATGGCGCCAAATTTCGACGCCTAGACCAATCGCGCCGCTCAGGTCGTGGCGAACCGTCTGACCATGGCGGCGCTCGCTTCGTTGAGTCCGACTATCTCCACGGCAGCACCTTCTCGCCGCAGTTTGATGATGGTCTTATCCAGAATGCCTACGGCCGATATATCCCAGACGTGTGCGTGGGAAACATCAATCACCACCTTGTCGACCACCTCCTTGAAATCAATCGACTCCGCAAATCGTTCGGCAGAGGCGAAAAATACTTGCCCAGAATAAAAATAGGTGCGTGTCTTGCCATCCGGCGAGAGCTCGGAACGGACCGTAAAGAGCTGCCTTACCTTGCTGGCGAAGAACAGTCCGCTCAGCACCACGCCGGCCAGCACGCCCTGGGCCAAGTCATGCGTCCAGACCACGACGACAACCGTCACGAGCATCACCACCGACGACTGCCAGGGATGAGAGCGGAGATTCTTGATGGACCCCCAGCTGAAGGTGCCAATCGACACCATGATCATCACCGCAACCAGCGCCGGCATCGGGATGCGTGAAACCAATGGTCCAAGGGCGACAATCAGGAAAAGAAGAAACGTACCGGCCACGAACGTCGATAAGCGCGTGTATCCGCCGGACTTAACATTGATGACGGATTGCCCGATCATGGCGCAGCCGCCCATGCCGCCTAGAAACCCGGTAAGGAAATTGGCAATTCCCTGGCCTTTGCATTCGCGACGCTTATCGCTGGGCGTGTCAGTCAGATCATCGACGATCTGAGCGGTCATCATGGATTCCAGAAGGCCTACCGCCGCCATGGCCAGTGAAAAAGGAAAAACGATACGCAGCGTTTCCAATGTAAAGGGCACGTTTGGGATGAAGAATGACGGCAGCGCGGAGGGCAGGTCGCCCATGTCACCCACCGTGTGCACGTTCAGATTGCCATAGATGGCAACCATGGTGAGCACAACGATGGCAATCAGAGGCGAAGGTATCGCCTTGGTAAGCCGTGGCACAAGGTAGATGATGGCTAGACCCGCGGCGACCATGGCATACGTCACCCATGTGACATGAGTCAGTTGTGGCAGTTGGGCAATGAATATCAGAATGGCCAATGCGTTTACAAAACCCGTGACCACTGACCTGGACACGTACTGCATCAGAAGATCGAGCCTTAAGAAACCCGCCGCCACTTGCAGCAGGCCCATCAGCATCGTTGCGGCAAAAAGGTAATCGACCCCATGATCGCGAACCAAGGGCACAACGAGTACGGCAACCGCAGCGGTGGCCGCGGAAATCATTCCCGGTCGTCCGCCGACCAAGGAAATGATGACAGCGATGGAGAAGGATGCATAGAGTCCCACGCTCGGGTCTACGCCGGCGATGATGGAGAAACCGATCGCCTCCGGGATAAGAGCCAGCGCGACCAGGATGCCGGCGAGCATATCGGCGCGCGGACTGAACCACCATTCGCGGTGAAACGAGGAGAAAAAAGACATGAATTGGCTAAGCTAAAGCTAGCAAGCGAGGGGCGTTGCACCAGCAGTCAGTGAGTAAGTCGGTCTCGGAGCGAGCCTGATTCGCTTGGGATTGTCCGAGGGATAGGCGCCCGGTCGAGCCACCCGGCAAGCCGGGTCCAGTGAAAATCGTGATGTACGATCAGCCGATATCCATTGCGGATACCGAGGACCGGATTGTACCTCGAGAGCCGGAGCTTTCAAAAAAATCAGGACTAGACTGCAGCTTACAGCCTGGTCCCGTCAGTTAAAGCGACTTCACCCAGGCAGTCTCCTGACGTGAAAGCGGCGCAGCATCATGCGCATGCGTAGCGGAAAACAGCGATTGTCCGACGCAAGAAAGTCATCGAGACGCTCAAGATCGTGGTCGTTCGTACGCCTTTGGATGCCGTCCCGCAAAAAGCCGTTTTTACACCGAGGTAAATCGCTTGCCGCACCACGCAAACAGGGTCCGATAGGCGATCGGCCCCTGCTGCTGGATCAATTGCCGCAGCCGGGTGCGATCCGCCTCGGGGACATCATCGGGTGCCGCCGCCAACAGCGCCTGCAACAGCGCATCGGGCACCGCCTGCCACCTGCACAGCGCTCGGCAGATGAACAGCCCGCCCAGCACCAGCCACGCCGCCGTCGTCATGATCGAAAACAGCCAGACACCGGCCATGCCCCCGTCCGGGTCCAAGTAGCCCCCGAGCGGCCCCCAGACGAACAGCCAGCTCAGCAAAAAACCCATGATCCAGAATATCCACCAGACCTTGGTCAGCATCAGCCAGTCGATGGGCGCGTGCCGCAGCAGCCAATGGCGGATCAGGCCATGGACGACATGCCGGGACATCCGGGGCGCGGCAAGCGGGGCGGCGGGTTGCGGGGCGGCTGTCATCTTTAATTTCCTGGTGAACGCAGGCAGGCGGCATACGCGGCGTCTGCAGCCTTGGATTCTTCAAGGGTTTCGCCCCGATCATGCTGCAGCCGTTGGTCGATACGTACCCGGATGCAGGGGTCCGCGTATTCCAGCCGGAAATTGCGGTCCATGATGTGATAGTTCAGGTCGATGATGGCGTTGTCCGCCCGCCAGGCGGCAAACCGATTCTTCCCATTGGGCTGGCGGGCCGGGGACGGCGCCTGGACGACACGATAGCGTGCGCTTAATTCCCGCGCCATAGCCCGCATGCGGACCTGTTCATCACGGTCCTTGTAAAACCGCATCGAGACGCGATCCACGACGTCATCCGCGTTACAGCCGACAGATAGGCCGAGCAGGCCCGGCACGCCCAATGCAGCCACACCCTGAGCGCCCACGAGGATGACAGCGACAGAGGCATTCTGACTGCTGTCCGGCACCTGCGCCAGCACTTGCGCGCACGGCGTTCGGCCAAGCACCCAGCCAAAGGGGGCGGCAATGCCGTCCGTCCCCTGCCGCACCGGCCCGGCCAATTCGACATGGCCGGACAGAATCAGATCATCCAGCGACGGGGTGGGCTGGGCGGATATTTTCGAGAGATAGGTGTTGGCGTCGTACAACATCAAGGCCATCGCGGCCAGCCAGACCAGCGCAGACAGAAGGGACAGACAGGACAGGCACTGGACCAGCCAGCGCCCCCAGCGGGATTGGATTGCAGCCATACTACCGCCCTCTACCACCTTTTCGACGAAAACAGTATATCGTCACTCACTTTTCACCCAGTCCATGGCCTGGCAGCCTCCGTTAATGGGGTAGAACCGAAGAAGCCAAGAAGCTGAACCCATTAGCGCGATTGGCACTTGGTTGACAGCCGCAGGACATAGGACGAAAAAAAAAGCCTGCCAGAAATCTGACAAGCTTTTGAGTCCACTGATGATTCAGTGGTGGTGCAGTCGGCCCCTGGTTTACAACGCGTTCTCCATGCGAAGTAGGCATGGTTAGAACTGCCGGGTAAAGGACAGAGCCGATATTGCGTCGTGTGTCTTTACAAGATACAATACAGCATGATCAAAAGCTTTCGGCACAAAGGCATCCAGCTGTTCTTCGAGACGGGGTCGAAGGCGAAGATTCAGGCCGCTCATGCTTCTCGCTTGCAGCGCCAGCTGATGGCGTTGAATCGCGCTACCAGGCCAGAGGACATGGATGTACCAGGTTGGCGGCTGCATCCACTGAAAGGCTTGGATCTACGAGGACACTGGTCCGTCTGGGTCAATGGCAACTGGCGGCTAAGCTTTGCCTTTGATGGGCAGGATGCCATTTTGGTCGATTACCAGGATTATCACTAGGAGCACACGATGCAGATGCACAATCCCCCGCACCCGGGCAGCCTGCTTAAAGAAGACGTGCTACCCGCATTGGGTCTCACCGTGACCGAGGCTGCCACGCAGCTGGGCGTGTCGCGTGTACAGTTTTCCCGGTTCATCAACGGGCGCTCTGGCGTGACGCCGGAGCTTGCCTTGCGATTGGCAAAGTGGATTCCCGCCCCGACAGCCATCATGTGGCTGCAGATGCAAGCCGATTATGATTTATGGCAGGCAGAGCATTCCGGGCATGTGCTGGATGTGACGGCAGCGCAGCAGCATATGCATGCGTAGACGAGGAGAGGCATTTGCCCTGCTCGCGAACGTTGGTCCGGCGACAGATAGGGTTAAGGGGCAGAGGTGGCGTTTAATGAACTGGAAATGGCGCATATAAAGCGTGTGGTCGGCGGCTTCGTTGAAAGTCGTAGGCCCAGACCCGAGGTGCGCAATCAGCTCGATATCACTTACACGATTGAGGGGCAGTCGGTCTTGATCCAGGAAGATCGCGTCCTGTGCGACGGCTCACGAATTCTTGAGCCGGTGGCCAAGACCACCTGGGTTAAGACTCAGATCCTTATTCATGAAGAAACCAGCGCAAGAAATGCGTCAGCACATCCTGGATGTCGCTAGATCCCTGATGACCCACAAAGGCTATACCGCCGTCGGCCTGACCGAGGTGGTGGCGTCAGCCGGCGTGCCCAAGGGCTCCTTTTACTACTACTTCAAATCGAAGGAAGCGTTCGGGCAGGCGTTGCTGGGGGAGTATTTTTCCGAGTACCTGTCCACGGTGGACACAATGCTCATCACTGCGGAGGGTACCGCTGTCGAACGGCTGACGCGTTATTTCCGCCATTGGGCGCACACCGAGGGGTCGGACCTGCCCAATGAGAAGTGCCTGGTGGTCAAGCTGGGGCCGGAAGTGTGCGATCTATCCGAAGACATGCGCGTGGTGCTGAAAACGGGAACCGATGCCATCATCGAACGCATCGCTCAATGCATCGGTCAAGGGCAACTCGACGGTTCGATCCCGGTTGAAACCCCGGCGCCTATGCTGGCCCAATCGCTGTACCAACTGTGGCTGGGGGCATCCTTGCTGGCCAAGTTGAACAAAGATCACGCGCCTTTCGATACGGCTCTGATCAACACGAAGCGCCTGCTTTCTTGAGCAGTGTTTTTTTACTTATTTAATAGACGACTGGTCAATTATATTGGAAAAATCCATGACAGATGACAACATTCAAACGGATCTATTCTCGCCGACTACGATGGGCGCCCTCGAACTGGGCAACCGCATTGCCATGGCCCCGCTCACCCGAAGCCGCTATGACGAGGATGGCATTCCGGGCGAGTTGCATGCCACGTATTATGCCCAACGCGCGGGCGCCGGCCTGATTATCGCCGAGGCGACCAATATTTCGGCGCAAGGGCGTGGGTATGCGGCCACGCCTGGTTTATGGAACGACGAGCAGGTTGCGGGCTGGAAGATGGTCACCGACGCAGTGCACGCCGCGGGCGGCAAGATCGTCAACCAGCTCTGGCACGTTGGCCGCTTTTCCAGCAGCCAGCTGCAGCCCGATGGCCGGGCGCCGGTTGCGCCATCGGCGATCAAGGCCGAAGGCCAGACCTACACAACAGAAGGCTTTGTGCCCGTGTCCATGCCACGCGCCTTGGAGACCGATGAAATCCCCGGCATCATCGAGCAGTACAGACGGGCGGCTGAAAATGCCCAGCGCGCCGGGTTCGATGGCGTCGAAGTTCATTCTGCGAACAGTTATCTGCTGGATCAATTTATCCGCGATTCAACCAATCAGCGCAGCGACCGGTATGGCGGCTCTATCGAGAACCGTACGCGCCTGACGCTGGAGGTGACCGAAGCCGTGGTCAACATCTGGGGCAGCGATCGGGTCGGCATCCGCTTGTCGCCGGTGACGCCCGATGCCGGCAACACGCCGCCCGACAGCGATGTGATGGCGACCTATGGCTACCTGATCAAGCAACTGAACCGATTCCAACTGGCCTACATGCACTTTGTGGAAGGGGCGACTGGCGGTACGCGCGCGCTACCCGATGGTGTGGACCTGGATGCATTGCGTGCATTGTTTGACGGTGCCTACATTGGCAACAACGGTTATGACCTTAAGCTGGCAATTGCACGCCGCGCGCAAGGCAAGATTGACGCGGTGGCCTTTGGCCGACCCTTCATCGCCAACCCGGATCTGGTCGAGCGCTTGCGACGCGGTATCGGATTGGCCGTCGCACCGCGCGAATCCTACTACGGCGGCGGCGCCACAGGCTATACCGATTGGCCCAACGCCGCCTACTAAGTCAGGCTGTAGGCGAGCTTTCCATAAAAGGGATGGCGACGTGACGCGCGAGGACGTAGCCGACTACTAAAACCGGGCAATCAGCTTATTTCTTTTTGTGCCCGATTTTGTCTGTCCCCAGTGCCTTTGCATTCAATCGGCTGACGACCGGCTGCCCGGTGCTTTTCTCTAGCTGCAGGCGGGCAGCCTTGGCGGTTTGTGCGCCTTCGGCGGCCACCGTGGCGCTCTCAGCCAGGCCCTGGGGGTTGCGCACCAGCGAGATATCCGTGGCAGCCACTTCGGCCAGCATGTTCAGCACCAATTCAGTGTTGGTCATGTTGTCACGCAGATTTTCTTTTTTCAGCCCTTTGTGCTGCTTGTATTCACGGGTGCTCAGGCCGCTCCAGACGCGGCTCATCAGATCGGTCAGTGCCGCATATTCTTGCCCTTGCTGCACACCTGCCTTGTCCCATTCATCGGTCAGGGCCTTGCGGACCTCGATGGATTTGATGCGCTGGTTGATCCAGTTTTCGCTGTACCCAAGACGGCGGTAGTTCTGGATGGCGCGGTCTATAGACTGCTCGGGGTCAACGGTTTCATCCAGGCGTTCACTGCCCACCTGGGCCAGCCACAGCTTGAAAGGCTCGGCCCGCTTGCTGGGGATGGACTGGATGAGGCGCAGGATTTGTTCCGTGTCGGCGACGTCGGTCAGGCGTTGCTTGCCGTCAGCAGCTTGCATCTTCAAACCGTGACAGGCTGTCACGGTTTGGTTGCCTTCTGCTTTCAGGCGCTGCTTGAGCTTGCGCCAATAGGCGGCAGCATCCACGCTTTCTGTGAGGATGGCAATGATGTCCACCACCGAGAACCACCACTTTTCGTGGTCAGCATCCCATTCGGCTCGAACCTGCTGGGTGTCAAAGAGTTTGATCTTATCTGTCACGGGTGTTCACCCCCGCAAGTTCAGCCTGTGCGGCCTTGATGGCTTGGCAGCTTTCTGCATAGGCCACGGCGAAGCGTTCACAGGCGGTTGTAAAGTCTCGTGTGCGTAGGGATTCTTGCCAATCACTGCCCCGTTTGATGATCGGCTGTATGGCTTTGGGAATGCGGCGGCGTAGGTATAAATGCCGCTGGCGGGGTCTTTGTGAGGGGTTGCCATGGTACCCATGTGTACCTGTCCTGTGTGCCTATGAGGGACATGGAAGGTTTTTTAGGGGAATGAGCTTTGAAGAAATGCCAGTTGAATCGATAATTTAGATCAACTGGTGGCCCGGGGCGGAATCGAACCACCGACACAAGGATTTTCAATCCTCTGCTCTACCGACTGAGCTACCGGGCCAAGACGTCGAATCATACACGAATTTTTGAGCGTGCGCAGACGCCGTGGCGGGAAAATAGCCCACTATCGACGTCGCGACCTATAATGCTGAAGTCTCCATTCATAAATCTTGCTGCGGCATGTCCGTTGACGTCCTGACCTTCGGCCTGAACCATGTATCCGCGCCCGTTTCCGTGCGCGAACGCGTGTCGTTCCCGATCGAATTGCTCAAGCCTGCGCTATCGGCCCTGCGGACCACGTTTGGCTCGTCGGTGCGCGAGGCCGCGATTCTGTCGACCTGTAATCGCACGGAAATCTACTGTGCGGCCGATCCAGGCGTGCGCACGGCGCTGCCCGGCTGGTTGGCGGATTTCAACCGCCTGGAAGCCGGCCAGCTGACGCCGCATCTGTACGAATACCAGCGCAATGATGCTGTGCGGCATGCCTTTCGCGTGGCCAGCGGGCTGGATTCCATGGTGCTGGGCGAACCGCAGATCCTGGGGCAGATGAAAGATGCCGTGCGCGCCGCCGAACAGGCCGGCACCTTGGGCACGCTGCTGCACCAGCTGTTTCAACGCACTTTTTCCGTTGCCAAAGAAGTCCGCTCGCAGACTGCCATCGGCGCCCATTCGGTGTCCATGGCGGCCGCCGCCGTGCGGCTGGCCGAACGCGTGCTGGGGGATCTGTCCGCTGCGAATGTGCTGTTCATCGGCGCGGGCGAAATGATCGAACTCTGTGCGACCCATTTTTCGGCGGCGCAACCCCGCCAGATGGCTGTTGCCAATCGCACGCTGGAACGCGCGGAGCTGCTGGCCGCGCAGTTCGATGCCCGCACGTTGAAACTGTCCGCCTTGCCGGATCATCTGGCTGAATTCGATGTGGTCGTATCCTGTACGGCCTCATCCTTGCCCATCCTCGGTCTGGGGCTGGTGGAAAGGGCTGCGCGCACGCGCCGCCATCGCCCCATGGTGATGGTTGATCTGGCCGTGCCGCGTGACATCGAACCGGAAATCGGCCGTCTGGCCGACGTCTATCTGTATACGGTCGATGATCTGGGCCGCATGGTGCAGTCCGGCACCGATGCCCGGCGTGCCGCCGTGGTCCAGGCCGAGGCCATCATCGAAGCCCGTGTCCAGCATTTCATGCATTGGCTGTCCAACCGGGCCATCGTGCCGGCGATCATCGATTACCAGCACAGCGCCGACGCCTTGCGCCAGGCCGAACTGGACCGTGCCCGGCGCCTGCTGGCGCGCGGCGACGATCCTCAAGTCGTGCTGGAACAGCTGGCCTACAGCCTGACGCATAAATACATGCACGGGCCATTGGCGGCGCTTAACCGCAGCGAGGGCGCAGAGCGCGACCAGATGCTGGCGCTGCTGCCGCGTTTGCTGCCCGAAGTCGGCATTCGCCGCCGCCGGTAGCTGCTTTTCTCGTTTCCTTGTCTTCCGATCCGGCGATTGATCCGCCGGGCCGCGTCCCTTCTTTTTTATCCCCTGGAATTTCCTCCATGAAAAGCTCAATGCGCAGCCGCCTGGAACAGCTCAGCCACCGTCTGGTCGAGATTGACGCCATGCTGGCCGAGCCGGATAGCGCCGACGATATGGATCGTTTCCGCAAATTGACGCGTGAGCGCGCGGAATTAGAACCTGTCGTGCGCGTCTTCGAGTCCTGGGAGCAGGTCTGCGCCGATCAGGCGACTGCCCGCGAAATGCTGGCTGACCCTGATATGAAGGCGCTGGCCGAAGAAGAGCTGGCGGGGGCGGGTGAACGGATCGATCAACTGGAAGCTGATCTGCAGATTCTGTTGCTGCCCAAGGATCCGGACGATGACCGCAGCGTCTTTCTGGAAATCCGCGCTGGCACGGGCGGCGATGAAAGCGCCTTGTTCGCGGGGGATCTGTTGCGCATGTATGCGCGTTACGCCGAGGTCCGCGGCTGGCGGGTCGAGCTGATGTCCGAAAGCGCAGCCGAACTGGGCGGTTACAAGGAAGTCATTGCACACATCGAAGGCAATGGGGTGTATGGCCGGTTGAAGTTCGAATCGGGAGCGCACCGGGTGCAGCGTGTGCCGGAAACCGAATCCCAGGGGCGGGTGCATACCTCGGCCTGCACGGTGGCGGTGATGCCGGAAGCCGATGCCCAGTCGGACATCCAGATCAACGCGAACGATTTGCGCATCGATACGTTTCGCGCCAGCGGGGCGGGCGGGCAGCACATCAACAAGACTGATTCGGCCGTGCGGATCACGCACCTGCCGACTGGTTTGGTGGTGGAATGTCAGGACGACCGGTCACAGCATCGCAATAAAGACAAAGCCATGCAGGTGCTGGCCGCCCGGCTGAAAGATCGCCAGCAGCAGGAAGTCCATGCCCGCGAAGCCGCCCAGCGTAAAAGCCTGGTGGGGACGGGAGACAGGTCCGAACGCATCCGCACCTACAATTTCCCGCAAGGGCGGATGACCGATCATCGTATCAATCTGACGCTCTACAAGCTGGCCCAGATCATGGATGGTGACTTGAACGAAGTCACCAGCGCCTTGCTGGCCGAGCACCAGGCCGAGCAGTTGGCCGCCCTGGCGCTGGACTGAACGGATGGCGCGCTCATTGCGGGACTGGTTGGCGCACAGTCCTTTGCCGCATCTGGAGTCACGCCTGCTGTGGCAGCAGGTGCTGGGCGTGTCCCGCACCTGGCTGATTACCCATGATGCGGATCTGCCGGATGCCGGGCAGGCAGCCGCCTATCAGGCGCTGGAGGCGCGCCGGCTGGCGGGCGAACCGATCGCCTACATTCTGGGGTATCGGGAATTCTGGGGACGAAATTTTCATGTCAGCCCCGCTGTCTTGATTCCCCGGCCGGATACCGAATTGCTGGTGGAATGCGGCTTGCAGGCTATCGCCGGCCTGCCGTCTCCCCAGGTGCTGGATCTGGGTACCGGCAGCGGCATCGTGGCGATTTCCATGGCTCTGGATCGGCCAGATGCCCGGGTGCGAGCTACCGATTGCAGCCTGGCGGCGCTGGCCGTGGCGGAAATGAACGCACGCGCTTTGGGGGCAAAGCTATTGTTTTCACACGGGAATTGGTACGATAGTCAGTTGGGTTCGGAACAATATGATTTGATCGTTTCGAATCCTCCCTACATCGACTCACAAGATACTCACCTGGTCCAGGGCGACCTGCGCTTCGAACCGCAGGGGGCGTTGACCGACGGGGCGGATGGCTTAAGCGACCTGCATCGTATTGCGCAGGGGGCGGCGGCCTATCTGCGGTCTGGCGGGGTCTTGTGTGTAGAACATGGTTGGGATCAAGCCGCCGCCGTGCGTGCTTTGTTCCAGTCATCGGGGTTTTCCGATGTGGCCAGCCTGCGGGATCTGGCCGGCATCGAACGCGTCACCTGGGGCCGCCTGCCGGCCTGACTTTTAAAGAGATCACCATGAGCGAAACAGCGCAATCCGAAGTCCAGAATTTCATCCGCGAAACCGTGACCAGCCATCCGGTCGTCCTGTTCATGAAGGGCACGGCTCAGTTTCCGCAGTGCGGGTTTTCCGGGCGGGCGATCCAGGTTCTGAAGGAAGTCGGCGTGACCAAGCTCGTCACCGTCAATGTCCTGGAAGACGCCGAAGTCCGCCAAGGCATCAAGGACTACGCCAACTGGCCCACCATTCCCCAGCTCTACGTCAAGGGCGAATTCGTCGGCGGCACTGACATCATGAATGAAATGCACGCCAGCGGCGAACTGGCTACCTTGATGAAGGACGCCGGGGCCGTCGAGTGACATCAAAGCGCCGGCTGGTCATCGGTATCAGCGGGGCGACTGGCGCACAGTACGCCATTCGTCTGCTGGCGCTGGCCCGTGCGCAGGATGTTGAAACCCATTTGGTGATTTCACCCTCTGGCGTGTTGAATATCCGCCACGAACTGGGCATGGATCGCCAAGCGGTGCATGCGCTGGCCGATCAGGTTTACAGCCCCCGCGACGTGGGGGCTGCGCTGGCCAGCGGCAGCTTTGCCACCGCCGGCATGGTGGTGGCGCCGTGCTCCATGCGCACGCTGGCGGCCGTTGCGCACGGCTTGTCCGATAATTTGATTACCCGCGCCGCGGATGTCACGCTGAAGGAACGCCGCCGTCTGGTGCTGATGGTGCGCGAGACGCCCCTCAATCTGGCGCATTTGCGCAATATGACTGCAGTAACAGAAATGGGCGGAGTGATTTTCCCCCCGCTGCCTGCCTTTTACATGCGGCCAGCCAGCTTGGAAGAAATGATCGATCATACGGTCTGCCGGGTGCTGGATCTGTTCGATATCCATGTGCCCGGCCCTCGCTGGGAAGGCATGGATACGCCGGGCGAGTCTGACCGGCAATCTTCGGATACACTCTGACAGGCCGTTCACCCCCCTCCCATATCGCACATGATTAAAAAAGTTCCCGTTTCCCAGTTATGCGTGGGCATGTATGTTCAGGATCTGGGGGGATCCTTCCTGGATCATTCCTTCTGGCGGTCGCGCTTCCTGATTTCCAGCGACAGCAAGCTGAAAAAACTGCAGGGTTCGCGCTTGGAATGGGTGCTG
The DNA here is from genome assembly GCF_034675905.1 of Castellaniella sp. Classification (GTDB taxonomy): domain Bacteria; phylum Pseudomonadota; class Gammaproteobacteria; order Burkholderiales; family Burkholderiaceae_B; genus Castellaniella. The sequence goes on along the minus strand of NZ_JAUCCV010000010.1, from coordinate 267,234 downwards.
ATCGATACGGATCGAGGCTTGGATGTAGGGGCAAGTACCGTGTCAGCAGCTGCGCCGGTAGCTGCGGCTGGCGTGGCTGGCTCCGCTGCTGTCGCGACTGCGCCGGATCGGCCGGCTGCGCCACGGGCGACCAGCGAACAGCAGGTCTTTGATGACGCCAAGGAAATCCTTGATGAATCCCGGGATCAGGTCAAACAGCTGTTTGCCGAGGCCGAATTGGGCAGCAAGCTGGACCTGAGCCAGGTCCAGGGCTTGGTGCAGGATATGGCCGACTCGCTGGATGGCCATCCCGACGCCTTGACCAGCCTGGCCCGTATCAAAAGAGCCGATCAATATCTGTATGCCCATTCCGTGGCGGTTGCCGCCTTGATGACGGCGTTGGCGCGTACCATGAAGCTGGCCGACGCACACGTGCATCTGGCCGGGATGGCCGGCTTGTTGCATGATATCGGCAAGGTTCGCGATCCTGCCGATCCGACAGGCAAGATCGGTCGTCCCATTCAGCCTCCTCAGGAATTGCTGCGCCAGCATCCTGCTGCGGGGGCTGCCGTGCTGCGGGCCGATCCGTCCATCCCGCCCGAGGTCGTCGAGGTCTGCCTGCATCACCACGAGCGCATGGACGGCAAGGGGTTCCCGGATCAGTTGGTCGGCAAGCAGATAGGCCTGCTCTCGCGGATGGCGGCCATCTGTAATTTCTACGATGAAATGACGTCCAGCCGCCCGTATCGCAAGGGTTGGGATCCGGCCTTCACATTGTTCAAAATGCTCAATGCGGAAGGCCAGTTCGATATGGACGTGCTGGGGGCTTTCGTCCGCTCGGTCGGCCGCTACCCGGTGGGTTCCATCATCAGCTTGATCAATAGCGAATTGGGTTTGGTGGTGGCTCAGAACCCTGATCTGCCGGAATTGCCGGTGGTCAAGGTTTTCTATTCCATCCGCTGGGCCCATGCGATCCCGGAACGCCGTGTCAACCTGGCGGATCCGGATTGCGGCAGCGGCGTGCTGCCGGTGCGCGCGCCTGTGGATTGGGCGCAATCAGGGCTGCCGGTGCCGCCGATCCTCGACTAGGCTTCGCGGTTTCTCAGGGTGCGGCGCCGGATCTGCAGTGTCAGGCCGATGCCTGCCAGCGCCAGTGCACTGGTGGCCACCCAGGTCCATTGCCAGTCGCCCCCCGCCTGATTGACGACCCAGGCGACCAGTGGCGGTCCAAGGAACTGGCCTAGCGACGAACACTGTTGCATCCAGCCGATGGTGGTCGATGTCGTCTGCGGGCTAGGCGCCAGCGTTAAGGCCAGGACGAATAAGGTCGCGGGCACCAGGCCGCCCACCATGGAAAAAGCCAGGACGGCCAGAAACTGTACTGCGGCCGGTAGATGGGCGCCGAACGCGGCATAGGCGCAGAGGATCATGGCGCCCAGGCCCAGCAGCAGCAATTGCCAGGCCTGAACGCCACGGTGTAACAGGCGCCCGGCGGCCAGGTTGCCGATGGCGTTGACCCCGGCCACGATGGCGGTCAGCACACCGGCGGTGGTGCCGGCGATGCCTGCTGACACATAAATCGTCGGCAAAAAACCGATCACGGCGATCCATTGGCTGGCATAGGCGCCGAACGTCAGGGCGACCAGCCAGACGTTCTGTGATCTCAGTGTTGTGAGCGTCAGCATCAGCGCCGCCGGATGAGGGCGGTCGTCGCGCGCCGGGTCCGGCGGCACCAGGGACAGCGTCAGCAGAAAACAGGCCAGCGTCAGGACAGCCAGCAGCAGCCACAGCAGCTGCCAATTACCCAGACGGATCACCCAGGACCCCGACAGCAGGATGATCACGGTTCCCAGCGGCATGTAACAGCCCCACAAACCCATGATACGACTGAGATTTTCCGGCGGCATCAGCCGGCGGATCAGGGACGGCACCGGCATGGCGACCATCAGAAAGCCGCAGCCTTCGAGGGCTCGGCACAATAGAATGGCCAGGGCGGAGTCCAGCCAGGCTCCCAGAGCGGAGGCCAGCGCCAGGGTGGCCAAACCGATCAGGATGCAGCGGCGCAGGCCGATGCGTTCAGCCATCAGGCCGACCGGCAGACCCAGCGCCATGCCGCCCATTTGCACCACAGACAGCAGAAAGCCTGATTGCACCAGACTCAGCTGGAACTGGGCCTGCAGCTGCGGCAGGGCGGGCGGCAGCTTCCAGATGTGCAGGGCTGCGCAGATGCCGATCAGCACCAGAAACAAGGCGGCCCGCATCCCGTTGGTCGTGGGCGGCGGGCCGAGGCTTGCAGCGAGAGGCCGGGGAGGGGCGGCCATCACCTGAGTACCGTGCCCCTGGGCAGCCAGCGCCAGAACATCCAGGCTGCCAGCAGGCCCATGCCGCCGACGGCGGCAATGCCGGTCGCCAACGACGCCACTGCCGTCAAGCCTGACAGCAGCAGGGGCCCGCCGCCGCCGCCCAGGTCGGTGATCTGGCGCCATAGGCCCAGAAAGACCGTGCGGCCTTCGCGCGGAGAGGCGTCAGCCCCGATGGTCATGAGGATGCCCGAGCCGATGCCGTTGCCGAATCCCAGCACGATGCACACGGCCAGCAGGCTGTTGAAATCGGTCGTCCAGGGCATGGCAAGCAGGCTCAATCCCATGATCAGCATGCAGGGCAGCGCCACCCATAGCCGGCCGTGCTGATCCATGACCTTGCCGGCGGGGTAGAACAGCAGCATGTCCACCGCTCCCATCAGGCCGTAGATCAGCGCAGTGGATGCCGCGTCCAGGCCGATGTGGTCGGCCCAGAGAGGGATGACGATCTGCCGGCAGGCGCGCAGCGCCGAGACCAGCGATGTGGCAATCCCCAGGGTCAGCATGATGCGCGCATGCTGGCGCAGCATGGCGAGCATGCTGACCCGGGGTGGAGGAGTCCCTGACGGGCCTGCCGTGCGGGGCTCGAGGTCGGGGATGGCCAGGGAAATGATGCCCGCCCCCAGCATCGCCAGCATCGACAGCCAGTAGGCGCCGTCCAGCCCCATCAGGTGGATCAGGCCAGCGCCGGCAAAGGGGCCGATGAACATGCCGATGCGCATGGTGCCGCCCAGGGTGGACATGGCGCGGGCGCGCATGTGCAGGGGAACGGCTTCGACCAGGAAGGTCTGCCTGGCCAGCAGGAAGACAGCGCTGGCCAAGCCGATCATGAACACGCCGAGTCCGAACACCCAAGGGTTCGAGGCCAGCAGACAGAGGACCAGTCCCAACAGGCTGAATGCCGATGCGCCGACCATGGCCCGTCGTTCGCCGTAGCGGGTGGCCAGGGCAGCCGCAGGCAGGTTGGCCAGGAGAGACCCGACGCCGATCAGGGCCACGATCAGGCCTGCGACGGCGGAACTGGCGCCCATGTCGCGGACGCTGAGCGCCAGGACAGGAAAGATGGCGCCTTCGCCCAGACCGAACAGCAATGAGGGGCCGAAGGCCGGCAATGCAATCTGGCGCAGGCTGAAGGAGTCGGGGGAATCTGACACGGATGGGAACATCGGAATGGAATCGTTCATTGTCGCATAAGGCCATCCCTATTGCGGGTGGCAAAGCGCTGTCCGCGCAAGGAAATTGCTGTCTGTGCACCCTGGGATACATAAATAGGCGGATTCGGTTTCAGAAGCTGCTAAGCGTTATTACTGATTGCGCCGTCTGTCGTATTCGGGAGACAATTCGCGCGCTCTCGCTGTTTACAAAACAGTACAAAAATCCGGGTTTACCATCAACTCATAGGGGCTCTCTCTCATGCAACGTCGTTCCTTCCTCAAGAAGGCCGCCTTTGGCGTAGCCGCCGGCGGTACCACTCTCGCCGCTCCCGTCTTCGCTCAGGATGCGCCTACCCTTACCTGGCGCCTGGCTTCCAGCTTCCCGCGCAGTGCGGATGCGATTTATTCCGGCGGCGAAAACGTCGCGAAATTCGTCTCCGAAGCCACGGGCGGAAAATTCCAGATTCGTGCCTTTCCTGGCGGCGAAATTCTGCCGGCGCTGGGCGTGCTCGATGGCGTACAGAACGGCACCGTCGAATGCGGCCATACGGCGTCCTACTACTATTTCGGCAAGGACCCGTCGCTGTGCTTTGACGGCGCTGTGCCCTTTGGCCTGAATACGCGCCAGCACAATGCCTGGGTGATGCATGGCAATGGCCGCCAATTGATGCGGGAACTGTTTGCCAAGTTCAATATCGTGAATTTCCCTTGCGGCTATACGGGCTGCCAGATGGGCGGCTGGTTCCGCAAGGAAGTCAAAACGGTCGACGACCTGAAAGGCCTGAAGTTCCGCACGGCCGCGTTTGCCGGCGCGGTGCTGATGAAGCTCGGCGTGGTGCCTCAGCAGATCGCTGGCGGCGACATCTATCCGTCCCTGGAAAAAGGCACGATCGATGCGGCTGAATGGATCGGTCCCTACGACGACGAAAAGCTCGGCTTCCACCGTGTGGCGCCGTATTACTACTTCCCGGGCTGGTGGGAAGGCACGCTGCAAGTGTCCCTGTATGTGAACAAGGACAAATACGAGGCCCTGCCCAAGCACTACCAGGCAGTGCTGGATCAGGCGTCGGCGCTGGCTACCAACACCATGATCGGTACCTTCGACGCGGAAAACCCCAACGCCTTGAAGCGCCTGATCGGCGAAGGCGCCAAATTGCGGGCCTTCCCGAAGCCCGTCATGGATGCCTGCTTCAAGGCCGCCCAGGAAACCTATGCGGAACTGTCCGCTAAGGATCCCGGCTTCAAGAAGATCCATGACGATTACATGGGCTTCCGCGACCACGAAATCCCCTGGTTCCGGATCGCCGAAGGCAGCTTCGACCAGTACTTGGCCTCAGCGACTAAATAGGCGCTTGCGCGTCTTGTGCCGGCCTTTTCGGGCTGGCCTGTGTCGCCGGTTTTCGCACCAGCCCCCGCTTGCGGGGGCTGGTGCGTGTCCGGGCGCTCTCCTTATTTTTGACTGATCTTCATCATGAAAACACTCCTAGCCTTGTCGCGGGTGATTGATGCCATCAATCGCCGCGTGGGTCAGGCTGTGACCTGGTTGATCCTGCTTGCCGTGCTCGTCAGCGCCACCAATGCAACGGTGCGCAAGCTCTTCAATCTCAGTTCCAATGCCTGGCTCGAATTACAGTGGTATCTGTTTGGCGGCGTCTTTCTGCTGGCTGCCGGCTATACCCTGCTGAAAAACGAACATGTCCGCGTCGATGTGCTGGCGGCCCATTTTTCCCGCCGCACACAGCTCTACGTCGAAATTTTTGGTGTCGTGTTCTTCCTGTTGCCCATGGCCAGCCTGATCATGTGGCTGTCCTGGCCGTTCTTCATGGATTCATTCGTGAACCTGGAACAGTCCTCCAATGCCGGTGGATTGATTCGCTGGCCCGCGAAATTCCTGATCCCCGTCGGCTTTGCGCTGTTGGTGGCTGCAGGCGTGTCGCATCTGATCAAGTGCATTGGCTGCCTGGGCGGGCTTTGCCCGGATCCTCGTGACACGCATGTGGGCAAATCGGCCGAAGAAGAACTGGCTGACGAAATCGCCCGTGAAGCGGCGCAACGCGAGTCCGCCTCGCACGAGGAGCGCTGATCATGGAAGCCTTATTGCTTGCCTATATGGCGCCGATCATGTTCGGCATGTTGGTCATCCTGCTGCTGCTGGGTTTCCCGGTTGCTTTTTCACTGGCTGCCAATGGTATTTTGTTTGGTCTGGTCGGGATTGACCTGGGCCTGCTGACGCCTTCCTTGTTTCAGGCCTTGCCGCAGCGAGTGTTCGGGGTCATGTCCAACGAATCCTTGTTGGCGGTGCCGTTCTTTACCTTCATGGGCCTGATTCTGGAACGATCCGGTATGGCCGAAGACCTGCTGGAAACTGTCGGGCAGCTGTTCGGGCCTTTGCGCGGCGGCTTGGCCATCGCGGTCATTCTGGTGGGCGCCATGCTGGCGGCTACCACCGGCGTGGTGTCGGCATCGGTGATTTCCATGGGCTTGATTTCCCTGCCGATCATGCTGCGGTACGGTTATGACCGCAGGCTGGCCGCCGGGGTGATTGCAGCATCAGGGACGCTATCACAGATCATTCCGCCTTCGCTGGTGCTGATCGTGCTGGCTGACCAGTTGGGTCGATCCATCGGCGACATGTACAAGGGCGCTTTCCTGCCGGGCTTTGCCCTGACGGGGCTGTACATCCTGTACGTGGTGGCGGTGGCGATGTTCCGTCCCAAGGCCGCGCCAGCCATCCCGCCCGAAGCCCGTACGTTCATCGAGCCCAGCGGTGGTCATGGTGTCCCGTCTCTGCTGGTGCTGATGGCGTTGTCAGTCGGAATCTCCTACGTAGGGGTGCAGTACCTGCTGGATCCGCAGGCCCACGTGGACGAACTGATCGTCACCAGCATCCTGCTGTGGGGCGCGGCAGCGTTCGTCATGGCGTTGCTGAACAAGATCTTGCGCCTGAAACTGCTGTCGAAGATCGCCGAGCGCGTCACGTTCGTGATGATTCCGCCCTTGGCGCTGATTTTCCTGGTGCTGGGCACGATCTTCATCGGCGTGGCCACCCCTACCGAAGGCGGGGCCATGGGGGCGGTGGGCGCTTTGATCATGGCGGTCATCAAGCGCCGGCTGAACTTCAAGTTGTTGCGCCAGGCCATGGACACGACCACGACGCTGACCTGCTTCGTGGTGTTCATCCTGATCGGTTCGTCGGTATTCAGCCTGACCTTCCGGGGCGTGAATGGCGATTTGTGGGTCGAGCACCTGCTGACCGGTCTGCCGGGCGGCGAGATGGGCTTCCTGATCGTCGTCAGCCTGCTGACCTTTGGCCTGGCCTTCTTCCTGGATTTCTTCGAGCTGGCCTTCATCATCGTCCCCTTGATCGGGCCGGTGGCTGACAAGATGGGCATCGATCTGATCTGGCTGGGGGTGCTGCTGGCGGTCAATATGCAGACGTCCTTCATGCATCCGCCGTTTGGCTTCGCTCTGTTCTACCTGAGATCGGTGGCGCCCAAGGATGACTATCTGGACAAGGTCACCGGCAAGACCATCGCCAAGGTCACGACCGGTCAGATCTATTGGGGTTCGCTGCCCTTCATCATCATCCAGATCGTCATGGTCATCGCCGTCCTGATGTTCCCGGGCATGGTGACGCACTACAAGGCGGACCGGCCCCAGGTCAATATCGAGGACATCAAGATCGATGCAGGCAATTTCGGCGGCTATGGGGGAGGCGGCTACGGCGATGCCGCCAACCTGTATGGCGGCGACGCCGGATCGTCTGCAACGCCGTCCAGCGCGGCCCCATCGGCGCCTTCCGATGAGGACTACAACAAGATGTTCAAGTAGGACGGCAGTCTGCCGGCGAACGCCGGCAACACGCCCCGCCCCGAGCAATCGGCGCGGGGCGTTTTTCCTTTAAAGAGGTCACGCGCGGCGTTCGCGTACGCTCTGTAGCCAGGTGCCGATGGGCATGGGCCGCGCCAGCAGGAAGCCCTGCAGGGCATGGCAGTCGTGCTGGAACAGGAAGCGGGATTGGTCTTCGGTTTCGACGCCTTCGGCCACGACCCGCAGATTCAGCTGGTCGGCCATGGCCAGGATCATCTGCACGATGGCGATGCTGTCGGTGTCGTGGGGCAGATCCTGGATCAGGCTCTTGTCGATTTTCAGCTCATAGAGCGGCAAGCGTTTCAGATAGGCCAGGTTGGAATAGCCTGTGCCGAAATCGTCGATGGAAAAGCGGATGCCCAGCCGGGACAGCGCCTGCATGCGCTGGGTGACGGCCTGGATGTCTTGGATCAGGACGCCTTCGGTGATTTCGAAGATCAGGCGGTTGCCGGGCAGGCCTTTCTGTTCCAGCATGTTGTGCACGTACTCCACGAACTGCGGATCCATCAGGCGTTTGGGGCTGACGTTGATCGACAGCGGGTAGGTCTCTCCTAGAGCTTGCAGCGTCAGCAGTGTGTCGCAGGCGACCCCCAGGGTCCAGGCGCCCAGCAGGTTGATCAGGCCCGATTCCTCGGCCACCGGGATGAACAGGGCGGGCGAGATCGCTCCGTGGTGGGGGTGCATCCAGCGGGCCAGCAGTTCGCCCCCGGTGACGTGGCCGTCCTGGCCGAATTGCGGCTGCAGGTGCAGGGACAGCTGCGGGGTGCCGATGGCCTGCAATAAGTCGTGTTCCAGCCAGAGCCGCTGCTCGACCTCGGCCTGCAGGTCCTGCTCGTAGAAGGCGGCCTGGTTGCCGCCGCGTTCCTTGGCTCTTTGGGTGGCCATGTCGGCCTCGCGCATGACCCGGTCGGTATCCTGGCTGCCGGCGTGGATGAGGGTCAGGCCGATGCTGGCGGTGATGAAGGCCGGCGTGTTCTGAACGGTCAGGGCGCTGCCCGAGATGGCTCGTCGCAGCTTGTCTGCGATGTGCATGGCCGTACGGGCGGCCTCGTGCTGTTCCGGTCCCAGGCCGTCGATCAGCACCACGAATTCGTCGGCGCTGGTATGGGCCACCAGATCGCGTTCCCGCGTGGCATGGGTCAGTCGTTCGGCGATGGCGGACAGGACCTGGTCGCCCACCCGATAACCCTGCGTGTCGTTGATTTTCTTGAAGCTGTCCAGGTCGAGCTGCAGCAGGGCGCCGTAGGTTTTGTCCTGCTGCGAGCGCTCGATCTGTTGCGATAGGCGCTCCAGCGCCATGCGCCGGTTGGGCAGGTTGGTCAGGTTGTCGTAGAACGTCAGGCGATGGGCAGTTTTTTCCGCCAGCAGGCGGTCGGTGATGTCGGTGGCGACGACGCAGATGGCTTCGATGCCCCCATCGGGCTTGTACAGCGGCGCCTTCATGGTCAGCAGCGTGCGTGAATCCGTGCTGTTCGGGCGCTTGATGACCTGCTGGATGACGTTGCGTTCACGTGTGCTCAGGATGGCCTGATCGCTTTGTTCGATCGAGCTCAGCGACTGCGGGTCGGTGATGAAGTCCGCGTCGCGTCGGCTGATGATTTCCCCCGGGCCGATGCCCAGGAATTCTTCGAGTTTGCGGTTGGCGAAGACGTAGCGTCCGCCTGGGTCCTTGATGCTGACGATGGCGTCGACGCTATCAAGAATGGCATCCAGCCGCCGCTCGCTGGACTGTAGTCGCTGGTGCTGGTGGCGCATCTGGATTTTCAGCCACAGGACGATGAGCAGCACCAGCGCCAGCAGGCTGGCCAGGCCCGCCATGATCCAGGCCGCGTCGCGCCCCAGCGTGGATGGGGTGGAGGGGGATCGCCAGTGATCCAGCGTGCGGAAATAAAAAGAATTCGGATCCGCCTGCCACGTACTCAGATAGCGGTCGATGGCTGCCAGGACTTCGGAGTGCGTGCCTTTCGGCGTAGCGAAAAAAGCCTGGGTAGGCTGAAAGATGATCGCGGTCGAGTTGAGGTTGTAGTCTCGTGCGGTCAGTTCACCGATGTAGAAATCGGCAGCGACTGCATCGACCTGGTGGCGGTTCACCATCTGGAAGCCTTCTTCCAGCCTTTGGACCGGCACCAGCTGGGCATCGATGTTCAGGGCTTTGAGCGTGGTGTGCAGATAATCCTGTTGGGTGGAACCAGCCAGGACGGCGATGGTGTGGTGTTTCAGATCGGTGATGGCGCGCAGGGAATTGGTGGGCAGCGCGTATATCTGTGACCAGCTGTGCAGGGCAGGAACGTGATGAAAGCTGAAAGTCTGAGCGCGTTCCGGAGTGTAGTAGACGTCGGGCAGCAGATCGATCTTGCGGCTGACCAGCAATTGCATGCAGTCCGCCCAGGTGCAGGCCTGGGTCTGCAGGGTCCAGCCTTCGCGGCGGGCGATTTCGTTCAGCAGTTCGCCCAGGATGCCGGCGGGCTGGCCGTTGGCATTGATATACACATCGGGTTTCTGATCGTAGATGCCGACCTTCAGGGTCAGAGCCTGCGCCCGAGCGGCGGCCAGACCCAGCAAGCATGCCAGGGCCAGCCGGAAAACCGCAGGAATGACGCGTGGATGCAGGCGCATAGGGCTGAAGTGAGAACAGATGTTGCAATCATAGGGCGTAGCGTTGCAAAACAATAGTGTGCACAGGCTGGCGGATTGTCAACAGTTTCACCGATTGTCAGGCGGAAAGCGCCCCGGCGTACAATGCCAGGCAGTTATTGGCATTTCCCCAAAAGGTGAATCATGTCCCAGGCATTTCTTGCCGATATGCAGGCCCGGATCGGGCAGTTGCGCGCCGACGGCTTCTACAAATCCGAACGCATCATCGCCAGCCAGCAGGCCGCGCAGATCGAACTGTCAGACGGCGCCAAGGTGCTGAATTTCTGCGCCAACAATTACCTGGGCTTGGCCAATGACCTCCGCCTGATCCAGGCCGCCCAGGCGGGCTTGGCCGCCGATGGCTTCGGCATGGCATCCGTGCGGTTCATCTGCGGCACGCAGTCCGGACATAAAGCGCTGGAATCCGAATTGGCGCAGTGGCTGGGCATGGGCGCTGCGATTCTGTATTCCAGTTGTTTCGACGCCAATACCGGCTTGTTCGAGGCCCTGCTGGATGAGCAGGATGCCATCGTCAGCGATGCCCTGAACCATGCCAGCATCATCGATGGCGTACGGCTGTGCAAGGCGCACCGTTATCGCTACGCCAACAACGACATGGCGGATCTGCGCACGCAGCTGCAGGCCGCCCGGGATGGCGGCGCCCGCCACGTGATGATTGCCACGGATGGCGTATTTTCGATGGATGGCATCATTGCCGACCTGTCCGCCATCTGCGACCTGGCCGATGAATTCGACGCCCTGGTCATGGTCGATGATTCCCACGCGGTGGGTTTCATGGGCCCCGGAGGGCGCGGCACGCCCGAATACTGCGGCGTCCAGGGACGGGTGCACATCCTGACGGGCACGCAGGGCAAGGCGCTGGGCGGGGCCTCGGGCGGCTACGTGGCCGCTGATCCCGTCATTGTCGATCTGTTGCGCCAGCGCTCACGCCCTTATCTGTTTTCCAATACCTTGGCGCCGTCCATCGTGGCGGCGTCCCGCCGGGTGCTGACGCTGTTGCAGGAGGCCGAGGGCGATCGGCTGCGATCGCAGGTGCACCGTAACGGCCAGCACTTCCGCCAAGCCATGCAGGCGCTGGGCTTTACCCTGGTGCCGGGGCAGCATCCCATCATTCCCGTCATGCTGGGTGAAGCCGCGCTGGCCAGCCGTATGGCGGACGCCCTGCTGAAACAAGGCATCTATGTGATCGGTTTTTCCTATCCGGTGGTCCCCAAGGGCAAGGCCCGCATTCGCACGCAGATGAGCGCCGCGCATACGCTGGCGGATATCGATCGGGCGGTGGCGGCTTTCGCCCAGGTCGGCCGGGATCTGGGTGTGATCGGGCAGGCCTGATGCCCGCCGCGTGATCTGATATTGATTCGGCAGACTGCGTTCGCAGTCTGCGTTTTTCGCCTATTGGAGTTTCCATGAGAGCCTTGGCCAAGACCCAGCCCGCGGTGGGACTGGAAATGGTGGACGTCCCCAAGCCCGCCATCGGTCACAACGACATACTGATCCGCATTCGCAAGACGGCGATTTGCGGGACCGACATCCATATCTGGAAGTGGGACGAATGGGCGGCGCGCACGATTCCTGTCCCCATGCATGTGGGTCATGAATACGTGGGCGAGGTCGTGGAAATCGGCCAGGAAGTCCAGGGTTTCAAGATCGGCGACCGGGTCTCCGGCGAAGGTCACATCACCTGCGGCCATTGCCGGAATTGCCGGGCAGGGCGCCGCCATCTGTGTCGCAATACGCAGGGCGTGGGGGTGAATCGGCCCGGCGCCTTTGCCGATTATCTGGTGATCCCGGCGTTCAACGCCTTTCGCATTCCGGATGACGTGTCCGATGATCTGGCTGCGATTTTCGATCCCTATGGCAATGCGACACATACGGCGCTGGCCTTCGATCTGGTGGGCGAGGACGTGCTGATCACCGGCGCAGGTCCCATCGGCGCGATGGCGGCCGCCATCGCCCGCCACGTGGGCGCGCGCAACGTCGTCATCACCGATGTGAACGATTACCGTCTGGATCTGGCCGCCCGCATGGGGGCCCGCCGCACGGTGAATGTGGCCCGGGAAGACCTGCGTGACGTGATGCGCGAACTGGGCATGACCGAAGGGTTCGACGTCGGGCTGGAGATGTCCGGAGTACCTAGCGCCTTTGCGACGATGCTGGAACAGATGAACCATGGCGGCAAGATCGCCATGTTGGGCATTTTGCCGGATGGCGTGGGGGCGGCCTGGAGCCAAGTGATCTTCAAGGGCCTGGAAATCAAGGGCATCTATGGCCGGCAGATGTTCGAGACCTGGTACAAGATGGTGGCCATGCTGCAAAGCGGCCTGGATCTGTCGCCCATTCTGACCCACCATTACCCGGTGGCGGATTTCCGTCAGGGGTTCGAGGCGATGCTGTCAGGGCAAAGCGGCAAGGTGGTTCTGGACTGGAGCTGATCTACAGTTCTTGCAACAGCGACCCGATGGCGGCATGGTCCAGGCCATGCGCCAAGGCCAGGCGCAGCGCAATGCGGGCCTGCAGCGGATTCAGGTCATGGGCGGCCAGCAGGCCGGTTTCCGCATCAGAGTCCTTGGGCGTCACGGCGCCGCGAGGCACGCGGCTGGCCCGTACGCAGATCAGGCCTCGGCGGATCGCCTGGGCGCAGCCGCGCTCGGCGGCGATGCTCAGGCTGCCGTTGCCCATGCCGGCCACCACGATGCCGCGTGTTCCGGCCTGGATGGCTGCCTGATAAGGATGCACGGGAGCATCTTGGTAGTCGCTGATGATGTCCACCGCCGGCAGGGATCGCAAGCCGGTCAGGTGAAAGGCCGGTACGGTGCGGGGGTTGGGACGTTGGGCATAGTGCACCCGCCCGTCGCAGACTGCCCCCAGCATGCCCAGGCCGTCGCCGCCAAAGGCGTCGACCCGGGTGGTATGGCCTTTGGCCGCCTGGCGGGCGGCCAGAATGCCGTCATTCATGACGATCATGACGCCGCGCCCCATGCTGGCCGGATCGCGGGCGACCAATAAAGCGTTGATCAGATTCAGGGGGCCGTCGGCGCTGGGCGCCGAGGCCGGACGCATGGCGCCCACCAGGACGATGGGCTTGGGGCTGTCGGTGACCAGGTGCAGCAGAAAAGCGGTTTCTTCCAGGCTGTCGGTGCCATGCGTGATGACGACGCCATCGACATCCGCCTGGCGTACAGCCTGCTGCACACGGCGGGCCAGTTGCAGCACCTGTGTGGTGTGCAGCGCCCGGCTATCCACATTGAACGGCTGTTCGCAGCGGATATCGGCCAACGTGCCGGCCCCCGGGATGGCGGCCAGCATGGCCTCGATGCCCTGAGTGACCTGGTAGTCGGTCAATCGGCGGGCATCGGTGGCCGTGGCGGCAATGGTGCCGCCGGTACCGATCAGCAGCAGACGTTGCATCAGGGGTAGAGGCCGCGCACCTGGCGGGCTTCGAGGATGCGCGAGCAGGCCACGATAAAGGCCGCTGTGCGCAAGGACACCCCATGCTGGCGCGCCACGCTCGACATGGCGCTGTAGGCGGAACGCATCATGGCTTCCAGGCGGTGGTTGATTTCCTGCTCCGTCCAGAAGAAGCTGGAGAAATCCTGCACCCATTCGAAGTAGCTGACCGTGACCCCGCCGGCGTTGGCGACCACGTCGGGCACGATGATCGTCCCCTTGGCCGAGATGATGTCATCCGCTTCGGGGGTGGTGGGGCCGTTGGCGCCTTCGACCAGGATGCGGGTGTGGATCAGATCGGCATTTTCATGCGTAATCTGGCCTTCCAGGGCGGCCGGGATCAGGATGTCGGTTTCCAGAGACCAGAATTCTTGCGGTGTCAGGGTATCGGCATCCGCCGCGCCGGCGACGCCGCCGTGTTCGCGGACGTGCTCGCTGAGCGCCGGGACGTTCAGGCCCCGTGCGTTGTAGACCACGCCGGTGTGGTCGTAGACGGCGACGACCTGGGCGCCGGCATCATGGAACAGGCGTGCCGCCGTGCCGCCCACATTGCCGAAACCCTGGATCGCCACGCGGGCGCCCTTGATGTCGATACCGGATTCGCGCGCGGCTTCGCAGGCGATGACGTAGACGCCGCGCCCGGTGGCCTCGATGCGGCCCAGGCTGCCGCCCAGGGAAACCGGCTTGCCCGTCACGACGCCGGTCGTGGTGCGGCCTTCGTTCATGGAGTACGTGTCCATCATCCAGGCCATGATCTGGCCGTTGGTGTTCACGTCCGGTGCGGGGATGTCTTTATTGGGTCCGATGATGTCGTGGATTTCGCTGGTGTAGCGGCGTGTGATGCGTTCGAGCTCGGACTGGGAATGCTGGCGCGGATCGATGCGGATGCCGCCCTTGGCGCCGCCAAACGGCAGATTGACCGCCGCGGATTTCACCGACATCCAGGCCGACAGGGCCATGACCTCGGAAAGAGTGACATCCTGGTGAAAGCGCACGCCGCCCTTGCCAGGCCCGCGCGAGGTGTTGTGCTGCACCCGGTAGCCTTCGAAGTGAGCTACCGTGCCGTTGTCCAGTTCGACCGGCACATCCACGATCAGGATGCGCTTGGGGCGCTTGAGGGTTTCGACCCAGCGGGCCAGGTTGCCCAGGTACGGAGTGACCCGGTCGACCTGTTCCAGGTAGATCCCCCAGGGGCCGGGGTGCGCCGGGTCCAGGTACGAGGGCAAGGGGTGAGAATGCGGTTCAGCCATGGTGTGCAGCCTTTTTATGAATTCAGAGAGGACAAGGACATACAACTGACACCATTTTAGTGCCACCCGGATTGCCTGTGGGCAAGGGGGCGGAAAATAGGTGCTCGGACAAGGGCGCGATAGTCCTGCGTCCGGCATTTCCAGGGTTATATGGAATCAACGATTTGTTCGTTCCGTTGCCGCAACCGTGCGGGCACACTGGATGCTCTTGCTGGCGGGCCTGTGCTGTCTTGGCCGCCGGCCTTCCTGACTGGAGCGTCCTATGCCTACCTCCCTGACCGCTGCCTTGTCGCGCCATTGGCAGGACCTGCTGGCTCGTCTGGACGAAATTGCAGCAGACTACCCGGATGCCGTGCTGGCCTCGTCCATGGGGGTTGAGGACACTTTGCTGATCCATGCGCTGGCCCAGTTGCCGCGGCCGTTGGGGGTGTTCATGCTGGATACCGGGCGGCTGCATGCCGAAACGCTGGCCATGACGGATGTGATCCGTGATCGCTACGGCATCGCCGTGCAAATCATGCACCCGGATCCGGCCGCCGTACAGGCGCATGTGGCGGCGCACGGCGAATTCGCCTTTTACGAGAGCGTCGCGCTACGCAAGGAATGCTGTGGCATCCGCAAGGTCGAACCCCTGCGCCGCGCCTTGGCCGGCCACACGGCCTGGATCACGGGCCAGCGTCGGGAGCAGTCCGTCACGCGCACGGAACTGCCGGAATCCCAATGGGACGAGACGTTCGGCCTGCAGAAATTCAATCCGCTGGCGGCCTGGACAAACGACGAGGTCTGGGCGGTGGTCCGGGCGCTGGGCATTCCCTACAACCCGCTGCATGACCGGGGCTATCCCTCGATCGGCTGTGAGCCCTGTACACGCGCGGTGCGGCCGGGCGAAGACCCGCGTGCCGGCCGCTGGTGGTGGGAACAGCGCGACAGCCGTGAATGCGGCCTGCATGCCTCCAATCTGGCGGATCGTCCCGGGGTGCGCCCGCGTGCGGATGATCCTGCCCCTCCTGCTTCTGTTGAATCTACCTTTTCATCATGACGACTGCCATCGCTTCCTCTACCCGTACTCATCTGGATTGGCTGGAATCCGAAGCCATCCATATCTTGCGCGAAGTCGCCGCCGAGTGCGCCCGGCCCGTGCTGCTGTTTTCCGGCGGCAAGGATTCCTGCGTGCTGCTGCGGCTGGCGGAAAAGGCCTTTCGTCCGGGGCGTTTTCCCTTTCCTCTGATGCATATCGACACGGGGCATAACTTCCCGGAAGTCATTACCTTTCGCGATCAGTGTGTGGCGGAACTGGGCGAAGAGTTGATCGTGCGCGGCGTGGAGGATTCCATCGCCCGGGGCACGGTGGTGCTGCGCCATGCCACGGATTCCCGCAATGCGGCCCAGGCGACGACATTGCTGGAGGCCATTGCGGAATTCGGTTTTGACGCCTGCATCGGCGGCGCCCGGCGCGACGAGGAAAAAGCTCGCGCCAAAGAACGCATCTGTTCATTTCGCGACGAATTTGGTCAGTGGGACCCCAAGGCCCAGCGACCGGAACTCTGGAACCTGTACAACACGCGCGTCCATCCCGGTGAAAACATCCGCGTGTTTCCCATTTCCAATTGGACGGAGCTGGATGTCTGGCAATACATCGAACGTGAGCAGCTGGCGTTGGCGCCGCTGTATTACGCCCATCAGCGCGACGTCGTGCGTCGCCAGGGGCTGCTGGTTCCCGTGACCGCTTTGACGCCGCTGCGCGAAGGCGAGCACGAAGAACAGCTGACGGTGCGCTTTCGCACCGTGGGTGACGTGTCCTGCACATGCCCGGTGGCGTCCGATGCCGCGACGCCAGCCGACATCATTGCGGAAACGGCAGTCGCCACCTTGACCGAGCGCGGCGCGACGCGCATGGATGACCAGACTTCGGAAGCGTCGATGGAACGGCGCAAGAAACAAGGATATTTCTGATGAATGCGATCAATGAACAGTGGCCGGCGGCCGGTGAAACCGGGGTGCTGCGCCTGATTACGGCGGGGTCCGTGGATGACGGCAAATCCACCCTGATCGGGCGGCTGCTGCTCGACAGCAAGGGGGTATTCGCCGACCAGCTGCAGGCCATCGCCGGGTCGAAATACACACGGGCGCCGGATGCGCAGTACGACTTGGCCCTGCTGACCGATGGCCTGGAGGCGGAACGCGAGCAGGGCATCACCATTGATGTCGCCTACCGCTACTTTGCGACCCCGGCGCGTAAATTCATTGTGGCCGATGCGCCAGGACACGAGCAGTACACGCGCAATATGGTGACCGGCGCATCCACGGCGGATGCCGCCATCATCCTGATCGACGCCAGCCGTGTGGCCGATGGCGAACTGTTGCCGCAGACCAAGCGGCACAGTACCTTGGCGCGGCTGCTGGGGCTGCAGCACATCGTCGTTGCGGTCAACAAAATGGATCTGGTGGGGTGGGACAAGTCGGTGTTCGATCAGATCCACGCCGCCTATCAGGATCTGGCGGCGCGGCTGAATATCCCGCATTTTCATATTGTGCCCTTGTCGGCCTTGTCCG
Source organism: Castellaniella sp. (assembly GCF_034675905.1). GTDB lineage: Bacteria > Pseudomonadota > Gammaproteobacteria > Burkholderiales > Burkholderiaceae_B > Castellaniella. Next base: position 249,966 of record NZ_JAUCCV010000010.1, on the reverse strand, counting down.
GGGACAACGTGGTGCAGCGCAGTGAACTGACGCCCTGGTATCAGGGCTTGCCGCTGCTGACCCTGCTGGAATCCTTGCCGCTGGACCCGCATCAGGGCAATGGCCATGCCCGGTTTTTCGTGCAGTGGGTCATCCGTCACCAGGGCAGCGGGCCGAATGCCTTCCGCGGCTATGCGGGCCAGTTGCAAGGCGGGGCATGGCGGGTGGGCGACGTCGTGCAGGTATTGCCCAGCCAGGAAACCGCCGTGATCACCCGTCTGCTGCGCGGGGAACAGGCCTTGGATGAAGCGCTGCCCGGCGATAGCATCACGGTGGTGCTGGACCGGGATATCGATGTATCGCGGGGCGACCTGCTGGTCGATGAGCATGCGCGGCCGGTATTGCGGCAGGATTTCGAGGCGGATCTGTGCTGGCTGGATCAGCAGGCCCTGAACCCGGCCCGGCTGTATTGGCTGAAATTAGGCAGCCGCCTGACCCAGGTCCGGATTCAGGCGGTGCAGACCCGGCGCGACATCCATGAGTTGCGGTCTGTCGAGTGGAACGGCACCCTGGCCATGAACGACATCGGCCGGGTTCGTTTGCGCACCCGGGATGCGCTGGCGCTGGACGACTATGAAACACAAAGGGCGACGGGGTCTTTCATTCTGATCGATACCGCCACGAACCAAACGGCGGCGGCCGGCCTGGTGCGGGCAGGGTGAGCGAAGCCGCAGGCGCCTGAAGGCCGGGTAGGCGGTGACCGGGGGGTGTGACACAATGCCAGATCACTCTTCCATACCGGTGTTTGGGATCCTGCGATCATGTCACTCGCCCAACAGAACATCCGCCTGCCGTCCCTGGCGACGATACGGGCGTTTGAGTCCGCCGCCCGGCTGGGCTCCTTTGGCCGTGCCGCCGAGGAACTGTGCATTACGGCCAGCGCAGTAGGCAAGCGCATCACGCAGCTGGAAGCTCTGTTGGGCCAACCCCTGTTCGAACGCGGCAGCCGGGGCGTGGCGCTGACGGCCATCGGGCACGAATATCTGGAACAGATCGAAACCGCGCTGCACCTGCTGTCGAACGTGTCTTTGCATCACCGGGCGCAAAAACCGCGAGACAGTCTGCGGCTGGTTACCACGCCGTCGTTCGGCCATTGGGTGCTGGGGCCGCATCTGCATGAATTCATGCGGGCGCATCCCAACCTGGATCTCAGCGTGGTGATGTCCATCCCGTATCTGGACATCGGGCCGACACAGGCAGATTTATGGATTCGTTTCGGGCTGGGGCGCTATCCGGGGGCGGTCTCCGAGCTCTTGACCGACGATGTGGTGTTTCCGGTGTGTTCGCCGGAATACCTGCACCGCCATGGGCCTTTGCGCCGGCCGTCCGATCTGCAGCTCAACCATTTGCTGCACAGTCCGCTGGACCCCTGGAAACCCTGGTTCGAGGCGGCGGGACTGGACTGGCCCGAGCCCGAAGAAGGGATCAGCTACTTTGATCTGGGCATGGCCATGGCGGCCGCTTGCGCCGGACAGGGCGTCATGATCGCGCGCCGCAGCCTGGCCAGCGACAGCCTGCAGTCGGGACAGCTGGTGGCGCCCTTTCCCATCACGGCAGCGCCGGATTCCCACTACTACCTGTGCCACGATGCCTCCATGCCACTGGTGGGGGGCAGGCTATCGTTTTCCCTATGGCTCAGGGATCTTTGCCGCCGGATTCCCCGGTTTCCCCTAGGGGACTGACGAGGTGCGGAATTATTTTCCGCCCTGTCCCGATGCATTTTCCAACCGCTCCTGTGGTGGATCGCTAGACTTTCGCCGATACCACTTATGACCGACATGACCGTCGGCCACATCAAAACAGGAGACCTCATGAAATTTTCCAAGACCTGCCTGGCCGCCGCCTTGTCGCTGTCCCTGGCCGCCACCGCGTACGCTGCTGATACGATCAAGATCGGGGTGTCCGGCCCCTATACCGGGGGCTCGTCGTCGATGGGCGTCAGCATGCGCGAAGGCGTGCGCCTGGCTACCCGGGACATCAACGCCAACGGCGGCGTGCTGGGCCGCCAGCTGGAACTGATCGAACGCGATGACGAAGCCAAGAACGAACGTGGCGTCCAGATTGCCCAGGAACTGATCAGCCGTGAAAATGTGGTGGCGACGGTGGGCTTCATCAACACCGGGGTCGCGCTGGCAGCGACCCGCTTCTACCAAAAAGCCGAAATCCCCGCCATCGTCAACGTATCGACCGGCACCGTGGTGTCACGCCAGTTCGAGAAGCCGAAATACGAAGCCAACTACATTTTCCGTACGTCGGCTGCCGACAACATCCAGGCGCCCATGATCGCGGCCGAGGCCGTGACCAAGCGCGGTCTGAAGAAAGTCGCCATCATGGCCGATTCCACCAACTATGGTCAGTTGGGACGTGAGGACATGGAAAAGGCGCTGGAAAAACTGGGCGTCAAACCAGTCGTGGTGGAAAAATTCAATATTGGCGATGTGGACATGACCGCGCAGTTGCTGCGTGCCAAGGAAGCCGGGGCCGAAGCCTTGCTGACCTACGGCATTGGGCCTGAATTGGCGCAACTGGCCAACGGCATGGCCAAACTGGGCTGGAAGGTGCCGATGATCGGCAGCTGGACCCTGGCCATGGCAAACTTCATCGACACGGCGCGCGCCAACGGCGATGGCGCATTGATGCCGCAGACCTTCATCCAGAACCCCAACACCCCGAAACGCAAGGCCTTCATCGACGCCTACATCAAGGACGGCCAGCCGAAAAACGGGGTGATCGAGTCGGCTGTGTCCGCCGCCCAGGGGTATGACTCGGTCCTGCTGCTGGCGGCTGCCATCGAGCAGGCCGGCAATACCAAGGGGCCGGATATCCGCGCCGCACTGGAAAATCTGCAAAAGCCGATCGAGGGCGTCATCATGACCTACAAGCAGCCCTATTCGACGTCCGACCACGAAACCATCGATAGCCCGGACACGGTCTACATGGGCGAGGTCTCCAAGGGCCGCGTGGTCTTCGCGCACCCCGAAGACGAAAAGCGCAGCGTGGCCAACTCCGGCCAGTCCGCACAGTAAACCTGCCTGATCGATGCCCCCCGTCGCGGCCTGATAGGGCGGGGGAGCTGCTTTGTAGCGCCGTCGGTGCGGCCAGACCTCGCCGGACGGCGCATTTTGCTGGAATGTGTCATGACGATTTTTCTGCAGCTTGCCTATAGCGGCATTGCTTTGGGCATGATCTATGCGGTCATCGCCTTCGGGTACCAATTGACGTATGCCACCTCCGAGACCCTGAACTTCGGCCAGGGCGACGCCTTGATGCTGGGCGGGCTGGTTGGCTTGACCCTGGTGGGGTTCGGCATCAGCTACTGGCTGATGATCCCCCTGGTTTGTATTTTCGGGATGCTGCAGGGTGCCGTGGTCGAACGGGTCGCGGTGCGCCCGGCGATCGAGGCCCGGTCCGAATTCGGCTGGATCATGGCGACGATCGCCCTGGGCATCATTTTTCGCAATATGGCGGAAAACATCTGGGGTCGTGATGCGCTGCGTTTCCCCTCACCGGTGTCCGAGACGCCGTTCACGGTGCTGGGTGCGCGCATCCTGCCCATGGAATTGCTGGTGGTGGCGGGCGCCCTGTTGATCATGGGAGCCATTGAACTGTTCAACCGCAGCTCTATCTACGGCAAGGCCGTGGTCGCGACATCCGGGGATCGGGATGCGGCGGGCCTGATGGGCATCAATACCAAATTGGTCATCACGTTTTCCTATGCGCTGTCGTCGTTGACGGCAGCGTTTGCCGGCGTCCTGGTGGCGCCGTTGACATTGACCGGCGCTTCGATGGGCGCCGTGCTGGGCCTGAAGGCCTTTGCGGTGGCGATTGTCGGGGGGCTCACCAGCGGCATGGGCGCCATCGTCGGCGGCCTGTTGCTGGGGGTGATGGAGACCATGACGGGCTTCTATCTGTCCACCGGCTACAAGGATGTGCCGGGCCTGATTCTGCTGCTGCTGGTGCTGACCGTGCGTCCGGCCGGTCTGTTTGGCAAAACCGCCATCAAGAAGGTCTGATCCATGAACAAGAAGTCTTTGCTGTCGTTCGTAGTATTGGTGGCGGTCCTGGCGGCAGTGCCGCTGGCGGTGAGCAACCCCTATTACCTGCATCTGATCGAAACCATTCTGATCTACGCCGTCCTGCTGCTGGGTCTGGATATCGTCGTGGGCTACACCGGCCAGGTGTCGCTGGGCCATGCCGGGCTGTTCGGCATCGGCGCCTATACGGTGGGCGCGCTGATTCTGCATCTGAATCTGCCGTTCTGGCTGACGATTCCCGCCGCCATCGCCGTGACCTCAGTGTTCGGGGCGATCCTGGCGCTGCCGTCCCTGCGGGTGACGGGGCCTTATCTGGCCATGGTGACGCTGGCTTTCGGCACCATCATCCAGATTCTGATCAACGAAATGGATTTCCTGACGGCAGGCCCCATGGGGATCAGCCTGGACAAACCCATGATCGGCGACCACATGCTGACCGGCCCGGAATTTTTCTGGCTGGTGCTGGGTCTGCTGGCGCTATCGGTGCTGTTTACCGAGCGGGTGGCGCGTTCGCATTATGGACGGGCCTTCGAGGCCTTGCGCGACAGCCCGATCGCCTGCGATTGCATGGGGGTGTCCGTCTATCGCTACAAGGTCGTGGCTTTCGTGATCAGCGCAGGGCTGGCGGGGCTGTCGGGGGCGCTGCACGCCTATTCCGAACAGTACATTTCGCCCAATACCTATACGTTCGAACTGATGGTGCTGTTCCTGCTGGCCATCATCATGGGCGGTCGCAAGACTCGCTCCGGCGCCTTGCTGGGCGCGGCCATCATCGTCTTGCTGCCCAAGATGCTGGATGACGTGTCCACGTTCCGGCCGCTGGCCATCGGTCTGGCGGTGCTGGTGACCGTCGGGGCGACGCTGGCCGTGCGGCGGGGCCGGGCGACCTGGAAACGGATGGCGGCGCCCGTGGCCGGCGCACTGGTGCTGGCCGTGGGTTCGATGGTCCTGGAGCAGATGACCGACTGGCGTCTGACGATCTTCGGGCTGATGATCCTGTTCGTCGTCTACTACCTGCCCGATGGCATCGTCGGTTTCATCAGCCAGTTTTGGGGACGCCATCGCCATGACGCGCCGCCGCCGGTATCGGTGGCGGCAGGCCTGGCCCAGGTGGGCCGGGATCCGGACGCCTCGCATGGCGTGCTGCTCTCAGTCAGCCAGGCCATCATGCAGTTCGGCGGCCTGCGGGCCCTGAACGAGGTCGATCTGGAAGTGCGCCGAGGCACCATCCACGGTCTGATCGGTCCCAATGGTTCGGGCAAGAGCACGATGATGAACGTGCTGACCGGCATCTATGTGCCGACCTCCGGGTCGGTGGTGTTCGCCGGCAAGGACCTGTCGGGTCTGACCTCGTCCGAGATCGCGGCGCGCGGCGTCGCCCGGACCTTCCAGAACGTGCAGCTGTTCGGAGAAATGACGGCGCTGGAAAACGTCCTGGTCGGTTTGCACCACACCTTCAAGAGCCGCCTGAGCAGTATCGCCTTGCGCTTGCCCTTGTGGCGCCGGGAAGAACAGGCCGCCCGAGAGCGCGCCTACGCCTTGCTGGATTTCGTGGGACTGGCATCCTTGGCTCAGGAAGAAGCCCGCAACCTGCCTTACGGCAAGCAGCGTCTGCTGGAAATTGCCCGGGCGCTGGCCCTGGACCCGCATCTGTTGCTGCTGGATGAGCCGGCGGCAGGACTGACAGCGCCCGACATCGAGGATCTGCTGGCCATCATGCGCAAGATCAAGGAACGCGGCTTGACCGTCATCCTGATCGAGCATCACATGGACGTGGTGATGGGGATCTGCGATGCGGTCTCGGTGCTGGACTTCGGCCAGAAAATTGCAGAGGGCCTGCCGCAGGACGTGCAGGCTGACCCCAGGGTGATCGAAGCCTATCTGGGCGGCGAACAGGCAGGAGCCCAAGCATGCTGAAAATCGAAAAACTGGAAGCCGGGTACGGCAAGGTCAAAGTGCTGCACGGCGTCAGCCTGGAAGTGCCGGCCGGCAAGGTTGTGACCCTGATCGGCTCGAACGGAGCCGGCAAGACCACCACCATGAAGGCGATCTCGGGCATGCTGCGGCCAACGGCAGGCACCATCAGTCTGGATGGGCGTCAGATCCAGGGTTTGGAATCCCACCGGATCGCCCGCCTGGGCCTGGCGCATTCACCGGAAGGGCGGCGTGTGTTCCCGACGCTGAACGTGACGGACAATCTGTTGCTGGGGGCGTTTCCGCGCTTGACCGGCAGCCGGGCCAAAGGGGATGTGGCACATGACCTGGATCGGGCGTTGGAACTCTTTCCGCGCCTGAAAGAGCGCCGTACCCAATTGGCGGGCACGCTGTCGGGCGGGGAACAGCAGATGCTGGCCATGGCCCGCGCCGTCATGCTCAACCCCGAAGTCGTTTTGCTGGACGAACCCTCGATGGGGTTGGCGCCCATTCTGGTCGACGAGGTGTTTCGCATTATTTCGCGCTTGAAGAGCGAAGGCGTCACCATGCTGCTGGTCGAGCAATTCGCCGCCGCCGCGCTGGCTGTGGCCGATTACGGCTATGTGCTGGAAAACGGGCGGATCGCCGTCGAAGGGCCGGCTGCCCGCTTGCGCAGCGATCCTGCCGTGGCCGCCGCCTATCTGGGCGGGCACTAGCAGGCGCCTGTTTATATTCCGTACTGTCCCAGGCCGTCCAGGTCCAGCACCTGGACGGCGCCGTATTCGACTTTCAACAGCCGGGCGGCTTCCAGGGTGCGCAAGGCCTGATTGGTGCGTTGGCGCGATATCCGCGCCAGGTAGCCGATTTCTTCCTGGGTGATTTCCAGCCGGGTGGAATTGCCCGGATACAGCAGCGGGTTGAATAGCTCGGCCAGGCAGCGCGCGACCCGAGCGTCCGGGGCCAGCAGGCGGTCGTGTTCCGCCTTGCCGATGAATTGGGCCACCCGTTCGTTCAACTGGTGCAGCAGAAAGCGGTTGAAGGGGATGCTGTTGTCCAGCAACCAGTCGAAGGTGTCGCCGCGCAATCGGGCGATGACGCTGCGGCGCAGGGCGATGATGTCGTATTTGCGGGCCTCGCGTTTCAGCAGAGAGCCTTCGCCGATCCAGCCGCCGGCCGGCACCCCTGTCAGCGAGGCGAGCTTGCCTTCGGCATTGCCCACCGAGACCTTGATCAGACCGTCCAGCACGCCGATCCAGGCGCCGGCCACGACGCCCTTGTGTTCGATGATGGTGCCGGCTTCGACCTGAGCCACGGCGGTGTCCCGGATGACCCGCGCCTGCTGGGCATCGTCCAGCAATTCGAACCAGGCCGCGTGGGTCTGCAGAGACCGTGACAAGTTCATGGGGAATTACCCTAGATCATGTGTGAATGTCATATGTGCGACAGTCCGGCGTGGATGCGCCCTGTACCTTAGGATGCATGACGCCTCGGATAGAGGCGCACTGACCAGCCCCGCGCAATGGCGCGTGGCCGGGCCAAGGAGACATCATGGTACAGGAATCCGCCGTGGCGGTGACATTTCCCGCCTTGCTGATGCATCATGCGCAGGTCCGCGGCCAGCGGCCCGCGATCCGGGAAAAAGATCTGGGCATCTGGCAGACGCTCAGCTGGCGCCAGGTGGCGGCTGAAGTCCGCCGCATCGCCGCCGGGCTGGCGGATCTGGGCGTCGCCGTCGGCGAGCACGTGGCTGTCGTCGGCGAAAACCGTCCCCGGTTGTACATGGCCATGATGGCGGCCCAGTGTCTGGGCGCCATCCCGGTGCCGCTGTATCAAGATGCCGTGGCCGAGGAAATGGCCTTTGTGCTGCAGGACGCCCAGGTCGGCGTCGTCGTGGTCGAGGACCAGGAACAGCTGGACAAGATGCTGGAAGTCTCTGACCGCTGCCCCGCGTTGCGGGCGCTGGTCTACGACGATCCGCGCGGCTTGCGCCATTATCAGGATGACCGCTTGCTGTCCTGGGATGCCTTGCTGGCGCGCGGGGATGATCGTATCCGCCAGCAACCGCAGGAAATTGACAGCCGCATGGCCGCTATTGCTCCTGCCGATACCGCCGCCATGTTCTATACCTCGGGCACCACCGGCAAACCCAAGGGCGTGGTGCTCAGCCACCAGGCCCTGATCGACCGGGCGCGGGTGATCGAACGCTTCGAAAACCTGAGCGACCGCGAAGACGTGTTGGCCTATCTGCCGCCCGCCTGGATCGGCCAGAACATGTTTTCCTATACGCAGTTCCTGACCACCGGCTTCACGGTGAATCATCCGGAATCGCCCGATACCGTGTCCATCGATATGCGCGACATCGGCCCCACCTATTACTTTGCGCCGCCCAGGGTGCTGGAAGGCCTGCTGACCCACGTCATGATCCGCATGGAAGACGCCGGCCGCCCCAAGCGCTGGTTGTTTCATCGGGCGATGGGCTTGGCGCAGCGCGTCGGCGTGCGCATCCTGGATGGCGATCGCTCGGTCGGCGCCTGGGACCGCCTGAAATACGCGCTGGGCGACGCCCTGGTCTACGGGCCATTGCGCAATACCCTGGGCATGAGCCGGGTGCGGGTGGCCTATACGGCGGGCGAGGCCATCGGCCCGGACCTGTTCGTGTTCTACCGCTCCATCGGCATCAATCTGAAGCAGTTGTACGGTTCGACCGAAACATCCGTTTTCGTCTGTGTGCAGGCCGATGGCCAGGTACGTGACGATACGGTCGGGCCGCCTTGCGCCGGCGTGGATATCCGCGTGGCAGATACCGGGGAGATCCAGGTGCGCAGCCCTGGCATGTTCACCGGCTACTACCAGAACCCGCAGGCTACCGCTGAAGCCTATACATCGGATGGCTGGTACCACACGGGGGATGCGGGTTATCTGGACGCCGATGGCCAGCTGAAAATCATCGACCGCGCCAAGGACGTCGGCCAGTTGTCCGACGGCAGCCTGTTTGCGCCCAAGTACATCGAAAACAAGCTTAAGTTCTTTCCCTTCATCAAGGAAGCCGTGGCGTTCGGCGCAGACCGCGACGAGGTCTGCGCCTTTGTGAACATCGACCTGGAAGCCGTGGGCAACTGGGCGGAACGCCGGGGCCTGCCCTATGCCGGCTATACCGACCTGGCGTCCAAGGATGATGTCTACGACCTGATCCGCGATTGCGTCGAGCAGGTCAATCGCGATCTGGCGCAGGATCCGAAGCTGACGGCGTCCCAGGTGGTCCGCTTCCTGATCCTGCACAAGGAATTGGATCCGGATGATGATGAACTGACCCGCACCCGCAAAGTGCGCCGTGCCTTCATTGCGCAGAAATACGCCGTGCTGGTGGACGCTTTGTTCGATCATCGCAGCCATCAACATATCGAAACCGAAGTCAAATTCGAAGACGGGCGCAGCGGCCTGGTCGCCGCCGATCTGCGCATCGAAACAGCCGCCGTCAGCCGGCCCGAACCCCTGAAAAAGGTAGCCTGAATGAGCAGCCAGACCACCCAGGCGGCGCACGATGTTTCTGCCGACACGGGCCGCGCCGGCAGGATAGGGTCAGCCATCCTGGACCTGCAGCATATTTCCCTGTCCTTTGGCGGTGTCAAGGCGCTGACCGATATTTCCTTTGATGTGCGCGAACATGAAATCCGCGCCATCATCGGCCCCAACGGGGCGGGGAAAAGTTCCATGCTGAACGTCATCAATGGCGTCTACACCCCCCAGGAAGGCCGCATCCTGTTGCAGGACCAGCAGTTCGCCCGCATGAATCCGCGCCGGGCGGCCGAAATGGGCATTGCCCGCACATTCCAGAATCTGGCCTTGTTCAAAGGCATGAGCGTGCTGGACAACATCATGACGGGCCGCAACCTGCGCATGAAGAGCGGCGTGCTGGCCCAGGCGCTGCGCCTGGGGTCGGCCGAGCGCGAGGAACTCGCCCACCGAGCGTTTGTGGAAAACATCATCGATTTCCTGGAAATCCAGGCCTGGCGCAAGACGCCGGTGGGGCGGCTGCCCTATGGCCTGCAGAAACGCGTCGATCTGGGCCGGGCGCTGGCGATGGAACCGCGCATCCTGTTGCTGGACGAGCCCATGGCCGGCATGAACGTCGAGGAAAAGCAGGACATGAGCCGCTACATCCTGGATGTGAATGATGAATTCGGCACCACCATCGTGCTGATCGAGCATGACATGGGCGTGGTCATGGATATCTCCGACCGGGTGGTGGTGTTGGACTATGGCCGCAAGATCGGCGATGGCACGCCCGATGCGGTTCGCGACAACCCGGAAGTCATACGCGCCTATCTGGGCACCACTCATTAAGGCGGCAACATGGGATTCTTTCTGGAAACGGTGATCGGCGGGCTGACGAGCGGCATGCTGTATGCCTTGGTGGCGCTGGGTTTCGTACTGATCTTCAAGGCCTCCGGGGTATTCAATTTCGCCCAAGGCGCCATGGTGCTGATCGCGGCACTGGCCATGGCCCGTCTGTCGGGTTGGATCGATGGCTGGCTGGGCGGCGGCTATCCCTGGCTGTCGAATCTGCTGGCCTTCGTGCTCAGCGCCGCGTTCATGTGGCTGATCGCCGTGCTGGTGGAACGCTGGGTGCTGCGCCATCTGGTCAATCAGGAAGCCACGACGCTGCTGATGGCGACGATCGGCATCAGTTATTTCCTGGATGGCGCCGGCCAGATCCTGTTCGGCAGTTCCGTGTATTCGATCAATGTGGGCATGCCCAAGGATCCGGCCTTCATTCTGGAATCCTTCTTCGAAGGCGGCGTACTGGTCAGCCTGGAAGACCTGACCGCTGCGGTCGTGGCCGCCGTACTGGTGGCGGTGCTGGCCTTCTTTTTCCAATACACCACGATAGGGCGGGCCTTGCGCGCCGTGGCCGACGACCACCAGGCCGCCCAGTCGGTGGGCATTCCCCTGAACCGCATCTGGGTCGTGGTCTGGACCGTCGCCGGGCTGGTGGCCCTGGTGACGGGCATCGTCTGGGGATCGAAGTTCGGCGTGCAGTTCACCCTGTCCACCGCGGCGTTGCGCGCCTTGCCCGTGGTGATCCTGGGCGGGCTGACGTCGGTGCCGGGGGCCATTGTGGGCGGGCTCATCATCGGTGTGGGTGAAAAGCTGTCCGAGGTCTATCTGGGGCCCTTTGTGGGCGGCGGCATCGAGATCTGGTTTGCCTACATGCTGGCCTTGGTGTTCCTGCTGTTTCGGCCGCAGGGGCTGTTCGGCGAAAAAATCATTGACCGCGTCTGACCGGCTCAGACGTCACGGGGGAGTCCGCATCCATGTTTTATCGTGAAAACGGCCAGTTCAAAAGCACGTACCGTGCGGATCAGCAGATCTTTCCGATCCGCCAGGACCGCTGGTTCATCGGCATTCTGTTGATCGCGGCCTTCGTGGGCGTGCCGGCCATGGCGTCGGAATACTGGCTGCAGGCCATTCTGATTCCGTTTCTGATCCTGTCGTTGGCGGCCATCGGCCTGAATGTGCTGGTGGGCTATTGCGGGCAGATTTCCATCGGTTCGGGGGCCTTCATGGCCGTGGGCGCGTATGCCGCCTGGAATTTCGGCGTGCGCCTGGACTTGCCGCTGGTGGTGCAGATTCTGCTGGGCGGGGTTTTCGCCACCCTGGCGGGCGTGCTGTTCGGCGTGCCCAGCCTGCGCATCCGCGGCCTGTACCTGGCCGTCACGACCCTGGCGGCGCAGTTCTTCATGGATTGGGCCTTTTTGCGCATCCCGTATTTCACCAATTACTCGACGTCCGGCAATGTGTCCGTCCCGGCGCTGGATTTCTTCGGTTTTCCGGTGGTCACGCCCATCCAGAAATATCTGTTTGTGCTGTGTTTCGTTGTGGTGATCGGCTTGCTGACCAAAAATCTGGTGCGTGGGGCGATCGGCCGGCAGTGGATGGCCATCCGCGACATGGACGTGGCCGCCGCCGTCATCGGCATCCGTCCGGTCTACGCCAAGCTGACTGCTTTTGCCGTCAGTTCCTTCATCATCGGCGTGGCTGGCGCCCTGTGGGCCTATGTGCACCTGGGCTCCTGGGAACCCCTGGCCTTTGACCTGAACCGTTCCTTGCAGCTGCTGTTCATCATCATCATCGGCGGCCTGGGGTCGGTGATCGGCAGTTTCTTCGGGGCCGCCTTCATGGTGCTGGTCCCCGTGCTGTTGACCAATGTGCCGCATGCCTTGGGGCTGTCCATCCCGGTGGACGTCGCCGCGCACATCGAACACATGGTGTTCGGCTTTTTAATCGTGTTTTTTCTGATCGTAGAACCGCACGGCCTGGCCAGGCTGTGGAGCATTGCCAAGGAGAAACTGAGGATCTGGCCATTTCCCCACTAGGCAGGGCATTTGCGGCGCGTGGGATCCGCGCGCCTCAGACCCCGGTCCCGGTGGCGATATTCCGGCGACATCCGCTTGGATGCGCCTCATTCAAAGGTGCCTTCAGCACCAGGAGGAGCTACAGATGAAGCATATATTGACCAAGACGACGGCGACTGTCGTGATGGCTGCCGCCGGGCTGGCGGGCGTATTCAGCACCGCCCAGGCTGCCGAAGAAAATTTCATTCCTTTGCTGGTGTATCGCACAGGGTCGTTCGCGCCGCTGGGGATTCCCTGGGCCAACGGCAAGCTGGATTATCTGAAGATGATCAACGAACGCGACGGCGGGGTCAACGGCGTCAAGATCGTCTACGAGGAATGCGAAACCGCCTATTCCACGGACAAGGGGGTCGAATGCTACGAACGCCTGAAGGATAAATTCGGCGGCGCGACCGGGTATGACACGCAGTCCACCGGCATCACCTTTGCCGTGACGGACAAGGCCATGGTCGATGGGCGCCCCGTCGTGACGGTCGGTTACGGCCTGTCGCAATCGGCGGACGGGCGGGTGTTCAAATGGAATTTCCCGCTGCTGGGCACTTACTGGACCGCCTACGATGTCATGATCCAGGACATTGCCAAGAACCTGGGCGGCGAGGATAAGCTCAAAGGCAAGAAGATCGCCCTGGTCTACCATGACTCGCCCTTTGGCAAGGAACCCATCCCGGTACTGGAAGCCCGCGCCAAGGCCAACGGTTTCGAATTGCAGTTGTACCCTGTGGCCGCTCCCGGGGTGGAACAAAAATCGACCTGGCTGCAGATTCGCAAAAATCGCCCTGATTTCGTCCTGATGCAAAGCGCGGGCATCATGACGCCCACCGCGATCCGCGAGGCGCAGGCTGTGGGCTATCCGCGCGACAAGATGTATGGCATCTGGTGGGCCAGCTCGGAAACCGACGTGGCCGATTTGGGCGATACGGCCAAGGGCTATCACGGCATTACCATCCAGAACAGCGCCGAGCATGGCCGGGTGCATGATGACGTCAAGAAATATGTCTATGACAAAGGCCAGGGCTCCGATACGGACGGCAAGACCTTCGGTTCTCTTGCGTATACGCGCGGCATGATGATCTCCATGCTGCAGGTCGAGGCCATTCGCACCGCCCAGGAAAAATTCGGCAAGGGCAAGGCCATGACGCCGGAACAGGTGCGCTGGGGCTATGAAAACCTGGATCTGGATCAGGCCGACTTGGAAAAACTGGGCTTTGCCAAGCTGATGCGTCCGGTCAAGACCACGTGCGAAAACCACTTGGGTACGGACTGGGCGCGCATCATCCAGTGGGATGGCAAGGCGTTCAAGGTGGTGTCCGACTGGTATCAGTCGAACCCGAAATACATCACGCCGCTGGTGCAGTCCCTGGGTGAAAAATACGCCACGGAAAAGAAACTGCCCGTGCGGGATTGTGCAGCCGAGTAAGCCGTGCCGGGGTCAGGCGCATGCCTGACCCCCAGGAGAACATTCATGGAAAGCGCACAGGCCTCTGAACCCGCTGTCTTGTTGAACGTCAATGGTATCGAGGTCATCTACAACCACGTGATCCTGGTGCTCAAGGGCGTCTCGCTCTGCGTGCACGAAGGCCGCATCGTGGCTCTGCTGGGAGCCAATGGCGCGGGCAAGACCACGACGCTGCGGGCGATTTCAAATCTGTTGCGGGGCGAACGCGGCGAAGTCACCAAAGGCAGCATTGATTATCGCGGCGAACGCATTGAATCGCTGTCGCCTGCCGACCTGGTGCAGCGCGGCGTGATCCAGGTGATGGAAGGCCGGCACTGTTTCGCCCACCTGAGCATCGAGGAAAACCTGCTGACCGGCGCCTATACCCGGCGTCTGGGGCGCGGCGACCTGACGGCGGCCTTGGACCTGGTCTACCAGTATTTTCCGCGCCTGAAGCAGCGCCGCAAAAGTCAGGCGGGCTATACCTCGGGCGGTGAACAGCAAATGGCGGCCATCGGCCGGGCCTTGATGGCCGATCCACGCATGATCCTGCTGGATGAACCATCGATGGGGCTGGCGCCGCAGATCGTCGAGGAAATCTTCGAGATCGTGCGGGATCTGAACCAGCGCGAAGGCGTCAGTTTTCTGCTGGCGGAGCAGAACACCAATGTGGCGCTGCGTTACGCCGATTATGGCTACATCCTGGAAAACGGGCGCGTCATGATGGATGGGGCCGCCCGGTCATTGGCTGAAAACGAAGACGTCAAGGAATTCTATCTGGGCGTGTCGGGGTCCGGCCGCACCAGTTTTCGCGATACCAAGTTTTATCGCCGGCGCAAGCGCTGGCTGGCCTGATTCACAGGGGGTAGCACCATGCAGGCTTATTTCGATGCGCGTGAGACGGCGTCCGCCGATGCGCGAGAGCAGGCGCTGCTGACCAGGCTGCCTGCCGTGCTGGCGGCAGCCCGGGCGCGTGCGCCGGCGATCGCGCAGCAGTTGCAGGGGGTAGACCTGGCCGGATTGACTTCACGCGAGACCCTGTCGCAGATTCCGGTGCTGCGCAAAGGCGAGCTGCTGCAGATCCAGCATGCCGCCCGCATCACCCGGCCAGCGGCGCAGGATGAGGCTGAAAGGCTTCGGGTCTTTGGCGGGGTATCTACCATCGGTTGGGGCGCCGCGCGGCGCGTGTTCGCCTCGCCCGGCCCCATCTACGAACCCGAGAGCGCCCGGCCCGATTACTGGGGCTTTGCCCGCGCGCTGCATGCGGCGGGTGTGCGCCCCGGGGATTTGGTGCATAACTGCTTTTCCTATCATTTCACGCCGGCGGGTTCGATGATGGAAACGGCCGCACATGCGCTGGGGTGCACCGTTTTTCCGGGCGGGGTAGGGCAGACGGAACAGCAGGTGCGGGCGATGGCGGATCTGGCGCCCCAGGCGTATACCGGCACGCCCAGTTTTTTGCGCATCATCCTGGAAAAGGCCGACGAGATGGGCGTGGCGCTGCCCATGTTGCACCGCGCCCTGTTTTCCGGCGAGGCCTATCCGCCGTCGCTGCAGGCCTGGTTCCAGGCCAGAGGCATCCAAGGCTTCCAAGCCTATGGCAGTGCGGATCTGGGCATGATTGCGTTTGAAACCGAAGCGCGTGACGGCTTGGTCCTGAATGAAGACCTGATCGTGGAAATCGTGCGGCCGGGCACCAGCCAGGCCGTGCCGGATGGCGAGGTCGGCGAGATCGTGGTGACGACGTTCAACCCCGACTATCCCTTGGTGCGTTTCGGTACCGGGGATCTGTCGGCGCTGATGCCGGGCGTCTCTCCCTGCGGTCGGACCAACGGCCGCATCCGGGGGTGGATGGGGCGCGCCGACCAGACGACCAAGGTGCGCGGCATGTTCGTGCATCCCGAGCAGATCGCCCGGGTGCTGGATCGGCATCCGCAGATCAATCGGGCGCGGCTGGTCGTGTCTGGCGAGATGGGGCACGACATCATGACGCTCAGGATCGAATCAGGCGATGGCCTGGATCTGGCCCGCGTGGCCGATACCGTGCGGGATCAGACCAAGCTGCGGGCGGTCGTGGATGTAGTGCCGGCAGGCAGCCTGCCCAATGACGGCAAGGTGATCGAGGATATCCGCCGCTACGACTGATACTCAGGTTTTTTTGCGATACACCAGGCTGATGCGCGCAAAAGCGGTCTGCAGTTCGCGGCTGCCTGCCTGAAAGAAAATCGGCCGGCCTTTTTGCACGAAGCACACCAGTTTTTTCGATGCGAACAGCGGAATGAATTTGGTGGATTGGATTTCCGCCCACGAAACCTCGCGGCGTGAAATCCATGACTGGCGGATGCCCCAGTCGGAGATTTCCGTCACCGAGGTCCACATATGCCAGCTCATCCATAGCAGCGCGCCGAAACACACCACCAGACTGGCGATGACCGGCATCGGCAGGGCGGTTTCGGGAGAGAGCCATAGCACCGTGAACAGGCGTACCGCGATCAGGGCCATCAGCAGCCAGGCGATCACGCCGATCCAGCGTGGCCAGGCGCGTCCGCTCAGGGGCAGGGGGGCGATTTGGGCCAGTAAAGCGGCGTGTTCTTCGGGGGTGGGACGGTCAAAAGGGGACATCGGGTCAAGCCTTTTTCAATGCCAGGGCGCGACCGGCGCGACTGGCTGTAGGGCGGCCAAGCTGGCCGGAAATCCATTGGCCGATATCCACGACGGCCTCCAGGTCCACTCCGGTATGCAGCCCCTGGCCCTGCAGCAGGTACAACACGTCTTCAGTAGCGACGTTGCCGGTCGCGCCCTTGGCGTAGGGGCAGCCCCCCAGACCCGCCACGGAACTGTGAAAGATGCGCACCCCGCATTCCAGGGCCGACAGGATATTGGCCAGCGCCTGGCCGTAGGTGTCGTGGAAATGTCCGGATACCCGGGTGCTCAGGTCGGTGATCTGGCCCACGGCGCGCATGACGTGGGCGACCTGGGCGGCGGTGCCGACGCCGATGGTGTCGGCGACGTCAATTTCGTCGCAACCCAGTTGCAGGAATCGTTCCGCCACGTCCACGACGGCGGCGACAGGGGTTTCGCCCTGATAAGGACAGCCCAGGGCGCAGCTGATGCTGCCGCGCAGCCGCAACCCGGCCTGCTTGGCAGCGGCCGCAACCGGCTCGAAGCGGGCGATGGATTCAGCGATGGAGCAATTGATATTGCGCTGGGAGAAGGCCTCGCTGGCTGCTCCGAAGATCACGACCTCGTCTATGTGGGCGGACAAGGCGCCTTCCAGGCCGCGCATGTTGGGAACCAGGGCTGAATAGATCGCGCCAGGCTGCCGCGTGATCCCCGCCATGACCTGCGCGCCGTCCGCCATCTGCGGCACCCATTTGGGCGAGACGAAAGAGACCGCCTCGACATTGGGAAAGCCGGCGGCGGCCAGGCGGTCGACCAGTGCGATCTTGATGGCCGAGTCGACGAATTGCTGCTCGTTCTGCAGGCCGTCGCGCGGGCCGACCTCGACGATCTTGACGTGTTCGTTCATGGGAAATCCTGGGATCCTGTTCAGATGAGCGCCGGGTTCAGCGCCAGGCGGGGCGTGTAGCGTAGCGGCATGCTATCGATGATAGCGCGGGCGCCGGCCTGCGGTCATCCAGGCAGCCGCCGATAGCGCCCGTCAGCCTGCCGTTCCAGACTGCCGCTGATTTCCAGCAAGGTCAGCTGGCCTGTCAGCCGGTCGATGGGCCAGCCGGTACGCCCCTGCAGGGCATCGATGTCTGTCGGTTCGTAGCCCAGCGCGTGCAGCAGGTGCGCGGCATCGGGGTCCGGTGTCTGATGGGCGGGGGCGGTCGCGGGCTGAGCGGCAGGCAGGCCGGGCAGGGATCCCTGCCGTAGTTCTTCGATGATGTCCTGGCCGCACTCAACGAGCTTGGCGCCCTGGCGGATCAGTACGTGACAGCCGCGTGACAAGGGGGAGTGGATGGATCCGGGGATGGCAAAGACCTCGCGCCCCATCTCGCCGGCCAGCCGTGCCGTGATCAGCGAGCCGCTGCGGGCGGCGGCTTCGACCACCAGCACGCCGCGGCCCAGCGCCGCCACCAGGCGGTTGCGCTGCGGGAAATGAAAGGGCAGGCCCTGAGCGCCCAGCGGAAATTCCGACAGCATCAGACCGTTTTCGGCGATGCGGTGGGCCAGGGCGCGGTGGGCGGGAGGATAGACTCGGTCAATGCCGGTCCCCAGCACGGCCAGGGTGCCGCCGCCCGCCGGGCCCGCATCCAGTGCGCCCGCATGGGCGGCGCCGTCGATACCGCTGGCCAGCCCGCTGACGACGCACCAACCTTGTTGAGCCAGATGCCGGGCGAAATCATGCGCGTTGCGGGCGCCTTCGGGAGTGGCGCTGCGGGCGCCGACGATGGCGATCATGGGCCGGTGCAGGATATCCAGGCGTCCATGCGCATACAGGACGGGCGGCGGATCGCTCAGTTCGTACAGCGCTTGGGGATATTGCGGATCGGCCAGCGTCAGCAGATGACGGTCGGGTTCAGCCAGCCAGTGCAGGCTGGCATCGATGGCGGATTGCAGGGATTCGTCGGGCGCCTGGCGCAGCCGGGCAGCCAGGCCGGGGTCCAGATATTGCGCCAGGCTGCCGGTCGAGGCTGCGCAGATGTCCTGCGGCATGCCGAACACCGACAGCAGCAGGCGGATGCGCGCCGCCCCCAGCTCGGGTTCCAGGCTCAGGCGGATCCAGGCCCGCAATTCATTGTCGGCAATGGTCAGTGGCATGGCGGCAGTGTGCCATGGATCGGATGCCGCAGACATCCCGTGTGACGTTCTGATCCCGGAGAGATCGTAAAACATGTTTTATGATAGAGCTTTAGGCATTATTGAATCAGGCAATCGTCATGGCTTTGCTTCCCATTCTCAAATATCCGGATCCACGGCTGCATAAAGTCGCCGCGCCGGTGCAGCAAGTGGATGACCGTATCCGCCAATTGGTGCGCGACATGGCGGAAACCATGTATGCCGCGCCGGGCGTGGGCCTGGCGGCGACTCAAGTGGATGTCCACGAACGGGTGGTCGTCATCGACGTATCCGAGGACGGCAATGAGCTGCATGTGCTGATCAACCCCGAGATCACCTGGAAAAGCGACGAACTTCAAATCTACGAGGAAGGCTGCCTGTCGGTGCCCGGGGTCTACGACGAAGTCGAGCGTTCGGCCCGCATCCATGTGCGCGCACTCAACGAGCAGGGCGAAACCTATGAATTCGACGCAGACGGCCTGCTGGCTGTCTGCGTTCAGCACGAGCTGGACCACCTGCTGGGCAAGGTCTTCGTCGAATATCTGTCCGTCTTGAAACAGAATCGCATCCGCACCCGCCTGCGCAAACAGCAGCGCGAAGCTGCGGAGGGCTGATGCATGCGGCTGGTATTTGCAGGCACCCCGGAATTCGCCCGGCAGGCGCTGTTGGCCATTCTAGAGGCCGGTCATGAGGTCGTTGGAACGCTGACACAGCCGGACCGCCCCTCGGGGCGGGGCATGAAATTGCAACCCAGTCCCGTCAAGCAGGCGGCGCTGGATGCCGGCATCCCCGTCCTGCAGCCGCGCAGCCTGCGCCTGGACGGCAAGTTTCCCGATGAGGCACGCGCCGCTCAGGCAGCCTTGCAGGCCTGGGCGCCGGATGTGATGGTGGTGGCGGCCTATGGTCTGATCCTGCCGCAGTGGGTGCTGGACCTGCCACGCCATGGCTGTCTGAATATCCATGCCAGCCTGCTGCCGCGCTGGCGGGGGGCTGCCCCTATTCAGCGCGCCATCCAGGCGGGCGATGCGGCCAGCGGCATCACCATCATGCAGATGGATGCCGGTCTGGATACCGGCGCCATGCTGTTGCGGGTGGAACGGCCCATTCAGTCGGGTGATACCGGGGCCAGCCTGCATGACGCCTTGGCTGCCGACGGGGCGCGGGCCATCGTGTCGGTATTGGGCGATCTGGATGCAGGGACGCCGCCGGCGCCAGTGCCGCAGTCGCTAGATGGCGTCACCTATGCGGACAAGCTGCAGAAATCCGAATCTGCCCTGGATTTTGCCTTGCCGGCTGTCGCGCTGGCCCAGCGTATCCGTGCCTTTGATCCCTTTCCAGGGACCACGATGGTCTTGCCTGGGATCGATCAGCCGGTCAAGGTATGGGCGGCTCAGGCGCTGCCTGCGGATCATCGACTGGCAGGCGCAGCGCCCGTGCCGGGGACTCTCGTGCAGACAAGCCGGGAGGGTATCGACGTGGCAACGGCAGACGGTGTGTTACGTATCACCGCGCTGCAAAAGCCCGGTGGCCGGCGTCAGCCGGTAGACGTTTTCCTGCAGTCATACCGGGCTGAGTAGGCTGGCGAGCCGGACCCCGTGACGGCGTATGCCTGACGGGTCCGATGCGCCGTCTATCGCATCGGCGTTCAGCCGCCCGACGATTTTTTGCGCGATGTATCGATGCCCAGCTGTTTCAGTTTGCGGTACAGGTGGGTGCGTTCCAAACCGGTGCGCTCTGATACCCGCGTCATGCTGTGATTTTCGTGCAGCAAGTGATATTCGAAATAAATGCGCTCGAATTCATCACGCGCTTCGCGCAGCGGTTGATTCAGGGAAATGGCGCCCAGATGGGAGTCGTCCGGTGCGGGGGCGGGCGCTACCGGCGAGGGCGCAGCGCTGCTGTGCAGCGTGGGCTGCTGGGTAAAGACGGGGTCCGGCATGACCGGCCGTTCCGTGCGGCTGCGCATGGAAGCGGGGATCACCGGGTGGGCCAGACCGGCCGCCACGGTCTTCAGCAGCTTTTGCAGGGTGATAGGTTTTTCCAGGAAGTCGACGGCGCCGATGCGGGTGGCCTCGACGGCGGTGTCCACCGTGGCGTGACCGCTCATCATGATGACGGGCATGTTCAGCAACCCTTGGCTGGACCATTCTTTAAGCAGACTGACCCCATCGATGTCGGGCATCCAGATGTCCAGCAGGACCAGATCCGGTCTTTGGCGCAGACGGTAGTCGCGGGCCTGAGCAGCATTTTCTGCGAGAGCGACCGTATGGCCTTCATCGTAGAGAATTTCGGACAGCAGTTCACGAATGCCGATTTCGTCGTCGACCACCAGAATTCTGGCCATATCACCTCACCTATGTGTTGTGCGTATTATCCTGTGCCTGACCTTCGGCGTCCAGCCGGACGGGGCGGGACGCTTGCAGCGAGAACAGGATCGAGAGCCGGGCGCCGCCTTCGGATCGGTTGGAGATATCCACCTGGGCGCCGTGTTCCTCGACGATTTTCTTGACGATGGCCAGCCCCAGGCCGGTGCCGGCGGCTTTGGTGGTCACATAGGGTTCAAAGACCCGGTGCAGCACTTCCGGCGCGAAACCGGGGCCGTTGTCCGACACCGTCAGGCGGATGCTGGTATGGCCTGTCGCGTCTTCGGGAGCGATCAGCCGTGTCTGGATGCGGATTTCCGCCGTGCCGGGGGCTGCGTGGGCGCTGGCGGCATCGCGGGCGTTGGCCAGCAGGTTGTGGATCACCTGACGCAGTTGCGCCGGATCGCCCTGGATCGGCGGAAGGTCGTCGGCCAGGCGGACGTCGATGCGCACGCCGGATCGGGCGGCGCCGGGTTCCGCCGAGTCCCAGCCGTATAGCGCCAGGACATCGCTCAGCAGCGCGTTCAGGTCGATCTCCTGCATCTGGGGCGGCGGCGTGCGGGCGTATTCGCGGAAGTCGTCCACCATGTGCTTGAGTGAGGTGACCTGGTTGACGATGGTCTGGGTGGACCGCTGCAACATGGCTGCGTCGTCGGGATTCAGGCGGTCGGCCAGTTTCATGGCCAGGCGTTCGGCGGATAGCTGGATGGGCGTCAGCGGGTTCTTGATTTCATGCGCCAGGCGGCGGGCGACTTCGCCCCAGGCGACCGTGCGGCTGGCCGAAATGACCTCGCTGATGTCGTCGAACACGACCAGGTAACCGTCTTCGCGGCCATCCATGATCAGGCTGGTGCCGCGCGCCAATAGTGTAATGACGTGTTTTTTGCGTTCATTGTCCGGCGCCTGCTGCAATTCGATTTCAAATTGCTGCTGCCAGTAAGGGCGTGTCGATTCAACTGCGCTGTGGGCGGCAAAAGCCTGACGGATCAGCTGGGACAGGGGCAGGGCGCCCTCTACGGTTTCCAGGGGCCGTCCCTGACAGGTGCGCAGATCCAGATGCAGGATGCTTTGCGCCCCCTGATTGAACAGACTCAGGCGGAACGCATGGTCGAAGACCAGCACCCCGGATGACAGGTTGCTCAGCACCGATTCCAGGTACAGATTGCTTTGTTCCAGCTGACGTCGGTGGCGGTCCACCATGCGCCGGGCCTCCTCCAGTTGACGTGTCATGGCGTTGAATGACCGGGTCAACTGGCCAACCTCTTCGCGGGCCGGGGGCTCTGGCAGGGGGCGGTAATCGCCCACGCCCACAGCCTGGGTGCCCGAGGCCAGCGTCAGCAAGGGCCGCACCAGCCGGCGCGACACCGCCAGGGCGACGACGACGGCGGCGAATACCGCCAGGATCAACGCCAGGGTCAGGGTGATGCCGTACAGCTTGCGCAGGCCCAGCCGCGACAGGGCCAATTCCTGGTAGTCGCGGAACCCTTGCTGCACCTGGCTGGCGTTGTGGGCGATGCGTTCGGGTACCGCCTGGATGAGCTGCAGCCAGCGGGTATCGCTGCCCAGGCCCATCGGTGAACCCAGGCGGTCGGCGGAAGATCCCAGCGGGATCACGACGCGCAGGTGCAGCCCCGTACTGGTGGGACCGCTGCCGGATGTCACGTCGGCTTCGGCGGCTGCATAGCCCTGCGATACCCGCAATTGGTTCATCACGCTGTTGGGCGGCAGATCGGGCAGCAATTGGCCGAACGCGGAGGAGGAAAAGGCCACCAGCCGGCCAGTGCCGGTGAACACCATGGCTTCGTCGATGTTGCTGCTTTCCCGCAGCGAGGTGATCAGTAGCGCGGTTTCGGCGTCGCTGGCGGTGTTCAAGCGCAGCGCCATGGTATGGGCGCGGCCGGTCAGTTCGGTCAGCTGGGCATCCAGGGCGGCGCGGCCCAGGTTCAGGCCGGCCTCCAGGGCGCTGTCCACGCGCACGTTGAACCAGGATTCGATCGAGCGCGACATGAATTGCACCGACAGCACGTAAATGACGACGCCGGGCAGAATGCCGATCAGGGTGAAATACAGTGTGAAGCGCGCCGTCATCCGGGCGCCGAACTGGCGCCGCCGGATCTGGCGGATCAGCCGGATGGTCAGCATGGCGACCCAGGACATCAGGGCCACAGCCAGCACGCCGTTGAGCAGCAACAGCAGGTCGTACTGCTGCGCATAGCGCGAGGCGTTGCCTGTGGACCAGACCAGCAGGCCCAAGAGGGCCATGGCGCTGACGGCGGCCACCAGCAAGGTGATGCGCAACGCCCAGCGGATCAGTTTCGGGGCGTGCCGTCGGAAAGAGAAAAGGTGAATTTTTTCCATGGGGTGGTCAGTGACCAGGCGTTGCTGTTGAGGGCATCAACCTGAAACGGCCGGGCCAGCCGTGAGGTGTCCAGCCGCAGTCGCAACTGTCCTTCGTAATCGGTATCGGGCCGGAACTGGTCGGCGGAACCTACCTGCCAGCCTCGGATGTGGCGCACCAGATCGAGGGCTTCGTCCAGGGTGGTGGCGGGCAGGGACAGCGTGTCCAGGGAGACGCGCCACTGCCGGGTCAAGGCGTTGAATTGGATGCGCCAGGTCTGTTCCGCAGCAATGATCGTCTGATCGAACCACCACCAGCGGGGATGATGGATCTCCAGGTCCGCAGTGAAATACAGGGGTACGCCCTTTTGTGCGGCGTCGCGCAGGTCGCCGTCCAGCGTGAAATTGACATCGGCGTCGATCAGCAACTGGCCCTGCTGCACCAGGGGATCGATACGGATGACCTGACCTTCACGGCCATGCGCGGCTGGCAGAAAATTCAGCAGGCAGAAGCTCAGGGTGATCAGAAAACGAAGCATGCACGAGCCGGGCGACGAAGCAGACAATGGCGGTATTGTTGATGACGCTGCGTTTGAGCGCAAGCGGCAGGTGATGCGTCGCCTTGTCGCTGGAGCAGTTTCTACCCGATGGCGGCGGATGTCTGCTTGCGGATCAGGGCATAGAAAAATCCGTCGCCGTGGTCCGTTCCGCCCGGCAGAATCTGTCCGGGGGCAGGCAGGCGCTGCGCGTTGCCATGACGAACCAGGAAGGACTGGACCTGGGATTCGCCTTCCTGGGGGAAGATCGAGCAGGTGGCATACAGCAGATGGCCGCCAGGCTTCAGCAGCGGCCACAAAGCGTCGACGATGCTGGCTTGCAGCGCAGCGGTGCGGGTCACGTCTTCGGCGCGGCGCAGCCAGCGGATGTCCGGGTGGCGGCGCACGACACCGGATGCCGTGCAGGGGACGTCGGCCAGAATGGCGTCGTAGGGCTGGCCGTCCCACCAGTCGGCGGGGGCGGCGGCATCGGCGCAGCGTAGCTGCACGGTGTCCGACGACAGGCGCAGGCGCTGCAGGTTGTCGGCAACCCGCGCCAGGCGGCGTTCATCGCTGTCCAGCGCAGTCAAGGCCAGGGTGTGGCGTTCCAGCAGGTGGGCGGTCTTGCCGCCCGGCGCTGCACAGGCGTCCAGCACCCGCATGCCGTCTTGCAGGGGCAGCAGTTCGCCTGCCCGCTGGGCGGAGGCATCCTGCACTGACCATCTGCCGTCGGCAAAGCCCGGAATGTCGCGCACGGGCAGCGGGCGGTCCAGGATCAGGCCGGCGGATCCGACCGGCGTGGCGATGATGCCGGCCTGCCGCAGTTGTGTCAGCAGCTCGTCGCGGGATATCTGGCGGACGTTGGTTCGCAGCGTCATGGGCGGGGGCTGGTCGGCAGCCTGCAGGATGGCTGCCCAGTCCTGCGGCCAGGCTTGCTGCAGGGCGCCGACCCACCAGTCAGGGTGATTCCAGCGGGCCAGCGGTTTGCTCAGGATCTGCGGCAGCAGCAGCGCCCTTTCCCGTCCGTAACGGCGCAGGACCGCATTGATCAGGTTTTTTGCAGGGCGCGTGTGGCGGTCGGATTGCGCCGCCTGCACCAGCTGGTGCACCAGGGTATGTTCGGTATAGATCGGTGTGCCGGGAATCAGGGGGGCGCCATCGGCCTGGCGCAAGCTTGCTTCCAGCAGGCTCAGGCCCAGCAGCAGCAAGGCCTCGGTCAGACGGTCGGGCGGTCGGCGGGGCGCCAACAGCGCGCGCGCCGTCTGGACGAAACCCAGTTGGCGCATGGCGTGAAAGGACAGCGCCTGGGCCGCCGGACGCAGCGCGGGCGGTGTTTGATCCAGGGCTTCGGACAGCGACTGGCCGGTCAGCACGCCGCGTATGGCCTGGGCGGCCGCCAGCAGCTGCTGCGACAGGGCGATGCCGGTTCGAGGCGGTGAGTCGGGGGAAGCGAGAGGGGCGTGTGGTGATTCTGGCACGATGGGAGACTGAATTCTGCAGATCAGAGGCGATTTTTGGGGACTGTAGCACCAATTCATTAAAATCAAGGGTTTGCTCTGCACCTCGAGGATTTCATGAGCCTATCCCCCCGTGTCGGTTTCGTCAGCCTAGGCTGCCCCAAGGCCCTGGTCGATTCAGAACGAATTCTGACCCAGCTGCGTATGGATGGCTACACCATCAGCGCCAATTATGATGGCGCGGACGTAGTGGTGGTCAATACCTGCGGCTTCATCGACAGCGCCAAGGCCGAATCGCTGGACGCCATCGGCGAGGCCATTGCTGAAAACGGCAAGGTCATCGTGACCGGCTGCCTGGGCGTCGAGGCCGACATGATCCGCACCGTGCATCCGGCGGTGCTGGCGGTGACCGGCCCGCAACAGTATGAACAAGTAGTGCGGGCGGTACACGACGCCGCCCCGCATGACCGCGCGCATGATCCTTACGTGGATCTGGTGCCGCCCCAGGGCATCCGCCTGACGCCGCGCCACTATGCCTACCTGAAAATCTCCGAAGGCTGCAACCACAACTGCAGTTTCTGCATCATTCCATCCATGCGCGGGCGCTTGGTCAGCCGGCCGATCGGCGATGTGCTGGGCGAGGCCCGCCGCCTGGTGGATGCAGGCGTCAAGGAACTGCTGGTGATTTCCCAGGACACCAGCGCCTACGGCGTGGATGTCAAATACCGCACGGGCTTCTGGGATGGGCGGCCGGTCAAGACCCGCCTGACCGAGCTGGCTCAGGCCCTGGGTGAATTCGGCGTCTGGGTGCGCATGCACTATGTCTACCCGTACCCTCACGTGGACGAGCTGATCCCCCTGATGGCCGAGGGCCGCATCCTGCCGTACCTGGATATTCCCTTCCAGCACGCCAGTCCGCGCATCCTGAAAGCCATGAAGCGCCCTGCCTTTGAAGACCGCACCCTGGCGCGCATCCGCCAGTGGCGTGAAACCTGTCCGGACATGACGCTGCGTTCCACGTTCATCGTGGGCTTCCCGGGAGAAACGGAAGAAGATTTCCAATACCTGCTGGACTGGATGAGCGAGGCGCAGCTGGATCGGGTCGGCTGTTTCCAGTATTCCCCGGTAGAGGGCGCCAAGGCCAATGAGCTGGCCGATCCGGTGCCCGACGAGGTCAAGGCAGAACGCTGGGAACGCTTCATGGCGCATCAGCAGGCGATTTCCACGCAGCGTCTGGCAGCCAAGGTCGGGCAGACCCTGACGGTGCTGGTGGACGAGGTCGATGATCAAGGCGGCGCTACCGCCCGATCCATGGCCGATGCCCCGGAAATCGACGGCAGCGTGCTGCTGCGCAATGCCGCGGGCCGCGCCCCTGGCGACTTGATTCAGGTCCGCATCGAAGATGCCGACGAATACGACCTGTACGGGGCGCCGGTTTAAGCGTCCGGTTTGCGCGGCACGACCCTGGGCGGCGGCTTGCCGTCTTCCAGGGGCTGGGCGCGTTTGAAGACCGTGACGGGCAGTTCGCCGATCACGCCGCGCCGGGCGGCTGCCCGCCAGGCATGGCCGTAGGCGACTTCCAGACTGAGATGAATGGTGCCGTCCTGGTGGCGGCGGCGCTCCAGCGCCTGGATCAGTCGGTCGCGCCAGGCGCGGCCCGCCAGCCCTGGCCGCCGCTGCGTGTGGGGGTTGCCGCCCAGTATGTGCACGTCATCCAGCAGCTTGTCGGCGGTTTTGTAAGTCAGGGTGATGATTTCCTGATCCATCACAGGGTCGGCGAAGCCGACCTGCAGCATCAGATCGCCGAAATCGTGCATGTCCACGAATTCCATGGGCTGGGTGTCCAGACCGGCCTCGGCGGCGGCATCGCGCAGCTCGCGCAATGACCCCGGTCCCAGGCTGGAATACATGGCCAGGGCGTCGTTGCGCAGGATCCGGCGCCATTCCTGCAACACCAGATGCGGTTCCGGGTGCCAGTGCAAGGCCAGATTCGACCACACCAGGTCCAGGCTTTCGCCGGGCAGTCCGGATTCGGCCAGGTCCGTTTGCAGGAATTCAGGCTGAGGTGTGGGTTTGTTGCGCAGGCGGTGCCAGAAACCCGGTTTGCTCAGGAAGCGCTCGCGGGCCGTATCCAGCAGCGCCGCGCAGTTGTCCTGGCCGATGTAATGCAGGTTCGGGTAGCGGGCGCGCAATGGGTCCAGGGCGTGCGCCGCCCCGCAGCCGGCGTCGAGAATATCGTGTGGATCGATCCGGATGTAGCTCAGGCGGCGCAGCATGCGTTGGGCGATTTCGCCAAACAGAAACTGCGGGGCGTCCAGAGGCGCGCGCCGGGCGAATTGTCGCGATACGGCGGCTGGGTCGATGGGCAGGCGGGGAAGCTGTGGCATAAAGGATCAAGGCCGGTGCCGCCGCGCCCGATACTGTGATGTGATGGAGCGCACTGGCGGAAAGGAAGGTGACATTATGCGGCATCTCACAGCCTGGCGCGACTGGCTACCGGCTGAATGCCCGGGGTGCGGGCGACGAATGCTGGGGCAGGGTCTGTGCGAGGCCTGTACAGGGGCGCTGGCGATGGATCCAGCTCGTTCTCGCTGCCCTGTATGCGTGCATCCTTTGACGGCGGGCCTGTGTCCTGATTGCCCGCCCGAAGTCCCGGCCTATGAGCGGATCATTGCGGCATTTGACTATCAGGGCCTGGGACGGGATCTGATCCAGGATTACAAGGTCCGTTGTCGCGTGTCTTTGGCTCAGGTGCTGGCCGATCAGCTGGCCCGCGCCGTGCGTGATGCCGTGCCGGCAAACCGCCCTGATTGGATCGTGCCGGTGCCTGCACGGCGTCAGGCGCTGCGTCAGCGGGGTTTCAGCCCGCCAGCCGAGGTCGCCCGCCTGCTGGCGCTGCGGCTGGGGTTGAGGTACCGGCTGACCGGCGTGCAACGTGTGCAGGACGGCAGGAAACAAGCGCTGCTGGGACGCGCCGACCGCTTGCACGCCCAGGCCGGTCTGTATGCCTGCGGTCAGGCGGGGCAGTTGGCCGGCGCGCGGGTCGCCGTCGTGGACGACGTGCTGACAACCGGCGCGACGATGCAGGCGGTCTCTATGGCGCTGAAGGCCGCTGGTGTTGATCGGGTGGAAGGCTGGGTTCTCGCCCGCGCCGTGCACCGCGCGCTTCCCCCCGGGCTGTGACGGTCAGGGGACGAGCAGGTCTTTCGGGCGGCGGCCGTGGCGCGTTTTACAATCGGATCCGTATATGCGCCTGCTGCGCAGCGGATCTCCTCTATCGCCATGTTTCACGTCGTCCTCGTCGAACCCGAAATTCCGCCCAATACGGGCAATATCATCCGGCTGACCGCCAATGCCGGGACCTTTCTGCATCTGGTGCGCCCTTTGGGGTTTCCGCTGGACGATGCCCGCATGCGCCGGGCGGGGCTGGACTATCACGAGTGGGCGGACATGCGGGTGCATGACAGCCTGACGCAGGCGCTGGATGCCATCGGCGGGGATCCTGCCCGCCGCTTCGCCTTGACGACGCATGGGTCGGTGCTGATCGGCGAACGGGCGTTGCAGCCCGGTGATGTGTTTGTCTTTGGCCGGGAAACCGCCGGCCTGTCTGCCGAACAGTTGGCTGTTTTTCCCATGGAGCAGCGCATTCGCCTGCCGATGCGCCCGCAGCAGCGTAGCCTGAACCTGTCCAATGCCGTCGCGGTGACGGTATTCGAGGCCTGGCGGCAATCCGGCTATGCCGGCGGCGTGTGATGGTCCTCTAGGGGGCCGGCTTATTCCGACCGCGCTTCGCGGGCCAGCAATGCCGCGACGGCTTGGCGCGGGGGCAGGCCTTCGAACAACACCTGGCACACGGCTTCGGTGATGGGCAGTTCGATTTCGTGGCGCGCTCCCAGGGCCAGCGCCGCGCGGGCGCAGCGCACGCCTTCGGCGGTCATGCCGCTGGCCAGGATCGTATCCAGCGACTGGCCTTGGCCAAGCGCAATGCCGACCTGACGATTGCGCGACAGATCGCCTGTAGCGGTCAGCACCAGATCGCCCAGACCTGTCAGACCAGTAAAGGTTTCCGCGCGCCCGCCCAGCGTGACGCCCAGGCGCTGGATTTCCGCCAGCCCTCGGGTGATCAGCGCCGCTCGGGCATTGGTGCCCAGTTGCAGCCCGTCGCTGATGCCGCAGGCGATGGCCATGACGTTTTTCAGCGCCCCGCCGACTTCGACGCCGATGATGTCGCGGGTCGTGTAGATGCGGGCCTGGGTGCCATGAAAGGCGGCTTGTGCGGCTTGCCCGGTCTGAGCCTGGGTGCTGGCGACGGTCAGAGCGACCGGCAGGCCCCGGGCGACTTCACGCGCGAACGAAGGGCCGGACAGGACGCCGGCTTGCAGCCAGGGGGCGTGGGGCAGCGCGGCGCTGACGATCTGATGCGGCCATTGCTGGGTGTCGGGGCTGATGCCCTTGCAGGTCCAGAGCAGATGGATAGGGGTGCGCACCTGGGCGGGCAGGTCGCTGGCCAGCCGGCGACACAGATTCTCCAGCCCCGCCATGGGGACGCCCAGCACGATCAGCCGGGTGGCGTCGTCCGGCCCTTGCAGCACGTGAGCCAGCGCTGCCGACCAGTCATCAGTGGCTGCCAGAGCGGCAGGCAAATCGATGCCCGGCAGATAGCGCGGATTGCGGCGGGTCTGCTGGATGGCGTGGATTGTCTCGGTATCGCGGGCCCACAGCAGGGTGTCGCTGCGCAGGCTGGCCAGTGCGGCCAGCGCGGTGCCCCAACTGCCGGCGCCCAAGACGGATAGCCGAACGGATGACATATGGCGGGTCTGGTGAAAGGCGATGGCCCGGATAGGCAAGTGGTGCGCTGCCGATGCCGGGCCTGTCTGCTTAGTTGCGGGCGCCTGGGGGCAGGATCAGACCGGAGTCTTCGCCCTGCGCTTGGTCGCCGCCTTGTTGCTGAGCCACGCGTTGTTCGTACAAGGCCTGGAAGTTCATCTCGCTGAGGTGCAGCGGCGGCAGCGAGGTGCGCGTGATGGTGTCGGCCACATTGGCCCGCAGATAGGGGTAGAGCATGGTCGGGCAGACGATGCCCAGGAGCGGATCGAGCTGATCGGCAGGGATGTTGGAGGCTTCGAAGATGCCGGCCTGGCTGAGCTCGACCAGGTACAGGACCTTGTCGCCGATGCGGGTGGTCACCGTGGCCGTGACCACGGCTTCGAACACGGATTCTGCCAGTTGCTGGCCGCCGACCTGGATGGAGACCTCGACGGTCGGGCCTTCCTGTTCCAGAAAGATGCCCGGCGCATTGGGCATTTCCAGAGACAGGTCTTTGATGTAGGTGCGTTGCAGCCCAAAGCTGGGGGCCTGGCCGTTTTCGGTTTGATTTTCTTCAGACATGGAGATTTCCGTGCAAGAGGGGTGAGGGGGCGGGAACAGAGTCAGGCTTGCAGCAGCGGCAGCAGGCCGTCGGCGCGATCCAGCGCGGATAGGTCATCGAAGCCGCCGATGTGGCGTTCGTCGATGTAGATTTGCGGCACGGTGCGCCGGCCGGTGCGTTCCATCATGATGGAACGCTGGTCCGGGTCCCGGTCCACATAGATTTTGTGAATATTCTGGACGCCGCGCTGTTTCAACAGCATCTCGGCGCGTGTGCAGTAAGGACACACGGTCGTGCAGTACATGGTGACTTGGGCCATTGGGGAAGACTCGGTCAGGATTTTTTCAGGGGCATGCCGCCTTCGGTCCAGGCGTTCAAGCCGCCATCCAGACAGAATGCCTGGGTAAAACCGTGTTTGCGCAGCTGCGCCACGGCGCGGGCGCCCTCGCGCCCATGGGCGTCGACGATGACGACGGGTTTGTCCTGGGGCAAGGTGCCGATGTGGGCATCCAGCGTATCCAGGGTGATGTTGCGGGCTTGGGGGATGTGGCCTGCCTTGAATTGTTCGGACGGACGGATGTCCACGAACACGCCTTGATCGCGATTGATGTGCTGGATGGCATCGGCCAGAGGGATGCGTGCGTTGGAGCGTCCTTTGGCCAGGCCGGGCCACAGCAGCATGGCCCCGGATGCCAGGGCGATAAGCAGGATCCAGAGGTTGTTTTGACTGAGTAAAAAGTCCACAGTGCTTCCTGTAACAGCGGTCGAGGGGAAATTGTATGCTGAGGGATTATAAAATGGTCCGCAGTTTTCAACTTCTCAGGTTAACCGATCATGCACAAACTGGTCCTCATGCGTCATGGCGAAAGCCAATGGAATCTCGAAAACCGCTTTACCGGCTGGACCGATGTGGACCTGACCGATACAGGCAGAACCCAGGCGCGGCAAGCAGGTGAACTGCTGCGTGAGCAGGGTTATGTGTTTGACTTGGCTTTTTCTTCCGTCCTGAAACGCGCCATTCGCACGCTCTGGATCGCCTTGGACGCCATGGATGCCATGCATACGCCGATCGGGCTGAGTTGGCGCCTGAACGAACGGCACTACGGCGCCCTGCAAGGCCTGAACAAGGCGGAGACCGCTGCCAAATACGGTGATGCGCAGGTGCTGCAGTGGCGCCGGGCCTACGACATCGCGCCCAATCCCTTGGCCGATGACGACCCCCGCCACCCGCGGTTCGATGCCCGCTACCAACGCGTGCCGGCCGATCAGCTGCCAGCGACGGAATGTTTGCGCGATACGGTGGACCGCGTCGTGCCGTTCTGGAACGATTCCATCGCGCCTGCCATCCGTTCCGGGCGGCGTGTGTTGATTTCCGCCCACGGCAACAGCCTGAGGGCCTTGATTAAGCACCTGGACGGTGTGTCCGATGAAGACATCATCAGTTTGAACATCCCCACTGGCCAGCCGCTGGTCTACGAACTGGACGACGAACTGCGGCCCTTGCGCCATTACTATCTGGGCGACGAGGATCAGATCCGGGCCGCCATGCAGGCGGTGGCCAATCAGGGCAAGGCGCAACAGGCCTGATATGCGACGTATCGGTCTGGGGTTGTGCCTGTGCCTGGCGGTGGTCTGCGCTCAGGCGCAATCTTCTTTGCAGGTCCGCCAGACGCAGGCCCGTGAAGACCGTCAGGCCTTGCGCGACCGGATCGATGCGCTGCAAAAACGCATTGGATCGACGGAATCTGCGCGTCAGGATGCCACGCTTGCTCTTAAGGATTCCGAGCAGGCGATCTCCGACATCAGCCGCAAGCTGGCGGATCTGGATCAGCGCCACAAGACCCTGACCGGTACGCTGGCGCGGCTGCAGACGGCGCATCAGCAACAGACTGCTGAATTTGATCGGCAGCGCCAGGCCTTGGCCGACCAACTGCGTGCCCAATACGCCAGCGGTCTGTCACCCTGGACTGCGCTGTTGTCGGGCAAGGACCCCCAGGACATCGGCCGGGAATTGGCTTATCTGGCCTATGTCTCGCGGGCCCGGACCCAGACCTTGAAGACGCTGCGGGCGACGGTGGTGCGGCTGGCCGAATTGCAGCAGCAGGCAGATGAGAGCCAGCAGGAACTCGACGCGCTGGTCGCCGACACACAGGTTCAGAAGCAGGCATTGCAGGCGCAGCAGGCGCAGCGCCACGAAGTGCTGGCCCAGATTCAGGCCCGCTTGAAAGACGAGCACTCGCAAGCCAAGGATCTGCAGGCCAGGGATGCGCGGCTGGGGTCCTTGATTGAGTCGCTGGATGCCGAAATCGTCCGTGCCGAAGCCCGCCGCCAGGCGGCGCTCAAGGCGGCCGCTGAACGCCATGCCAAGGAACAAGCGGAACGGGCGCAGCGCGAACAGCAGCGGCTGAAAGCGCAGCAGGAACAGGCTGCCCGGCAGGCGCAGCAGGTGCGCGAGCAAGCAGAACGCCACGTGCGGGAATCCGCCGGTTCCGGGCTGTCTGCCGAGGAACAGGCCGCCTCGGCGGATACAGCGCGGCCCGTGCCGCCGGCAGCCGCCGAACCTGCCGAGGACGTGGGCCGGCTCATGCCCGACAAGGGGTTTTCAGGGCTGCATAAAAACCTGCCGCGGCCAGTGGCGGGCGAGGTGCAGGGGCGGTTCGGCATGCAGCGCCCCGAGGGCGGTGTGTGGCGCGGCATTGTGCTGCGCGCGGCGGTTGGCACGCCGGCGCATGCTGTTGCTCCCGGGCGGGTGGTGTATGCGCATTGGCTCAGCGGTTTCGGCAATCTGATCATCATCGACCACGGTCAACAGTATCTCAGCATCTATGGCTATGCTCAGGCCCTGTTGAAGCAGGTCGGCGATGTGGTGGCGGCGGGGGATGTGATCGCCCGTGTCGGCGCCACGGGGGGGCAGGTCGAACCAGGCTTGTACTTTGAGCTGCGCCACCAGGGGGCGCCGATCAATCCCCAACTATGGTTGCAGCCTTAATTTCTGTACTATGTTGAGTTTGGCGCGTGCGCATTGTGTCGTGCGGCATGTGGGCAGGATATTCGAGCAGGGCATTTGTTTAGGGAACGTGCATGGGCATGCGAAAGAATCGAACGTTGGGCTGGATCGTGGCGGGTTTTCTGGGGGGTGTCCTGGTCAGCCTGGGCATCACTGCCGCTGCCCAGAAAGGCGAACCTCTGCCGCTTAAAAGCCTGCAGCAGTTCGCCAACGTCTATGGCGCCATCAAGTCCAGCTATGTAGAGCCCGTGGCCGATCAGGTGCTGATGGATGATGCCATCAAGGGCCTGTTCTCCGACCTGGACCCGCATTCCGTCTATCTGGACGAAGAAGCCTATAAGCAGATGCAGGACATCACCCGCGGCGGTTTCGGCGGCCTGGGCATCGAAATCGGCACCCAGGAAGGCATGCCCAAGGTCATCGCACCGATCGAGGACACGCCGGCCGCTCGCGCCGGTATCCTGACCGGCGACTTGATCACGCAGATCAATGGCGAGCCGACCAAAGGCATGTCCCTGAACGATGCGGTCAAGAAAATGCGCGGCGAACCCGGCACCCCCATCGATCTGACCATTGAGCGCGCCGGCAGCCCCAAGCCCCTGAAATTTCATATCGTGCGCGAGATGATCAAGACCCGCAGCGTGCGGGGCAAGATGCTGGCGCATGACATTGCCTATGTACGCGTCAGCCAGTTCCAGGACCGCACAACGGCCGATCTGGTCAAGATGCTGGCCGATCTGTCGAAAAAACAGGCGCCCAAGGGGCTGATCCTGGATCTGCGCAACGATCCGGGCGGCCTGCTGGATGGCGCCATCGGCGTGACGTCGGCATTCGTGGATTCCGGCAAGCTGGTGGTATCCACCAAGGGCCGTATTCCTTCGTCCAACGAGGAATTCTACGCACGATCCCTGACCAGCAACCACGGCGTCGATGCCGGGGTCAGCCTGCCGTCCTGGACGCGCACGATTCCCATGGTCGTCCTGGTCAATGTCGGTTCGGCATCGGCATCGGAAATCGTGGCGGGCGCCCTGCAGGACTACAAGCGCGCCCAGATCATCGGCAACCGCACGTTCGGCAAGGGCTCCGTGCAATCGGTGCTGCAGCTCAGCAAGGACACCGGGATCAAGCTGACCACCGCCCGTTATTACACGCCCAGCGGCCGTTCCATCCAGAATACCGGAGTGGCGCCGGACCATGTCGTCGACGACAGCGCGGCCGGCAATCTGTTTCGCATGCAACGCGAAGTCGATCTGCAGCACCACCTGACCACCAGCCAGGCGACGCCGCTGGCGGACCAGGACGAAGACGGTGATTTCGTCGAGGGTGAAATCAAGATGTTCGAGTTCGGCGGCGCCGACGATTGGCAGCTGCAGCAGGCCATCAATGCGCTGCAGGGCCGCCCGGTGCTGAAATCCGATCCTGCCCTGGTGCGCCAGGCGCAGGCGGCGGATAAGACGCAGGCTGCAAAACCTGCTGCGGCATCGGCGGCCAAACCGGCGGCTGCTGAAAAAAAAAACCCTGAATGAGGGCTCGGGCGAGGTGGATCGCTATCGGATCACCCCCGAAGGGCTGATCAAGACCCAATGACCCAGGGGCCGGTCACGCTGGGCGATGCGCAACTGATGCGCTACGCCCGGCACATCCTGCTGGATGAGCTGGGCATCGAGGGCCAGGAACGCCTGCTGGCCGCCCGGGTGCTGATCCTGGGGGCGGGCGGTCTGGGTTCTCCCGCCGCTCTGTATCTGGCGGCAGCCGGAGTCGGACATCTGCTGCTGGTGGATGACGATGCTGTCGAACTCAGCAATCTGCAGCGCCAGATTCTGCATACGATGGCCGGGCTGGGACGGCCCAAGGCCGAATCCGGCCGCGATGCCCTGCTGGCCTTGAATCCCGATATCCAGGTGCAGGCGCTGGTCGAGCGCCTGGACGAAGCGCGTTTGCGCGAACTGAGCGCCCAGGTCGATCTGGTGCTGGATTGCAGCGATAATTTTGCCACTCGGCACGCCATCAACCGGGCGTGTGTGGCCAATCGTGTCCCTCTGGTATCCGGAGCGGCCATCAAGTTTTCCGGCCAGATCAGCGTCTACGATCTGCGTGATGACGCGTCGCCCTGTTATCACTGCCTGTTTCCCGAAGCCGATGACGTGGAAGAACTGCGCTGCGCCACCACCGGCGTCCTGGGGCCGCTGGTCGGCATGGTGGGCAGCGTTCAGGCCGCTGAAGCGATCAAACTGATCACCGGCATGGGCGAACCTTTGGTGGGACGGCTGCTATCGGTCGACGCCCTGCGCATGCAGTGGCATACGATCCGTTTCAGGCGTGATCCCGGCTGCCCGGTATGCGCCCGGCGTGCGCCTGCAGCAGCAAGGTGCTCAGGCGATTGACGCGCACGTCCACGTACAGGTCGCGACCATGCTGCTGCCGTGCAAACGGCGTGCCGGGGTGGTACAGATAGGCGGTGCCCAGACCGGCCTGACGTGCGGATTTCAGATTGCGCAGCGTATCTTCGACCAGGATGATCCGGTGCGCCGGCGCGCCCAGGCGGGCGACGATCTGGCGCATCAGTCCCAGGGAAGGCTTGGGGCGCGGCAGTCCCATGGGCATCATGTGGTCGATGGCCCATAGGCCGTCGAATTCCTGCAGCACGCCCAGCGCTTTGAGCACACGGCGGGCGTAGTGCGCCGGCGCATTGGTCAGCACGATACGGGTGCCCGGCAGGTTGCGCAGCCGGGCCTTCAGGCCGGTTTCCGCCCGCACCAATGGGGCTACATCGAAATCATGGCAGCTGGCCAGAAATTGCCGTAGATTGACATGGTGGTGGCGGGCCATCCCGATGGCAGTGGCGCCATAGCGTTTCCAGTAACGCCGCCGCAGCGCGTCCGCCTGATCGTCCGGCAGATCCAGCGCCTGGGCGACGGCGGCGCCCATGCGCTGGTCGATCATGCCGAAAATGGCATGCGAGGCGTCGTGCAGGGTATTGTCCAGGTCGAACAGCCAGATCGGATCGTCAGGCCGGACAGGACGCCCCCGCCGCAGCGGGCTGGGGGCGCGTAATGGGGTCATGTCGCGCGGTTGGCGCTGCGCGCCGTCATCAGTGCGAACTGATCATGGTGCCGACCCCGCGGTCGGTCAGGATTTCCAGCAGCAGGCAGTGTGGCACCCGGCCATCGATGATGTGCACCGAATTCACGCCGAACCGGGCGGCATCCAGGGCAGACGATATTTTCGGCAGCATGCCGCCTGACAGCGTACCGTCCTGGAACAGCGTATCGATGGT
This sequence comes from Castellaniella sp., assembly GCF_034675905.1. Taxonomy (GTDB): domain Bacteria; phylum Pseudomonadota; class Gammaproteobacteria; order Burkholderiales; family Burkholderiaceae_B; genus Castellaniella. The sequence goes on along the minus strand of NZ_JAUCCV010000010.1, from coordinate 212,998 downwards.
CTGGGCCGACAGGCTGCGCAGCAGTTCGCCGTTTTTGTCCAGCACGCCGGGGGTATTGGTCAGCATGACCAGTTTTTCCGCCCCGAGCACCTCGGCCATCTTGCCGGCGACCACGTCGGCGTTGATGTTGTAGGCCTGGCCGTCTTCGCCATAGCCGATGGACGAAATGATGGGGATGAACTGATCGTCCTGCAGGGCCTTGACCACGGCAGGTTCGATGCGTTCGATGTCGCCCACAAAACCGATGTCCAGCATTTCGCCGGGGTGGTCCGGGTCGGCCATCAGTTTTTTACGCGCCTGGATCATGCAGCCATCCTTGCCGGTCAGGCCTACGGCCTTGCCGCCTGCCTCGTTGACCATCATGACGATGTCCTGCTGCACCTGGCCGCCCAACACCCATTCGACGACTTCCATGGTTTCGGCGTCGGTGACGCGCATGCCCTGGATGAAGGTGCCTTCTTTGCCGATGCGTTTCAGGGCGCTGTTGATCTGCGGCCCGCCGCCGTGCACCACGATCGGGTTCAGGCCGACCAGTTTCAGCAGCACCACGTCGTGTGCGAAGGTGCGCTGCAGGTGTTCGTCGGTCATGGCGTTGCCGCCGTACTTGATGACGACCGTCTTGCCGTGGAAACGGCGGATGTAGGGCAGGGCCTCGGAGAGGACTTCGGCCTTGATGGTGGCCGAGAGCGCCGAGGCGGTGTCCGTCAGCGTATTCATGAAGCCAGCGCCTTTTCTACCGTGGCCAGAAAGGCCTGTTCGTCGTAATTGCCCAGATAGCGTTTGATGATGTTGCCTTGCTTGTCGATCAGGAAGGCCGTCGGGGTCAGGCGTACGTCGCCGAATGCCTGAGCGAGTTTGCCCTGGGCGTCGATGACGACCGGGAAGGGCAGTTGGCGGGTTTCAGCGTAGTTCTTGACGTAATTGGGCGGGTCGTACTGCATGGCCACGCCGATCGTGTCGAAGCCCCGGGATTTGAGGTCTTGGTAATGGCGGATGGTGTCGGGCATCTGCGCGATGCAGGTGGTGCAGCTGGTCGCCCAGAATTTCACCAGCACGACTTTGCCGCGCAGGTCTTGCGTCGTGACGGTTTGGCCTTGCAGGTCGGTGAATGCGACATCGGGCGCCGCCTGAGCGCCGCCTTGCAGTTGCCAGAGCGCGGCGGCGCCGCCGATGGCGATCACCGCAGCCAGGCCGAGAATCAGTTTTTTCATTGCACGGGCATAGGTTGTGCGCCCCCGCCATCAGCCGCAGTCGGCGTGGCAGTCGCGCTGGGGGAACTGGAATCCGTGACGGGAGCGGGCTTGTCAGGGTCCGTGATCAGGCTTTCCCGCGACACGATCTGGAACAATTTTACGACTTTGTTGACGCCCGTGATGCCGGAGGCGACCTTGGCGGACAGTTCGCCTTCGGCGGCGGTGACCTTGCCCATCAGATAGACGACGCCGCGTTCGGTGGTGACCTTGATTGTGCGGAAGGGCACATTTTCGGTGGTCGTCAGTTGGCTTTTGACCTTTGAGGTGATCCAGGTGTCGTTGGTGCGCACACTGAGCGCCGTCAGGTCGCCCACGCGGATGTAGTTATCGACGGAATGGACCTTGGGGATGGTGCGGGCGATGCTGACGGCTTGCTGGCGGTCGGCTTCGGTGGGGACGTCGCCTATCAGCAGCAGCCGGCCGGCGTAGGATGTGCCGGTCAAGCGGGCTTTGTCGCCAAAGGCCTTGTTCATTTCGCTGGAGACCCGCAGTTCGATGGTCTGGTCGTCTACCTGTTCGCCGGCGGTGCGGCGATCCGTCGCGACCAGGGCTGTCGTGGCCGCTGTGCCGCCGACGATCAGCAGGCCGCATCCGGATAAGGCTGACAGGCCGGCCAGGCCAAGCAGGCAACGAGCCAGAGAACGGGTGAAGGACAGGCGATTGGACAGGGTCATCAGAGGGGGTCTCCCAGGAGCAAAGCGTCGATGCCGTCACACAGCGCATGCAGCAGCAGGATATGGACTTCCTGGATGCGCATGGTGCGATCATGCGGGACGCACAGATGGATGTCGGTTTCGTAGAGCAGAGAATTGATCTGGCCGCCGCCCTTGCCGGATAGGGCGATGACCTGCATTTCGCGTTCGTGGGCGGCTTCGATGGCCTTGATCACATTGGGCGAATTGCCGCTGGTGGAAATGGCGACCAGCACATCGCCGGGTTGCCCCAGCGCATTGACCTGGCGTTCGAAGATGGAAGCGAAGCTGTAGTCGTTGCCGACCGCCGTCATGATCGAGGTATCGGTGTTCAGGGCGATACCCGCCAGCGGCAGGCGGTCGCGCTCGAAGCGGCCGACCAGTTCCGCCACGAAATGCTGGGCGTCGGCAGCAGACCCGCCGTTGCCGCAGGCCAGGATGCGGGCGTTGTTCGTCAGAGCGCCAAAGAGCAGGTCGACTCCGGCCGCCAGGGCAGGGGCCAGTTCGCGGGCGCTGGTTTTGAAAGTATCGACGGCATCATCGAAGTGCGACGTCATGCGGGAGGTCATATCCATGCAGGCGATTATCGCATGAGCGCGCGCGATGGGCGAGGGCGGACGTAACCATTATTCCATTCGGAAAGCATCCCTTATCCAGTCGATCCGGGCATCTTCGATGCCGATGACGTCAAAGCGGCAGGGGGGCTGACGACCCTCGAAATGCAGGCGGGTCAGGGTGGGCAGAAAGTAGCGGGCGGCGCGGATCAGGCGGGTCTGCTTCGCCCGGTTTACACTGGCGGCGGCGCCTCCGTGGTGCTGGTCGCGCCGCTGCCGCACCTCGATGAAGACCAGAGCAGGCCCGTGTCGGGCTGCCAGGTCGATTTCACCCGCACGGCAGCGCAAGTTACGGGCCAGGATCAATAACCCCAGGGCGTTCAGATGCCGTGCGGCCAAGGTTTCAGCCGCGTGTCCTTGTTGTTGCGTGGGCGACCCCCCGGCGATACAGGCGCTGTCCGGCGCTGCCAGGCTGGCCGTCGGGCTGGCGCTACCGCGTCGGGTTCGTCGGCGCCGGCGTCGGGCCAGGCGCTGGGCTTCTTGGGCCCGGATGTATGGGTCGGCCGACATGGTGCGGAAATATTCTGGAAATAAGGTATTCAGTATGGCGGACATGGATGGTCTGGATGAAGGGGCGCTGACATGGAAACGTCACGCACAGCAAGTGGCGGAGCAGACCTGGCCGCCCGCCTGCCTGTACGTGGTGGCCACCCCTATCGGCAATCTGGGCGATCTCAGCCTGCGGGCCTGGGAGGCCTTGCGACGCTGTGATGCCATCGCGGCGGAAGACACGCGCACCAGCCGGACGCTGCTGGATGCCTGGGGAATCGCCACCCCCTTGCTGTCGGCGCATCGGCACAACGAGCAACAAGCGGCCGAGACCATCGTGCAGCGCTTATCGCAGGGGCAGCGGATTGCGCTGGTATCCGATGCCGGCGCGCCGGCCGTCAGCGATCCCGGCGCCCGCATCGTGCGCCAGGTGCAGGCAGCGGGCTATCGGGTCATGCCCTTGCCGGGCCCCAGCGCCGTGATCACCGCCCTGATGGCCAGCGGCGCGACGCGTGACGACGAGCCAGGTTTTGCGTTTGCCGGCTTCATGCCTTCCAAGCCCCAGGCGCGGCGTAAATGGCTGGGCCGCTGGCTGAACTGGCCTGTGCCGGTGGTGTTGTTCGAGACGCCGCATCGCCTGCAGGCGGCCTTGACCGATTTGTGTGCGCTGGCCGCTCCGGATCGGCTGCTGACGCTGGCCCGGGAACTCAGCAAGCGCTTCGAGGAGATCCACACCTTGCCTGTGGGGCAAGTGCTGGATTGGCTGGCCGAAGACTCCCACCGCAGTCAGGGCGAGTTCGTGCTGGTGCTGCATGCGCCTGTCGCCGTCCAAGAGACATCGGAAGACGATCTGTCCGCCGATCAGCAGCGGTTGATGGAGGCGCTGCTGGCCGAGTTATCCGTGCGCGATGCGGCGCGGGTGGGGGCGGCGGCGACAGGGCTGCCGCGTGATCACCTGTATGCCTGGGCCTTGCGTCACAAGCCCTGATCCAGGGCGATGACCGGGTTCATCCCCGCAGAGGCGGACAACGCGCTGGCTGTCTGGTGCGCCTGATCGCGGGATGGGAAGGGTCCCATGCGCACCTTGTAGAGCGGCGGCTGGTGGCTGACGGATACCTGGCCCAGAGACCCATCCATCTGTGCGTTGACGCGCTGAGCCAGGGCCTGTGCATTGTCCAACGAGGAAAAGGCGCCGAATTGCAGATAAATGCCGCCGCCTGTGGCCGTCGTCGCCGTCATGGCGGCGGGCGCAGGCGCGGGGGCAGGCGCTGGGGGCGCGCTGACGAGGCTGGCTTGCGGCTGGATGGGTTCGGCCACCGGGCTGGCTGAGGCCATCAAGGGTGCGCCCGGCGTGCGGCCCGCGCGGATGTCAGCGTTGGTGATGGCCTGGACGAGCACGCGTCCGCTACCGGGGCCGATCAGGCCCAGCTTGGCGGCGGCGACGTAAGACAGATCGATGATGCGTCCTGGATGAAAGGGGCCGCGATCATTGATGCGCACGACGACAGAGCGCCCGTTGACCTGGCTGGTCACCTGGGCGTAGCTGGGAATCGGCAGGGTCGGGTGGGCGGCCGTCATGGCATACATATCATAGGTTTCGCCATTGGCGGTCTTCTCCCCATGGAATTTTCGTCCATACCACGAGGCGATGCCTTCTTGGCGATAGGGTTGGTCTTCGCTGATGGGGATGTAGCGCACGCCGAAGACTTCATAGGGCCGAAAATTGGCAGGCGCGTGCCGTTCGAGGCGCGGCACGGCGTCGGGGATCGACGCGATGTCGGCGGGGACGCGGTCGCCCGGGCCGTCGTCCTTGTAGTAGCCGCCTGATCGTGAGGCGCAGCCTGCCAGCACTGCCATCAGGAGACACAGCCCGCTGATCATCAGGGCGCGCCCGAATGATGGCCGGGGCGGCTGCGAGGGGCATGCGGGCGGAATGGTCAGGGTGGTTGTGGTCATGGCGTCGGCGTATGCAGCATGGGATTACGGTGGCGCACCAATAAGGGCGAATGGTCGGCAAAGCGCCGCGCCAGCTGCTCGGTGACGTAGACCGAGCGGTGCTGCCCGCCCGTGCAGCCGATGGCCACTGTCAGGTAATTGCGCGTGTCCTGCATGTAGAGCGGCAGCCATTTGCGGATAAAGCCGGAAATATCTTCGATCATGGCGTCAACGCTGCCGAATTGGGCCAGCCAGGCGGCCACTGGTGCGTCGCGCCCGGTCAGGGGGCGCAAGTCGGGGTCGTAGTGCGGGTTGGGCAGGCAGCGCACGTCAAAGACCAGGTCGGCGTCATGCGGGACGCCGCGTTTGTAGGCAAAGGATTCAAAGGTCAGGATGACCGAGGCCCGATCGACCTGTACCAGGTCGCGCACCCAGCTGCGCAGCTGGCCTGGCGTCAGGTCGGACGTGTCGATGACGTGTTCCTGGTGGCGCAAGGGCGCCAGCAGATCGCGTTCGCGGCTGATGCAGCCCTGCAGCGAGGCGTCCAGCCCTTCGTGCTGCATCCGGTCGGTCAGGGGGTGCCGGCGCCGGGATTCGGAATACCGCTGCATCAGGGTATGGTCGTCGGCATCCAGAAAAATGACGTGCAGCGCCGTGCCCATGGCCCGCAGGCTGGTCAGGATGCCGGGCAGTTCGTCCAGATCGCCGGGGGTGCGCACGTCGATGGCGACCGCCACCCGTTCCAGGCCGCTATCCTGGGTGCTGGCGATAAAGTCGTGCAGGAAGCGGACAGGCAGATTGTCGATGCAGATGTAGCCGGTGTCCTCCAGCATGCGCAAGGCCACGGACTTGCCGGATCCTGAAATGCCTGTGATGAGAACGATGTTCAGCATGGTGCGCCTTGTCGGCCTGCGCCGTCGATGCAAGAAAAAATACAGTGAGTCACGGGCGTTTTTCCCGGGTGCTTTCCATGATGGCCAGGGCCTGGCGTTCGATGAATTCGCCCATGGTATCGATGCCGCGCAGACTGAGGATAGTGTTGCGCACAGCGGCCTCGACCAGCACGGCCAGGTTGCGGCCGGCGGCCACCTGCAGCATGACGCGGCGGATGGGGATGCCCAGGATGTCCTGGTATTCGTCCTGCATGGGCAGACGCTCGAAATTATCCGGCGTCATGCGCACCAGATGCACGATGAGCTTGATCTTCATCTTGCGCCGCACGGATGTTTCGCCAAAGATCGTGCGGATGTCCAGCAAACCCAGGCCGCGGACTTCAAGCAGGTTCTGCAGCAGCGAGGGGCATTGGCCTTCGACGAAATTGGGCGCGGTGCGGGACAGTTCGACTGCGTCGTCGGCCACCAGGCCGTGGCCGCGGGAAATCAGTTCCAGGGCCAGTTCGCTTTTCCCCAGGCCGGATTCGCCGGTGATCAGCACCCCCAGGCCCAGCACGTCCATGAAGACACCATGCACCGTGGTTTTGGGGGCGATGCGCTTGCCCAGATAGATGCGCAACAGATCGATCAGGTGGGCGGCGTCGACGGGGGTGCCCACCAGCGGGATCGCCTGTTCCTGGCAGAAGGCCTGCAGATCGTCGGGGGCTTCGGTGCTGCCGGCCAGGACGATGGCCGGGACGCCGCCTGCGACGAGATCTTCCAGGTGGTGGCGGCGGCGCTTGATATCCAGGTGGCGGTAGTAGGAGATTTCTTCGGCGCCAAATACCTGGATGCGGCTGGGGTGGATCAGGTTCAGGTGGCCGACCAGATCGGCAGCGGCCTCCCGGGTGTCCGGGATGGCGCGCTCGGCGGCGGCGTCCTGCCCGGCTAGCCAGGTGAAGCTGATCTTGTCGGCGTTGTCACGAATCAGCTCTTGAATGGTCAGCATGTTCAGTCGGCTGGTGGTCAGCACCGTTCAGAATAAGTTGATGGATCTGCTGCGGGTCGGTGGACTGGGCCAGCGTCTGGCGCACCTGAACATCGGACAGCAGGCGAGCGATGCCGGCCAGCAGATCCAGATGGGTCTGGGTGGCGGCTTCGGGCATCAACAGGAAAAACAACAGGCGCGCGGTGCGCCCGTCATTGGCGTCGAAACGGATCGGATTGGCCAGCCGGATGAAGGCGGCATGCGGTTCGCGCAGGTCTTTCAGACGGCCGTGAGGGATGGCGACGTCGTGACCGAGGGCTGTCGATCCCAGGCGCTCGCGTGCCAGCAGGCTATGAAAGACGGACATGCGGGCCACGCCCTGATTGTTTTCAAACAGCAGGCCGGCGTGCTCGAAGGCACGTTTCTTGCTGGTCGCCGCCAGATCCAGGACGATATTGCCCGGTGGCAGAATGCGGGAGCTGAGGTTCATGACGACATTATAGGTGTCAGATGCCTCTGGATATCAACATGGCCCCGGAGCAACGCTGCGAGGCCATGAGTCAGTGGCGGCCGATTGCGGCCAAGCGGTAGGAAGGCTTATTCAGCGTGGATTTCCTGGCGCTTTGGTGGTTCATGGGCGTATGTCTGAGCCTTGGATTTGTATTTGATCACCTGGCGGTCGACTTTGTCGACCAGCAGGTCGATGGCCGCGTACAGATTGTCATCCGAGGCTGCGCAATGCAGATCCTTGCCGCGCAGACGCATGGTGATTTCAGCCGTGTGTTTGAGCGGTTCGATCGAGAGCATGACCTGGGTATCGATGACCTGATCGAAGTGCCGCAGGACGCGAGCGGTCTTGGTGTGGACGTATTCGCGGATGGCTGGGGTGATTTCCAGATGACGACCGGTGATTGTCAGGCTCATAGTGCAGGCTCCTTGCGGAAAAAAACAGGGGTGGTTCTGTAAAAGAACCGGGAGTGAGGGGAAGGGGGCTCCTTTTCTGACAGATTGATGACAGGTCCAGTGTACCGGTTGGCAAAAAGACAGCAAGAGGGGTGAAAAAAGGTAAGATAGATGGATTCGCTGGCGGGCAATGTCTGGCCGCGCACATGAAAATCGCCCCTGCATGCAGGGGCGATTTGTTTTTGGGTCGGCTGGTAAACAAGCTGCCGGGTCCCCTGAGGGCCAGGGCAGCCTACATCCGGAAATTCTTGCCCAGATAGACTTGGCGCACGGCTTCGTTGTCGACGATCTCGTTGGGGTGGCCGCTGGTCAGCACCCGGCCTTCGCTGATGATATAGGCGCGATCACAGATGCCCAGGGTTTCGCGCACGTTGTGGTCGGTGATCAGCACGCCGATATTGCGCCCGCGCAGGAACTGCACGATGCGCTGGATTTCGATCACGGCGATGGGATCGACCCCGGCAAAGGGTTCGTCCAGCAGAATGAAGCGGGGATGGGTCGCCAGGGCGCGGGCGATCTCCACCCGGCGGCGTTCCCCGCCGGATAGCGACAGCGCCATATTGCGGCGGATGTGTTCGATCTGTAGTTCGTCGATCAGGGATTCCAGCCGTTCTTCGATGGCATGACCCGGCAGCGGATGACCTTGCGGGTCACGTTGCAGTTCCAGCACGGCCCGGATGTTCTGCTCGACCGTCAGGCGGCGAAAGACCGAGGCATCCTGAGGCAGGTACGACAGCCCCAGCTGAGCGCGGCGGTGCATGGGCACGCCGGTGACATCATGGTGATCGATGGCAATGCGGCCGGTGTCGGCCGGGATCAGGCCGACGATCATGTAAAAGCTGGTGGTCTTGCCGGCCCCGTTGGGGCCCAGCAGGCCGACGACCTCGCCGCTGCCGACGGACAGGGAAACGTCCTGGACCACGGCGCGGCGGCCAAAGGTCTTGCCCAGGCCGATGGCCTGGAGGCAGCCGCTGCTGCGGGCGGGTTCTGGCGTGGGATGTGTAGTGGCAGACATGAGGCGTGATGCGGTTACGAGCGTCCTGCCCGGCATTTGGCGATGGCCTGGTCGACGCGGGACTGAGGTTGCGCCAGGGATCGGACGCGCCCGCCGGCAGCGGCGGAATTCTGGCCGCCGAAGGCTTCGTAGGTGCCGGTTTTTTCGTGGTAGATGATGCGGGCGCCGCGCACATTGTCAAAGGACTGACCGCAAATTTGCCGGGTGACGGTGGCCTGGCCGGTCAGGGTGATGTCGCCGGATTGCCCGGCATAGTCCGCCTGCTGGCCGGTCGCGATCAGCGTTTCGAATTTGGCCGGATTTTCCTGGCGGATGGTGACGGCGCCGCCCTTGCCGGCAGTGGCCGTGCCGAACTGATTGCCCTGCGCGTCTTCGCGGGTGACGAGCTTGTCGGCGCGCAAGGTCATGGCGCCTCGGGTCAGGACCACATTGCCGGTGAAGGTGCTGACTTTGCTGATGTCGTCATAGTGCAGCGTATCGGACAGAATGATCGTGTCGGGCTCGGCGGCTTTAGCCTGGGCGGGGGCTGCTTGCGCGGACAGGGCCAGGCAAGAGCCGACCAGTGCGGCAAACAGGGCGAGGGGCAAGGTTTTCATGGTTGTTTGGTCTTGTTGGGTCCGGTATTGCGGGCCGCCTGATCTTCGCCGGAAATCTTGACGTCGCTGGCGGCCTTGACCGTCAGCTGGCGGGTGCGGTTATCGTAGCGCATCCCTTGGCCGCGCATGGTGGAGTGGCCGTTGACGACCAGCGCCGGCCGGTCGGTGTAGACCAGGTCCTGGTTGGGTTCGATGGTCAGCTGTTCGCTGCGCACGTCCAGCAGCTGGTGATCGCTATCGGGCAGGCGCTGCAGGTGTGCATCGCCGTTCAGGATGATGCGTTCGCCGTGCTGATCCAGAGTGCCCATTTTGGCGGTCCCGACAGTGATCGGGGAATTCGCTTGATGACCGGTGGCTTTGGGGGCGGTGATCTCGTAGCTGTCCGTGTCGGGAAAGTGCTCCATGGCGCTGCCTTCCAGACGATTGATGGCATGTCCTTTGGGGTCGGTGCGCAGCATGACAAAGGCGCTGGCCCAGGAATCGCGTTCGTGCGTGATCCGCCGGGGCGGATCGATCTCGATCGACCGCAGGGCGTAGTCCGAGGCCCACCAGGTGCCCAGCACCAGCAGGCCCAGCAGCAGGACCGCGACCAAGCCGGGTAGCCGTTCCTTCATTGGATGGCGCCGCCCAGCGTGGACAGAGATGCGGTAAAGCAAGCCCCCAGACGCCCCTGGGCGGCCAGCACCAAGTCACAGCATTCGCGCACGGCGCCCCGTCCGCCAGGCAGACCAGCGACCCAGTGCGCCGCCTGGCTGACGTAGAATGGGGCGTTGGGTACGCTGGCGGCAAAGCCTACGCGCTGCAGCACGGGCAGGTCGATGATGTCGTCGCCCATATAGCCTACAGCGTCCAGCCCCAGACCCGCTTCGCGGGCCAGGTCTTCTACTGTGGTGATCTTGTCGTGGATGCCCTGCAGCACTGGCGAGATGCCCAGTTCGGCCGCGCGGCGGGCGGTGATGGCGCTTTTGCGGCCGCTGACCCAGGCAACGCGGATGCCTTGTTCGCGCAGCAGGCGCAATCCGTGGCCGTCCAGCGCATTGAAGGGTTTGACGGCTTCGCCGTGTTCGCCGTACCACAAGCTGCCGTCCGTCAGGATGCCGTCCACATCGAAGATCATCATGCGCACCGCACGGGCGCGCTCGCGGACCTCGGCGCTGGTGCGGGCCAGGATCTGGGCTTCAGCGGGGTGGGAAAAACCGGGCAGTTCGTTCATCAGATCACCTTGGCAGCCAGAAGGTCATGCATGTGCAAAGCACCCAATAATAGCCCGTCACCGTCCAGCACCAGCATCTGATTCAGCTTGTGGGCGTCCATGATGCTGGCCGCCTCGATGGCGGGGGCGTCGGCGGCGATGTCCCGCGGGTGGCGGCTCATGCCGGCGGACACAGGCAGCGCGCGGATGTCGCCGTGCTGGGCGATCATGCGGCGCAGATCGCCGTCGGTGAAAATACCCACCGGCCGGCCCTGGTCCAGCACGATGGTCATGCCCATGCCTTTCGAGGACATTTCCGTCAGGGCGTCGGGGATCAGCGTGTCGGCTGCCACGCGCGGCAGGGCGGCGCCGCTGCGCATGACGTCGGCCACCGAGGTCAGCAGGCGGCGGCCCAGCGCCCCGCCAGGATGGGATCGGGCGAAGTCGTCGCGATTGAAGCCGCGGGCTTCCAGGCAGGCTACGGCCAGCGCGTCGCCCAGCACCAGGGCCGCCGTGGTGCTGGCGGTCGGCGCCAGATTCAAGGGGCAGGCCTCGTGGTCGACGGCGGCATCCAGGGAGATGTCGGCGCTGCGCGCCAGTTCGGATTCGGGATGGCCGGTCATGGCGATGATGCGCGTACCCATGCGCTTGGCCACGGAAATGATGGTGATCAGTTCCTGGGCGGACCCGGAGTAGGAAATCGCCAGCAGAATATCCTGGCCGGTCAGCATTCCCAGGTCGCCATGGATGGCTTCGGCGGCATGCATGAAAAAGGCGGGCGTGCCGGTCGAGGCCAGGGTGGCGGCGATTTTCCGGGCGACGTGGCCGGATTTGCCGATGCCGGTGACGACCACGCGGCCAGGACAGTCCAGGATCAGGCGCGCCGCCTGCTCGAAATGGGCGTCGATGCGCCCTTGCAGGGCTTGCAGGGCCTGGATTTCGATGTCGAAGGTGCGCGTTGCGCTGTGGCGCAGTGCGTCCGGAGTGATCTGGGGCTGGGTGTGCATGTGTCGATTTTACTGTGCCTTGACGTTTATACTGCTGTCCATGGGATCCGAGGCCTATCGATGCAGTCGCCGCTTGTCATTCACCTGGGCGTGGGCCCTGTGTCTGGCATGGGTGCTGCGCGCGCTGGTGCCGATGGGCTATATGCCCAATCTGGCGGGCGCTGCGGATGGATTGCCCTTGGTTGTCTTGTGCGGCGCCCCAGCCCAGACATCGCATGAGCCGATCCAGGGTGATCCGGCGGACCACTTCGATGCGAATCACTGCCCTTACTCACTGATCTCCTTTCATGGGGGCGGCGTTCCGCTGCCTTCTGGTGCGCCGGTCATCCCAGCTGTCCTGCTGGGCGTCATCCTGACCTTGGTTCACCCGGATGGCCCGCCGCCGGCGGCTCATCCGTATGGCGCTCCACTGGGTTCCCGCGCACCGCCGCAGATCTGACCCTGTCTTGCTTGATGGATGCGGACGGCATGACCGGCTTTTGCCGCGCATGCGCGTACCGATCATGGGTGCGCTAATCCGTGCCGCCGCGTCTGATGATCTGTCGCAACATACTGAAAAGGTTGATCTCATGAAATTGTCTTTTATCGGCGGCGCCGCTGCTGCGTTGTTTTTTTCCCTTCCCGCCGCCCAGGCGCACGTGACGCTGGCAACCGGGCAGGCGACCGTGGGCAGCTACTACATGGCGGTGGTGCGTGTTCCGCATGGCTGCCAGGGGTCTGATACCACCCGCTTGCGGGTACGCATCCCGGAAGGCGTGCTGGCGGTCAAGCCGCAGCCCAAGGCCGGCTGGAAGACTGACATCGTCCAGGGCAAATACGATCAGCCGCAGACGCTGCACGGCGCCAAGCTGGATCAGGGGGTGCGGGAAGTCAGCTGGAGCGGCGCTTTACCGGACGCCTACTACGACGAGTTCGTGTTTCGCGCTTTCCTGTCGTCTTCGTTGAAGGCGGGCTCGACATTGTATTTCCCGGTCGTGCAGGAATGCGCCCAAGGGGTGGATCGCTGGATCAATACCAGCGGGGGTGAAGAAGCCGAAGGCGCCGCGCCGCGTGTCAAGCTGGTGGCGCCTGCAGCGGCAGCAGGGCATCATCACTGATGAGAGTCCTGCTCGTCGCGCTGGGCTGCTTGCTGACGGGGTCGCAGCTGGCTTGGGGGCATGCGGCGCTCGTGACGGCGTCGCCTGCATCCGGTTCTGTGCTGGCACAGGCGCCTGCCGCCGTCGTGCTGACCTTCAGTGAACCTGTCGGTGTCACGGCGGCGCAGCTTGTCGGGCCGGATGGCCAGTCGCTGGCCCTTGGGCCGGTGCAGGATCAGGGGCGGGAGGTCCGCATTCCCGTTCCTGAGGACCGCGCGCAGGGGACGTATCTGTTGAGCTGGCGTGTCGTTTCGACGGATGGGCATCCTGTGGGCGGCACGCTGGATTATGCGATCGGCGCCAGCAGCGCGCCTGTGGCGGCTGCTGGCCCGCCGGCGTCCGCCCGTAGCCTGGCTATCTGGATCGTCCGATGGCTGGGATACCTGTGCTTGTTCACGGCAGTGGGCGCCGCCCTGTCCCGGTTTTTGGACGCAAACGGACGGAACACATGGTCTCGTCCTGCGATCAGCCTGGGGGTGGTCTTGCTGCCCGTCAGTCTGGGCCTGCAGGGACTGGACCTGCGGGATGCGCCCTGGGCTGCGCTGGCGCAGCCTGCCACATGGGCGCAAGCCCTGGCCAGCACTTACGCAGCGACCCTGGGTCTCGCGGCCATAGGGTTTGGGGCTGCCGCGCTGGCTCAGGTGCTGCGCCCCCGAGGTCTGTTCCTGGGTGCGGCGCTGGCCAGCCTGCTGTTTGCCGGCATGGCGCTGGCGGTCAGCGGGCATGCCGGGACGGCGCCGCCCCAGTGGCTGTCGCGCCCTGCCGTGGCGTTGCATGTCATGATGGCGATTGCCTGGATCGGCGTCCTGATGCCCTTGTCGCGCCTGTTGCGCCGTCCGCTGGAGGCTGCTGGCGGCCATCGTGCGCTGGCGCGGTTTTCATGCTGGATCACGCCGGTGGTGGCCTTGCTGGTCCTAAGCGGCGCCTTGCTGTCCGTGCTGCAGCTGGATCGTGTCGCCGATCTGTGGCATACGGATTATGGCCGTGTATTGACCGCAAAGCTGTGTCTGGTCGGGCTGCTGTTTTGCCTGGCTGCCTATAACCGTTGGCGTCTGACCGGGCCGGTGCTGGCCGGTCGGGGAACAGCCCGCAGCCGTCTGCGCAGCGCCATACGCGCCGAGATCGTCCTGGCGGTCGTGATATTGGCGGTGGTGGCTTTGTGGCGCTTTACGCCGCCACCGCGCAGCCTGGCCTCAGCCCCCGTCGCGGTCGCCAGCGCCGTGACGCTGGCCGATGACCGGGTGCAGGTGGTGCTGGAACCGTTCGGCGGCAGCTGGACGATCCACCTGACGCAGCCTGACGGCAAGCCGTTCATCGCGCAAAGCGTGGCCGTCGCCGTGGGAGCCCCTGACGCCGGCATCGAGCCGGTGCGCCGGACCGCGCAACGGCAAGCTGATGGCCTGTGGCGCATCGCCTTGCCCGTTTTGCCGTCAAACGGGCGTGCGCAGGTCGGGGTGACCGTGCTGGTCGATGATTTTGACCAGATCACATTGCAGGCCCGATGGTGAAATTTCCAGGCTACACTGTGGCCGCCTCGCTTTCTATCAGGATGATGCCATGCAAACCGATCCGGCCCAGTACATCCGCGACACGATCCGTACCGTACCCGATTGGCCGAAGGCGGGTGTCCAGTTTCGCGACATTACGCCTGTGCTGCAGGATCCGCGCTCGTTTCGGGTGCTGATCGATCTGTTTGTCTATCGCTACATGCGCCAGCGCCTGGATCTGGTGGCGGGCATCGACGCGCGCGGCTTCATCGTCGGGTCTGTGCTGGCCTACGAACTGAATCTGGGTTTCGTGCCTGTGCGCAAGCAGGGCAAACTGCCCTACCGCACCGTGGCAGAGGAATACGCCCTGGAATACGGCAATGCCACGGTAGAAATGCACACCGATTCTGTGCGCCCCGGCCAGCGCGTCCTGCTGATCGACGACCTGATCGCCACCGGCGGCACCATGCTGGCCGCCTCGCGCCTGCTGCAGCGATTGGGCGCCAACGTCGCCGAAGCCGCCGCCATCATCGACCTGCCCGATCTGGGCGGATCCAAGGCCGTGCGCGATTCGGGCCTGCCTGTCTACACGGTCTGCGAATTCGCCACGGGCAAGGAAGCCTGAACCGCGCAGGACCGGGTGTTGGGCGCGCCCCCGAGATATCAGTCTCCGGCGCGCGCGCCTGTCTTTCTACACCAGCACCCGCTCAATCCCCCCGGAATTCGCCGCCTGGACGTAATCCGGCATCCAGTTTTCCCCCAGCAGGTGCTTGGCCATCTCTACCACGATGTAATCTGCTGACAGCCCCGTATCCTGTTCGTAGCGGGCCAGCCCCTGCAGACAGGACGGACAGGACGTCACCATCTTGACCTCGCCCTGGAAACCATCGGCGCGGATGGCGGCGGTGTTCTTTGCCAGTTCTTCCTGTTTGCGAAAGCGGATCTGCGTCGAAATATCAGGCCGCGACACCGCCAGCGTGCCCGATTCCCCGCAGCAGCGGTCGGTCTTGATCGCGTTGGATTCACCCAGCAGTGATTTCACCGTTTTCATCGGATCCTGCTGCTTCATGGGGGTATGGCAGGGGTCGTGGTAGATGTAGCGCACGCCCTGCACTCCGGCGATGTCCACGCCTTTTTCCAGTAAGTATTCGTGGATGTCGATCAGGCGGCAGCCAGGGAAAATCTTGTCGAACTCGTAGCTTTCCAGCTGGTCGTAACAGGTGCCGCAACTGACCACCACCGTCTTGATATCCAGATAGTTCAGCGTGGTGGCCATGCGGTGGAACAGCACGCGGTTGTCTGTCACCATTTGCTCGGCCTTGTCGGCCAGACCATTGCCGCGCTGCGGATAGCCGCAGCACAGATAACCGGGCGGCAGCACCGTCTGGACGCCGACATGCCACAGCATGGCCTGGGTCGCCAGGCCCACCTGCGAGAACAGGCGTTCCGATCCGCAACCGGGGAAATAGAACACGGCTTCGCTATGGGGGGCCGTGGTGGCCGGATTGCGGATGATGGGGACGATATCGGGGTCTTCGATGTCCAGCAGCTTGCGTGCCGTCTGCTTGGGCAGTCCGCCGGGCATTTTCTTGTTGATGAAGTGGATCACCTGCTCGCGGACCGGCGCCTTGCCTACCGTGGCGGGCGGGTGGGCCATTTGTTTCTTGGCGATCGGGGCCAGCAGGTCATGCGCCAGACGCTGGGCTTTGTAACCCATGTCGATCATGGCCGTGCGGGTCGCCTTGATGACGCGCGGGTCCTTGGCATTCAGGAAGAACATGGACGCCGCTGTGCCGGGGTTGAAGGATTTTTTCCCCATGCGCCGCAGCAGGGCGCGCATGTCCATGGACACGTTGCCGAAGTCGATATCCACGGGACAGGGGTTGTAGCATTTGTGGCACAGGGTGCAATGATCGCCCACGTCCTCGAATTCTTCCCAGTGGCGGATGCTGACGCCGCGCCGGGTCTGTTCCTCGTACAGGAAGGCCTCGATCAGCAGAGAGGTGGCCAGGATCTTGTTGCGCGGCGAATACAGCAGATTGGCGCGCGGCACGTGGGTGGCGCAGACCGGCTTGCACTTGCCGCAGCGCAGGCAGTCCTTGATCGCATTGGAAATGGCGCCGATTTCGCTGCGCTGCATGATCAGCGATTCGTAGCCCAGCAGGTTGAAGCTGGGCGTCCAGGCGCGTGACAAATCGGCGCCGGGCATCAGCTTGCCGGCATTGAAATGGCCATCCGGGTCGATGCGCCGTTTGTAGTCCTGGAACGGCGCCAGTTCGGCCTCGTTCAGGTATTCGAATTTCGTCAGGCCGATGCCGTGTTCGCCGGAGATCACGCCGTCCAGGCTGCGGGCGATTTTCATGATGCGGGCCACGGCCTGGTTGGCTTCGCGCAGCATCTCGTAGTCGTCGGAATTGACCGGGATGTTGGTGTGCACATTGCCGTCGCCCGCGTGCATGTGCAGGGCGACGAACACGCGGCTTTTCAGGATGCGGTCGTGGGTGGCCTGCAGGCCCGCCAGCACGGCGGCGCATTCCGCGCCGGCAAAATGGCGTTCCATGGCGCCGCGGATGTCGGTCTTCCAGGAAATGCGCAGCGTGTGATCCTGGATGATGTCCACGATACGGCTGTCCGGCTGCGAGGCCAGGCGTTCGTCCAGGGCGGGCAGCAAGGCGTCCAGGCCCAGGCCTGTCAGCGTGTCCCGGTGGTCCGCCAGCGATGCGTCCAGATGCTCCAGCAGCCAGGTCCAGCGGGTGCGGACAGCCGCCAGGGTGGCCAGCGCATCGTGCCGCCGGGTGGAGAGGATGAAGTCCCGGGTGTGTTCGGCGTCGTCCGGGTCTTCGGCCTTGCCGACGGGCAGGTCTCCCTGCAGATAGCTTTCCAGGGCGTCGATCAGGCGCAGCTTGTTGCGCGTGGACAGTTCGATGTTGATGCGTTCGATGGCGTCCGTGTATTCGCCCATGCGCGGCAGCGGGATCACCACGTCTTCATTGATCTTGAAGGCGTTGGTGTGGCGGGAAATCGCTGCGGTGCGGGCGCGATCCAGCCAGAATTTCTTGCGGGATTCGGGGCTGACGGCGATGAAGCCCTCGCCGTGGCGCGAATTGGCGATGCGCACGACCTCGCTGGCGGCCAAGGCCACCGCGTGCTCATCGTCGCCGACGATGTCGCCGATCAGCACCATTTTGGGCAGGGTGCCGCGCTTGCTTTTGGTGGCGTAGCCGACGGCCCGCAGGTAGCGCTCGTCCAGATGCTCCAGGCCGGCCAGGATGGCGCCGGCGGCGCGGCCATCGGTGTCCAGATAGTGTTTGACTTCGACGATGGACGGGACCGCCTGGCGGGCCTGGCCGAAGAACTCCATGCAGACCGTGCGTGTGTGTGCAGGCATGCGGTGCAGGATCCAGCGGGCGGCGGTGATCAGTCCGTCGCAGCCTTCTTTTTGCACGCCGGGCAGGCCGGCCAGGAATTTATCGGTGACGTCTTTGCCCAGCCCGGCTTTACGAAAACGATGGCCCTCGATGGTCAGGACTTCTGTTTTGAGTACGGTCTGGCCGGGGCGTTGCTTGCCGTCGAACCATTTCAGCTCGAAGCAGGCCTGCGCGGCATCGTGGATCTTGCCCAGATTGTGGTCCAGGCGGGTGACTTCCAGCCAGTTGCCCTGGGGGTCTACCATGCGCCACCAGGCCAGATTGTCCAGTGCAGTACCCCACAGCACGGCTTTTTTACCGCCGGCGTTCATGGCGACGTTGCCGCCCACGCAGGATGCGTCCGCCGACGTCGGGTCCACGGCAAAGACGCGCCCGGCAGCTTCGGCGGCTTCGGCCACCCGGCGCGTGACGACGCCGGCCCCGGTCAGGATGGTGTGCACCGGCGCGTCGACGCCCGGCAGGGCGATGGCTTCGACCTGGCCGATGGCATCCAGTTTTTCGGTGTTGATGACGGCGGAGCGCCAGGTCAGGGGAATGGCGCCGCCGGTGTAGCCGGTGCCGCCGCCGCGCGGCACGATGGTCAGGCCCAACTGGATGCAGGCGCGCACCAGGGCGGCGATCTCGTCCTCGGTGTCGGGCATCAGCACGACAAAGGGATATTCCACCCGCCAGTCGGTGGCGTCGGTCACGTGCGACACCCGTGACAGGCCGTCAAAACGGATGTTGTCCCGTTTGGTCAGGCGCGACAGCTGCTTCATGGCGTCGTGGCGCAGCTTTTCCACCGTGATGAAATCGTCCTCGAACGTGGCGACAGCGGTACGGGCGGCAGCCAGCAGCTGCTGGACCTGGGCGTCGCGCGGGCCGTGGTCATCGTCGCGGCGGTGGTCGACCTCGTTCAGGCGGTGGTTCAGCGCCTCGACCAATTGGTGGCGGCGCTTGGGATTGTCCAGCAGGTCGTCTTGCAGGTAGGGATTGCGTTGCACGACCCAGATATCGCCCAGCACTTCGAACAGCATCCGCGCGGATCGGCCGGTGCGCCGCTGTCCACGCAGTTCGGACAGGAGTTGCCAGGCGGATTCCCCCAAGAGCCGGCGGACGATTTCACGATCCGACCAGGAGGTGTAGTTGTAGGGAATTTCGCGCAGGCGAGGCGCTTGGGCGGGTTCGAGCAGTTCGGAGGCGACGGGGGCGTTCATGAGGGCATCGTGGCGGTAGTGTCCCTATGGAAGGCAGGGGCAATCGCTTAGTGTAATGGCAAAACTCGGCCGGCCCGGCTGTCTGGCCGCTAGTTGACGTCCGGCAGCTGGATGCTGAAGCGGGCGCCATGTCCCGGCTCGCTGGTGCAGCTCGCCTGACCGCCATGGCGTTGCGCGACCGTCTGGACGAAAGCCAGGCCCAGGCCGCTGCCTGCCGGCTTTTTACCGTCTCCGGCGGCGCGCCAGAAGCGGGTGAACAGATGGGGCGCCTGTTCAGGCGTGATGCCGGGACCGGCATCCTGGACATGGATGCACCAGGAGGATGCATTTCTGTCGATGCGGCACTGTATTTCTCCGTCTTCGAAGCTGTACAGGATGGCGTTGTCCAGCAGGTTGCCGACGGCGCGGCGCATCAGCTCGCTATCGATGTCGATGGTGTCTTCGTGGCCGCAGGGTTTGAAGGTCAGTGTGATGCGGCGTTGCGCCGCCTGGGACCAGCGGCGATCACAGCAGTCCTGGACCAGATCGTCCAGGATGCAAGGGTGCTTCTGCAAGGGCGTGGATTCGGCGCGCGCCAGCTGGACGAAATTGTCCACCAGATGCAAGGTCGTATGGGCTTGTTGTTCGATGTGGGACAGCGTGGCGGCTTTGCTCCATTGCGCGGGCGTTTGACGGTGCAGGTCGATGGCCGCCAGGATGGCATTTTGCGGTGAACGCATATCGTGGGAAATGAAGCCCAGAGTGTCTCTTTGATCCTGAGCGGCTGTTTTCAGGCGGGATACCGCCTGTTGCAGGCGAGCCGCGCGCGCTGGCAGGGTGTTGGGGCCGACCCATCGGGCGGGTGGCGTCTGGCTCTGCCTGGAGGGGATCTGCAGGCGTTCCAGTTCCCGGTCGATATGCTGCAGGGATGCCTCTTGTATGCGCCAGCCCCATAGCGGGTAGGCCAGGAGAATCGCCACCAGCAGGCCCGCAGGGGGCACCCAGAGGTTCGCCTGGGACAGGAGCCAGGCATCCGCCAGCAGAAAGCTCAGCAACGCGGCCAGCGTGCCCGCCAGGCCCGCGCGCGGGGACAATCTGCGCAAACCCAGGCAAGCCAGCCACAGAATGCATAAAGAAACCAGCATCGTGACCCAGGGCGGCGTGATGCGGATCCATAAGGATTGCTTCTGATTCTGGATGCTGTCGGCCAGGATTTCGACCCCGGCGGTCAGGCCGCTGCCCATGGCGGTGGGCAGTTGGTCCCCCAACCCGGAGGCCCATGCCCCGACCAGGACGATCTTGTCTTGAAATTCTGTTGCTGGAATCGCGCCCCCCAGGACCGCCGCATAGGGGTAGCGGACAAAGCTGTGCGCAGGGTCCGTGAACTGCAGATAGGACGGCGTGTCGGCTGGCGGGGAGGATGCCTGTTGTGCCGCAGTCTGCAGGCCGGCCATTTGCGTCAACGCCACGCTGAGATGGGGCATGCGATCCCCTTGGCGGCTGGTGCGCTGCAGTGTGATGGCGCGCAGGCGCCCGTCGGGACCGGCCCGCGTATCGATGCGGCCGATGGCGGCCGCCGCCTGTGCGAGTATCGGCAGGGGACGGATCACATGCCGGCCTTCCGGGTCCAGCACTTCGGGCAGTACGACGCGTCCGTGATCGGTCATGGCGTCGGCCAGCAACTGATCATCCTGGGGGCGGCCGGGGCGTGGGTCAGCCAGAATCAGGTCCAGGACGACCGCTCGCGCCTGGCGCAGGTGCGGCAGCAGCGCCGCATGGACGGATCGCGGCCAGGGCCAATAACCCAGCGCTTCAATGCTGGCGTCATCGATCGTGACCAGGACGATGTCGCGGTCAGCGATAGGCCGCGGGGTGAGCTGCATGCTCAGGTCGTAGGCCTGCTGGTTGATGTCGCGCAAGATCGGGGACCGGCCCCCGACCGAGATGGCGATGATCAGCAGCGATAACGCCAGGGTCAGGCCCAGCCATTCCGCCAGCAGGCGCCGCTGCAGGCGGAGCGGATGGTGGCTGGGCGGCGGGGACATGCCTTGGCGGAGCCTTAGTAGTCCATCAGGCGGATCGGTGCGCCGTCGCTGCCGCCGCGCACAGGATTGCCGTCTGAACTGATCAGGCCATCGGGAGTCCAGATGCTCAGCCTGGCGTCGCTGCCTTCAATCCCCAGCGCGTCGATTGCCCGGACAAAGACGTAGCGGACGCCGATCCCTGACGGGACAAGCGAGATCTGGGGCTGCGTCACCTGCTGGTTGAATTCCAGTTGTGTCCCGGCGGATTCCAGCGCGATGCGGACCCGGTAGGCCGAGGCCCCGGGCACCGGCGACCATGTCAGCGACGAGGCGCCTTTTTCGAGCGGATGAAGCTGGGGGGCAGGGAGCAGGGCGTGGGTGCCCAGCAAGGCCCCGGAGGTATCGTAGGCGGCCCCGTGGTCTCGGGCGAGCGATTGCTCGGCGTGGGCGGCGTTCCGGATCGCGGCTTCGCCGCTCAGCACTTCGTGGCGGGAGCCGGCTTTGTTGGCATGGACGCGCAGTTGCGTGCCGCGCACGCCGGTGACGGTAGCGGGCGTGCGGATCTCGAAGCGACCCACTCCGGTTTTATCCGGCGCCACGGAAGATTCGACGCTGCCGTGGGGCAGGCTCAATACCGTGTCGCTCAGCTCACTGCCGCGAAAGGTCTGCAGGTTGCGGACCTGTATTTCGGTGTCGGGGGCGATGGTGAGCAGGCTATGGTCTTCCAGGGTCAGGGTAACGGACCCCTGGCTGCTGCGCAGGGTGTCGCCGGTTTCGAGCCTGTCACCGGCTCGCAGGGGCTGCCCGTTGCGGGTTGCCTGCTCGCTCAGGTGCGTTACTTTGGCTTGGGCCGGGCGCCGGGGAATGATGGCCAGTGGAATACGCAACACCCGGGCGATCTGCAGCAGGTAGGGGTCCGCCACTTGGTTCAGGGTTTGCAGCGTAGGCCAGTTGCCGGGGTCCAGCGTGTAGTGGCGCGCCAGCGCTTCCAGCGTATCGCCCGGTTCGACCTGGTAGAGAAAATAGTCGCCTTGGGCGCCCAGCGGGCGGGCGTGCGCAGTCGTGCCAAGCAGCAGCGCCAGGCTTGCGCCCAGCAAGACCATACCCAAGGGCGCGCGGCGGCGGACGCGAGCAGGCAAAGTAGAGAACGTCATGAATCTTCCTGTGGATCTTCCAGCAGCTCGAGCCGATAGCCCAGCGCGTACGATGCGTTCAGCAAGGTGCCGGATGCCGGGCCGAGCTGGAGTTTTTTGCGGATGTTGGACAAGTGCGTGTCCAGTGTGCGGGATGTGCTGGGAATTTCCCGGTTCCAGACCAGCGTACTCAGGTCGTCACGGGAAAACAGCCGCCAGGGGTGCCGCAGGAACAGGGCGGCCAGATCGAATTCCTTGGGGGTCATCTGGATGATTTCACCACGCAGGTGGATCTCCCGGCTGCTGGGGTCGACCGAGAATTCTCCCAGGTGAAAGCGGGAGTCGGGGCTGGCATGGGATTGCTGCGGACGCAGTTGGGCGCGGATGCGGGCCAGCAGCTCGGCGGGGCGGCAGGGTTTGCACAGATAATCGTTGGCCCCGGCATCCAGGCCTTCGACGAGGTCGCTTTCCAGCGTGCGGCTGGTGACGAAAATCACCGGAATGTTGCCCGGCAGGTTGGCCCTGACCCAGCGCAGGACTTCCATGCCGCTGATGCCAGGCAGTTCCCAGTCCAGCAGCAGCAGCTGGAAGGTATTGGAGGTCCGCAGAGCGGCCAGCAGATCGTTGCCCTTGTCGAAAGCCTGGCAGCCGAAACCGGCCGGCAGCAGGATCTGCTGCAGCCATGCGGATTGCGCCGGGTCGTCTTCCAGCACGGCGATCAAGGGGAGGAGGTCGGCAGAGGCAGTCATGGCAATCCTGTTCGTGGCTGGCGCTATGCTAGTAGACGTGTGCTCTGATGGCAATGTGAAACTGTCTGGTGCAGGGGGATCGGGCGGCTCGGCCAAGCGGGCGGCGTCACGGTAGACGCAGACCTGGTTGCGGCCGCTGCGTTTTGCCTGGTATAGCGCCTGATCGGCGTAGGTCAGCAGTTCGTCGGGGCTGTCGTGAGGGCTTTGCGAGGTATGAGCAACGCCGATGCTGACGGTGATGAACAGGCTCGTGCCGTCGGATACGCGGATAACCAGCGCCTCGATGTAAGCGCGCAAGCGTTCTGCGATGTCTGCGGATGCCTGTAGTGATGTGCCCGGCAGGGTAATGCCGAATTCTTCACCGCCCAAGCGGCCGAATAGATCGCCCGGGCGGATGGCGGCATGGATGCAGCTTGAGAATTCTCTCAAGGCCTGATCGCCCGCTGCGTGGCCGTAGTGATCGTTCAGATGCTTGAAGTGATCGAGGTCCAGCATCAGCATGCCGGCCTGTGGCGATGGGGCCGATGTGCTGCGTAGATGTGCCTGGGAATCTTTTAAAAAAGCGGCGCGCGACAAGGCTCGGGTGAGGGTGTCGTGGTTCAGCGCCTGGGTCAGGGTGGAGACCTGCTCATGGTGCGCCGCTACGGTGCCGGAGAGCAGCAAGGGCGCTGCCACCAGCAGCAGAATGCCGAGATGCAGCGACGCCATCGCCCAGGAGGGAGCCGTTGCTGCGGGCGCCGAGAGATAATAGGTGGGAATCCAGCCTTGAATGGCGCTGAGGATCAGCAGCCCGGCTGTGCCGGCGGTCAACCAGGCGCTGGTCTGCTGGCGGTAGAGCCAGGCGCAATACAAGAGAGCAGGGATGGGGAAGGCAATGGCGCCCAGGCCGCCCAACAGGAAACAAAGCCCCAGACTGGCGATCAGGGTGACAAGCGGCAGCAGGGATCGCGGTTGTTTCAGGCGCTTGAACCATTTGCGCCAGAGGGAGGCCTGATCCGCCAGGCGCGATCCGCGTCTGGGTAGCAGCAGGATAGGCGGCAGGAATGCGCAGTAGCCCAATAACCGGCTGAACAGCCAGTCGGCGGCAGTGGCTGTCATGCCAGATTGATGCGCCCAGGGCAGCAAGGTCAGCGCCATGCTGGTGTTGATGGCGGCCGCTGCCGTGCAGGCAAGCAGTACCCGGCCGATCGCTTGGGCGCTGCGCAGGTTTTTGGGCGCCCAGTGGGAAGTCAGAAGATACTGGGCAGCCAGTATGCCTGACAGATCGACCAGGCTATACAGGCTGGACAGGTTCCAGGAGCCGCCCAGGAGCATGCGGGCAAGGGTTGGCCCGGCGTAGATGGCGAGCCAGACGGCGGCATGCCTGAGCACCCAGAATCGCAGCAGCAGGCCCGCCAGTATGGCATCGAGAGGCCAGAGGGCGGGACCCGCTTCTCTTGGGAACGGCTGGCTGAGCAGGGTCAGAAGAAAAGTAGCCGCCAGCACCAAGAGCGCCCAGGCGATGGAACGGCCTGTGCTGTCCGGAGAGCGGTGAGGTGAAAACATGAAATGCCGCAGCTGAATACATTGACTTACCATCAATCTATCAGATGGTATCCATGTATTTGCATTCTTTGACGATATTTGAAGGTTGCCGGTGCGTTGCAGACGCTACAACCACTGGCTGAGCCAGGGCCAGGCGTGCATCAGGGCGGCGGTCATCATCACATAGCGTAAAAATTTGCCGATGGCCATGTAGCACACGCTGGGCCAGAAGGGCAGCTTCAGCCAGCCGGCGACTGCGCATAAAGGATCTCCCACGCCCGGCAGCCATGACAGCAGCAGTGCTGGCGGCCCGAAGCGGCGAAACCAAGCGGTCGTCAGGCCGTGCCAGCGACCGCCTGCCGGGAGGGCGGCTGGCGTCGAGACCGTCGTGTGGGGGTGGCGCCAGCGCTGCCAGATGTTTTCAGCGCCCGCACCCATCGCGTAGGTGATGGCGCCGCCCAGGGTGTTGCCCAGCGTGGCGACCAGCACAGCCGGCCAGAACATATGCGGCGCCAGATGGACGTAAGTGAAGACGGCCGGCTCGGATCCCAGGGGCAGCAGCGTGGCGGACACCAGGCTGATCACGAAGATGGCGGGCAAGCCGACCCCAGGCAAGGCCAGTGCGGCCAGCAGGGCGTGGATGGAGGATTGCAGCCAGGCTTCCATGGTGGAGGCAGTGTAATCCAACTGGGGTGGTGATCAGACGGGGGTGGGGCGCCGTTCGCGAGGTTCAGCAGTCGGGTCGGAAGGGGGCGGGGTTGATGGCTGGTGCTGCGCCGGCCATCAAACTGCCCAGCAGATGACTGCTGCCGCAGGCCAGCGTGAATCCCAGTGCGCCGTGACCGATGTTCAGCCACAGATTGTCGGCGGCCCGGCTGCGGCCGATCAGGGGGCGGCCATGCGGGGTCGCCGGACGCTGTCCCGCCCAAGCCTGCGCCGGACCCAGGTTCACTTGCGGCAGCAGTTCCTGCGCCTGCCGTTTGACCAGGGCAATGCGGTCGGCTTCGATGCCCTGACTTGGCATGCCGATGCCGACCATCGCGGCAATACGCAGGGTATCGCCCAGTTTGGCATAGACCGTGCGGCGTTCGTAGTCGGTCACGCTGATGGCGGGGACCTGTTCCTGATGGCACGGCAGGCTCAGGCTGTAGCCTTTCAGGGGATACAGGGGCGCACGTACGCCCAGGGCAGCCAACAGCGGGCGGCTGCCCATGCCGGCGGCCAGCACGAACTGGTCTGCCTCGATGGCTTCCCCGGTCACGGTCAACAGGCGGCGGATGCGCCCGTGATGGCGTTCCAGCTGTTGAATAGTGGTCTGCGGACGCAGCGTCACCTGACCCATGGTCGCCAGCTGCCTGGCCAGTCCTTGTGTGAAGCGGGCGCAGTCCCCGGACTCTTCGCTGGACGTATAGATCGCGCCCGCCAGGGTGGCGCGGGCCGGCGCCAGCGCAGGCTCTTGTGCGATCAGCTGTTCGGTCGTCAGGATCTGCTGGTCGGATCCCAGATCGGCCTGCAGGGCGACCTGCGCGCGCGCCTTGTCCAGCAGCGCGGGCGTGCGGTAGACGATCAGCTTGCCGTTGCGCGCATGGGCAAAGTCGATGGGATTGTCCTGCTGAATGTCGTGCAGCACCTGCCGGCTGAGATAAGACAAGGCCAGCAGTTGCGCGGATGTCGCCGAAGCGGCGCGGGCATTGCAGGCCTGCAGGAATTGCAGGCACCAGCGCCATTGCAAAGGATCAGCGCGCAGACGAAAGCGCAGCGGCGAACTGGGGCTGAGCAGCCAGCTTGGCAGGTGCGGCAGTACGCCAGGTCCGGCCAAGGGGGCGACGTAGCTGTAGCTGAGCTGTCCGCCATTGGCATGGCTGGCGCCGCTGGCCGGTTCGGTGGCCGCATCGACCAGCGTCACCTGCCAGCCTTCGCGGGCCAGTTGCCAAGCCGTCGTCACACCGATGACACCGGCGCCAATCACGCATGCATGCATTTTCCGTATCCATGAACAGGGAACAGCGGGAATTGTCGGTCTCAGCCAGGGCGGTGACAAATGCCGATCAAGGCATCATCCATAACCAATGGGTATGGGTGCTTAGGAAGCGGGGGTGGGCGGCGGGTGGGAGAGCGCCGTGCAGATGTCCTGAATGCAATCGATGAAGTCGCGATGCAACAGGCTGAGGGGGTCGTTGGCGTGCACCATGATGTTGATCGGGATCGGTACGGGAGGATCCAGGCGGCTGAGCGTCATGCCGGGTTTCAGCATGGCGCGCCCGGTCAGCAAGTCCACGATGGCGTCGCCGCAGCCGGCCTCGACCAGGCTGCAGGCTACGTAGTGGGTCTGGACGATGATGCGGGTGTCCAGGCTGATGCCTGCCTGTTGCAGGGCGTGGTCCATGACGGTGCCGACCTGATCGCGGGTGTCCAGCGCGATGACCGGTCGTCTGGCCAGTTGGGTGAGTTTGATGGGGCTGGCGGTGGGGGTCAGGCTCAGGTAGGCCAGTTCCGTGACGCCGATAGGGATGCGGCGCAGGCCGGGGTGATCGTGATCGTCGAAGGTAATCACCAAGTCCAGTTCCTGGGCGTGCAGGCCTTCGACCAGGTCGGGACTGTGCAGGGTGCTGATCTTGAAAGAGGCGTCGGACCCCGGATGGAAGCGCTGGATGGCCATGGGCAGCAGCCCCAGTCCGATGGCGGGTGCGCAGCCGATGCGCAGGTGTCCTTGCCTGCCTTGGCGCAGATTGGCCGCCAGCCGGCGCACGTGGGCCAGGTCCTGGCCTAGCTGTTCGATCTGCGGGGTCAGGATTTCGGCTTCCCGGGTGGGGACGAGCCGGCCTTTGACCCGGTCAAACAGCTTGAAACCCAGTTGGGATTCGGCGTGAGCCAGGATCTTGCTGGCGGCGGGCTGCGAGATGTTCAGCAAAGCAGCCGCCTGGGTCAGCGACCCGGCCTGGCGTATGGCCTCGAAGATTTCGATGTGCCGCAACCGCATGGGGTATCGAATGAAAGGAGGAAATAAAAGCCGGCTGGAACAGCCGGATATGGCAGCTGGTGACGTCTGTCAGCCTAGCAGTATAGAGCATAGCCTGTCGTTATGGGACCCCGTGAAATTGCTATTTGTTGGAACACGGTGATCTGCTGATAATGGTACGGATCACCTTGCTGTTTCATGCGGCGTGGTGTCGAGGACGACAAAATGATTAAACTAACGGTCGCTTGCCGTACCCCAGGCAGGCCCCGTTCCCGTCATGACCGACGGAACACCTATTACAACAAGCTTTTCAGGAGGAACCATGAAACTATTGCCCATCATTCTGGCAACTGCCGTCTCGGTCGCGGGCATGACCGCCGCCCAGGCCGAAACCAGCCGGATCGACAAAATCAAAGCCACGGGGGAACTGACCCTCGGGCATCGCGATTCCTCGATTCCGTTTTCCTATCTGGACGACAATCAAAAGCCTGTCGGCTATTCCATGGACATCTGCTACGGGATTGCCGATGCCCTGAAAAAGGACCTGGGCCTGCCCAACCTGAAGATCAAGCTGGTCTCTGTGACCTCTTCCACGCGGATCCCGCTGGTGGCCAATGGCACCGTGGATATTTCCTGCGGCTCGGCCACCAATAACGCTCAGCGCCAGGAACAGGTCGCCTTCACGCCGACCACGTTTGTCACCGCCACGCGTTTCGCCGCCCTGAAGGCTTCCAAGCTGAACGATCTGGCCGACTTCAAGGGCAAGACCGTGGTATCCACATCCGGCACCAGCAATCTGAAATGGTTGACCCAGGTCAATGCTGATCAGAATCTGGGCATGCGCATCATCCCGGCCAAGGATCACTCCGAAGCCTTCCTGACCGTCTCCAGCGGCCGTGCGACGGCATTCTTCATGGATGACATCCTGCTGGCTGGTCTGGTGGCCAACTCGCAAAATGCGGGCGATTGGATGATCAGCGAAAAGGCCTACACGATCGAACCTTACGGCATGATCGAACCCAAGGGCGACCCGCAATTCAAGACGGCGGTCGACAATGCGGTCAAGGCCATGATGAAGGACGGCAAAATCGACGCGCTGTACAAGAAATGGTTCACCTCGCCGATTCCGCCCAAGAACATCAACCTGAACTGGCCGATGACGCCTGAACTGAAAAATGTCATCGCGCATCCGACCGACTCGCCCAATCCCGCCGACTATAAATAAATAGTCTTCAGGGAAACACTTCAAAAGTGGCGGCACCTCCCGGATTGAACGCTGGGGGGTGCCGTTTGCATCACTGGCGCCGCTGGGTGTGGTTTTCGCATCTGGACGCGCTGCACAGGATATTCGTATGAATTACCACTGGAACTGGCTGATTTTCTGGGCGGACGCCCCTGACGGCACCGGAACCTATTTGTATACCTTGATCCGGGGCATGTACTGGACTCTCGGCGTGTCGGTGCTGGCCTGGGTGATTGCCCTGGTCGTCGGCGTCGTGGTCGGGGTCTTGCGCACGACCCGCATCGCCTGGGTAGAGCGCGTATGCGCGGCCTATGTCGAACTTTTCCGCAATGTCCCGCTGCTGGTGCAGATGTTCTTGTGGTATTTCGTGTTTCCCGAACTGGTGCCCAAGGCGCTGGGCGACATGATCAAGACAGCCGACCCGGTCTGGAGCACTTTCTGGACGGCGACCGTCTGTCTGGGCCTATTCACCTCGTCCCGGATCGCCGAACAAGTGCGGGCCGGTATCACGGCGCTGCCCACCGGGCAGAGCATGGCGGCGACGGCCCTGGGTCTGACCCGGCCGCAAATGTACCGCTACGTGCTGTTGCCCATGACGGTGCGCATCATCATGCCGCCGCTCACCTCCGAGGCCTTGAACCTGATCAAGAACTCGTCCATCGCCTTTACCATCGGCTTGCTGGAAATCACCGGGGCCGCCCGTTCCATGCAGGAATTCTCCTTCCAGATTTTCGAAAGTTTCACGGCTGCGACCATCTTGTATCTCATCATCAATCTGGTGGTGGTGGTACTGATGCGCTTGCTCGAAAAATGGATCAGCGTGCCGGGTTTCATCGGCACCAAGCGTTAAAGGGGCGATCATGCATGCATTTGATTTTGATGTCATCTGGCGCACCCTGCCGTATGTGCTGGGTACGGGTCTGGTGTTCACACTGAAACTGACGGTGTTGTCGACGATCGGCGCCGTGATCCTGGGTACCTTGATGGCCATGATGCGGCTGTCTTCAAACCGGGTCATTTCGGGGGTGGCAGGGTTTTATGTCAACCTGATGCGGGCCTTGCCGCTGATCCTGATCATCTTCTGGTTCTACTTTCTGGTGCCCTACATCATTGGCTGGGTCACTGGGGCGGGGAGACCGATTGCCGTGGGTGGGTTCACCTCGGCGATGATCACCTTCGTGCTGTTCGAGGCGGCTTATTTCTGCGAGATCATGCGCGCGGGCATCCAGTCGATTCCCTTCGGGCAGGTCGGGGCCGGCTATGCGCTGGGGCTGAACTACTGGCAGGTCATGGGGCAGATCGTGCTGCCGCAGGCATTTCGCAATATGACGCCGGTGCTGCTGACCCAGATGATCGTGTTGTTTCAGGATACGTCCCTGGTCTACGTGCTGTCATTGACCGACTTCCTGGGGGCCGCCAACAATATCGCCCAGCGCGATGGACGCATGGTGGAAATGTTCATCTTCGCCGCCGTCGTCTATTTCATTATTTCCTATATTGCATCCCGCTCGGTCAAGCGGCTTGAGCGTCGCATCGCTATCGTGCGCTGAGGGCAGGAGTTAAAACATGATTGAATTCAAGAACGTCAGTAAATGGTATGGTTCCTTTCAGGTCCTGACAGATTGCACCACCAAGGTGTCCACCGGCGAGGTCGTGGTGATCTGCGGGCCGTCGGGCTCGGGGAAATCCACCCTGATCAAGACCGCCAATGCGCTGGAACCCTTTCAAAAGGGCGAGATCTTCATCGACGGCGTATCCGTCGGCGGCGCCGGCACCAATCTGCCGAAATTGCGCTCGCGCATCGGCATGGTGTTCCAGCACTTTGAGCTGTTCCCGCACTTGTCGGTCATGCGCAATCTGACGCTGGCGCAGATGAAGGTTCTGAACCGCCCCGAAACAGAGGCCAAGGAACGCGGCCGGGCCCTGCTGGACCGCGTCGGACTGAGCGCCCACATCGATAAATATCCCGGTCAGTTGTCCGGCGGCCAGCAGCAGCGCGTGGCGATCGCCCGGGCGCTGGCCATGGACCCGATGGCCATGCTGTTTGACGAACCCACGTCCGCGCTGGACCCGGAAATGGTCAACGAGGTGCTGGACGTCATGGTCGATCTGGCCAAAGAAGGCATGACCATGATGGTCGTGACCCACGAAATGGGCTTTGCCCGCAGCGTGGCTGATCGCGTGATCTTCATGGACGAAGGCTCCATCATCGAGGATTGCACCAAGGACGAATTCTTCGGCAATCCGGATGCCCGCTCCGACCGCGCCAAGCACTTCCTGTCGAAAATTCTGCACCATTGATTTGCCGCCGGGCTGCCCCAAGGCAAAGGGTCCCCCTTGAGGGGCGGCAAGCGGGCGAAGCCTGTGCGGCGTGGGGGGCTCTTTCCGTATTTTTAAAGGTATAAGTCATGATTCCCGGTGTTGACAATGACAGCATTGTCTATCTGAATGGCGATTACGTCCGCTTGGGCGATGCCAAGATCTCGGTATTGGACCGAGGTTTCATTTTCGGCGACGGCATTTACGAAGTCGTCCCCTGCTATGGGGGCAAGCCCTTCCTGATGTCGCACCATCTGGCCCGCCTGCAGCGCAGCCTGAAGGCCATTCGCCTGGATACCGGGCGCAGCCTCTCCGATTGGGAAAACCTGGTCGCCGACATGCTGTCGCGCACGGACGCCCAGGGGGATTGCACGGTGTATCTGCAAGTCACGCGCGGCGTGGCCAAACGGGATCATGGCTTTCCGGCCAGCAGTCAGGCGACAGTCTTTTGCATGGTCTCGCCGCTCAAACGCCCCGATGCGCATAAGCGGGAACACGGCATGACGGCTGTCAGCATGCCTGACGAACGCTGGCTGCATTGCGAGATCAAATCGGTTTCCCTGTTGGGCAATGTGCTGGCCAAGCAGTACGCCACGGATGCCGGAGTGGACGAGGTCGTGCAGTTTCGCGATGGCCAGCTGTCCGAAGGCTCGTCCTGCAATATCTGGGTGGTCAAGGGCGGCGTGATGCGTGCGCCGGTCCGGGATCACCTGATCCTGGAAGGCATCCGCTACGGCTTTCTGGAACAGCTGGCCGCCCGTGCCGGAATTCCTTTTGAGTCCCGCCCCATTACCCAGGCCGAGGTCGCCGCTGCCGATGAATTGATGTTGTCGTCGGCCACCAAGGAAGTCCTGCCCATCACGCAATATGATGGGCAGCCGGTGGGGACGGGCAAGCCGGGTCCTGTCTATACCCGCTTGCGGGCGGCTTACGACGAGGCCATCGCTGCCTTGTAAGCGCCTCGTCGGCGCCAGGTCTCAGCCGGTCTGCCGCCGCGCCGCTGTCCACCAGGCAAAGCGATTCTTGCCTGCGTGCTTGGCGGTGTACATGGCGGTGTCGGCTTTGCCGATCAGCGTGTTCAGGTCGGCGCCGTGCGTGGGATACAGGACGGCGCCGATGCTGGCTGAGATCCGGACCTCGGCTCCGTCCAGCGTAAACGGCTGGGACATGGCGGCCAGAATATGCAGAATGATGTGTTTGCCATCATCCTGGGATGCCAGGTGATTGAGCACAATGCCGAATTCGTCGCCGCCGAAGCGCGCCACCGTATCTTCGGACGCGGCGCGCACGTGCTGCGCCAGACGCAGCGCGACTTGTTGCAACAGATCGTCGCCGGTGGCGTGGCCATAGCAGTCGTTGACTTCTTTGAAGCCGTCCAGATCCAGATACAGGATTGCCGCCAGGGTATCGTGGCGCCGAGCGGCTTCCATGGCTCTTAAGCAGCGTTCTTGAAACAGGACGCGGTTGGGCAGCCCGGTCAGCGGATCATGCCGTGCGGCATGTACCAGTTTGGCCTTGCTGGCCTGCAGCGCCAGGGTGATGGCCCGTTGGCGTGACATGGCCAGAATCAGACTGGCGGCAAAACACAGAATCAGGACCGAGAGGGCGCTGGCGACCAGCAGATAGGCGGTGCGCCGGTGCCGGTGGGCGGCGACTGCCTCGTCATAGGAGGTCCCGACAACCGCCATGAGAGGATAGTCGCCCAGGGTCCGGTAGCTGATGATGCGTGTGATGCCGTCGATATCTGCGTCGTCCTTGAAATTGCCTGTCGGGGCGCTCGTGCGCCGGGTGAACCAGGAGAGCGCGTGCGCATCCTGGTCGAAGCTGATCTGGTTGCCGATCTTGCGTCCGCGCGTATAGCCGTCCAGCCCGGTGACTTCCAGCAGACCGTTTGCGCCCAGATTGGCCTGGCGATAGAAATTGGTCAGATAGGCCGGGTTGATCGCCATGACCACAACACCGGCGAAACTGCCGTCCGGGCGTGAGATGCGCAAGGACAGCGGGATGCGCCATTCGCCTGACACCCTGCCCAGCACGGGGCGGCTGATGAACAGCGTGTCCTGGGTATTGCTGCGCTGGGCCAGAAAGAAATCCCGATCTGCGTAATTGACTGTGGGGGACGTGTCCTGGCTGCTGGCGATGATCGTGCCGTGTTCGTCCACCACGCTGATGATGGTGAACATGTCTTCGCGGATGACGTGCTGCCGGACCCACTGTTGCAGGTCAGGGGCGGCGCCATGCTTCAGGTAGCCTTCGCGAACAAAGGCGGCGACCTGTTCCGCCGCCTTGAACGTGCGAAAGATGTCCTGTTCGAAGGCGATGGTCAGATTGGAGTTGGCGAGCATGGCGGCCTCGACCGCCTGGTCGCGCTCTGTGCTGATCCGCTGTGAAATGCCCAGCCAGATGAGACTGAGGACGATCAGACTTAGCAGCGCGCTGGTGATGCACAGCGGTTTGGAGAATGCATAGCGCTGCTCGTCGGTACCCATAGTGTGAAATTTCAAGCCTGTAGTATCTGCTAGCGCCACTGTACCGGGCTGCTTGGCTTTCGTCGAGCTGGGACCGTGGCGGCGTGGTGGATGGGCAGTGTGATCTTAGGGGCTGCAGGGGCCGGCATGAATCCGGTTTTTCCCTGTGATATTCTTTTCAGCTTCCCTCATCACCTTCTGTGTGCCATGTCCGTCGATTATCTGAAGCGCATCCTGACGTCCAAAGTCTATGACGTCGCCCATGAAACCCCCCTGGACCTGGCCCCCCGAATCAGCAAGCGCATCGGCAACACGGTATTGCTCAAGCGTGAAGACACCCAGCCGGTATTCAGTTTCAAACTGCGCGGCGCCTATAACAAGATGGCGCATCTGAGCGCCGAGGAACTGAAGCGCGGGGTGATCGCGGCATCCGCCGGCAATCATGCCCAGGGCGTCGCGCTGTCGGCCAACCGCTTGAAGTGCCGGGCCGTCATTGTCATGCCGGTGACCACGCCTCTGGTCAAAATTGATGCCGTGCGCGCGCTGGGCGGTGAGGTGGTGCTGTTTGGCGACAGCTTCACCGAGGCGGCGGAACATGCGACCGAACTTCAGGCGCGGGATGGCCTGACGTTCGTGCATCCCTTTGATGACCCCGATGTCATTGCGGGGCAGGGCACTGTGGCCATGGAAATCCTGCGCCAGCACACCGGCCCCATCGATGCTGTGTTTGTTGCCATCGGCGGCGGCGGCTTGATTTCCGGTGTCGCCGCCTACATCAAGCAATTGCGCCCGGACATCCAGGTGATCGGCGTGCAGACCGAAGATTCCGACGCCATGATCCGCAGCGTACGGGCTGGCCGGCGGGTACGCCTGAACGACGTGGGCTTGTTTTCCGACGGCACGGCGGTCAAGCAGGTGGGGCAGGAAACATTCCGCCTGGTGCGTGAATACGTGGATGATTTCATCACCGTGGATACGGATGCGATCTGCGCCGGCATCAAGGACGTTTTCCAGGACACGCGCAGCGTGCTGGAGCCGGCCGGCGCCCTGGCGCTGGCCGGGGCCAAGCGGTATGCCGCCCAGCAGAAATGGAAAGGCAAGACCCTGGTGGCCATTACCTGTGGCGCCAACATGAATTTCGACCGTTTGCGTTTTGTGGCTGAGCGCGCCGATGTGGGCGAGGCGCGCGAGGCCCTGTTCGCCATCACCTTGCCGGAAAAGCGTGGCAGTTTCCTGCGTTTGTGCGAGGCGGTCGGTCAGCGGGCCGTGACGGAGTTCAATTACCGGATTTCCGACGCCGAACAGGCTCACGTGTATGTCGGCCTGCAGATCCGCTCGGAATCGGAAATCGAAAAACTGGCGGCGCATTTCCGCAAGCAGGAATTCCCCACGCTGGATCTGACCAGCAACGAAATGGCCAAGACGCACTTGCGCTACATGGTGGGCGGCCATTCGGGCCTGGCCAAGCATGAAGTGCTGTACCGGTTTGAATTCCCGGAACGCCCCGGCGCCTTGATGAAGTTCCTGGGCGCCATGAATCCCGACTGGAACATCAGCCTGTTTCATTACCGGAATCAGGGCGATGATTATGGCCGCATCCTGGTGGGCATGCAGGTGCCGCCGGACGACAAGAAAGCCTTCAAGGACTTTCTGTCGACCCTGGGCTATCCCTACTGGAACGAGACCGACAATCCGGCCTACCAGCTGTTTCTGTAGGGCGTCAGGCGGCGTGGTCTGCCACAGCTGCCTGAGGGGCCGCCGGGCAGACCCGGGCCGCAGGGAAGTGGATCGAAAAGGTACTGCCGGCGCCCGGCGCGCTGTCGATGTCCAGCGTGGCCTGGTGGCGCAGGGCGACGTGTTTGGTGATCGCCAGGCCCAGGCCTGTGCCTCCCGTGACGCGCGACCGCCCGCGATCCACACGGAAAAAACGTTCCGTCAGCCGGGGGATGTCGTCTGTGGCGATGCCGATGCCGGTGTCATGCACCTGATAACAGGCGCCGCCGTCCGGCTGTGACGTCCACTTGACCGTGATGGTCCCGCCGGCCGGGGTGTAACGCACGGCGTTGGTCAGCAGATTGCTGAACGCTGAAGACAATTCTTTGCTTTGGCCGGTGACCTGCAAGGAGTCATCCAGCTGGATATCGAACTGATGCTGCCCTTTGGACAGGGCCTGGCATTGTGTCAGCGCGGTACGGATCAGGGCGGACACAGGCGCCGGAGCGCCCGCGCTGTTGGGGGTTGTTTCCAGGGATGACAGCGTCAACAGGTCGGCGACCAGGGCCTGCATATGGTGAGCCTGCTGGGCCATCAATTCCAGGTAGTGCCTGCGTTGTGCCGTGCTGATGGCCTCGTCAGGCAGATCCAGCAGCGTTTCGACGAAACCGGACAGCACGGTTAGCGGAGTGCGCATTTCGTGCGAGACGTTGGCGACGAATTCGGTACGGGTATTTTCTAGGCGCTCGATCTGGGTGATGTCGCGTGTGACCATCAGAAATTGCCCGATCCCGTAGGGCGCCAGATGCAGCATCAGGGTGCGGACCTGGCCGCTATGGCTCAGATGCAGGATCAGCGGTTTGTCCCAGCTGTCCTGTCGTGCATAGCGGGCGAATTCCGGTGCGCGGATGATATTCAGCACGCTGTGTCCACGGTCCTGGTGCAGATTCAATCCCAGGTGTTCGGCCGCCGTCTGGTTGCACCAGAGCAGGGATTTGTCCGGCGCCAGTGTCAGGGCGCCGTCCGGCAGAGCTTCGGCGGCCAGCAAGGCGCGCTGAAAATTGCGGCTGCGTTCCTGCAGGTCCAGGCGGTTCTGTTTCAGCTTGCGATAGATGGGGGCCAGGATTTCATCCCAGGGGCCGATCGAGGGCGGGGGCGGATCATCGATGTTTCGCACCCAGCGGGCGATGCGCGACAGTTGCAGGCCGCTGACGAGGATCATGGTCAGCAGCCCCAGGGCGAAAATCGCCCAGCCGGTGGCGGCGCCCAGCCAGGCGCCCAGCAGCCAGCCGCTCAGCGCCCAGAGCGCGATGGAAACAAGCGTTTTGGTCATTCCGTATGTGTCGTGCTGAAACGGTAGCCGGCGCCCCGGACGGTCTGGATGGTGTGTTCCTGGTTGGCGGGCGAGAGTGCCTTGCGCAGGCGGCGGATGTGGACATCCACCGTGCGTTCCTCGACGAAGACGTGATCGCCCCAGACCTGGTCCAGCAATTGGCTGCGGCTGTACACGCGTTGCGCATGCGTCATCAGGAAGTGTAGCAGGCGGAATTCCGTCGGCCCCATGGTCAGCGTCTGCTGGCGCGCAAACACCTGCCGGGCATTGGGGTCCAGCATCAGCTCACCTGCCTGGATCGGGTCGGGTGTCAGCTGGGGCGCACGGCGGCGCAGTAGCGATTTGATGCGGGCCAACAGTTCGCGTGGCGAGAAGGGCTTGGTCAGATAGTCGTCTGCGCCGGCTTCCAGGCCGTCGACTTTATCCTGTTCCGCGCCGCGTGCGGTCAGCATGATCAGCGGGATGTCGCGGGTGCGGGGGGCGGCGCGCAATTGCTGGGCCAGGCGGATGCCCGGCTGGTCCGGCAGCATCCAGTCCAGCAGGATCAGATCGGGCAGCACGCTCTGGATCTGGACCTGAGCCTGGCGGGTGTCTTGTGCCGTGTTGACCGTGTAGCCGGCATGCGTCAGATTGACGGACAGCAGCTCCAGAATGGCGGGTTCGTCTTCGATGATCAGAATCGTGGCGGACATGACAGATATGTGAATCCTGTGGTCGTATTGAGCGTGGTCATCATACGGTCACATTATTTCATTCATATGACGCTGCCGCTGCTGTTCTTTAGCGCGGTTGACCAGAGGAATGCGGTACGATACGCGGATCATGAGTGAACCATCCCAACCGCCAGGTCAGGCGTCGCAAACCCATTTCGGATTCGAGACCGTCCGCGAGGCCGACAAGGCGCATCGCGTGGCTGAAGTCTTCCATTCGGTTGCCAGCCGCTACGACCTGATGAATGATCTGATGTCGGGCGGCCTGCACCGCGCCTGGAAGGCCTTTACCGTGGGTCGGGCGCAGATTCGCCCCGGCATGCGGGTGCTGGATATCGCCGGCGGCACCGGCGACCTGGCGCGGGCCTTTGCCAAACGGGCAGGGCCGACGGGCCAGGTCTGGCTGACGGACATCAATGATTCCATGCTGCGGGTGGGGCGCGATCGCCTGCTGGATCGCGGTCTGGTCACGCCGGTCGCGGTGTGCGATGCCGAATGCCTGCCGTTTCCCGACCGCCATTTCGACCGGGTGTCGGTGGCGTTTGGTCTGCGCAACATGACGCACAAGGACCGGGCCCTGGCGGAAATGCATCGGGTTCTGAAACCGGGCGGCAAACTGCTGGTGCTGGAATTTTCCCGAGTCGCCCCGGCGCTGGCGCCGGTCTACGACTGGTATTCCTTCAATATCCTGCCCAAGATCGGGCAGCTGGTGGCGTCCGACGAGGGCAGCTACCGCTATCTGGCGGAATCCATCCGCATGCATCCGGATCAGAACACCCTGGCCGAGATGCTGCGCACCGTGGGTTTCGGCCGGGTGCAGTATTTCAATATGACCGCCGGCGTGGTGGCGCTGCATGAAGGCGTCCGGCTGGACTAGGCGCACTGTCTCACCGGTATTAGGGCCGCTTCGTGCGGCCCTGATTGTTTCTGCAGATCCCGCGACGGCGCTGTTTTTCGTGACAGACCGACTGCTGCGAATCATTGGAATCTGTGGTAATTTACGGTGATTCAGCTTCTTGTCAGATTTCAGGAAATCCGAATGTCCAAGCTGATGCACGATTTCATCCAGGAGACTCCATGATTGTTCAAATGCCCCGTTGGGCCGTCGCTACCTTGCTGCTGGTTGCGGCCTTGCTGATGCTGGCCGTCACCACCGATGCCCAGGCGCGCCGCATGGGCGGCGGCATGAGCTTTGGCCGCCAGTCCTCCAACGTCATGAAGCAGCGCCAGGCAGTCACGCCGCCGGCGGCCTCGACCGCCACCCAGCGGGCTGCGACGCCGGCTGCCGGTGCGGCAGGGACGGCTGCGGCTGGCGCAGCCAAGTCGGGCATGTCCCGTTGGTTGGGGCCGATTGCCGGTATCGCAGCGGGTCTGGGTATCGCTGCCTTGCTGTCCAGCATGGGCTTGTCGGGGGCGTTCCTGGAATTCCTGTCCAGCGCGCTGCTGATCGGTCTGGTGATCTTCGCCGTCATGTACCTGGTGCGGCGCCTGCGGGGCGCCCAGCGTCCCTTGGCGCCTGCCGGCGCCGGCGGCAACAACAGCTATCGTCAGGCGCAGCAGCCTGCCGCCTGGAATCAGCCGTCAGGGGCATCGGCGCCTGCCGCGTCTGCCGCGCCGGTGATCGAATCCGTCCCGTCCACCGCCGCCCAGGACCCGTCCTGGTTCATTCCGGGCGACTTTGACGTGCCGACCTTCCTGAGCCAGGCCAAACAGCAGTTCACCCAGGTCCAGGGGCTGTGGGATGCGGGCGACCGCGACGCCTTGCGCGAATTGCTGACCGATGATCTGCTGGCGGAAATCACGCCGCGTCTGCCCCAGCCCAACGAGGGCAATCGCACCGAGATCGTCCTGCTGAATGCAGAGCTGCTGGGGATCGAAACGGTGGCGGGCGGCCACCTGGCCAGCGTGCGGTATTCGGGCATGCTGCGCGAAGCCGCTGGCGCCGAGGCCTTCCGCGTGGAAGAGGTCTGGAACCTGTACAAGGCTGATGGCGCGGGCTGGCTGCTGGCTGGGATTCAACAGCTCGACCCGCAGGCGTGATGCATGCCCCCTAGCGGGGCATGACAGGCCTGTTGCGGTTCACGGTCTCCCCCGCATGGGAGGCACGCAAAACCAGTAAACTGGGGGTCCGGGGTAGCCGATAGGCGTTTCCCGGACCCCCGGTTTTCTGAACCCTGTCCATGGTGTTTTTCCGGGCTGACGCATCTCTGTGGTGTCGGCGCCCGTCCCTGATTGGACAGGTCATCGGCTTCCTGCGCATGAACATATTGCTTCCTTCTTTCCTGCCCCGGCCTGCAGACCTGCTGCTGTCCGGGCTCAATGCCTTGTTGCGGCGCGAGTCCTGGGCGCGTGAACGCTTGTCCGCCCATGCCGGCAAGTCGTTACGGGTGTCTGCCGGCGCCTGGTCGTTGCAGGCCGGCATCGGCGCGGATGGCACACTGCAGGCCTGTGATGCGGCCATCGTGCCCGATGTCACCTTGTCCGTGCCGGCAGACCGGCTGCGCGACCTGCCGGCAGCCTGGCGGTCTCAGGGCCTGGCGGGCGTGACGGCGCTGGCCCGCATCCAGGGGGATGCCGGTCTGGCGCACCTGGTGTCCGACTTGGCGCGGGATCTGCGCTGGGATGTCGAAGACGACCTGTCTCGTATCGTAGGCGACGTCATGGCGATCCGTTTGATCCAGGGGGGGCGGCAGTTGGCGGCCGGTCTGCGGCATAGCGCCGGGCGGGCGCAGGACAATCTGACCGAATATCTGGCAGAGGAATCCGGCATCGGCCTGCGGGGGGCGGATTTTCGCCGCTGGCGCGGTGATCTGCGGGCGCTGGAATCCCGTCTCGACCGCCTGGATGTCCGCTTGCAGCACCTGCCGGAGGCCGCATGCTGACGTTCTGGCGCCTGAGCTATATCCTGTGGATCAGCTTGCGCTATCGGCTCGATGAACTGGTCTTGTCCAGCCTGCAACATCCCTGGGCGCATACCTTGTTGCGCGTGGTGTGTCTTGGGCGTCGACCCAAGACCCCCAGGGGTGAGCGCCTGCGACGGGCCTTGGAAACGCTGGGGCCG
The DNA here is from genome assembly GCF_034675905.1 of Castellaniella sp. Taxonomy (GTDB): domain Bacteria; phylum Pseudomonadota; class Gammaproteobacteria; order Burkholderiales; family Burkholderiaceae_B; genus Castellaniella. The sequence continues at coordinate 172,920 of NZ_JAUCCV010000010.1, read as the reverse complement.
ATCTATGTGAAATTCGGCCAGGTGCTGTCCACGCGCCGCGATCTGGTACCGGCTGACTTGGCGGATGAATTGGCGCATCTGCAGGATCGCGTACCGCCGTTTCCGTCGGATCAGGCAGCTGCCATCATTCAGGAATCGCTGGGGGCATCTCCGCAGGCGCTGTTTGCGCAGTTCGATCGCGATCCAGTGGCGTCCGCATCAATCGCCCAGGTGCATTTCGCGGTGTTGCACGATGGGCGCGAGGTCGCCGTCAAGGTCTTGCGGCCCGGCATGCGCGAAGCCATCGAGCGCGACCTGACGCTGCTGCGGGCTTTGGCCGGACTGGTCGAACGCCTGGTGCCCGATGGCCGGCGCCTGAAGCCGCGCGAGGTCGTGGCCGAATTCGACAAATATCTGCACGATGAATTGGATCTGATCCGCGAGGCCGCCAATTGCAGCCAGCTGCGACGCAACTTCGGGCCGGATACCGGCCGCTCGGATTTGTTGCTGGTACCAGAAGTCGTCTGGGAATTCTGCGCCAGCCAGGTCTTTACCATGCAGCGCATGCGCGGGGTGCCGGTCAGCCGGATCGCCCAGCTGCGCGACATGGGCGTCGATATCCCCCTGCTGGCGCGCCAGGGTGTGGAAATCTTTTTCATGCAGGTATTCACCGACGGCTTTTTCCATGCCGACATGCATCCGGGCAATATCTATGTGTCCGATGATCCCGATACGCTGGGGCGCTATATCGCCCTGGATTTCGGTATTGTCGGTTCGCTGTCCGAATTCGATAAGAATTACCTGGCGCAGAACTTTCTGGCCTTTTTCCGCCGCGACTACCGCCGCGTGGCGCAACTGCACATCGAATCGGGTTGGGTGCCGCCCACGACCCGCGAAGAAGAACTCGAGGGCGCTGTGCGGGCAGTGTGTGAGCCCTATTTTGATCGGCCTCTGGCCGAAATTTCCCTGGGACAGGTGCTGCTGCGTCTGTTCCAGACGTCGCGCCGTTTCAATGTCGAGATCCAGCCGCAGTTGGTGCTGCTGCAAAAGACCCTGCTCAATGTCGAGGGCATGGGGCGCGAATTGGACCCGAAACTGGATCTTTGGCAGACAGCCAAGCCCTTCCTGGAAAAATGGATGCACCAGCGCGTCGGTCTGCGCGGCCTGCGCCAGCGGCTGGATCAGGAAGCCAGTCAATGGGCGCAGATCCTGCCGCAGATTCCCCGGCTGGCCTATGCCCGTCTGAACCATCCGGACCCCGGCCCGGCGATGCGGGCCGAACTGGAACGCTTGCGTCGGGCGCAGGAAGGCGCCAACCGCCTGCTGGCGGTGCTGTGCGGCATCCTGGCCATCGGCCTGGGGGTGGCCGTCTGGGCGCTGACGCGGGGAGGCGGGCTATGACGTCGCCCCGTTTTGAATCCAAGATCCTGTCGCCGCTGGATTGCCGGCAGGCCATCGGCCAGGGCCGCTTGCCGCGCCCCTGGGTATTCACCAATGGGGTGTTCGATATCCTGCATCGTGGCCATGTCACCTATCTGGATCAGGCGGCGCAATTGGGCGGGTCCCTGATCGTGGCGGTCAATACGGATGACTCTGTGCGGCGGCTGGGCAAAGGCGCGGACCGGCCCCTGAATACCTGCGCCGACCGGGCCGCCTTGCTGGCGGCATTGGCCTGCGTGGATGTCGTGACCTGGTTCGAAGAAGATACGCCGCTGGAACTCATCCAGGCGCTGCGCCCTGACATCATCGTCAAGGGCGGCGATTACGATATGGATCTGCTGCCGGAAACCGCTGCCGTGCGCAGCTGGGGCGGCAGTGCCGTGGCCATTCCGTTCGAGCACGAACGATCCACGACGGCCTTGCTGCACAAGATCCGGCGCTAAGCGGCCTGTGAATGGCCGTTAAAAAGCCCCTGTGCCGGCCGGCAGGGGCTTTTGCGTGATACAGACGAGACTGCGCAGATGCGCGATCAGAACTTGAAGCGGGACCGCGCCGTACCGCGCAGGGGCTTGGTCCAGGTGTCGAAGATCTGCACGGTCTCGAAGTTGGCGGCGCTGGTGCGCGTGATGCGACAGGCCGTCATGATGGGGCTGTGGCCGACGATGGCCACCAGGCGCCCGCCCACGGCCAACTGGTATTTCAAGGCGTCAGGCACGGCGGGGACAGAGCCGGTGATCAGGATGGCGTCGTATTCCGCCGTTCCCCAGCCGGCGTGAGCGTCGCCGGTTTCCTGGACCACGTTGCTGATCTGGTTGCGGGCCAGATTGCCTTGGGCGAAAGCGGCCAGACGGCTGTCGATTTCGATGGTCGTGACCTGTTGGCACAGGCGCGACAACAGGGCGGCCTGGTAGCCGGACCCGGTACCGATTTCCAGCACGCAGTCGCTGGCGGTCAGCTGCAGTTCTTCGGCCAGTTTGGCCTCGACCTTGGGCGAGAGCATGTGTTCGCGGGAGTCGACACCGTCGATCACCAAGGGCAGTTCGGTATCTGCGAACGCCAGCGATTGCAGCTGCGGGGGCACGAAGCGTTCGCGCGGCAAATCGAAAAGCGCCTGCAAGAGGCGTTCGCCCTGGACGTTCCAGGGACGGATCTGCTGCTCGACCATATTGAAACGGGCACGTTCGGCGTCGCTGATGTCGTTGACGTTCATGTCTCGTAAGCCTTAGGGTTAACGTGAAGCGATTATAGGCCAGACCCTCGTCCTGCGGACGGATTCAGGCGGGTTGGCCCCACCAGGCATGGAAGTGGTGTACCGGGCCGTGGCCGGACCCGACCTGCAATTGGCCGGATGCCGCAATGGCGCGTTCCAGATAGTGTTTGGCCTGGCGGGCGGCTTCGGGTACGTCGCCGGTGCGCGGCAGCAGGGCGGCCAGCGCGGCTGACAGCGTGCAACCCGTGCCATGGGTATTGGGGGTGTCGATGCGCCGGCCCGGCAGTTCGATCATGCGGTCGCCATCGTGCAGCATGTCCACCGTGTCGTTGCCGGGCAAATGGCCGCCCTTCAAAAAGACCCAGCGGTGCGCGTCGTCTGGCAGCAGGCGGCGCAGGCGCTCGGCCACGCGGCGCATTTCCTTCAGGGTGTCGACCGGGCTTTGGCCCAGCAGTACGCCGGCTTCGGGCAGATTGGGGGTGATGATGGTCGCCAGCGGGATCAGGCCTTCGCGCAAGGCTTCGACGGCCTGGCGTTCCAGGAGGTGGTCGCCGCTTTTGGCCACCATGACCGGATCCAGCACCAGATGGGCGGGTTTCCAGTGCGCCAGGCGGTCAGCCACCGTGCGCGTGACGCCTGCCTGTCCCAGCATGCCGATTTTGACGGCGTCGATGCGCACATCGGCAAACAGGGTGTCGATCTGGGCAGCGACGAAATCCGGCGGAACGGGCGAGATATGCGTGACAGCCTGGGTGTTCTGGGCCGTCAGGGCCGCGATCACCGCCATGCCGTAGGCGCCCAGGGCGCTCATGGTTTTGACGTCGGCCAGCACGCCGGCGCCGCCGGATGGGTCTACGCCGGCAATGGATAGGGTGTTCGGGATCATCTTGGGTGTCATGCGCGTCAGGCGGCCCGGGTCGAGGGCAGCAGGCCTTCGGCGGGAGAGCTGGGGTCCGCGTCGTAGTATTTGCGTTTCACGCGGCCCGCCAGATAGGCTTCGCGCCCGGCTTCGACGCCCAGGCGCATGGCTCGTGCCATGCGGATCGGATCGCGGGCGCCGGCGATGGCCGTGTTCATCAGGATGGCGTCGCAGCCCAGTTCCATGGCGATGGCGGCGTCGGACGCCGTGCCCACCCCGGCATCTACCAGCACGGGTACCGAGGCCTGGTCGATGATCAGGCGCAGGTTCCAGGGGTTGACGATGCCCATGCCCGAACCGATCAGGGATGCCAGCGGCATGACAGCTGCTACGCCGATGTCTTCCAGCATGCGGCACTGGATCGGGTCGTCGCTGCAGTAGACCATGACGTCGAACCCGTCGGCCACCAGCGTGCGGGCTGCCGCCAGGGTTTCGGGCATATTGGGAAACAGATTGCCGGCGTCGCCCAGGACTTCGAGCTTGCACAGTTTGTGGCCGTCCAGCAGTTCCCGCGCCAGGCGCAGCGTGCGCACGGCATCGTCAGCCGTATAGCAGCCGGCCGTATTGGGCAGGATGGTGTAGCGGTCCGGGGACAGGAAATCCAGCAGGTTCGGTTCGCCAGGGTTCTGGCCGATGTTGGTGCGGCGGATGGCGACTGTCACGATTTCTGTGCCGCTTGCCTCGATGGCGTCGCGGGTCTGGTCGAAATCGCGATATTTGCCGGTGCCGACCAGCAAGCGTGAATGAAAGGTACGATCGGCAATAGTGAGGGTGTCTGCGGTGTTCATGGCGTGTGTCGTGGGCTGGCCTGTAATGGATGTGGCCGCACTGGGCGGCCACAGAGAAGGATAATCCATTTAGGACAGATCAGTTCAGAATGATGCCGCCGCTGTCCTGAACTTGCTGGTCCGGCTCGGCTGCCTTTTTACGGGCCGAGGCCTTTTTGGCCGGTTTCGGCTTTGGCGGGGCGGCTTGCAGTCGGGCGATCGAGCCGCGGGCAATGGCGTCAGCGTTGCCGCTCAGGATGTCACCGTAGGCCAGCTTGGCCTGGACCGTGGCGATGCGGATCGTGGCGACCTTTTCTTCTGTGGCGCCCAGTTGTTCGCCGGTGTCGGGGTCGATGAGCGCCTCGCCGACCGAGAAAATGGCATAGGTCTGCCCGGTTTCTGCCAGACCCTTGCCCCGGTTGATGATCACCTGGCCGTTGTTCAGGCCGATGACTTTGGGCGGGCTGACGATTTCGGCGATGTCGTTGGTGATCTTGTCCAGAAAGCCATCCAGGGCGGCGCTGAGCCGGTTGCCGCTGGAACTGAACTGGCTGGAATCCGACCAGCGCACGGCGCGGGTCGCCGATTCCACCAGCGTATACCGTACCGAGGCGCGGGTCGACGACGAGACTTCGCGGTTGGTTTCGCCCGTCAGGTCGATGTATTCCTCTGTGACCTTGGTCGAGACGCCTGCCTGGGTCAGATTGACGATCAGCATGAAATCAGCGCCCAATAGCTGCCCGAGCTTGCTGCGTTGTTCATCAGAGGCTTGAGCGCTGTCTATGCGGCCCATTTCCTGGTCGAGGGCGGCATCGTTGCTGCGATCCAGGACGGTGAAGCGGCCGCTTTTGACGAGTTTGTCCGTCAGCGACTGCCGCAGCTGGTCGGCATTGGCGGTTTTGCGCAGGCGACCCGTGGTGACGATGGCGATGCTGTCGCGCTTGGCCTGGGGAGCCTTGCTCTGGAATTCGGTCTTTTCGACAGTGACTTCCAGATCGACTTCGCAGCCCTTGTTCTCGCAGGATTGCTTCAGGACCTTGTAGCCCTTGACCTTGCCTTGGCTGGTGACGCGGTTTTCGCTGCTCATGCCGGCTTCGACGGTCGTGCGGCTGGCGCCTTCTGTCTCGACACGGGCGCTGCCGCTGGTGGTTTCAGCTTTGCCCTTGCCGGGGGATTGCAGCTTGCCTTCGGTTGCCAGGCCGCTGTAGCCCGTCGTGACCTGGCTTTCGCCGGATTCCTTGATGTTCAGCGTGGCCTTGGGGCCGGCGGATCGTGTGGCTACCCGGGCGCCCGTGACCTGGCGCACGGCATCGCCCAAGGCAGATTCCACGGCCTGTTCGTAGGTGTCCCCGTAGCCATGGGCCTGTATGGTGACGTCCTGGGTTTGTTGCGCGGGCGCCGTCAGAGGCCACGTCAGGCCCAGGCAGCAAGCCAGAAGCAGTTTCTTCATGATGAGATTACCAGGTGACGGTGCGGTTGTCGCCGCGTTTGACGATGGGGTATTCGCCTTCCCAGTAGGCCAGGCCGTCATCCAGATTGGTCATGGTCAGCATGAAGTAGTAGTCGACCTGTTGCGTGCTGCTGTTGACGCGGTTGTTGCGCTGGATGATCTTGCCCGAGAGGGAATAGTCCGGTGCAATGACGCGGCCCGCTTTCTTGACGGTTTTCTGGTTCATCATTTTCGATGATTTCAGCTGCCGTGATTTGGCAGTCATGGCGTCTTCCGGGCCGTTCAGCCCGACGGCCGTGGTCACGACGAAGCGACCCGAATTCAGCAGGCTGATGCGGATCTTTTTCGTCAACTGATCGGTGTCGATGCGCTGCACGGTGTCGTTGACCACGTTGGACACGGTCAGCACATAGCGGGCGCCCTGGTTGGATTTAGGATGCACCATCAGCGGAGAAGCCAGCATCTGGTTGACCAGTTCGGTGGCGGCGCTTTCAAAGTCCTTGTAGTCCAGACCCATGACGGCGACGTTGTCGTTCTTCATGTCGACGTAGTGGGTCGGTGTGACGCAACCGGCCAAGGCCAGGCACAGGGTGGTGGTGGAAAGCAGTAGGCGTGTATTCACGGTGAACCTCTTGGCGTGATGATGTCGTAGGGGGCGGGATCAGGACCGGATCGCAGCCTTGGACGGCAGGATCTGGATGCTGGGCGGCGCCGTGGTGTTCAAGGCGCGGACGTAGACGACCAGGGATCGTTTTTCCTCTGGCAGCGGGATCTCGATCTCGGTTTCTGGGCCGGGCAGGGTCAGCGTCAGGATGTTGTTGCCCGGGTAGGGCACCTGCATCAGTTGGAAGTCATGCGGCAGGGTCAGCCAGCTGCGCAGGTCGGCCTGGGTGCTGGCCGCCTGGGCGATGGCGGCAGCCAGGCCCAGCCAGGGGTTCTGGTCATTGAGCTGCTTTTGCATCACGGTCTTGGCCGTGGCGCGGATGATCTCGCGCACCAGGATGGCATTGAATCGGGTCTTGAATTCGCCCTGGATGATCGTGTCCATGCTGGCCAGGTGCTGGCTTTGCTGGCGGCCGATGGCAATGTGGTCGTAGGCCGGGACGCCGTCCTGAAGCATGGGCAGCGCGATGCCGGTGTAGTTCAGGGCGCCTGTGACCAGGAAGAGCGGCAGATCGATGCGCAGTTCGCGTTTCGAGGCGGCCATGCCGTTTTCAAAGACCACCCAGACGGCGGGTTTGATTTTGCCGGGTTTGCGGGCCGAGGCCAGATCAGCTTTGACCTGGGCGTTCTGGGTCAGGGCGAATGCGCGTTCCAGGCTGCTCTTGGATTTATCGAAGTCAGCCTTGTTTTCGCCGTTCAGCAGAAAGTACAGGCCGTGCAGGTACAGGGACGCCGGGTTGATGTAGCCCGCATAGGGCGCCCATTGCTCGACGTCCACCCCGGCTTTGTCGAAGGCGGCGCCTGAACTGCTCAGGCTGCGGTTCACCAGGTCGGAATTGTCGCTGGATGCGACTTCGTCTTTTTGCTTGGCGATTTCCGATTCGAAATGCTCGGCTGCGCGGCGCTGCCGGTCATCGGTGCGATTCCATTCGATCCGTGCATTGTCGTGGTCGCCCATCTGCCAGAAATTCAAGGCTTTGTAGGTGTTCAGCATCACCGTGTCATAGACATTGGGTGAGTAGGGCAGCATGTTGTCGTTAGTGAGGACCGCCGCGACCTGCTGACCGCCGCTGGCAACGGCGTTGCGGGTGTCGTCGTCCTTCATCAGGTCTTCGGCGCCGTCCAGCATGGCGGTGGAGCGCTCGCTGAGGGTGTTGTAGCGCAGCATGGTGCCGGCTTCCAGGGACCACAGCAGGTCTTCGGGTTTGCCTTCCTTGTTCAGGTCGGATTCCTTGACGGCCCGTTCGGTGGCAGCGGGGATATTGCCCGCCTGCAGTTCCAGTTTGTAGTTCTTGGTGGATTCAGATGTGGCGCAGCCGGCCAGGACAATGGCGCAGGCGCAAGTGATGAGCAGTCGGCGCATGGTGATGGTTCCCCTTCCAGGTATCGTTTGATTATGTCCCCATCAGGAAATGTGTCTCCCGGGTGAGGGATTGTCACATAATGTTTTCAAACCGGCAATATGTGTTTCTGGAATGAAATTTATGTGCGAAAAGCATACAGGCACGCCGCCTGCGATTGACAGGAGAGTGGAGCCTTGGGTAGGGGAAGGTTTGTGATCAGCGGGCCAAGAGAGCCGACGTCACGGTGTCGATGGCATGCGCGAGTGCGCCCGGGCCTGGGCCAGGTCGCGGCAGATCGCCTCTGCTGCATCGATCAGGCGCGGCCCGGGCCGGTGCAGCCAGTCGGGATCGATGGCGTAAATGCGGCCTTGGCGGGCGGCGGCCAGGCCGTGTTCTGCCCACCAGCGGGTGCGGGCGGTCAGGGTTTCACGCCCGTAGGGGGACATGATCAGCACATGCGGGTTCAGGTGCAGGACGGATTCCACGCTGACCTGAGGGGCGGCCACGCGACTGTCGGCATAGAGATTGCGCCCGCCGCAGCGGCTCAGCAGATCATTGATCAGGGGATCGCGGCCCAGGGTAAACAGGGGGTCGGTGCTGATCTCGATAAAGACAGTTTGCGTCGGCTGCGATGCAAGAGGCAATCGGTCGATGCGCTGCTGCAATGCAGACGCGGTGGCATCGGCGCGGACCTGTGTGCCCAGGCGTTGACCCAGTTCGCGGACCAGGGCGGGGATGTCGTCCAACGTCTTGGGGTCGGCGTAGATCAGAGGGGTGCCCAGCGCCTGCAGGCGGCTGGCCAGCGCACGGCTGGCATCGGTCGGGTACCAGGCGACGACCAGGGTCGGGCGCAGGGCCAGGATGGCTTCTTCGCTGGCCTGGACGCCGTCGCCGATACGCGGGATGTCTCGGGCGGCTGGCGGGTAGTCGCTGTGCAGCACGGTGCCGACGATGTCGGCGCCGGCCCCTGCCGCGTAGACCAGTTCGGTGGCGCTGGGGGCCAGGGTGATGATGCGGGAAGAGGGCGTCAGTCTGGGCTTGCCGAGGTCTGGGCCGCCGGTGGCGGCCAGAGCAGACTGACCGCCAGCAGCATGAGCACCATGAGCGGCAGGCCCTGCGCCCAAGTCGTGCGCAGCGGATGCGAAATGCTCCGCTGCCGCCCGCGTGTCCGTCCGCACATCCCGCGAGCTTGCATGGCTTACATCCGCCAGGACAGGTTGACGAACACGTTTGAACCGGGGGTGTTGTAGCCGTCCACCAGCACGTAGTCCTTGTTCAGCACATTGTTCCAGCGCACCTGAACACCCAGAGATTTGTTGAAGTCATAGGCGGCCGTCAGGTTGACGAGGGAATAGCCGCCCAGGCGGGTTTTATTGGCCGCATCTTCGGCATAGCGGTTGCCCGTGTATTGGTATTCTGCGCCCAGCTTCAGGGCCTGGATGCGATGTTCGACGCCCAGGTGGAAGACCTGGCGGGCTCTGTAGGGTAGCATCGAACCTTCTCCCTAGGTTTGGAGTCGTCGTTGCGCGGATCCAAGAAAGTCGGCGCTAGCCCGCAGGGTAGTGTCGCCGACGCTGTGTTCACCGGTCAGCGTCAGCCCGCGAATGGTGGCCTGATTAACGTTCTGAATCGTCGTTTGATAGAAACCCATGGCGCAGTTTCAACACATGTGGTGTTGGTGGCGATCAGATTGCGGACCTTGTTTGTAAAAACGGTCATCTTGCATCCGCTGTGTCTCTCTGGATGAAATTGAACGTGCCCTTCAATGTTCTTGGATTTTTCGGGCTTCAGATCAGGATTGCCGCCATAGGATCCCCAGGCTGAAATTTCAAAGGGCCAGTAAAGATCGTTGAATGTCGGCGCATGAAAGCCGGTGTTGCCTGCGACCCCGATTTGCCACGAGTCTGTGAGATCGAAATCCAAACCTAGGCTGCCGGTCGTCTGGTTGCCGTAGCCGGAGATATTGTCATTGCGTACGCTGGCCTGGGTGTGCAGGCGGTTGATTTTGCCTTTATAGATCAGCGCCGCAGCGTTCGTGTCGCGAGCATCCTGATCGAATCGTGTGGTCGTGGCTTGAACGCGCTCTTCCTGGCGTTCCAGCAGAACGGAAATCCGGTGGTCGGTGTGCGGCGTGAAGGTATTGGTCCAGGTGTAATGGCGCTTGAGTGAATTAAACACACTGGACGAGTCGCTGCGATTGTCGCTGCTGTCTTTGGTGAAACCGAAACGCAGGTCGCTTTCCCACCAGTCTGTGATCTTGTCTGTGCTGGTCAGACTGTAGGCTTGCTGACGGTTGATGGCGTAGCTGTTGGGGTAGCGTGTGAATTCATTGTCATAGTCGCCATCGATATAACCGTTGTAGGCGGTCAATCCGATGCGGTGGCCCTCGGCCCAGCGATAACCCAGGGTTCCGGAGACAGCATGGCTGCGGTATCCATCCTTGTCCGGATAGTAGCCTGCGATGGTGGCGCTGTTGTTCGCTTTACGCTGACGCAAAGCATCAAATCCCTTGCTGTTCTCCGCGCTGCTTGAGAAGCTGTAATCCCACCCTTGGGCCGCGCCCGACAGACCCATGCTGGACTTGGCGGTTTCATAGGTGCCGTAGCCTACGTTTGCCCAGGCGGATAGCGGGCGATCCTGCTCGCCTTTTTTCGTGATGATGTTGACCACGCCGCCGATGGCGTCCGAACCGTACAGGCTGCTGGCGGCGCCGCGCAGGATTTCGATGCGCTCGACCATGGCTGGGTCAATGGCGGGAAACTGCACACTGCCCGAAGTCGAGCCGTTGATCCGCATGCCGTCGATCAGCACCAGCGTATGGGCGGAATTCGCGCCGCGCAGAAACAGGCTGGTCACAGTTTGCGGGCCGCCGTTCGAGGTGAACTGCACCCCCGGCGCGCGTCCGATAATCTCAGCGATGCTGTCGCCGCGTGCTTCGGCCAGTTGCTCCGGCCCGATCACCGTGACATCGCCGATGGCGTCGGATAAGGGTTCGGCGCTGCGGCTGGGGGTGACGACGATGTCCTGCAGCCGGGGGATGGCGGCGGTATCGGATTGGGCCGTGGCGGCCAGGGGGAAGACACAGATGGCGGCGGCAAGCGCACGCCGGGGAAATGGGATGGTCATGACAAACCCTGTGTGGCGCGCGTCCCCGCACGCCGGAATAATCAACACCCGCAGGCCGTGATGGATTCACCCGGATCAGTAGTCGGGCGCGGCAGGCAGGCAATCAGGAGGTTGAATCAGGCCGGTATCGGGCTGGCGCGGGCCGGGCTGAAGGCCTGGCGAGTGCGCGCACCGTTGCGGGGGCAGCACAGCTGGGTTCGCGGGCGAACCGTCTGTTTCCCGTTTGGATGCCGCAGCGTGGGTAAACGCCGGGGCATACCTGTTTCGACAGCTATTATAGGGGCCTCCTGCCCATCTGATCCGCTTATATGCCGTTTGAATCCCCCTCTATCACGCCGATCCGGGATGACGCCTTGTCCCGTCGTCTGCAGCAGCGTATCGACCTGAAGACCAAGCCGCGCGGCAGCCTGGGGCGGCTGGAATCGCTGGCGCATCAGATCGGGCTGATTCGTCGTACCGTGTCGCCGCGCCTGTCGCCGCCTACGGTTTTTGTGTTCGCCGCCGATCATGGCGTGGCTGCCGAGGGCGTATCCGCCTATCCTCAGGAAGTCACCTGGCAGATGGTGGAAAATTTCCTGGCGGGCGGGGCGGCCATCAATGTGCTGGCGCGCCAGCAAGGCGTGGCCTTGCACATTGTGGATGCCGGCGTGAAGCATGATTTTGGCGGTCGGGACGGGCTGATCGACCGCAAGATCCGGGCGGGCAGCGGCAATCTCTGCCGGGAACCGGCCATGACCGCGCAGGAATGCGGCCAGGCGCTGCAGACAGGGGTGGATCTGGCGGCGCAGACCGATAGCGATGTCATCGGCTTTGGCGAGATGGGCATCGCCAACACCACGCCGGCTGCCGCACTGATGCATCGCCTGACGGGCGTCGCTATTGCCGATTGTGTGGGCGCCGGAACCGGCGTGGATGCTCACGGCGTGCAGCGCAAGAGCCAGGTGATAGAGCAGGCCGTGCAGCGGCATGCCGGCGCGCAGACGCCGCTGGACATTCTGGCGGCCGTGGGCGGGCTGGAGATCGCCATGATGGCCGGCGCCATGCTGGGGGCCGCGTCCCGGCGCCGGGTCTTGCTGATCGATGGCTTCATTGCGACATCTGCGCTGCTGCTGGCTGCCCGTCTGAGTCCGGCGATTCTGGATTACTGCGTGTTCTGCCATCAGTCCGACGAACGGGGCCATGCCCGCATGCTGCAGGCGCTGGGCGCCCGGCCTTTGCTGGACCTGGGCTTGCGTCTGGGCGAGGGGACCGGCTGCGTGCTGGCTTGGCCTCTGGTGCAGGCAGCTGCCGGGTTTTTATGCGATATGGCCAGTTTTGAGGATGCCGGAGTCAGCGATGCCGGGGATCGGGCATGAGGCGCTCGCGCCGTGTTGGACATCAGCCGCTGGGCCGGTGGCAGGATCGTCTATGTCACGAATGCCGCCTGTTTTTCACGGCACTGCAGTTTTTCACACGCCTGCCGATTCCGGGCTGGGTGGGCTTCAGGCCCGCCTGGCTGCAACACTGCACCCGCTATTACCCGCTGGTGGGCTGGGTGGCGGGGGGTGTGACGGCGCTGGTGTATGGGCTGGCGCAGTCGGTCTGGCCGCAGTCGGTCGCGGTGCTGCTGTCCATGGCGGCGGGGCTGGTGCTGACCGGGGCCTTCCACGAGGACGGTTTTGCGGATGTCTGCGACGGCCTGGGCGGGGCGGTATCCAAGGAGCGCGCCTTGGACATCATGAAAGACTCGCGTCTGGGTACGTATGGGGTAACGGGCATCGGCCTGATGCTGGCCCTGAAATTCTGCACCTTGAATGCCCTGCCGCCGCTAGGGGTGGCAGGGGCTTTGCTGCTGGCGCATCCTGTGTCGCGGTTGGGGTCGGCGGTGCTGATCTGGCGCATGCGCTATGCGCGGGAAGAAGGCAAGGCAAAGCCGCTGGGGCATCGCATGCGCGATCAGGAATTCGCTGTGGCGGCAGCCTGCGGCGGCTTGCCGGCGCTGCTGTTGATTCTCGCCGGCATTTTGCCCTTGGCAGGCGTGATATGGGCGATGGCGGCTGCACTGGCAGGATCTGCCTGGATCGCCTGGGTCCTGCAGCGACGGCTGGGCGGCTATACCGGCGACGGTCTGGGGGCGGCGCAGCAGCTGAGCGAGCTGGGTTGCTATCTGGGGCTGCTGCTGGTCATGGCATGAAAAGCCCGCCTGTCGTCGACAGAGGCGGCGGGCGCGGCAGCGTAGCTGCCTGCGTATGAGTCGCTTGCTGCCGGGCGTCGATCAGGCCTGGTGTGCCGGCTGCTTGGCGCCGAACAGGACGTCCAGGATACGGGCCATCAGGCCTTCTTGCGGACGGTTGGCGCGGGCGGCCAGTTCTTGTGCCAGCAGACGCTCGTAGGCTTGATTGACGGGATAGTTCGAGAAAGGTGCCGACATGCTGCTCTCCTGGTTTGTGTTTGTTTGTCGTTGAGCTACTAGTAAAAACCCTTAGGGGTTAACCCTAGTATATAGAAGAGAGTCTGGAAAAGCCAGCTTTTCGTGGAGCCGCGGGGCGTCGTGCGGTAAATAGACAGTATGGAAAAAAGAAATAGTCCTCATGATGCCGCAGGGGGGCGGATGCGATTGCTGTTGATCCGCCATACCGCGCCCGATATTGCTGCCGGCGTCTGTTATGGCCGGCTGGATGTGTCTGCCCGGCCCGCGGAGCGAGACGCCTGGCTGGCCGACTGGGATGCCGGCCGTCAGACCGGGCAGCCTTGGGCGGGGTATCAGCGTGTGCTCAGCAGCCCGGCGCTACGCTGCCGGGTGTTGGCGCAGGCGCTGGCGGCGCGCCTGGGATTGGCGCTGGACATCGACCCGCGCTGGCAGGAACTCGATTTTGGCGCTTGGGAAGGGCAGTCATGGGATGCGATCGGCCGGCCGGCCGTCGATGCCTGGGCGGGGGACCTTGTCCATCATGCTCCAGGCGGTGGTGAATCGGTCCTGGACATGATGCGCCGTGTGACGAGGGCGTATGAGGCCTGTCGTCATGACGGACGGGACGCGGTGCTGGTGTGTCATGGCGGCACGATTCAGATGCTGCTGGCTTGGCATGGGGCGTCGGCAGCTGAAACCGGCCAGCGTTCGCCGACGCTGGCGGCGCTGGTTCGGCAAGACCTGCTGGAGCGGGCTGCCGCGCGGGCGGTGCAATGTTCCGCCCCGCCTGTCGGTACGGTGGTTCAGTTGAATATCCCCCAGCCGATCCTTGATATTTGAAGGAAGTCCCGCCGTGCCGTCGGGAATCCGCGGTATCCGGCAGGGGCGACGATACAATAAACAGTTATTCCCATCATCCCTGGATCCCGCCGTGTCCTATCCCGTTCTGCCCTATCCCATCGAATCCTATACCCGTGGCGCCGATTTCGTGCGCTTGCTGGGCAAGCGCATCGTGGTGCTGGATGGGGCCATGGGCACCATGATCCAGCGCTACAAGCTGACAGAGGCCGATTTCCGGGGGGATCGTTTTGCCGATCATGATCGCGACGTCAAGGGTAATAACGATCTGCTGTCCCTGACGCGACCCGACGTGATCCGGGAGATCCACCAGGCCTACCTGGAGGCCGGCGCGGATGTGGTGGAAACCAATACCTTCGGGGCGACCCGGGTGGCGCAGGGCGACTATGATCTGCGGGACATCTCCTATGACCTGAACGTGGCGGCTGCGCGGCTGGCCCGCGAGGCCTGTGATGCCGTGTCCACGCCGGATCACCCGCGCTTCGTCGCGGGAGCACTGGGGCCGCAGCCCAAGACCGCGTCCTTGTCGCCGGACGTCAATGACCCGGGCGCGCGCAATGTCACGTTCGAAGAATTGCGCGTGGCCTATACGGAACAGATCAACGGCCTGATCGACGGCGGGGTGGATATCCTGCTGGTCGAAACCATTTTCGATACCTTGAATGCCAAGGCGGCCATTTTCGCCATTGAGTCGGTCTTTGAAGAACGCAATGTCCGTCTGCCGGTGATGGTGTCCGGTACCGTGACGGATGCGTCCGGCCGCATCCTGTCGGGCCAGACGGTCGAGGCCTTCTGGAATTCCGTGCGTCATGCGCGGCCCGTGACCATCGGCCTGAATTGCGCCCTGGGGGCGGCCCTGATGCGCCCCTATGTCGCCGAACTGTCAAAGATCTGCGATACCTACGTCTGCGTATACCCCAATGCCGGTCTGCCCAACCCCATGGCGGAAACCGGCTTTGACGAAACGCCGTCGGACACGTCCGGCCTGCTGGAAGAATTCGCCCAGGCAGGGCTGGTCAACGTGGTCGGCGGCTGTTGCGGCACCACGCCCGACCATATCCGCGAGATCGCCCGCAAGGTGCGCGATCTGCCGATGCGTCAGCCGCCGGTCATCCCGGTCAAGACGCGCCTGTCGGGCCTGGAGCCCCTGAATTTCGACCGCGACACACTGTTCATCAACGTGGGCGAACGCACCAACGTGACGGGCAGCAAACTGTTCCTGCGTCTGATTCGCGAGGAAAAATTCGACGAGGCGCTGTCGGTGGCCCGCCAGCAGGTGGAAAACGGGGCGCAGATCATCGACATCAATATGGACGAGGGCATGCTCGATGCCTTGACGCTCATGCCGCGCTTCTTGAACCTGCTGGCGTCCGAGCCGGATATTTCGCGCGTGCCGGTGATGATCGACAGTTCCAAATGGCCGGTGATCGAAGCCGGTCTGCGCTGCGTGCAGGGCAAGTGCGTGGTGAATTCGATTTCCATGAAAGAAGGCGTCGAACCATTTATCGAGCATGCCAAGCTGTGCCGCAAATATGGCGCCGCCATCGTCGTCATGGCTTTCGATACCGAGGGCCAGGCCGACAGCCTGCAGCGGCGCATCGATATCTGCGCCAAGGCGTATGACATCCTGGTCAATCAGGTGGGCTTCCCCCCCGAAGACATCATCTTTGATCCCAATGTGTTCGCTATCGCCACGGGGCTGGACGAACACAATCACTACGCGATGGATTTCATCGACGGCACCCGCTGGATCACGGAAAACCTGCCGCATGCCCGCGTGTCGGGCGGCATTTCCAACGTCAGCTTTTCCTTCCGCGGCAACGAGGCCATGCGCGAGGCCATTCACGCTGTCTTCCTGTATTACGCGGTGCAGTGCGGCCTGACCATGGGGATCGTCAATGCGGGCCAGTTGGGGGTGTATTCCGAGCTGGACAAGCAGGTGCGCGACCTGGTCGAAGACGTGGTGCTGGATCGCCAGGACCCGGTCGGCAAGACCGATCCGGCCGACGAACGCACGTCGACCGAGCGTCTGGTAGAGCTGGCGGAAACCATTCGGGGGTCGGGCGCCAAGAAGGAAGAAGATCTGGTCTGGCGCCAGGGCACGGTACGCGAGCGCCTGACCCATTCGCTGGTGCACGGCATCACGACCTTCATCGTCGAGGATACCGAGGAAGTCCGCCTGGAAATCGACGCGGCGGGCGGACGCACCATCGAGGTCATCGAAGGGCCGCTGATGGACGGCATGAACGTGGTCGGCGATCTGTTCGGCGCGGGCAAGATGTTCCTGCCGCAGGTGGTCAAATCCGCCCGTGTGATGAAGCAGGCCGTGGCGCATCTGCTGCCTTTCATCGAGGAAGAAAAACGCCTGCTGGAAGAGGCCGGCGGCGACGTACGGTCCAAGGGCAAGCTGGTCATCGCCACGGTCAAGGGCGATGTGCACGACATCGGCAAGAACATCGTCACCGTGGTGCTGCAGTGCAATAACTTCGAAGTCATCAATATGGGGGTCATGGTGCCGTGCGCCAAGATCCTGGACATGGCCAAGGAAGTCGGCGCCGACATGGTCGGTCTGTCGGGCCTGATCACTCCCAGCCTGGAAGAAATGGCCTATGTTGCATCGGAAATGCAGCGCGACCCGTACTTCCGCGAACGCAACGTCCCGTTGCTGGTGGGCGGCGCGACGACCAGCCGGGTGCATACGGCGGTAAAGATCGCTCCCAACTACGAAGGTCCGGTCATCTATGTGCCCGATGCCAGCCGTTCCGTGGGGGTGGCCACCAGCCTGATGTCCGATCAGGTCAAGACCTACCTGAAGGACGTGGCCGACGAATATGAACTGGTGCGCGAGCGCCACGCCAACCGCAAAGCCACGCCCATGCTGACCATCGAGCAGGCGCGCGCAGCCAAGCCTGCCATCGATTGGGCCAATTACACGCCGCCGCGTCCTAAATTCATCGGTCGGCGGGTCTTCAAGCACTACGATCTGCATGAAATTCTGAAATTCCTGGACTGGACGCCGTTTTTTCAGTCCTGGGGGCTGATGGCGCAGTTCCCGGCCATTTTGACGGACAAAGTGGTGGGCGAGCAGGCCAGCCAGTTGTACGAAGAAGGCCAGGCCATGATGAAGCGCATCGTCGAAGGTCGCTGGCTGACGGCCAACGGCATCGTGGCCTTTTATCCCGCCAACAGCATCAATGACGACGACATCGAAATCTATCGTGATGAAACCCGCAGCGAAGTCCTGCTGACCTGGCGCGGCGTGCGCCAGCAGACGGAAAAACGCGCCGGCGTGGACAACAAGTGCCTGGCCGATTTCATTGCGCCCAAGGATTCCGGCGTCACCGATTACATCGGCATGTTTGCCGTGACCGGGGGCATCGGCATCGAAAAATACGAAAAACAATTCCAGGAAGCCGGCGACGATTATTCCGTCATCATGCTGAAGGCCCTGGCGGACCGCCTGGCCGAAGGCTTTGCCGAAACCCTGCATGCCCGGGTGCGCCGCGATCTGTGGGGCTATGTGCCCAACGAGGACCTGCCCAACGAGGACATCATCGGCGAAAAATACCAGGGCATCCGCCCGGCGCCAGGCTACCCCGCCTGTCCCGAACACGTCGTCAAGCGCCTGATGTTCGACCTGCTGGAATGCGGCGAGATCGACATGCAGCTGACCGAAGGTTTCGCCATGATGCCGGCCTCCAGCGTGTGCGGTTTTTATATCAGCCATCCGCAGTCCAAGTATTTCAACGTCGGCAGCATCGGCGCCGATCAGGTGAGCGATTACATGAACCGCACGGGCCGTGATGAAGAAGATGTGCGCCGCACATTGGCCAGCGTTTTGCGCTGACGAGGGCTGGACTCCCGTGGCGGAGCAGGGCGTGACTTTGCTTGCAGCGGCCCGACGTGCAGGGGGCAAGCATGCCGCGTGACGATGCCGCCCGCCGCCAGTCCCTGGGGGCGTTCCTGCGCAGCGCCCGCGCCCGGGTCAGTCCCGGCGATCATGGCTTGCCGCCGGGCCTGCGGCGGCGTACCCCCGGCCTGCGCCGCGAGGAAGTCGCTCAGCTATGCGGGATCAGCACGACCTGGTACACCTGGATCGAACAGGGCCGCGAGGTGTCCGTGTCGGTGGATGTCTGGCGCCGGTTGGCCGAAGCCTTGCGCCTGGCGCGCGCCGAGCGGCATTATCTGTTCAATCTGGCCGAGTGCGCCGATCCTCAGGCGGGACGGCTGGATGCCGCGGCGCTGCCGGACGGTTTGAGCGATTGCGTCGACAGCATCCAGGGGCCGGCCTATATCCTGGATCAGGCCTGGAATGTGCTGGCCTGGAATCCGGCCCTGCAGCGCCTGTTCGATGGCTGGCCGGGGCAGGAGCAGGCGAATCTGCTGCACTACATCTTCATGGAACCGGCGGCGCGCACCCTGGTGGTGGACTGGGAAGAGCGTGCCAGCCGCGTGGTGGCGGAATTTCGCGCGGATGTGGCTGCCCTGGCCGGCGAACCGGCCATCCAGACGCTGGTGACTGAATTGCAGGCGGGCAGCCCCCTGTTTGCCCGCTGCTGGACGCGTCAGACGGTGGTCGACCGGGAGGGCGGTGTGCGGGAATTCCAGCATCCGGCGCGCGGGCGGCTGCGGTTCCGGCAGTTCACCTTTCGCCTGGCGATCCGTCCTGACTGCAAGCTGGTCATCCTGCTGGAGGGCGACTGAAGGGGCTGTGTCTGGCTTGTTTGCGGCGTGGCCTCAGGCGTTTTGGCGATGGCGCAGTTGATTGCCGGAATGGGTCGACAGACGGCGGAAGGACAAGGCGGACGCGGCGACACAGAGCGCGGTGATGGCAAACCCCCACATCACGTCGATACGGTCGGCCTCGATGCCGCCGCGCAGGCTGATGCTCAGGTTCAAGGTCGTGGCGGCGCAGGCCACGCCCAGGCTGATGCCCAGTTGCTGGGCCATGGCGGCAAAACTGCTGGCCCGGCTCATTTGCGCGGAATCCATGTCGGCGTAGGTCAGCGCGTTGACGGCGGTGAACTGCAGCGAGCGGAAGAACCCCCCGATCAGCAGCACCATCACCATCAGCCAGACTGGCGTGGTGGCCTGGAACAAGGCGCAGGCCGCTGTAAAGCTGGCAGCGATCAAGGCATTCCACATCAGCACGCGGCGAAAGCCGAAGCGCTGCACGATCGGGGTAGCGACCAGTTTCATCAGCAAGGCCCCTGCCGCCGAGGTAAAGGTGATCAGTCCGGCGGAAAAGGCCGACAGGCCAAAGCCCACCTGCAACAGAATCGCCAGCAGGAAAGGCGATGCGCCGCTGCCGAAGCGGCATAGATTGCCGCCCAGCACTGAAACTGCAAAGGTCTGGGTGCGCAGCAGACTGAGGTCGATGATGGGATAGGTGACGTGGCGTGCGTGACGGACGTACAGCACGCCGCATACCAGTCCCAGGCCGATCAGGCCGATGATGGCGCGGGTGCTGAAGCCGCCGTGGCCGATGGCTTCCAGGCAGGTCATCAGCGCCGCCATGGCGATGCCGCTGAGCAGGAATCCGATGGTATCCAGCCTGGGCCGGCTATCGGGGGTGTCGCGGGCGATGTAGCGCCGCACCAGCGCAATGCCCAGCATGCCGACCGGGATGTTGATCAGGAAAATCCAGTGCCAGGAGGCATACGTCACCAGGAAACCGCCGACGGGCGGCCCGATGACCGGCCCCAGCAAGGCGGGCAGGGTCAGAAACGCCATGGCCTGGACCAGTTCGGATTTGGGGATGCGCCGCAGCAGGATGATGCGCCCGACCGGCACCATCATGGCGCCAGCCGCACCCTGTGCGACGCGCGACAGCACCAGCTGCGTCAGGGACTGTGACGCCGCGCAGGCCGCCGAACTGAGGCTGAACAGCAGGATGGCCGCCAGAAAGACGCGCTGCGCCCCGAAGCGGTCGGCCGCCCAGCCGCTGATGGGGACGAACACCGCCGTGGCCAGCAGGTAGCCGGTGATGGTGATGTTCATGTGGACGGCGGTGGTGCTGAAATCCCGCGCCATGGCAGGCAGGGCCGTGGCCACGACGGTGGAATCCAGCATCTGCATGAACAGGGCGCAGCCCACGATGAAGGGAATCATCCGTTGTTCCCGGGTGCGAGGCGGGGCGGCGGGCAATGGGGGGCTGCTGGGGTCGGGCATAGGCACTCGGGGGCGCTCGAGTGCAGTACACTTGGGGCGCATCAGTCATGACGATTGGCAATGGCACTATTATGGCAAACAACTTCACTTCCGAACTGACACAATTCATCACCCAGTACAAGACGGATCACCCTGACACGGACTCGCGTCAGCGGGCAGGCCGCTTCCGGCTCTGGGACAAGGACCTGGATGCGGAACAGCAAGACGGCTTCCGCACCGCCCGGGTCTCGCAGGACCCCTACGTCTATTACCAAAAGGCCTGATCGGCCGTCATGCCGCCCGAGCCCGCCACCGGGCTGGATGCCTTGATGGCGCCGGCTGTGGACAGCACGCCCGACGTGGTCGACCACGTGGCGTTGGCGCGGCTGTACGGCGAACCGCTGTTTGCGATCCCCCAGGATCTGTATATTCCTCCCGATGCCCTGGAAGTCTTCCTGGAAGCCTTCGAAGGCCCGCTGGATCTGCTGCTGTATCTGATCCGCAAGCAGAATTTCAATGTGCTCGACATTCCGATGGCGGAAGTCACCGCTCAATATCTCAGCTATGTCGAGCAGGTCCGGCGCACCAATCTGGAATTGGCCGGCGAATACCTGCTGATGGCGGCCCTGCTGATTGAAATCAAATCACGCATGCTGTTGCCCGTGCGCCAGTCGGATACCGGGGAAGAAGTCGAAGACCCGCGTGCCGAGCTGGTGCGCCGTCTGCTGGAATATGAACGCATGAAACTGGCGGCGCAACGCCTGGACGCGCTGCCGCGCGTCGGCCGCGATTTCCAGTTGCCCCATGCGCAGGCCGATCTGGCTGTCGAGGCCCTGTTGCCC
The DNA here is from genome assembly GCF_034675905.1 of Castellaniella sp. Lineage (GTDB taxonomy): Bacteria > Pseudomonadota > Gammaproteobacteria > Burkholderiales > Burkholderiaceae_B > Castellaniella. The sequence continues at coordinate 151,784 of NZ_JAUCCV010000010.1, read as the reverse complement.
GAGATCAGTCCGATTGACCTGCGGGATGCCTGGAATGCGATTTTGCAGCGCGCGCGTCTGAATGCCAGCCACCGCATTACGCGCGAACAGCTGTCCGTGCGCGATCACATGAGCCATATCCTGCGCCGCCTGTCGGACGTGCGTTTCATGGAATTCACCGAGCTGTTCATGGAACGCATCCGCATGGGCGAGCCGGCAGCCATCATCGTCGTGCATTTCCTGGCCCTGCTGGAACTGACACGCGAATCCCTGCTTGAAATCACCCAGGCGGCGCCCTATGCGCCCCTGTACGTCAGATTGTCTTATACCCGTTCGGCCTGATGGCCCGCGTCGGAGTCCGTTTTGAAAGTCGTCCACAATATCGAAGATCTGCGTGACCAGTTGCGAGGCCAGTTGCGCGTCGCCTTTGTGCCCACGATGGGCAATCTGCACGATGCCCACCTGTCGCTGATGCGCCTGGCCCGCCAGCATGGCGACCCGGTGGTGGCCAGCATTTTCGTCAATCGCCTGCAGTTCGGCCCCAACGAGGATTTCGACCGTTATCCGCGCACGCTGGCCGAAGACATCGAGAAGCTGGAACGCGAGCGTGACGTCTATGTGCTGTTCGCGCCGGACGAGCGCGAGCTGTACCCGGAACCGCAGAACTTTCGCATCCAGCCCGGAGACTCTCTGGGCAAGATCCTGGAAGGCGAATTCCGCCCGGATTTCTTCATGGGCGTCAGCACCGTGGTGCTGAAGCTCTTTTCCTGTGTGCAGCCGCGCGTGGCGGTCTTCGGCAAAAAGGATTATCAGCAACTGATGGTGGTGCGGGCCATGTGCCGGCAGTTTCAGCTGCCGGTGGAAATTCTCGCCCATGAAACCGTGCGTGATCCCGATGGTCTGGCCTTGTCGTCGCGCAACCGCTTCCTGTCGGCGGACGAACGCGCCGAAGCCCCGCAGCTGTATAGCCTGCTGCAGCAGGTGCGCGAGATGATTTCAGGCGGCCGTGACGATCACGCCGCTGTCGAGTCCCAGGCCATGCAAACGCTGCGTGATCGGGGCTGGGACCCGGACTATGTCTCTGTGCGCCGGCAGCGCGATCTGCTGGCGCCGACGACGGCTGAAATCCGCCAGGGTGAACCGCTGGTCGTGCTGACGGCGGCCCGCCTGGGCAGTACGCGCCTGATCGACAATCTGGAATTCCAGGCCGGACAGTAGCGCCCTGTTTGAGTCGTGCAGATGGCTGTTTTGCTGTCTGTCAGGCCTGACAGCTGCCCGTGATCGGGGGCTGTGACAGAATCCCTGCACCAAAAAGCAAGTAACAAGGGGGATTGTCATGTCGATCATGGGCATGCATCTGGGGGATGCTTCACCCAGTGCTCAGGCTGTCCAGCGCCTGACCTTGCGGGAACGCGAGGTGGCGGCTTACATCACGCGGGGGCGTTCCAATAAATATATTGCCGCGGAACTCGGGGTGTCTCAGCGCACCATCGAGGCGCATCGGGCCCGGATTTTCATGAAGGTCGGCGTGCGCAATGCCGTCGAACTGACGCAGCATTATGTGCGATGGAAATTGCCCTTGTCGGATGACCATGGGTCGGGCTGGCTGCCGCATCATCAGATACGGCAGCGGGCGCCGGTGCAGCGGTCAGGATGCGTCGCAGTGCTGGGCCGGCTGGGACGATAGTTCAGCGATCGGGTCCAGATCCGCCTGACGCGTCAGGCGGGATTCCAGCAAGGGGGGCTGGCCATTCACACGCACGACCCGCAGCACATTGGATGCGCTGAATTCCAGGCTGGCGCGGGCCTGATCGCCGCTTTGCAGGACGATGCGCACCGGATCGACGCCCGTCAGGAACCAGCAGCCCAGCGTGGTGCGGGCAGGGCTGCTGCCGTCCACCGGCGTATTGCGGGCGCGCCATTGGCCGTCAGGCGCCAGCGTCAGGGTCATGCGGCTGGACGGGCATTGCCCGCCGTCCATGCAGGCGATGGTGCCCAGGTAGGTGCGGGTGTCGGCCAGCGTCTGGGGCAGGTTCTGCCGAGCAGTACCTGCTGCCGGTGCGGCGGCGGCATCGGATCCTGCCGGGGGGACGGCTTGGCTGCCTGTGGGCTTGGGTTTTTGTTCCTGGCTGCCGAAGCCCAGCTGTAGCTGGGAAGGCGCCTGAGTGGCGGAATCCCCCTGGGCGCGATGCAACGCGTCGGATACCGTGCTGTCGCGCGGGGTGTCGTAATAGCCAGGAGCGCGTTGCTGGGCGCAGGCGCCCAGCAACACCAGCAGGCTGAGGCTGAGCAGGCGGATCGGGGAAAGAAACATGGGGCGCGGCATGACGGTATCGGTCAGATGGGCGAAAACGCCATTCTACGCATTTGCAGCCCGCTTGGGCAGTGTGGCGCAGCCATGATGGCCGGGGCAAGCGCTGCCGGGTCGCTATGGCTGTGGTCGGCGGCGGCCATGATCGGCTTGTGTGCATGGTGGGGCATGGGTTTGGCGCGTTGGGCGCAGGCATATGACGGCAGCTTGCGCGCGGGCGCGCCTGTCACGGCCAAAACGCTGTGGCAGGCGGCTCGCCGTGCTCGCCGACAGCCTGTTCGGTGGCTGCGGGATGGCGCCGGCGGCCTGGCTGCCGCAGCGCTGGGGGCTTGCGTATGGCGCCTGCAGGGCGGGGGTGGCCTGGGGGTGTTGTTGCTGGGGCTGGGCCTGATGGCGCTGGCCTGCCTGGACCAGCGCAGCGGCCTGCTGCCGGATGCCTTGACGCTGCCTTTGATGGGGGCGGGCTGGTGCTTCGGGCCGCTGGATCTCTGGACAGCGGCAGGGGCGTCTCTGTCGCTCTGGGCCGGCTTGGCGGCGGGCGCTGGGCTGTACCGCCGCTGGCGCGGACGGGATGGCTTTGGCGGCGGGGATGTCAAATGTCTGGCCATGCTGGCCGGCTGGTTTGGTGCTGCCGCAGCGCTGACGATCTTGTGGATGGCCAGCTTGCTGGGCCTGCTGGCCTGGGCCTGTCGCCGGTCACGACGGCAAGCTTATCCCTTTGGTCCCTATCTGGCCCTGGCGGCTGGGCCATGGCTGGTGTGGCCGGCTGGCGCAACGCGCTTGCTGGACGGGCTGGATCGGGTGGTGATGCATTTCACCCGGCCCTTGTGGGCGGTCTGGGACGGCTGAGGTAAAGTCATGTTTTCAGTTCTGGCAGGATTGGCGCATGTTTTCCATCGGCCTGACCGGCGGCATCGGATCCGGTAAATCCCAGGTGGCCGACTGGCTGGCCCAGTGGGGGGCGGCCGTGATCGATACCGATCAGATTGCTCATGCGCTCACAGCTGCCGATGGGCAGGCGATCGGGCCTTTGCGCCAGGCCTTCGGCCCGGCGGCGATCACTGCGGATGGCTGCCTGGATCGCAGCTGGATGCGTGAGCGGGTCTTCAGCGATGCGGCAGCCAGGCGGCAACTGGAAGCCATCCTGCATCCGCTGATCGACCAGGCCGTGCGGGCCCAGGCGGCGCAAGTTCACGGGGCGTACCGGGTGTATGTGGTGCCGCTGCTGGTGGAATCCGGACGTTGGCGGGATCGGGTGGATCGCATCTGTGTCGTGGATTGCGATCCGGCCACGCAGATTCGCCGGGTGCAGAGCCGCAGCGGGCTGACGCCAGAGGCCATTGAGCGTATTATGTCCGCTCAGGCTTCCCGGGAGGATCGCCTGGCTGCTGCCGACGATATCATCATGAACGATGGCGCCACTGATCTGGATACGCTGCGCGAGCGGTCCCGATGCTGTCATCAGTCTTGGTGCGATCTGGCTTCCCGGTCACCGCGTGGGCCGGCCATTCATGATTAGGGTCTGTTGCGTGTGATTCTGTACGAGTACCCCTGCAATGAACGTGTACGCACTCTGCTCCGGGTAGAGTATCTCTTCGACCGCCTGTTTTTCTTCACTCACGGCGAAGACGCGCATCACCATCAGATCGCCATGGCTGCGCTCTTCGATCTGCTTGATGTGTGCGAACGGGCGGATGTCCGCACCGCAGTGCTGCAGGATCTCGATCGCCATCGTTCGGCCTTGTCCGCCTTGCGGGAGCATCCCGGGGTCGATCGCACGACGCTGGATAATCTGCTGGATGAAATCCAGGTGGTGTCAGCCGCGCTGGCGGGCCAAGGCCGCATCGGCCAGTGCCTGCGTGAAAACGAATGGCTGGCCAGTCTGCGCGGGCGGATCACCATGCCGGGCGGGTCTTCATCCATCGATCTGCCGTCCTACTACGCCTGGCAGATCAAGGCCCCCGATGTGCGTGTGCGTGATCTGCAGGACTGGATCGAACCCCTGATGCCTTTGCATCGGGCCATGGCCTTGATTCTGCAGCTGTTGCGGGATGCGGGCGATGCCCGGGATCAGATGGCCAGTCAGGGCGCCTATCAGGAAATGCTGGGCGGCAAGACCTTCCAGATGCTGCGGGTCTGGGTGGATCCGCAACTGTCGGTGTTTCCCGAAATCAGCGCCAACAAATACGTCATCTGGGTCCGGTTTTCCGCTCAGGACAACGTCCTCAAGCCGCAGCCGGTCAGTCACGACATCGCCTTCCGTCTCGCCCGCTGCAATCTTTAAATCCAGGTTTTTTTCATCATGATCAATTCCAAGACGCAGCCCGTGGGCGGGCGCCGCCGGTTATGGGTCTGGGCAGCGCTGTGCGCAGGCATCGCCTTGGTGCTCTGGTTATTCTGGCCGCAGGGTGCGGACCAGCCGGCGGGGCGGGGGTTTCGCGGCGGACCGGGCCAAGCCACGCCGGTTTCCGTCATCGCGGTGGAAACCGGCAGGATTGATCGCACGTTGCGGGCCTTGGGTACGGTCAGCGCGCCTGCCACCGTCACGATCCGTTCAAGGGTGGACGGGCCGCTGGAATCCCTGCATTTCACGGATGGCCAGTCGGTTGCCTCGGGAGATTTGCTGGCCGTCATCGACCCGCGTCCTTTTCAGATCCAGCTGCAGCAGGCGCAGGGCCAGCAGGTGCAGCATGCCGCCCAACTGGATAATGCGCGGCGGGATCTGGCGCGCTACGAGCAGTTGTTCAAGCAGGACTCGGTCGCCCGCCAGCAGTTGGACACCGCTCGCGCCCAGGTACGGGAACTTCAGGGACAGGCGAGGATCGATCAAGCGGCGGTGGATAACGCCCAATTGCAGCTGAGCTACACCCGGATCACGGCGCCCATGGCGGGGCGCCTGGGTCTGCGCAAGGTGGACGTCGGCAATATGGTGCATGCCTCGGATACGGAAGGGCTGGTGGTGTTGACCCAGAACCGGCCGATCGACGTAGTATTTGCGATTCCGCAGACGCGCCTGCCGGCGCTGCTGGCGGCTCGCCGCGCGGATGCCGGGCTGCAGACGCAGTTGCTGGGACAGGCAGGCGGACCCGTGCTGGCGACAGGCAAGCTGATCGCCGTGGACAACCAGATCGATGTGGCGACCGGTACGGTGCAGCTCAAGGCGCGTTTTGACAATGCCGATGAATCCCTGTTCCCCAACCAGTTTGCCCAGGTGCGTCTGCGCCTGGGACTGGAATCGGGGCTGGTGCTGCCGCTGCGAGCCGTGCAGCGCGGCTCGGCGGGTGAATACGTCTATCGCGTGGATGCCGAACGCAAAGCCCATGTCGTGTCGGTGGTGACCGGAGTGGATGACGGTAATCAGGTGGTCATCGAATCCGGCTTGCAGCTGGGCGACAGCGTCGTGGTGGAAGGCACAGACCGGCTGCGCGAGGGCAGCCTGATCGAAGTCGTGGCACAGCCCGCTGACGCCGCCGCTCAGGAACCGGCTTCGTGAACCTGTCGCGCCCATTCATTCTGCGGCCTGTCGCCACGATGCTGGCGATGGTCGCCCTGGCGCTGGCCGGGTTGATGGGCTACCGGGAATTGCCGGTCTCGGCTCTGCCGCAGGTGGATTTCCCCACCATCCAGGTCACGACGCTCTATCCAGGGGCCGGGCCGGATGTCATGACGGCGCTCGTGACCTCGCCGCTGGAACGCCAGTTCGGACAGATGCCCGGCCTGTCGCAGATGCTGTCCACCAGTTCCGGCGGGTCCTCGCGCATTACGTTGCGGTTTGACCTGGGCCTGTCGCTGGACGTGGCCGAGCAGGAAGTCCAGGCAGCGATCAATGCGGCCTCGAATCTGTTGCCGTCCGACATGCCTTCCCCGCCCATTTATCGCAAGGTCAATCCGGCGGATGCGCCGGTGATGACGCTGGCGGTGACCTCGCCCACCTTGCCGCTGGATCAGGTGCGCGATCTGATCGAAGTGCGGGTGGTGCAGAAACTGTCCCAGATCGGCGGCGTGGGGCTGGTCAGCGTGGCAGGCGGTCAGCGGCCTGCCGTGCGCATTCAGGTCGACCCCCAGGCGCTGGCGGCGCACAATCTGACGCTGGCCGATGTGCGCAAGGCGGTGACCCAGGCCAATGTCAATCAGCCCAAGGGCAATCTGGACGGGCCGCAGCGTTCGCTGACCATCAGCGTGAATGATCAGCTGAAGGACCCGGCTGAATACGAACGCCTGATCCTTGCCTATGAAAAGGGTGCGCCCCTGCGCCTGGGCGATGTGGCGCAGGTGCGCCGGGCGGCGGAAAACCTGTATCAGGCCGCCTGGTTCGACCGCACGCCGGCGATCTTGCTGAATATCCAGCGCCAGCCTGGCGCCAATGTCATCCAGGTTGTCGACGAAATCCAGTCCCTGCTGCCAGGCCTGCGCCAGACCCTGCCGACCGGTGTCGACCTGCAGGTGGCATCCGACCGTACGCATACGATCCGGGATTCGGTCGAGCACGTGCAGATCGAAATGCTGCTGGCCATCGCCTTGGTGGTGGCCGTGACATTCGTATTCCTGCGCACGTGGCGCGCCACCCTGATTCCCGGCGTGGTCGTACCGCTATCGCTGGTCGGCACCTTCGGTCTGATGATGCTGATGGGGTTCAGCATCAACAATCTGACGCTGATGGCGCTTACCATCGCCACGGGGTTTGTGGTGGATGACGCCATCGTCATGATCGAGAATATCGCCCGTCACATCGAGGAAGGCGAAGACGCCCTGACGGCTGCGCTGCGCGGGGCGCGGCAAATCGGCTTCACCCTGGTGTCCTTGACGGTTTCATTGATCGCGGTGCTGATTCCTCTGCTGTTCATGGCCGATGTGGTCGGGCGCCTGTTCCGGGAATTCGCGGTGACGCTGGCCGTGGCGATTTTGCTGTCTCTGCTGATTTCGCTGACGCTGACGCCCATGATGTGCGCCCGCATGCTGCGCCCGGAATCCGAAGAGCAGCATGGCCGCTTTTTGCAATGGTCCGGCCGCATGCTGGACGATCTGATCGCCTGGTATGACCGGGGCCTGCAGTGGGTGCTGATCCATCAGCGGGCGACGCTGTGGTTTGCCGTGGGGACGCTGGCCGTCACGGCCGGTCTGTACGCCGGTATCCCCAAGGGCTTTTTCCCGCAGCAGGATACCGGCGCGATCCAGGCCATTACGCAGGGGCCGCAGACGGCATCGTTTGCCGTCATGTCGCGCCTGCAGCAGGATGCCGTCGCACGGGTGCTGCAGGACCCGGCTGTCGCGTCGGTGACATCCTTCATCGGCATCGATGGCGACAATACGACCCTGAATACCGGGCGCTTGCAGATCACCTTGAAGCCCCTGACGGATCGCGGTGATCGCGCGGATGCGGTCATTGATCGATTGAATCAGTCGCTGCATCACAGCGCCGGCTTGCAGGTCTGGCTGCAGCCGGTGCAGGAACTCTCGGTCGAAGACCAGGTCAGCCGGGCGCAGTTCCAGATGACCCTGTCCAGCCCCGACGATGCCGCCCTGGCGCAGTGGGCGCCGCAGTTGATTCAGGCCATGCAGGATCTGCCGCAGCTGCGCGACGTGACGGGCGATCTGCAGGATCGGGGTCTGGCGCTGGCGGTGCAGGTGGATCGGGATGCCGCCGCCCGGCTGGGGGTGACGCAGGCATCCATCGATGATGCCCTGTACGACGCCTTTGGCCAGCGCCTGATTTCCACGATCTACACCCAGTCCGCCCAGTACCGCGTGGTGCTGGAAGCCGATGATGCCTTTATCGCCGGCGGCCCGCAGGCGCTGGCGCAGATTCACGTACCCACGGCGGGCGGCGGCGTGACGCCGCTGGCAACGGTCGCCCGGTTCGTGCCGGGCGCAACGCGTCTGGCGGTGCAGCGGCTGGGGCAATTCCCAGCCGCCACGGTCTCCTTCAACCTGGCGCCGCACACTGCGCTGTCGGATGCCGTCCAGGCGATCGAGTCTGCGCGGGCATCGCTGGGCGTGCCGGATTCCGTCGATGTGCAGTTCCAGGGCGCTGCGCAGGCGTTTCAGGCGTCCTTGTCCAGCACGCTGTGGCTGCTGCTGGCGGCGGTCGTCACCATGTATATCGTGCTGGGCGTGCTGTATGAAAGCCTGATCCACCCGGTGACGATCCTGTCCACGCTGCCGTCTGCGGCCATCGGCGCCTTGCTGGCGCTGTGGATCGGCGGCATCGAGCTGGACATGATCGGCGTGATCGGCATCATTTTGCTGATCGGCATCGTCAAGAAAAATGCCATTCTGATGATCGATTTCGCCCTGGATGCCCAGCGTGAGCGCGGGTTGGGGCCGCAGGCGGCCATCCACGAGGCCGCGCTATTGCGGTTTCGCCCCATTCTGATGACGACGCTGGCGGCCTTTTTCAGCGCCATCCCCCTGATGTTCGCCAGCGGGTCAGGGGCGGAACTGCGTCAGCCTCTGGGCCTGGCGATGGTAGGCGGCCTGTTGTGCAGCCAGCTGTTGACCCTGTTCACCACGCCTGTCATCTACCTGATGTTTGAGCGCCTGGCCCATCGGCGGGCGGCTGCACGGCGGTCATGAGGTTCTTTGCCCTGTTCCTGCGCCGGCCGGTGGGCACGTCTCTGCTGTGCCTGGCCATGGTGTTGGCGGGCGCCTTGGCCTTGCGGTTCCTGCCGGTGGCGCCTTTGCCGCAGGTGGACTTCCCCATGATTTCGGTGTCCGCGTCCCTGCCGGGCGCCAGTCCCGAGACCATGGCTTCCAGCGTGGCCATGCCGCTGGAGCAATCCCTGGGCGCGATCGCCGGGGTGGACAGCATGAGTTCGCGCAACAGCGAAGGGCAGACCACGATTTCCCTGATGTTCGAGCTGGATCGAGACATCAACAGCGCGGCCCGCGATGTGCAGGCTGCGATCAACGCGGCACGGCCCCTGCTGCCTTCGGGGATGCGCGGCAATCCCGTCTACCGCAAGGTGAATTCTTCGTCCTCGCCCATCATGACGCTGGCGCTGACCTCGGATACGGCGACGCAGGGGGAACTCTACGATCTGGCATCCACCGTGCTGGCGCAGAAACTGTCCCAGGTCGGCGGCGTGGGACAGGTGACGGTGGGCGGCAGTTCTCTGCCTGCCGTGCGCGTGCTGCTGGACCCGCGCGCCCTGGAATCCATGGGAGTGCCGCTGGATCGGGTGCGCCAGGTGCTGCAGGACGTCAATTCCCTGCGGCCCGGCGGGCTGGTGCGCTTAGGCGAGCAGCAGTGGCAGATCCGCGCCAATGCCCAGCTGCGCAAGGCCGCTGATTACGCGCCGCTGATCGTCGCCTGGAAAGATGGCCGTCCGGTGCGTCTGGCCGATGTGGCGCAGGTGCAGGACTCGGTCGAAGATACCAATCAGGTCGGCTATTTCAATGACCGGCCTGCGGTGCTGTTGATCATCCGTCGTCAGAGCGACGCCAACATCATCGATACGGTCGATGCGGTGCGGGAACTGCTGCCGGCTTTTCAAGCGTTGTTGCCGGAACAGGTACGCTTGACCATCGCTCAGGACCGCACCCCCAGTATCCGGGCCTCGCTGTCCGAGGCCGAATTGACGCTGGTGCTGTCGGTCATCCTGGTGGTGGCAGTGGTGTTTGCCTTTTTGGGCAATTGGCGCGCCGCCCTGATCCCGGCGATCGCCGTGCCGGCTTCGCTGATCAGCACCTTCAGTCTGATGTGGTGGTTCGGCTTCAGTTTGAACAGCATTTCCCTGATGGCGCTGATCGTGGCGACCGGTTTCGTGGTGGACGATGCCATCGTGGTGCTGGAAAACATCATGCGCCATATCGAACGCGGCATGCGGCCGGCCCGCGCCGCCTTGCGCGGGGGCGCCGAGGTCGGTTTCACCGTCCTGGCCATGAGTGTGTCGCTGATCGCCGTTTTCATCCCCTTGTGGCTGGTGGGCGGCCTGGTAGGGCGGTTGTTCGAGGAATTCGCCGTGACCCTGTCGGCGGCCATCGGCGTGTCGCTGCTGATTTCCATCACCCTGACGCCGGTGATGGCTGCGCGTCTGCTGCGCGTGACGCCGGTGGACCAGCCGGTGCGCCGCAACCTGCTGGCGCGGTGGTCGCAGCGGGTGGGCGCATCCTGCCTGCAGGCGTATTCGACGTCTCTGCGCTGGGCGCTGGATCATTCCCGCCTGGTCCTGCTGCTGTTGCTGGCGACGATCGGCTTGAATGTCTATCTGTATATCAGCGTGCCCAAAGGGTTTTTCCCCCAACAGGATACGGGGCAGTTGATGGGGTTCTTCCGTGTGGATACCGGGACGTCATTCGAGGAAACCCAGCAGCGCCTGGATGCGTTTCGCAAGGTGCTGCTGTCGGACCCGGCGGTGGATACGGTCACGGCCACCGCCGGCGGGCGTGGCGGCAGTAATTCCAGTTTCATTCAGATCCAGCTCAAGCCTCTGGATCAGCGCGATGTCAGCGCCGCCCAACTGGTCAATCGTTTGCGACCGCGGTTTGAACATACGCCGGGGGCGCGGATGTTTCTGGTGCCCCAGCAGGATATTTTTGTGGGGCATTCTTCCCGTTCGGGCTCCTATTCCTATCAGCTGATGGGCAGCGATCTGGCCTTGTTGAATCAATGGTTGCTGCAGGTGCGCACTGTGCTGGCCGGCTTGCCGGAACTGGTCGATGTCGATGACGATGTCGAGGACAAAGGACGACGCCTGGAATTGCAGGTGGACCGGGATGCGGCGCAACGTCTGGGGGTGAAGATGTCGGATCTGGCCGGCGTGCTGAACAACGCGTTCAGCCAGCGCCAGGTCGCCGTGCTGTATGGCGCCTTGAACCAATATCATGTGGTGATGGGGGTGCAGCCTCAGTATGCCCAGGACACGCATTCCCTGCAGGCCTTGCAGGTGCTCAATGCCCAGGGGGAGCGGGTCCCCTTGACGGCTTTTACCCGGATCGTGGAAGGCACGGCGCCTCGCGCCGTCAATCATGACGGCCTGCTGGCGGCCGATTCCATTTCCTTTGGACTGGCGCCCGGGATATCGTTGGATCAGGCCTTGAGCGCCATCGATCAGGCCGTGGCGCGCACGGGTCTGCCGACCCAGGAGCTGCAGGCCGGCCTGGACCAGAGTTCCGGCCTGATGCGCAACGCCGTGGCTCAGCAGCCCTGGATGCTGGCGGCGGCTCTGGTGGCCATGTATCTGGTGTTGGGTATGTTGTATGAAAGCTTGCTGCATCCGATCACCATCCTGTCGACGCTGCCGTCCGCCGGGATCGGCGCCTTGCTGGCGTTGCGGCTGGTCAATATGGAATTCACCCTGATCGCCCTGATCGGCGTGTTTTTGCTGATCGGTATCGTGAAAAAGAATGCCATCATGATGGTGGATTTTGCCTTGCAGGCCCAGCGCCGCGAGGGCCTGGACCCGCGCGAGGCGATCTATCGGGCGTGCCTGGCGCGCCTGCGCCCCATTTTGATGACGACGCTGTCGGCCATGCTGGGGGCGCTGCCCTTATTGCTGGCGACCGGGGCGGGCGTGGAAATGCGCCAGCCTTTGGGTCTGACGATACTGGGCGGCCTGTTGGTCAGCCAGATCCTTACCTTGTACACGACGCCGGTGGTCTACCTGAGCCTGGACCGCCTGCGGGGTTCGCGCCGTTTGGCCGATCCTCTTCGGAATATGGTGCCGCATGTTTGACCTCTGTTTGAACGTTTCTGCGACTGGCAGGGTGGCTGCCCCGCCGCCTGGGGCCTGCCGGCAGGTCCGTCGCGATTGCGCTGTTCGCGCCGGCCGCCTGGGACTGATGTTGGCGCTCAGCCTGACGCTGGGCGCATGCGCGGTCGGCCCTGACTATCAACGGCCTGCCCAGGATGTCGGCGCGGCCTATGCGCATGCCCCGCAAGGGCAGTGGCGTCCTGCCCAGCCGGGTGGCTCGGATTTGGCTGCCGACTGGTGGGTCACGTTCGGCGATGCCGGCCTGGATGGGCTGATGGCACGTCTGCCGGCCGGAAATCTGGACATCGCGCAGGCCGAAGCCCAGTATCGCCAGGCGCAAGCCGCTTTGGGGTCCGCGCGGGCGGGGTTGTTGCCATCGTTGAGTGCGGCGGCATCCGCCAGCCGGGCCGGGCAGGGGATTTCCAGCGCCAATAACCCGGCGACCAATTATTCGCTGTCGGGCAGCGTCAGCTGGGAAGTGGATCTGTGGGGCCGGGTGCGTCGCACGGTCGAGGCGGCTCGCGCCGGTGAACAGGCCAGCGCCGCTGACCTGGCCGCCATGCGCCTGAGTCTGCAGTCGACGCTGGCGCAGACGTATTTCGGCGTGCGGGCCAGCCAGCGCCAGGACGAGCTGCTGGCCCGTACCTTGGATGAATATGAGCGTGCGCTGCAGATGACGCGCAATCGGTATGCCGCAGGGGTGGCGTCGTCGGCGGACGTGGCTGCCGCCTCGGCCCAGCTGGATCAGGCACGGGTGCAGCGCATTCGCCTGGGGTGGCAGCGGGAACAGCAGGTGCATGCCCTGTCCATCCTGCTGGGGCAGGTTCCTGCAGGCTTTCAGATGCCGGCGGGGGCCGGTTTGCCGGGCGTGCCGCCGGTCCCTGTGGGGGTGCCTTCGGCGTTGCTGCAGCAGCGCCCGGATGTGGCGGCGGCCGAACGGCGTGCGGCCCAGGCCAATGCCAAGATCGGCGTTGCCCAGGCAGCCTGGTTTCCAGACCTGACGCTGGACGCCCAGGGCGGCTACCGGGCCGGCGAATTCGCCTCGTGGATCATGGCCCCGGCCCGGTTCTGGACGCTGGGTCCCAGTCTGGCGCTGAGCCTGTTCGATGGGGGCGCGCGCAGCGCCGCCCTGGATGCTGCGCGGGCGGCCTATGATGCGCAGGCGGCGCAGTACCGCAAGACCGTGCTGGATGCGCTGCGCGAGGTCGAGGACGCCCTGGTGCAGTCGCAGGCGCTGGTCCATGAACAGGCTGCCCAGAACCGTGCCCTGGCGGCGGCCCGTGAGACTCTGCGACAGGTCCTGAACCAGTACCAGGCAGGGCTGGTGGACTACCTGAACGTGGTGCAGGCACAGACCAGCGCACTGAGCGCCGAACAGAATGCACTCGATCTGCAGTTGCAGCGTTTGAGCGCTACCGTCCAATTGGCGGCGGCGCTGGGCGGCGGCTATGTCGAGCCTGTGGCGGCGGGGGATGCGCCTGCAGCGGCCAGGCAGGCGCCTGGCGTGGGTGCAGAGCCCTGAGCCCGACTCAGCGGGGGCGTGGCCTGATCAGCCGGCTTCGAAGAGCGATCCGCTCAGGGCCGCGATCCCGTGGGCTGCGTTGCGGCGAGAGGCTTCCAGCGTGTCCAGAGATTGCCCGCCGATGGCGAACACGGGGCGCCCGGCCGTCATGGCCAGTGTGCGGAAACGGTCCCAGCCTAGCCCAGGAATGCCGGGGTGGCTGTCCGTAGGGTGCACATGTCCCAGCACCACGAAATCGGCCTGCAGTTGCTGAGCGCAGGCAATATCCTGTTCTGTATGCGCCGAGACCCCCAGCCACCCCGGCGGGCGGGTGTCCTGTTGCAGGATGCGGGCTGCATCGGCTGCCCGCAATTGCACGCCATCCGCCTGTGACCACCAGGCGTGCGGGTGGCAGCTGTTGATCAGGCATCGGGCGCCCTGTTGCCGGCACAAGGCCAGCGTCGCTTCGAAGGCTGCCTGCAGGCTGCCGGCGTCGCCGGCCCAGTGCGGTTCGCGGAACTGTACCAGTTGCAAGCCATCCAGCAATTCCTGGCGCAGCTGGGCCAGCCAGCCGGCCAGATGATCGGGATGGCCGATGCCGCTGATGCGGTAGCGGGTGGGCAGGCGCAGCCAGCGCAGCGGCGGCGTGGCGGCCGGCAGCAGGGACCCGCCGCCAGGCGCGACCGGATGTTCGGATTCGTCCAGCCGGATGTCCCAGGGGTCCACCCAGTCCAGCGCTTGATTTTCGCGGCCATGCGGTTCGCCGTCCCAGGCCGTCACTTGGCAGAAAGCCAGTTCGACGATGGATTTGGGGTATTCGTGCACATGCACGACCCAGGGATAGACACGGGTAGCATGGATGCCCAGTTCTTCATCCAGTTCGCGGATCAGCGCCTGCTCGACGGTTTCGCCGGCTTCGATCTTGCCGCCGGGAAATTCCCACCAGCCCGGCCAGGCCTTGCCGTCAGGGCGCTGGCCCAGCAGCAGGCGGCCTCGGGCATCCAGAATCAGGCCGGCGGCCACGCGAATATAGGGTTTGGAATCAGTCATGGCGAGTCAAAGGCGCAATATTCTGTGAGGGGATCAGAGGTGGCGGGCCGCCCAGTCGCGGGCGAACTGTCGCGCCACCCGGCCCGAGCGCGAACCGCGTTCCAATGCCCATTGCAGGGCTTCGGCGCGGGCTGCCGGGATCTGGTCTGCCGGACAACCGTGGAACGCCAGCCAGTGGTGGACGATGTCCAGGTAGTCGGTCTGCGCAAAGGGGTAGAACGACAGCCACAGTCCGAAGCGTTCGGACAGAGAAATTTTTTCCTCGACGGTTTCGCCGGGATGGATTTCCCCATCGGGTTGATGCTGAGCCTCCAGGTTTTCGTGCATATATTCCGGCATCAGGTGACGCCGGTTGGAGGTGGCGTAGATCAGCAGATTATCGCCGGGCGAGGCGACCGAGCCGTCCAGGGCGGATTTCAACGCCTTGTAGCCAGCCTCGTCTTCCTCGAAAGACAGATCGTCGCAGAAGACGATATAGCGTTCCGGCCGGTCTGCGATCAGTTCGATGATCTGGCCCAGGTCGCCCAGGTCGGATTTGTCGATTTCGATCAGCCGCAGGCCCTGACCGGCGTAGGCGCCCAGGAGGGCACGGACCAGAGAGCTTTTCCCTGTGCCGCGCGCGCCGGTCATCAGCACGTTATTGGCGGGTTTGCCTTGCAGAAAGGCCAGCGTGTTGCGTTCCAGGGTGTTTTTTTGCCGTTCGACGTGCTGCAGATCTTCCAGGCGGATGGGGGCGATGCGGGGGACGGCGTCCAGCCAGCCGCGTGCGCCGCGCCGTTGCCAGCGGTAGGCGTGGGCGGTCCAATCGATGGCGGGCGGGGCCGGCGGCAGCCAGGCTTCGATCTGGGCGAGCACGCCCATGGCCCGGTCCATGAGCGCCTGCAGTTGGGGATCAGCCACTGAGTTCTCCTGATAATGATCCGGAAAGTATAATCTGGGTCTTTGCGGCCGGCGCCGCACCCACCAGTATCCGGGTCCGTCTTGAATTTCTCTGAACTGTTCGCTCCTATTGTGTCCGACATGCAGGCGGTTGATGCCGTCATCCGCGCCCGTCTGGATTCCGAAGTCGTCTTGATTCGCACGATCGGCGATTACATCGTCGGCGCGGGCGGCAAGCGCATGCGCCCGGCCATGGTGCTGCTGGTGGCAGGTTCCCTGGGGTACCAGGGGGACAATCACCATCGGCTGGCTGCCGTGGTCGAATTCATCCATACGGCCACTTTGCTGCATGACGACGTGGTCGATGAGTCCGACATGCGCCGGGGCCGCGATACCGCCAATGCCGTGTTCGGCAATGCCGCCAGCGTGCTGGTGGGCGACTACCTGTATTCCCGGTCCTTCGAGATGATGGTCGAATCGGATTCCATGGCGGCGATGGCGGTGCTGTCGGCCGCCACCACCGTCATCGCCGAAGGCGAAGTGCTGCAGTTGCTGAACGTCCACGACCCGGATGTGTCCCTGGAGCGCTATCTGCAGGTGGTGCGCTACAAGACCGCTAAACTGTTCGAGGCCGCTGCCCAGGTGGGCGCCATTATTTCCGGCGCCACGCCTGAACAGGAATCCGCTGCTGCCGCCTATGGCCGCCATATCGGCACGGCCTTTCAATTGGTGGACGACGTGCTGGATTACAGCGGCGATGTGCAGGCCCTGGGCAAAAACGTGGGCGACGATCTGCGTGAAGGCAAGCCCACCTTGCCCTTGATCCGGGTGCTGGAAACCGGTACTGCTGAACAACGCAGCCTGATCCGCCGGGCCATCGAAACCGGCGATGCTGACTTCGAAGCAGTGGCGCGCGCTATCCATGCCACCGATGCGTTGGACTACACGCGCCAGGCGGCGCTGGCCGAGGCTGATCTGGCCCGTCAGGCGCTGTCTGCCTTCCCGAATTCCGTTTACCGCGAAACTCTGCTAAAATTCTGTGCTTTCGCGGTCGAGCGTGATCGTTGAAAATTCCCGAGAAGGGGGCAGGTGCAGGGTTACCCGGCTTGTGCTTCTTCGAAGCATCCCCGTCGGGGTGTAGCTCAGCCTGGTAGAGTACTACGTTCGGGACGTAGGAGTCGCATGTTCGAATCATGTCACCCCGACCATAGAATTTGCACGGCCCCATGGTATTTGCCATGGGGCCGTTGCTTTTGCGCAGCAGGTTGCGCCTTAGTCTGGCGGGCTTAGTCGCAGCAGAGCGGCATTGGCGCCGTCCTGGATCAGCCATACCGCGCCATCGGGCGCCACGGCGACGTCACGGATGCGTGCCCCCAGAGACCAGCGGTCGAGCTGCCTGGCAGTGCCATCGGATTCCCAGGCGATTCTGACCAGGCCCTGCGCGGCCAGGCCGCCGATCAGCGCAGACCCCTGCCAGGCGGGGAATTGCGATCCTTGATAGAACGCCAACCCGGCAGGGGCGATCACCGGCGTCCAGTAGACACGGGGCGCCTCGAATTCCGGATGCGTATCATGCCGGGGGATCGGGGCGCCGCTGTACTGGTCGCCGTTGGACACCACCGGCCAGCCGTAGTTCTTACCGGGCAGGATCAGGTTCAACTCGTCGCCCCCTTTGGGACCCATTTCGTGTTCCCATAAGCGCCCGTCTGGCGCGAACGCCAGTCCGTATGGATTACGGTGGCCAGTGCTCCAGGTCAGTGCGCGGATGCCTGCCTGCCGGGCCGTCGGGTTGTCTGCGGGAGGCGAGCCGTCCCGGTTCAGACGCAGGATCTTGCCCCGGGCGGCATCGGGATTTTGAGCGGTTTCAGGCTCCATCCGGTCGCCGACGCTCAGGAAGAGATGCTTGCCGTCAGGCGAAAAGACGATGATGCCGCCAGCTTGGCCGCCGCGGCTGGCTGGCGCTTGCCGCCACAGGGTCTCCAGCGCGGCAAGCCGTGCGCTGCCGGCAGATTCTTCCAATCGGGCGCGGGCCAAGACCAGCGCACCGCCTGTTTTGTCCGGTGCGACAAAGGAAAAATACAGGGAGTGGTCGCGGCGGAAATCCGGCGAGGGCGTGACATCCAACAGGCCATTCTGGCCTTGTGCATAGACGGGCGGGATGTCGGCGATGGCGGTTTTGGCGCCGGCCTGCGTCACCAGGAACATGCGGCCGGGTTTTTCAGTGATCAGCAGGCGTCCATCGGGTAGAAAGGCGATGGCCCAGGGACGGTTGAACGTGGCGATGCGCTGGGTGGTGAAAGGCGCAGTGTCATCCGGTGCAATGACGCCGGCATTTTGTGAGACGGCCTGGGCGTTTGGCGGCGACCAGGCCAGTAAGGCGGCCAGCGCCAGACTGGCCTGCAGGGCAGATCGGTTCATGAGTCGTGCGCCTTTTGTGGGTGATCTGTGCACTATACCCATTGAGCCCGGGGCGGGATCGGTGATCGCGGTCAGAAAGCCCGTTCAGGGCAGGGCAATGCGCGCAATGCTGCCGGCGCCGCTGGCGGAATAATCCTTGTTGGGCGGCGTCTTGATCGTCACGTAGACGGTCTTGTGATTTGGACTGATCAGAACGCTGTTGGGCATGGGGGGCAAGTCGTATGTCCTGACGGTTTTCTGGGTATCGGCATCGACGATGCTGAATGTGCCCGCCTCGCGGTGCGAGATATATAGCTGATCCCGTTGCGCGTCGAACTGAATATCCAGGGAATCGCCAGCGGTATCCAGCCGATTTGTCATCTTGCCGGTGCGTGTATCGAAGACCGCCACGGTTTTCTGCTTGGAATGGTCCGTGACGTAGAGACGATGGCGGCTTTTGTCCAGGGCCAGGTTCAATAGCAGCCATTCCTTACCGTCCCCGGGCGTCCAGCGTTCGAGGATCCGGTTTTCCTGTGTGTCGATCACCAGGACTTCTCCGCCGCCATTCGCGGCATACAAGCGATGCGCGTCCGAGTCCAGTAATAGGCCGGTGACCCATTTGCCGGCGTTCTGGATGACGGCTTTCACCTGAAGGGTTGCGGCGTCGACTTGCCAGATGACACCTGGATCGCCGACCCCTCCGACGTACAGCGCTTTTTGAGACTCGTCATAGATGATTTTGCGAGGTCCGTAGGCCGATCCGTCTTTGCTGCGTTCAGTGAATGTGGTCTGCGCCTTGATGCGGCCGGTTTCCGTATCCAGGGCGCTGACGCCGGCATTCAGGCTGTTGGTGATGTAGAGCGTTTTGCCGGATGGATCCATGGCCAATCCGAAATTCTCATCGTTGGTATGCGTTATGCCCAGCGTTTGCAAGGTTTCCGGATCGAGTTTGTAGATAACGCCCCCCTGTGTGCCTGTCGTGGCTTCAGCAGAAGCGACGTACAGCGCCTGGGTGGCGGGGCTGTAGGCGGCCTCGTAGATGCCCGGCGCGATGGGGCGGCGGGTCGCGCCATCGGCGGTGATCGTCACGGCCTGAACGGCAAATGGTGTGGGGGCGGCAGCCTGGGCAGTGCCGCATACGGCCAGGGAAAGGACCAGAACGCGGAGGATGTGCCGGGGTGATGAGAGGCGTGTGGAGGACATGAATTTGCTCGGTCAACGAAGAAGTCAGTTGCAACACTATACATTATTGATATCTAATAATTATGATAATCGTTATCAATAACTATTTTTGATCCTGTAGCAAGTACGAATCTGTCTGGGGCTGCAGGCCTTTCTATCCTGACGATTGGAATTCTGATGAATGTCTTGAAAATGAGCGCGCTGGCGACGGCTGTGCTGTGCGTGAGTGCGACCACCCATGCGCAGCAGGCGCAAAGTGCGTCCGAGCCAGTGGATACCCTGGGAACGATTCGCATTGAGTCAAGCGCGGATGCCTCTGCCGGAGGGTTATCACCTGCGTATCCAGGCGGTCAGGTGGCGCAGGGCGGTCGTGCCGGCATCCTGGGCACCCGTGACTTCATGGAAACTCCTTTCAGCATCACCAGCTATACCAGTGAGTTCATTCAGGATGTCCAGGCGCGCAGTGTCGGGGACGTGCTGCAAAGTGATCCGAGCGTGCGCGTGGCGCGCGGCTTCGGCAATTTTCAGGAATCGTATTTCATCCGCGGTTTTCCGCTGGAGTCGGATGCCATCGCCTACAACGGTCTATATGGCATTTTGCCCAGACAGTACATTGCTGCTGAACTGTTCGAACGGGTGGAAGTGTTGCGCGGCGCCTCTACCTTTCTGAATGGGGCGCCTCCGGGCGGCCAGGGTATGGGCGGCGCCCTGAACCTGTTGCCCAAACGGGCGGGCAATGAGTCTTTGACCCGGGTGTCCACCGGGTGGGGCAGTGGCGGTCAATCACAGATAGCCATGGATGTCAGCCGCCGTTTTGGCCATGAGGACCGTATGGGCGTGCGTCTGAATGCGGCGCGGCACGGCGGCGGGACTTCCGTAGGCGGTGAGGATTCGCGCCTGGATTTGGTATCCCTGGGGTTGGACTGGCGAGGCGACCGCCTGCGCCTGTCGGGCGATATCGGCTGGCAGGAAAACCGGCTCAGGCGCACGCGCCCCAGCGTTACGCTGGCATCCGGCACAGACGTCCCGGATGCCCCTGATGCCGACACGAATTTCGCGCAGCCCTGGACGTATTCGAACGAACGGGATCTGTTCGGCACGCTGCGCGGGGAATATGACATCACCGATTCGGTGACGGCTTGGGCCGCCTGGGGGATGCGTCGCACGCATGAGGCGAATTCCCTGGCGGGAGTCACCGTCAACGACGGGGCAAGGGGTGACGGCACATATTATCGATTCGACAATGCCCGGCAAGACTCGGTGGATTCCGGCGAGCTGGGTTTGCGCGGCAAGCTGCGCACCGGATCAGTGGGCCATGAATGGGTGGTGTCGGCGTCGTATTACGCACTGGAGAACAAGGGCGCGTATGTCATGGATTTTTTCAACACGTTCGCGACCAATATCTACCGGCCTGTCTATCGTGATCGGCCTGCCATCAGTGCGATCGCGTTCACCGGCAACGAACAGGGCAATCCGGCCTTGCGCAGCAAGACTCGGCTGACCAGCGTAGCGGTGGGCGATACGCTGTCATTACTGGATGATCGCGTCCTGCTGACCTTGGGTGCTCGACATCAGCAGCTTCGCACTCAGGATTTCGCCTGGAATACGGGTATCGCTGATCCAGCCTATGACGATAGCAGGGTATCGCCGGCAGTCGGGCTGACGGTGAAGTTTGCGCCTGACTGGTCGGTCTATGCCAATTACATGGAATCGTTGGCGGTTGGTGGTTCTGTGACGGATCCGAAGGCTGCCAATTACGGCCAGACGCTCAATCCTTATGTGTCCAAGCAAAAGGAAATCGGCATCAAATTCGATGGTGGCGAACTGGGAGCGGGCTTGGCCTTTTTCACGACGGATAAGCCGCGGGGATACCTGCGACAGTCAGACGAGCTCTTTGTCCAGTCAGGTAAGGATCGTCATCGGGGCGTGGAGCTGACCGTGTTCGGGCAGGCGGCAAAGGATGTGCGGGTGCTGGGCGGTGCAACCTGGATCGATGCCAAACAGATCGACACCGGGGATGCCGTCACCGATGGCAAGCGCACCATCGGGGTGCCGAAGCTGCAGGCGAACATGGGGCTGGAGTGGGATCTGCCTTGGATCGATGGCTTGACGGTCGATGGCCGGGTGGTCTACACCGGCGCCAGCTATGCCGACGCGAACAATACCCAGGAAGTGCCTGGCTGGACACGCCTGGATATGGGCTTGCGCTATCTGTGGGAAGTCGATGGCAGACTGGTGACGCTGCGGGCGCGGGTGGATAATCTGGCGGACCGGAACTACTGGGCGTCCGTGGGGGGGTATCCGGGTAATGGGTATCTGACGCTGGGGGCTGGCCGCACCGTTTCCCTGAACGCCAGCATGGAGTTCTGACCGGCTCGCGGCCTAGCCGCCGGCGGCTTCCGGGGTTCTCTGGTCTGTCGTCGGCGGTGATCAGGCCCGGTCGGTGGCTTCCTGTTGCAGCCGTAACCCCATTTGTCCGGCTGTCATGGGCCGGGCGTACCAGTAGCCCTGTCCGTAATCGCAGCCGATGCTTTGCAGGATCTGGTGCTGCTGCTCGGTTTCGATGCCTTCGGCGATGACTTTCAGGCCCAGCCGGTGCGCCATGGCGATGATGGCCTGGCAGAGGATCAGGTCGCTGGAGTCCGGGTGCAGATTGCGCACGAAGCACTGGTCGATCTTCAGGAAGTCCACGTCGAAGCGCTGCAAGTAGGCCAGAGATGAATAGCCGGTGCCGAAATCGTCCAATGCAACCAGGATGCCGGCGTCCCGGAACATCAGCAGGCGGGAACTGACGTGCTGTTCGGCGCCCATCAGCACCTGTTCCGTGATTTCCACCGTCAGCGCATCGCCGGGCAGGCCTTGCGCGTGCAGGGCCTGGATCCAGGATGCAGGATCCAGACCGTGATCGCCGAATTGCGCGGGCGACACGTTGATGCTGATCACAAAGAGCGGGTGATGGTCGCGCCGCCATTGCGCCAGTTGTCCGCTGGCGGTATCGAACACCCAGTTGCCGATGGGGATGATCAGGCCGGATTCCTCGGCCAGCGGGATGAAGTCGGCGGGGCTGATCAGGCCGTGTTGCGGATGCTGCCAGCGGATCAGGGCTTCGGCCTTGATGGTGCGGCGGGTGTGCATATCCACTACCGGCTGGTACAGCAGGTGGAACTGCTGCGCCTGGATGGCGGCGCGCAGGTCCTGCAGCAGCTCGCGCCGGCTCTGCGCTGCCTGACGCATGGCGTCCTGAAAATAGCTGGCCTGGTTGCGTCCCAGATTTTTAGCGGCATACAGGGCCAGGTCGGCATGCTTCAACAGCGTTGTCGCGTCGCGGCCATCCAGGGGAAAGCGGGTGATGCCGGCACTGATGGAAATCTGGACCCTGTGCTCGTGCAGCATGAAGGGCTGGGCGATGGATTGCAATATCCGCGAGCAGATGCCGTTTACCAGATCCTGGCTGATCGGGGCTGCCAGGATCAGGGTGAATTCGTCGCCGCCCTGCCTGGCCAGCTGGTCGCCCTCCCGGATACAGGACTGCAGGCGGCGGGCAGCCTGTTGCAGCAGTTCGTCGCCGGCGTCGTGCCCATAAGAATCGTTGACCTCCTTGAACTGGTCCAGGTCCAGGAAGATCAGGGCGAACGCCTGCTCCTTGTCTGCGGACAGCGTGATGGCGGCCTGTAGCTGTTCCTGGAAGGACTGCCGGTTGGGCAATTGGGTCAGCGTGTCGAAATGCGCCTGGCGCCAGACGATGGCCTCGGCCCGCTTGCGTTCGCTGATGTCGAGCATCATGCCGATGATGGTGGAGCGGCCGTCCAGGAGGATCTGCGAGCCGTAGACTTCGACGTCGATCGGAGTGCCGTCGCTGCGCAGGGCCGGACATTCATAGCGGGCCCGGGATACTTCGCCGGACAGCCGCTGGCCTGCCCGCACGCAGATTTTTTGGTAGGTTTCGGGTGGAAAGATGCGATCCAGAGGGAAGCAGTCAGCCAGCGTGGCCTGATCGTAGCCCAGCATGTGCGCCAGCTGCGCGTTGGCGTAGGTGAATTGCACCGCATCGTTGACCATGTAGATGCCGATGACCGTGTTGCCGTTCAAGCCGTCGAACATGGATTGCGTATGCGCCAGCGCCTTGCGCACCGTGCCGATCCGGCGCTGCGCGCGCCGGCTGAATATCAGCAGGACGCCATTGAGCAGCGCCAGTCCCAGGATTCCCAGCCAGACGGCATGCGGTACATGATCTGGTGGCGCCGTGGCGAGCAGATAGATCAGTAGTCCAGAAGTAGGCATGGCGGTAACAAGTTGAAATCACCACTAGCATACTTGAAGTTTGTGCTTTTTTTGTCAGCCCAAATGCGTCATGAACACCTGGCACAGCGCTTCCATCCCCGCGCGGTCCTCATCGTCGAAGCGCCGGGTGACGGGGCTGTCCACGTCCCAGACGCCCAGCAAGGATCCATCGGCGCGGATCAGCGGCACGACGATTTCCGACTGCGATGCGGCGTCGCAGGGGATGTGGCCGTCGAACTGATTGACGTCTTGCACGACCTGGGTCTGGCGGGTCTGGGCGGCGGTGCCGCAGACCCCGGAACCGATGGCGATGCGGATGCAGGCGGGTTTGCCCTGGAAAGGGCCGACGACCAGCTCCGTGCCATCGAACAGGTAGAAGCCCGCCCAGTTCAGCTGAGGCAGGCTGTGGAACACCAGGGCGCTGAAATTGGCTGCGTTGGCGATCAGATCGGGTTCGCCGGCGATCAAATGGCGGGCTTGATCCGCCAGGCTGGCGTAGTGGGCGGCTTTGCTGGCGAAGGTTTGCGGGGATAGGTGAAACATGGGGGATTTCCGGACAGTGTCGTGAATGCGCTCATTTTAGGCCTGCAGCTGCTGGCTGGCTGGCGTGGATGCTTCAAGAGGCGCTGGTTCCGTGTATATTGAGCGGTCATGGATATGACCTGATGTGTCCTGCATCTGGAGGGGAAGCGTATTGTTCGGCGCCTTTGGCCGCTTATTCGCTGCAAGAAGCCGCACCGACTACCGTTTCGGCCTGCTGGGCGATTTGCGTGCGCGCCTGCTTATGGCGGTCCTGGCGACCGCCATTCCCATCATCGGCGGCCTGGGCTACTACGTGTGGCATCAGTACCAGGGGCTGGTGCTCAATAGTGAACGTTCAGCTGAAAGCCTGGTTCAGGTGACGGCCGCCTACGACCGGACTATCTTGAACGATGCCCGCGATGTACTGCTCACGCTATCCAATTCTCCGGTCCTGCGCGCAGGGCAATGGGATGAATGCCGGGGCTATATGGCGACCTTGCTGGGCCATCTGCCGCGGTATCTGAACCTTGGGGTGATCGGGGTTGACGGGCGACAGGTCTGTTCCGGCTTGCCGGATCCGGATCGCGCCGGCTCGTTCCTGGGCGACCGGCCCTATTTCCAGGAGGCGCTCGAGCGCGCCGATGTGATTCTGGGGGGCTTTATCATCGGCCGGATGTCCAGCGTTCCCACACTGGTGCTGGCGGTGCAGGTGCCAGGTTATTCCGGCATCAGCGCCGGCGTCGTGTATGCGGGGATGAATCTGGGTTACCTGCGTGCCGGCGCAGCGATCCCGGATCTGCTGCCAGGGGCGCGGCTGTGGATATTGGATCGCCAGGGCCACATCCTGCAGCGGATTCCGGGGGATGCCAGTCATCTGGGCGAACGCCTGGAGTTTCACCCTGATCAGCAGACCGGCTTGTTGCGCAGCAGCCATGTCGATGGGGATGGACGCCGCTGGCGGACCTATTCCATGCAGGCTGGCCCGCGTGGCGACCCTCATGGGGTGTCCGTGCGCTATGAGATCCCCGAATCCGTCCTGTATGCCGAAGCTAGGCGGGCGTTGTGGACGGGTCTGGTGATCATGGGGCTGCTGCTGTGCGTGGCGCTGCTGGTAGCGGGCAATCTGATGCAGCGGGTGCTGACGCATCAAGCCACGCATGACTCCCTGACCGGGCTGCTGAGTCGTGGAGATATTCTGCATCGTCTGCTGTCGCGTACGCAGCAGGGCCTGGACAGGCCCTGGATGCTGGTGATCTCCAATGTCGACGGGTTCAAGGAAGTCAATGG
Organism: Castellaniella sp.; assembly: GCF_034675905.1. Taxonomy (GTDB): domain Bacteria; phylum Pseudomonadota; class Gammaproteobacteria; order Burkholderiales; family Burkholderiaceae_B; genus Castellaniella. The sequence goes on along the minus strand of NZ_JAUCCV010000010.1, from coordinate 126,703 downwards.
GGCTTTGGGGCATGACATCGGGGACAAGCTGCTGCAGGCTGTCGCCCGGCGCTTCCGGGACTGTCTGGGCGACGCCTGTGTGCTGGCGCGGCTGGGCAGCGACGAATTCGCCTTTCTGCTGGACACCAGCGATCAGCTGCAGGCCGAAACGCAGGTCCGCGATCTGCTGGCGTCCGTTCGGGAACCCTTTACGCTGAATACGCTGCAGATCCGTATCAGCTGCAGCTTTGGCATGGCGATCCATCCGGTACACGCGGCAGAGCCTGACGAGCTGATCCACTGCGCCGATACGGCCATGCGGCGGGCCAAGCGGGAAGGCCTGGGCGTGGCTGTGTTTGATGTCCGGGATCGGGCCCAGGTGCATGACCGCCAGTTGCTGCGTGGAGACCTGCGCGATGCCTTGGCGCAAGGGCAATTCCTGCTGCATCTGCAGCCCAAGATCGTGTTGGACGGCGATGCTCTGCCGCCAGGCGCCCCTGTCGGGTTTGAAGCCCTGGCGCGTTGGCAGCACCCGGAACGCGGCCTGGTGCCGCCGGCCCAGTTCATTCCCATCATCGAAGTCAGCGATCTGATTCACCCGTTCACCCGTTGGGTGGTGGATCAGGCCGTGGCGGCCTGCGTGCGCTTGCAAGCCATTCAGCCGGGGGTGAGCATGGCAGTGAATATTTCGGCCCGCAATCTGCTGGACGAGTATTTTCCGCAGCAGGTGGAAGATGCCTTGATTCATCATAATCTGGACCCTTCCTTGCTGGAACTGGAAGTCACAGAAAGCGTCATCATGGCAGACCCCGCCCGGTCTCTGCGAACCCTGTATGCCTTGCATGCCCTGGGTGTGCGCCTGTCCATCGACGATTTCGGTACCGGCTATTCCTCGTTTGCCTATCTGAATCGCCTGCCGGTGGATGCGCTGAAGATCGATCAGTCATTTGTCGCCGGGATGGTGGATGATGCGGACCTGTGCGCCATCGTGCGATCCATCATCGAAATGAGTCATACCCTGGGCCTGAAGGTGATCGCCGAAGGGATCGAAACAGATGCCGTGCGAGACATGTTGCGTGATCTGGGCTGCGATGTGGGCCAGGGTTATGGCATTGGCCGCCCCATGCCGGAAGATCAGGCCGTCGCCTGGTTGCGCAGCGCCATCGTTTCTTAAAGGAAATTCTGTGCCGGATGCCTCTGACCGTCATTTACGGGAAACCTGCGTCGCCAGCGAATCCCTGTGCGAAGGCGATTTTCTGAAGGCGCGTCGTGATACCGTGCGCATGCCCGATGGCACGACGTCCACCCGCGAATACATCATCCACCCGGGGGCGGTCGTCATCATCCCCTTGCTGGATGACGAGCATGTATTGTTGGAGCGTCAATTCCGCTATCCGGTCGGGCGGGTGATGAGCGAGTTTCCCGCCGGCAAGCTGGAACCTGGCGAAGACCCCCTGCATTGCGCGCAACGCGAATTGCTCGAGGAAACCGGCTACACCGCCGGGCAGTGGGCGCATGCGGGCGCGCTGCATCTGGCGATCGCCTATTCCACCGAGATCATCCATATTTTCTTTGCCCGGGAACTGCAGGCAGGTGAGCGCCATCTGGATGCCGATGAGTTCCTGGACGTCTGCCCGCAGTCGGATCAGGACTTCTTTCAGGCGTGCCGCACGGGCGGCGTCACCGATGCCAAAAGCCTGAGCTGCGCACTGTGGCTGCAGAATGTGCGCAGCAGCGCCTGGGCCCTGGACTGGCGGCCCGCCTGAATCGCGCTATTCCTGATACGGTTCGAACTTGCCGGTGTCCGGGTTGCGGATGAACAGCACGCCGGTGGCGACGCCGAAATAGGCGCCGTGGATGGTCAGCGTGCCGGCTTCGACCCGTTCGCGCACATCCGGAAAGGTCAGCAGATTGTTCATGCTGTATTCGACCACGCCCCATTCCATGTTGCGGATCCATTCGGCATAGTCGCCCGTTCGGGGACCGACCTTGTCTGCCACTGGCTTGATCTGTGACATCCAGGTGCCGATGAAGTTGGGCTTGGATAGTGGTTCGGCCTTGTTGGCGTAGGCGGACACGCCGCCGCAGCTGGCGTGCCCCATGACGACGATGTGGGCGACTTCCAGGGCATTGACGCCGAATTCGATGCAGGCGCTGGTGCCGTGAAAGGCCGATTCCGGGTTGTCGTCGCAAGGCGGGACGATGCCGGCGATGTTGCGCACGACGAACATTTCGCCGGGGCCGGAGTCGAAAATCGTTTCAGGTGCGACGCGGGAATCCCCGCAGCTGATCAGCATGATGTCGGGATGCTGGCCGTATGCCGCCAGATCGAGATAGCGCGCGCGTTCGGTTTCGAGGCGCCCGTGCAGGAATGAGGAATAGCCTTCGGTCAGTCGTTGTGGGAACACGATGATGTCCTTATGGGTTAGACGGGATCGAATGAGTCAGGTGAAGAGGCCCCCAGGATGCCGCCGACTGCCGTGCGCGACAGCAGCTGCTTCAGGGGGCCCGCCAGGTGGTCATGTTGGACCGTGATGGCGTAGAAATGTTCAGTCAGTTGCGAGGAATGGCCGACGTGTACGAGTTCGCCCGAGTGCAGTTCATCCTGCACGACCACTTCGGGCAGGACGGTCAGCCAGCCGCTGTCGCGGGCGATCAGCCGCAGCATGGTCATGTCGTCGATCTCGGCGCGTACTTTGGGCTGCACGCCCGCTGAAAAGCATAGTGCATCGAACTGCGGCCGCACACTGTGGCGCATGCTGGGCATGGCCATTTCGACGTCGTCCAGGTCTTCCGGGACGCGCAGCGTGGCGCCTGCCCAGCGATCGGCCCGGCCGACCAGGGAGATGACCTGGCTGCCCAGAAACCGTGCAGACACCGGGCGGGTGGAATCGGAAGGGACGGGTTCGTTGGCGAGCACCACGTCCAGTTGATGGCGCAGCAGGCGTTCGACCAGCGCCTGCAGCGATCCGGAGTCCACGGACAGGATGATGGACGGGTCGCGGAACAGGGGGCGCAGCCAGTTGACCTGGAAGTTGCGGGACATGGTCGATACGCTGCCCACGCGGACGTGTGTGGCGCCTGTGTCGCGGCCCTGCAGCCAGCCCAGCATCTGTTCGCCCAGGCCGAAGATGTTTTCCGCGTAGGCGAAGACCTGCTGGCCCGTGGCGGTGAGTTCCAGGTGACGTCCCTGGCGGTCGAACAAGGGGGTACCCAGCCGGTTCTCCAGCTGCTTGATTTGCGTGGAGAGGGCGGACTGCGAGGTATGGATCTGTTCAGCCGCGTGGGTGAGGGAACCCGTTTTTGCCACGCGCCAGAAGTAGAACAAGTGCTTGAAATTCAGCTGATTGATGTTCATTGTTCTGTTTTATAGAACCTTCTCGTATTATAAATGTAATTTACAGAAGATATAAAAACTCCAAGAATACGCGTGTCGCTTTTGGGAGAACACGCGTTGAATCTGCTTGAAGAATTGAATTTCACGTTCGCGCTGGCGCCGGTCGTATTGATGACGGGCGCCGCGCTGTGGGCGTGGCGCGGCCGTGTGCCGGTGCTGACCCGGTGGCGGCGGTTCAACGCGCTGACGCTTGTTGCTTTGTTTTTTTCGCTGTTGGGGCTGCTCTTGCCTCTGGCGCTGATGCCGTCTGGTCGCATGGCCGGGTCGCCGGACCTGGGCGGCTGGCTGGCTGTCAATCCGTTTGGCGCCTGGGTCAGCCTGCTGGTGCAGTTGCTCGGTGCGGCCATTGGCCTGTATTCCGCCAATCACCTGAAGGGAGAACCGCGCCAGGCGGTGTACATCACGGCGCTGGGTGCAGTGCTGGCCGCCGTACATCTGCTGCTGCTGGCCAACCACTGGGTCGTGCTGATCGCTGCGTGGGCAGCCATCGGGCATGCAATGCACTATCTGCTGTGCTTTTACGAGGATCGGCCCTTTGCCTTGCTGGCGGCGCACAAGAAAAGAGTGACGGATCGCGCGGCTGACGTCTTGCTGGTGTTTGCAGCCCTGTTGGCAGGGTCGCAGACGGGTAGCGGTTCCTTGTCCGCCTTGTGGGCGCATATCGCGGCCGGGCATGCTTCCCCGGAACTGGCCTGGAGCGGTGTGTGCCTGACGCTGGCCGTCATCGCCCGTACGGCGTTGATGCCGGTGCATGGCTGGCTGGTTCAGGTGATGGAGGCTCCGACACCGGTGTCGGCCCTGCTGCACGCCGGAGTGGTCAATCTGGGCGGATATGTGCTGGTGTTGTTTGCGCCTTTGCTGGGCGTGTCACTGGCGGCGCGTTGGCTGCTGGTGGCCTTCGGGCTGGTGTCGGCGACGGTGGCGGGGCTGGTGCTGCTGACTCGCGTCAGTCAGAAAGTGCATCTGGCGTGGTCCACGATCGCCCAGATGGGCTTCATGCTGCTGGAGTGCGGCCTGGGCCTGTATCTCTTTGCGGCCCTGCATCTGTTGGGGCATTCGCTGTATAAGGCCCATAATTTCCTGAATGCATCCAGCGCCGTCAGAGACTGCGAACGCAAGCTCATGACGGGCGAAGCCCACAATTCCGGTCTAAGCATGTTGCTGGCTGTGCCCTTGGCCTTGATCATCGTATTTGCGCTGCAGGCCGCGATAGGGAATCAGGCTTGGCCGTGGTGGTGGAGCGCCGTGCTGGCGTTGGCATGGGCGCCTTTGCTGTGGGTGCCGAAGACGGGTGCTGCCGGCCATGGCGCGACGGTGTTCGCGCGGCTGCTGACGGCAGGAGCGATGGCGCTGGGTCTGACTCTGATGGCGGGGATCATGGATCATGCGCCGCTGGGTGTGCGCAATGACCCGCTGGCGGATGCCGGCATCGTCGTCCTGATCGGCATGAGCCTGATGTACCTGGGGACGGTAGCGTTCCAGCTGCGGCCCCAGTCGGTCGTGGCCGTGCGCCGCTGGGTGTATGCCGGGTTTTACATGGATGAGGGCTATACCTACTGGGTGCTGAGAGTGTGGCCCGCTTCTTGGGCCGGCGCTGGCGGCGCAGACGCGCCCGCGGCTTGGCACGCGCATGAACCGGCCTGCGAAGGGGCCGGGTCATGAGCGCCGTTGTGCAGGAGACCAGGCGCGGGGGTCAGCAGGATCCGGCGGTTGCGGACGATCAGGCGCTGCGGCGCGCGGTCGCATCCGCGTGTTCGGGCATCATGCCGGCCTGGCCCTTGGATCAGGCGGTGGCGGTCAACCCTCATTGGCGGCGTATCGGTCTGCCGATCCGCCGGGTAGCGGCGCGACTGGCCGTGCTGGGCGATTTTCGCGTATTTCCCGCACGGGATTACATCCGGCGGGAATGGGATGCGGGCCGCATCAGTCGCGCAGACTTGGATGCCGCGCTGAGCGGCGGCGCGGCGGATGAGGCGGGCGCAGTGACGGCCGGCCACTGTATTGCCGCCCTGTCGGCGGCGCCCAGGATACGCCGCGAACCGCTGCTGGTGGATGTGCTGGATGATACGGTGCAGAAGAACAAGCGCTGGCCGTGGCGGGCAGCCATCGTGTTCCAGATGAGCCAGACCTGCGCGACTTACTTCGATCGCCATCAGGCGGATTGGCGCGCATCGGGCAGTCCTGGCCTGTATGGGTTCTGGCGCGAAAGCATGGTCGGCGACCATGGCCTGAGTGCGAGGTTGGGCTTGCCGGGACTCATGAAACAGTTGCATCAATTGCCGATGCGGGCAGAGGATGTGCTGCGTTGGGCGCTGGCGGAACTCTCGCTGGATGAGTCTGTCTGGCAGGACTACTTTGAAGCGCTGTTGCTGTCGATCAATGGCTGGGCGTCGTGGTGCGCCTATATTGGCTGGCAGAAGATCCCTGCGGGTCAGGACGATGCGCGCTTGAGCGATCTGCTGGCGTGCCGGCTTGCCTGGGAAGCCTTGCTGGCGCGTTCCATGCCGTCTGCGGCGCGCAGTGCCGCCGTCGCTGCGCTGGGTGTGCATTGGCAGGATTTTCAACCGCGCGTCGCCGAAGCCGAGGCGGCGCTGATCGTGGATGAGCGATGGCAGCAGGCGTTGGAAATCAGCTTCCAGCGCGGGTTTGCGCAGGCGCTGCGGACTGCGGTGCCGTCCTCTGATATGCAGGCGCCCGATGTGCAGGCTGTTTTCTGCATCGATACGCGCAGCGAGCGGATGCGGCGCGCTCTGGAAGCCGTGTGGCCGGGCGTGCAGACACGGGCGTTCGCAGGATTTTTCGGCATCCCCATTGATTACACGCCTTTGGGCACCGATGTCCATCGACCGCAGCTGCCGGGTCTGGCCTATCCCAGCATCGCGGTGCGGGATGTGGTGACGGCGCCGGGGCGGGCCCACGTCGACGAGGCAGAGACGCTGCGGGCCCAGGCGGCCCGCCGGACGCGGCTGGCGCGGCTGGATCAGTGGCTGGCTGCCGTGCGATGGTCGAATGCCACGTTTTCCTTCGTCGAAGTGCTGGGCGTCGGCTATCTGGGCAAGATCGCACGGTGGATCTGGCCGTCGACGGCCCCGCGTGCCAGCGCCGACCGCCTGGGTCTGCCGGTGGCGGTCCAGGACCGTTGCCGGCCCATGGTGGCGGGGCTGGACATCGACGCGCAGGTCGAGCTGGCTGCCGGCGTTCTGCACACCATGGGGCTGGATGATCGTCTGGCGCCGCTGGTGATCCTGTGCGGCCACGCGGGGCACAGCACCAACAATGCGCATGCCTCGACCCTGGATTGCGGGGCGTGTTACGGCCGGCCAGGCGAGACCAATGCGCGTGCGCTGGCGTTCCTGCTGAACGATGCACAGGTCCGTGAAGGCCTGCGTCTGCGGGGGCTGAGCATCCCGCCCCACGTAGTCTTCATGGGCGCGTTGCACAATACGACCACGGATGAGGTAACGGGTTTCGATCTGGATGTGCTGCCGCCGGCGGCGCAGGCGCGCTGGAAGAAAATGGAGCAGGCCTTTGCCCGGGCGGGTGATCGGATCCGTCATGAACGTGCGCCGGCGCTGTGGATGGATGCGAACCTTCCGCCTGAGGCCTTGCTGGCATCCTTCCGCCGCCGTGCCAATGATGGTTCCCAGACCCGGCCGGAGTGGGGGTTGACCCGGAATGCCGCGTTCATCATCGGTCCTCGCGATCGCAGCCGCGGCAGGGTGCTCAGCCGGACCTACCTGCACGATTACGATGCGCGCTTCGATGCGGATGGCGCAGTACTGGAACAGCTCATGATGGGGCCCATGCTGGTCACCAATTGGCTGTCCTGGCAGTATCACGCCTCCACCTGCGATCCCCTGCACTACGGGTCGGGCAACAAGGTGCTGCACAATGTGGTGGATGGGCATGTCGGGGTCTTCGAGGGCAACGGCGGCGATCTGCGTATCGGGTTGCCCAAGCAGTCCTTGCACGATGGCGACGGCTGGTATCACCAGCCCGTGCGTCTGACGGTCGTGATCGATGCGTCCGCCCAGGTGATCCGCGACATCATTGCGCGTCATGCGGTGTTGGCCCAGTTGTGCGATAACGGCTGGATGCTGCTGTGGCGTTACGAGGGCGATGCGCTGCAGCGCTATGAGCGGGGCTGCTGGCTGCCGGTGGGGTTCTGACGCTTGTTTCAGTCGTACCCGTGATCGGATGATGCCGAGACAGAGCGCTGTGTCCGGACTTGTCATATGATGACGTATCACTAATCCGAATTGCTGGAGTGCAAGATGGAAGATGCGCAGATCGGGCGCTTGTTATTGACCGGGGCTGCAGGCGGCCTTGGACGCGTGCTGCGGGAGAGGCTCAAGCCGATGGCGAAAACCCTGCGCTTGTCTGATGTGCAGTCTTTGGGCGACCCACGGCCAGGGGAAGAAATCCAGCCATGCGATCTGTCGGATAAGCAGGCCGTGGATCGTCTGGTGCAGGGGTGTGATGCCGTCGTGCACATGGGCGGGGTGTCTGTGGAGCGGCCTTTCGAGGAAATCCTCGAGGCCAACATCAAGGGCGTCTTCCACTTGTACGAAGCCGCCCGCCGTCATCAGGTGCGTCGCATCGTGTTCGCCAGCTCCAACCACACGATCGGGTTTTACCGCCAGGGTGAGCGTCTGGATGCGCAGACCCCCACGAGACCGGATGGCTACTACGGTCTGTCCAAAGTCTATGGGGAACAGATGGCCAGTTTTTACCATGACCGCTATGGCATCGAGACCGTCAGCATCCGCATCGGCACGTCGGTGGCTGAACCGGCTGATCGCCGGGCCCTGCATACCTGGCTCAGCTTCGGCGATTTGACGGAACTCATCCGGCGCAGCCTGTTCACCCCCGATGTGGGGCATACCGTAGTGTTCGGCATGTCGGACAACCGGGACGTCTGGTGGGACAACCGCCTGGCGGCGCATCTGGCTTATGCGCCGGCGGATTCGTCCGAGCCCTTTCGCGCAGGGATCGAGGCCCAGCCCGCCCCGGCGGCGGACGATCCGGTCATGGTGTACCAGGGCGGCGTGTTTACCGCCAGAGGGCCGTTCGGGGATGCGGATTAGCGGATAGAGTCCGGCAGCGCAGCTGCACCAGCAGGGGCGTCAGCGTTGCCGAAAGCGCAGCAGCAGCGCGGCCCCCAGCTGTCCTACTTGCGGCACGGACAATACCAGCCCGCCCAGCGCAATGACCAGGATCCCCACCCAGGCCATGACGTCGGGGATGGCGCCGAAGGCCATCCAGCCCAGCAGCGTCGCCCACAGGATCTGCGAATAGCTGTAGGCGCCCAGCGATGCTGCAGAAGCATGCTGCAAGGAATAGGTAATGGTCAGGTGTCCGATCGAGGCGATGCCGCCGATGCCCAGCAGAATGAGGAAATCAGGCGTGGACATGGGCGTCCAGGCGCTGGCGCCCCAGGGCGTCAGCGCCAGGGCGCCGATCAATCCGGTATAGAAATTGCTGGTGGCGGCATGTTCGGAACTGCGCGTGGAGCGAGTGACGAGCTGGTAGAAGGCATTGCACAGGGCCGAGCCCATCGGAAACAGAATGGCCCAGGTCAACAAGCCGCCGCCGGGCCGGGCGATGATCAGGACGCCGGCGAATCCGCAGCTCACAGCCAGCCAGTCCATGGTCCGGGCTTTTTCCTTCAGCAGCAGGCCGGACAGGATGGTGATCAGGACAGGCGCCAGGAAGACGATGGCGGTGGCCTCGGCCAAAGGCAGTCGCGCCAGGCCGTTGATGACGAAGACGCTGCCGCAGCACAGGCACAGGCCGCGCATCAGTTGGATGCCGTAGTTGTGGGCTTCCAGCAGGCGTAGCCGCATGGCGGGGGCAAAGATCAGTACGACGCCGATCATCTGCGCGATGTAGCGGACCCAGACGATCTGCAGCAGCGGGTAGTGGGCTGCCAGATATTTGGTGCCCGTGTCCAGCATGGCGAAGCACAGACTGGCGCCGCACATCAGGGCAGGACCCAGCCAGGCCGGAGAACGTTTGTCGATCGTCATGGAGTACGAAAAGAACTGCCAGGCGCCGAGAATCGGCTGCCTGGCAGGGGAATCATAGTGCTTTTCCCTGGGCTTTTGGGGTCATCGCACCAGACAGGGGCGTTTATTGTCGAAGCGCCAGTCCGGAATCAGGAACTGCATGCCGACGGAATCGTCCCGACTGCCCAGGCCTTTTTCCAGATACAAGGCGTGCGCCTTGTCCAGGCTGTCGGGGTCGATACGCACCCCCAGGCCCGGCACATCCGGCACGGCGATGCGGCCATCGACGATGCGCAGCGGGTCGGTCGTCAGCTGCTGGCCGTCCTGCCAGATCCAGTGGGTGTCGATGGCGGTGATGTCGCCGGGAGCGGCGGCTGCGACGTGCGTGAACATCGCCAGCGAAATGTCGAAGTGGTTGTTGGAATGCGAGCCCCAGGTCAGCCCCCATTCGTGACACAGCTGGGCCACGCGCACCGAGCCGCGCATGGTCCAGAAGTGCGGGTCGGCCAGCGGGATGTCTACTGCCTGCAGCTGGATGGCATGCATCATTTCCCGCCAATCGGTGGCGATCATATTGGTGGCGGTGCGCAGGCCCGTGGCACGGCGGAATTCCGCCATGACTTCGCGCCCGGAATAGCCGGATTCCGCCCCGCAGGGGTCTTCCGCATAGGCCAGGACGTGGTGTTGGCCACGGCACAGGCGGATGGCTTCTTTCAGGGACCAGGCGCCGTTGGGATCCAGGGTGATATGGGCGTCGGGGAAGTGCTCGGCCAAGGCGGTGACGGCCTCGATTTCCGCATCGCCGGCCAGCACACCGCCCTTGAGCTTGAAGTGCCGGAAACCATAGCGGTCGCGGGCCGCCTGGGCCAGGCGCACGACGGCGTCCGGCGTCAGGGCCTCGCGGTTGCGCAACTGGAACCAGGCGTTGTCGGCCTGGTCTTCCTGGCGGTAGCCCAGGGTGGTCTTGCCCGCATCGCCGATATAGAACAGGTAACCCAGGACCTCGACGGCGTCGCGCTGGCGTCCGTCGGCCAGCAGCGCGGCGACGGGCGCCCCCAGATGCTGGCCCAGCAGGTCCAGCAGGGCGGATTCCAGCGCGGTGATGACATGGATGCCGGTACGCAGGTCGAATGTCTGGTTGCCGCGCCGATCCTCGGAGCCGCCCTGGGTGGCGCGGCGGCACTGTTCCAGCAGCTCGTTCATCCGGCCGATGGGCTGGCCGATCAGGGACTGGCCCAACCGTTGGGCTTCGGCGCGGATGGCTTCCCCGCCGGGCACTTCGCCCAGGCCCTGGTGGCCGGCGTCGTCATCGATCAGGACGATGTTGCGGGTGAAATACGGGCCATGGGCGCCGCTGAGGTTCAGCAGCATGCTGTCCTGGCCGGCCACCGGCACGACCCGGACCTGGGTGATGCGCGGGGTGTTGCTGTCGGGAACTGCGTTTGGGCTCATGATTCAACGCTCTGTACGGGTAATGCGCCAGGGGTTGGCGGCTTGCAGGGCTGCGGGCAGCAGGCGATCTGGGATGTCCTGATAGCAGACGGGGCGCAGGAATCGACGGATCGCCAGCGTGCCGACGGACGTGGTGCGGCTGTCGGAGGTGGCCGGGTAGGGGCCGCCATGCACCATAGCGTCGCAGACCTCGACGCCGGTCGGAAATCCGTTGGCCAGGATGCGGCCTGCCTTGAGCTCCAGGATGGGAATCAGACCCGCTGCCAGTGCATCGTCTGCGCCGGGTTCCAGGTGCAGGGTGGCGGTCAGTTGGCCTTCCAATGCCTGGGCGATCGCTTGGAATTCTGCCGGCGTGGCGCAGCGGATGATCAGGGAACTGGCGCCGAAGATTTCCGCGCCCAGGCGGTCGGGATCCGCCAGGAAATCCTGCGCCGTGGTCAGCGCCAGGTTGGCCTGGCAATGGGCGGGGGCTTCGGCCGCCAGGCCGCGCGCCAGGGGCTGGATGGCCGGATGATCCAGCAGGTGATTGACGCCGGTGCGGTAGGCTTGCGCAATGCCGGTCGTCAGCATGGTGGCGGCGGGCGCCGCCTGGATCTTTCGGGTGGCTTGAGCGATGAAGCGGTCCAGATCCGGGCCTTCGAGCGCAATGATCAGTCCGGGGTTGGTGCAGAGTTGGCCGGCGCTGCCCAGCAGCGAGACGGCAAACTGATCGGCCAGCGCTTCGCTGCGGGCCGCCAGGGCGCCGGGCAACAGGTAGACCGGGTTGGTGCTGCTCATTTCTGCGTAGACGGGGATCGGCGCCGGACGTTGAGCGGCGGCCTGCATCAGGGCGATGCCGCCCTGGCGTGAGCCCGTAAAGCCCACGGCCTGGATCCCGGGATGACGGACCAGCGCCAGTCCCAGTTCGATGCCGGGGCCGGCCAGCAGGGAAAACACGCCTTCATGCAGATCGCATTGCTGCACAGCGGCGCGGATGGCTTGGCCCACCAGTTCGGAGGTGCCAGGGTGCGCCGGGTGCGTCTTGACCACTACCGGGGCGCCGGCAGCCAGGGCGGACGCCGTATCGCCGCCCGCCACGGAGAAGGCCAGCGGGAAATTGCTGGATCCGAAAATGGCCACCGGCCCCAGCGGAATCTGGCGCATGCGCAGGTCGCTGCGGGGGGCGGGTTTGCGGTCCGGCAAGGCATGATCAATGCGGGCGTCCAGCCAGTCGCCGTCACGCACGACGCGCGCGAACAGCCGCAGCTGATTGACGGTGCGGCCGCGCTCGCCTTCCAGGCGCGGGCGTGGCAGGCCTGTTTCCAGCATGGCGCGGTCGATCAGTGCGTCGCCTAGATCCAGAATGGATTGGGCGATGGCTTCCAGGAAGGCAGCCCGTTGCTCCAGAGAGGTTTCCCGGTAGGATGCAAAGGCGGTGGTTGCCAGGGCGACGGCCTGATTTACCTGATGGATGTCTGCACCCTGCCATGCGGGAGAGAGGGCTTGCTGATCCGCCGGGTTGACGGCCTGAAGAGATGGTCCGGTGCCAGCGATATTCTGGCGGCCGATGATCTGCATGCCAGTGATGGACATAGGGGAACCTCCGGGGTGGAAAATTTTCACAAGTAAGTTATCATACAACTCATCATGACGGAAAGGAAATACCCATCGAAAGGCACCACTTCATTGTGTTGCCGATGTGTTTTTAATTTCTTTGTGTTCATGCCAAGACATAGTATCTGTGTGTTATTCCGGTCTGTCCGGGTCGTCCCGGGGCGGGCTGTGTCCCTATTTTGACATTTCGTTTTCAAAAGGATTGCCCCCCATGTCTCGCCCAGAATCCGCTGCATTTGCCGAATCAGCGCATGCGGCTGCCGCCTCCGATGGCGGCAGTGACCGCATCGCCTGGATCAAGTTGTCCCTGGCGTTCCTGCCGCTGCCCACGCCCATCAGCGACGCCAAGGTCTTTACCGGCCGCCAGAAGCCGTTGACGGAAGTCGCGATGATCTTTTGCGAGATCCGCACCCGCGATGGTCACGAAGGCTTGGGCTTCGCCTATTCCAAGCGGGCGGGCGGTCCGGGCATGTATGCCCACGCCCAGGAAATCGCCCCCACGCTGCTGGGCGAGGACCCCAGCGACATCCAGAGGCTCTGGGACCGGCTGTGCTGGGCCGGGGCGTCGGTCGGTCGCAGCGGCCTGACGGTACAGGCCATTGCGCCCTTCGACGTCGCCTTGTGGGACATGAAGGCCAAACGGGCCGGTTTGCCGCTGGCCAAGCTATTGGGCGCACACCGGGATTCGGTTCGTCTGTACAACACGTCCGGCGGCTTTCTGTCCTCGCCTTTGGACGAGGTGCTGGACAATGTGGATGCCTCGCGGGCGCGGGGTATCGGCGGCATCAAGATCAAGGTTGGTCATCCCGATCATGCGGTCGATCTGCAGCGGGTCGATGCTGTGCGTCAAAAACTGGGTGACAGTTTTCCGCTGATGGTCGATGCCAATCAGCAATGGGATCGGATGACGGCGGCCCGCATGTGCCGGGTGCTGGAGCAATACGGCCTGACCTGGATCGAAGAGCCGCTGGATGCCTACGACGTCCAGGGCCATGCGGCGCTGGCCGCCACCTTCGATACCCCGATCGCCACGGGTGAAATGCTGACCAGTTTCAGGGAACATGCGGAATTGATCGAGGCCCACGCGTCCGATTTCTTCCAGCCCGATGCGCCTCGCGTGGGCGGCATCACCCAGTTCCTGAAAATCATGCAGCTGGCCGATTATCACGGCCTGAGCATGGCGCCGCACTTCGCCATGGAAATCCACCTGCATCTGGCGGCGGCCTATCCCCGCGAGCCCTGGCTGGAACACTTCGAGTGGTTGGAGCCGCTCTTCAATGAGCGCCTGGTCATGAAGGACGGGCGCATGGAAGTGCCTAATCGCCCCGGCTTGGGCTTTACGCTCAGCGAGCAGGCGCGGGCCTGGACGACCGAAACGGCGGAATGCGGCAAGCAGCCCTGATGCCTGATGGATCGGCATGGAAACGGGCGGCCTTGAAAGGCCGCCCGTTTTCGTTTTGCCTTGTATCGGGAGCGAAAGCCGGGCCGCGCCCGGCTCAGGTCTGGATGCTGAGGGTCATGCCGACGGCCAGCGTATCCCCCGGCATCAGTGTTCGCAGACCGGTGCCTTGGATGCCTGCGGCAGCCAGGTTCACGGCGTCGCAGACATGGGTGGCGGGCTCCACGCACAGGTAGCGGCCTGCGTTGCAGTGCAGCACCAAGTGGCCCAGCGGACCTCGGGTTTGCAGGTGCAGGCCCGGACCCGTGGGCCAGGCGATCTCGGCATGGCCCGTCCAGCCGGACAGGAAACTCGTCCAGGTGCTGTCGGTGCGCTGCCAGCGGGTCTGGCGGTTTGGGCGGGGGAACAAGGCCAGTTCCTGCTCGTGCGCCCAGTCTTTGCTGGCAAAGGCGTGGACGCTGTCAGCGGTGAAGTAGGGGTGCAAGCCCAGGCCGGCTGGCATGGGCTGCGTGTCTTCGTTCGTCAGCGCCAGTGCGATGTCCAGCTGGCCATCCGCCGACAGGCGGATGGTCTGCTGCAGCGACCAAAGCCATGGCCAACCGTCGTCTCCGGCGGGGTGGCGTACGCTCAAGATGGCTTGCTCGTCTGTCGCCTCCAGTACGTCCCAGATCATGCGCTGCGCCTGGCCGTGCAGGGCATGGGCCTGGCCGGGCAGGGGGTTGATCCGCATCGTCCGGCCTGCCCAGTTCATGCTGGCGTTGCGGATGCGATTGGAAAACGGCGCCAGGGGAAACAGGCCGCCCTTGGGCCATTCGTGCGCCGGCCATTCCTGTGCCTGGATCGGTGTCAGCCAATCGCGATGGCCGTCCGGCAAAGTGCTGGTCCAGCTGAGAATGCGGCCGCCGGCAGCCGGCCCCACCCGCAGGCGATGCGGCCCCTGAGTCAGGGTCAGGCATCGCTGCGGTGTGGCGTCCATGCGTTCTGGCATCATGCCGGCATGTCCTGATCAGGACTCACGCGGGGCTTCCTTGACCCGGCTGACCAGCTGGGTCGGGCTGACGAAGCGCAGTGCGATCAGCACCCAGACCATGGTGATGGCCATATAGATCATGGCCATGGCATCAATGGCCTGTGGCGCCCGCACCCCGGTCGAGAACACGGCGTAGTACAGCGCCACCACCAGGGTCTGGGAATCCGGCCCGGCAGTAAAGAAGGTCAGCTCGAACAGGCTGATGGTGCGCACCAGCACCAACAGCCCCGCCGCCAGCATGCCCGGTACCAGCAAGGGGGCCAGCACATGGCGGAAATACTGGAAGGTATTGGCGCCGAAAATGCGGGCGGCCGATTCCAGGCCGGGGTCGATCTGTTCGATGAAAGGCGTCATGACCAGGATGACGAAGGGCAGGGCGGGCACCAGGTTCGACAGGATGACGCCGGCCAAGGTGCCGCCCACGCCGATCTGATACATGGCCGTGGCCATGGGAATCCCGTAGGTCACGGGCGGCACCAGCATGGGGATGATGATCAGCAGCATCACCAGTTTCTTGCCGGGAAATTTGGCGCGCGCCAGCGCATAGGCCGCCGGGACTCCCAGCAGGATCGCCAGGATCACCACCGATGCCACAACCTGTAGTGTGACGATCAGGATGTGGGCCAACTGGAATTCATCCCAGGCGCGGCCGTACCAGCCCAAGGTCATGCCTTCCGGCAGCAGGGTGCCGAACCAGCGGGTCGCCACGGAATTGACCATGACGGTCAGAATCATGAAGACCACGTTCAGCAGGAAAAATCCCATGACCGTCCAGACCGTGGCGCGCCAGAGCCAGCCCCAGCGCCGGCCGTTTTCGGGAGTCTTGTGCGTAATGGATTGCATTTGTGTCACCCTTTGCCGCTGGTGGCCGGGCCGGTATAAAAGGCCTGCCGGAATGCGAAGATCGCGCAGACAATCAACAACTGCGCAAACCCCATGACGATGGCGATGGCCGAGGCCATGCCGTAGTCGTATTGTTCAAAGGCCGCCTCGTAAGCGGCGATGGAGATCACCCGCGTCGGGCCGGCGGGCGCGCCGAGCAGAATGGCGGATGGGAACACGGCAAAGGTCTGTACAAAGGACAGGGCAGCCGCCATGCTCAGCCCTGGCATCAGCAGCGGCAGGTAGATCAGGCGGAACTGCTGCCAGGCGTTCGCGCCCAGGGTGCCGGCGGCTTTGGCCAGCGTGGGGTCGATGCCCGAAATGTAGGACAGGGTCAGCAGAAAGACGAACGGGAAATCGGAAATCACCAGAGAGATCAGCACGCCCCAGTAGTTGTGGGTCAGGCGGACTTCCTCGGAATACAGGTGCAGGCCATGGACGAATTGCGAGAACCAGCCCACCGGGCTGTAGAACGTCAGCATGCCGTCGGCGATCAGCACCGTGCCCAGTGTGATGGGGATGACCAGAATCGTCGTGACGATACGCTGCTTGCGGCTATTGCGGCGCAGAGAGAACGCGACCGGCACCGCCATCCCGATATTGATCAGGGTCGCCGGCGCAGCCAGCTTGAAGGTCGTCCAGAGGGTGCCCCATTCCGTCGATGTTGTGAAGAAATGGATGTAGTTGGCCCAGATGCTGTCGCCTGCCATGGGCTGGAAGGAAATCACCACCCCATAGAGAAAAGGATAGGCGAACAAAGCCAGCAGCACCACGGTAGCCGGAGCGACCAGCCAAGCTCGGTGATCGCCCCTGGGCGCCATGGCGAGATCGGCAGCGCTCATATGGCCTCCGCATAGGCCAGGACGCGATCAGCCGGGATGTGCAGGCGCACCTGGTCGCCAGGCTGGAAATCGCCGTTCAGGCGGACGAACAGTTCACCGATGCTGCTGGTGACGATCAGCAGGGAACTGCGGCCGCCGAACTCGATGTGCCGAATGGTGGCGTCGATGCAGTTGGTCTGGTGCGCGGCGGCGACCTCGAAATCATCGGGCCGCATGGCGACGGCCACGGTCTGGGCGCCGGTCGGCACGGACAGGGCCGTGCCGTGCAGCTGAACATGCTGCTGGCTGACGGTGATCTGGTCGGCCTCCAGGCGCGCGACCTGGAATGCCAGGACATTGCGGTATCCCATGAAGCGGGCCACGTGCAGGTTGCGGGGCTGACCGTAGACTTCGCGCGGGGTGCCGACCTGTTGGACGCTGCCGGCGCGCATGACGACGATGCGGTCGGCCATGGACAGCGCCTCGTCCTGATCGTGCGTCACGTAGATGGTGGCGCGTTCCAGCTGGCGATGGATGCGGCGGATTTCCGCCCGCATTTCAACGCGCAGTTTCGCGTCCAGATTGGATAGCGGTTCGTCCATCAGGATGACGGGCGGCTCGATGACGATGGCGCGGGCAATCGCCACGCGCTGCTGCTGGCCGCCGGACAGCTGGCCGGGCAGCTTGGCTTCGTGGCCTTCCAGCTGCACCAGGGACAGCGCGGATTTGACCCGCCGGGCGATCTCTTGTTTGGGGGTGCCGCGCATGCGCAGGCCGAAGCCGACGTTGTCGCGGACCGTCATATGTGGAAAGAGCGCGTAGTTCTGGAACACCATGCCGAAGCCGCGCCGCTCGGGGGGCAGGACGTCGATGCGGGTGTCATCCAGCCAGATGCTGCCGGAACTGAGTTCGGCCAGACCTGCCAGGCAGTTCAGAGCAGTCGATTTGCCACAGCCGGAGGGGCCCAGCAGGGCGATGAATTCGCCACGCTGGATATCCAGGCTGAGATCCTTCAGGGCGGCGACGGTGGAACCCGATGCGGTGGGGTACTGCCGCCCGACGCCGTCTAGACGCAGCTGTTGGAAAGATTCATTCATATTGAAAATCCAGGGAGATACAGGCCGCCCGCGCCCCGTAGGGCAGGCGGGCGGGTGATCATCAGGCAGTGATTACTTCTTCAGGGCACCGATGTCGGTATCCCATTTGTGGAAGGCTTCCACCATGGCCTTGGCGTCCAGCGGCACGGCGCTGGGGCGGCGAGCCGTCAATTCCGCGTATTCGGGACGGCCATATTTCTCGATGACTTCCTGGCTTTCCTTCGGGGCGGCCGACAGCGGTACATCGCGAATGGCGGGGCCGGGATAGAAATAGCCGGCGTCGTAGGTCATGGCCTGCTGCTTGGGCTGCATCATGAAGTCCATCAGCTTGAACAGGACTTCCTGTTTTTCCGCAGACACGCCCTTGGGGATGACCATGTAGTGCGCATCATTGACCCAGGTAAAGTTGTCAAAGGCCTGGATCTTGAAGTCCGCCGGCACGATGCCTAGGGCGCGCGGGTTGATGTCCCAGCCCGTCACGGTTGCCGTCATGGTGCGGCTGCCCTGGCCCAGTTCCTTCATGATGGCCGAGGTGCCGCCCGGGTAGTAAGGCACGCACTCGTTCAGTTCCTTCAGGAATTTCCAGGTGTTGTCCCACCCATTGATCGGGTCATAGGGGTCTTTGTCGCCCAGCAGATAGGGCAGGCCCATCAGGAAAGTACGGCCCGGGCCGGAATTGGCGGGGCGGGCGTACAGGAACTGGCCCGGATTGGCCTTGCACCAGTCCAGCAGCTCGGCGGGGGTCTTGGGCGGGTTCTTGACCTTTTCCGGGTTGTATTCCAGCAGCGGGCCGGATTGCATGAAGCTGACTTCCAGGCCGTAGCCCTTGGCCAATTCCTGCATGCGGGCGGCGTTGCGGTGATATTGGTTCAGGATGTCCTTGAATTTGTCCTGGTGGTCAGGCAACAGCTTGACCCACAGGTCCTGTTCGATGCCGGCCGCCAGCGCGTCGGTGCCGGTCAGCACCAGGTCGATGTCTGCACGGTTGGCCTTCTGCATGGCCTTGATCTTGCCGGGAATCTGCGGCGCCGGGGCATTGGTGAAGGTCATGCTGGACACCAGATCCGGATTCTGATCGCGGAAGGCTTCCAGCGCCTTTTGGGTGACGGCCAGATTACCGGCTACGTCCACAATGTTCAGCGCGACGGGGGCGGCGTGTACCGAAACGGCTGAGCATGCCAATGCCAGGGCGCCCGCCAGTGCGTGGAATCGCACCTGTCGCGCGGTCTGTTGATTGCCTTTCATGGGGTTGTCTCCTTGAGTGTCCACCGGTCAGGGTAAAGGTCGGCTTCGTTGGTCCTACCTTATAAGTCATCATATAACTTAGATTGGAATCCGAACAGAGAATTTTTGATGCGCATGCCGGAGTGGATACTGCCTGCTGCTTGTGCATTTTTTTAAGTAAATGATTATTAATGGTTTTTTTGAAGTATTTCGTGATGTTAGTACATTCCCTAATGGTGTCTGAGGTCCTGTTTTCTTCGCCCTGTCTTTGTTGTATGACATCATCGATGATGGAAGTAAGCCTCTCTAGGAATCAAGTTGTCTTGTTCCAGGGGGCAAGGCTCAGTGCGCAGAGATAGCCGCCGGATGTGTTGAAGGACATGGCCGATGGTTCCCCGATCTCATCTCAATATTTATATTTCGTCATATGACAAGTTCAAGATTCCGACAATCAAGAGGGGTGAGCAGGGATCATCAGGGGAGAATATTGTCGTGAGTTTTGTTTATAAATAATTGATTAATAACGAATATTATTTCATAAGATTTGCTTTTAGGGGAATTCCCTGATCTGTCATTTTGATCTGACAACATACAGTTATCATGTCGTACAACTATGATATAAAGAGAAATCGAAAATATTTCGTTCCGACGTTTCTTCATCTCCTGGATCATCCATCATGCGTCTGTTGTCAGCCAAGATTACCCCGATCGCCTTCAAGGATCCGCCGCTGCTCAATGCCGCCGGCATCCACGAACCCTATGCTCTGCGCACCATCATTGAATTGGAAAGTGACACGGGGCATATCGGTCTGGGGGAAACATATGGCGATGCGCCGGTACTGGAATTGTTGCAGGCGCTGGCGCCTCTGCTGGCGGGGATGGACCCGTTCGATCTGAATGGCTTGCGGCGACGCGTCCAGCAGGTGGTCGATCAGGTCCGCGTCAGCGACAGCACCGCCTTTACCTTGGCGCCGGGCACGGACCCCGCCAAGAACGTGCAGAAGCTCTATTCGGCCTTTGAAGTCGCCTTTCTGGATCTGCAGGCCCGTTACCTGGGCATGCCGCTGGTGGATTTGCTGGGCGGGCGGGTGCGCGATGCCGTACCGTTCAGCGCCTATCTGTTTTTCAAGTATGCCCGTCATGTAGATGCAGACTACCCGGACGATGCCTGGGGCGAAACCCTGACGCCGGCGCAGCTGGTGGTTCAGGCCGAGACCATGATCGCCCGTCACGGGTTCAAGAGCATCAAGCTCAAGGCGGGGGTGCTGCCCCCTCAGGAAGAAGTCGCCGCCATCCAGGCCCTGGCGGATCGCTTTCCCGGCATGCCGTTGCGTATCGACCCCAACGGCAACTGGGCTTTGGATACGGCCATCGGCGTCGGCAAGCAATTGGATGGTCTGCTGGAATATTACGAGGACCCTTGCCCTACGTTGGCGGACATGGCCGCCCTGCATCAGGCGACCGGCATGCCGCTGGCGACCAATATGGTGGTGACGGATCTGACCCAGTTCCGCGCCAATACGACGGCGCATGGATGCCAGATCATCCTGTCGGATCATCACTATTGGGGCGGTTTGCGCGATACCCAATTGCTGGCGCGGATGTGCGAGACATTTGGCCTGGGCCTGTCCATGCATTCCAATTCCCATTTGGGCATCAGCCTGGTGGCCATGGCGCATGTCGCCGCCAGCGTGCCGCTGCTCAGCTATGCCTGCGATACGCATTACCCCTGGTTGGACCCGAGCGAGGAAGTCATCGTTGGCGGGCAGCTGCATTTTCAGGACGGCGCTTTTGTCCTGGGGGATGCGCCGGGCTTGGGGCTCGAAATCGATCAGGACGCTCTGGCGAGGCTGCATCAACAGTATCTGAGTTGTGGCATCCGGTCGCGCAATGATGCTGCTCAGATGCGCAAGTATCAGCCGGATTGGTCGGGCAAGGCCCCGCGGTTCTAAGTGGTTTCCCGTCCTGTCCTTTCGGGTGATTGAAGTATGATGACCGTTCTCTAACCTTAATGTGATCTCCATCATGGCCACTGCTCCTGTTCGGCGTTCGCGTAGCTTGACCCAGAATGTGGTGACGGCGCTGTCCGAACGGATTCGCAGCGGCGAGTTTCACGTGGGTGAGAAACTGCCGACGGAATCCGAGCTGATGGAATCCTTCGGGGTCAGCCGCACCGTCATCCGCGAGGCCATTTCCCGGCTGCAGGCCGCCGGTCTGGTGGAAACCCGGCATGGGATAGGGACCTTTCTGCTGGAACCGCAAAACGAACAGCAGCTGCGTATCCGCACGGAAAATATCCTGACCATGCTGGATGTGATGGCGATTCTGGAATTGCGCATCAGTCTGGAAACCGAGGCAGCCGGCCTGGCGGCGCTGCGGCGCACCGATGCGCATATGCAGCAGCTGCGCGGCACTCTGGATGAATTCGCCGAAAGCATCCATAAGAAAACCGGCAATGCCGTGGTGTCGGACGTGGCTTTTCATCTGCTGGTCGCCACCGCCACCGGCAATCGTTATTTCCACGATATCCTCAAGCAGCTGGGCAAAGCGATCATTCCCCGGACCCGGGTGGATTCCGCCGCCCTGGCTGACGATGATCGCGTCCGCTATCTGGAACGCGTGCACGTAGAACACGAGGACATCTACAACGCTATCGCGCGCAAAGACCCGGACGCGGCGCGGGCGGCGATGCGCACCCACCTGGCGAACAGCCGCGAACGGCTGCGCAAGGCCCAGGAATCCGCTCCGTCTGCCGCCTGAATCCGCTGGATTATTAGAAGGTTCAACCCTTTTGGGTGTCCTGTCGTCACACCTGTGACCTAGATAGGCGCATCGCGGTCGCCCGTGGCGCGCGCAAGCCCCTGAAAGCAGGGTAAGGGTAAACGGCAGGTGCTTGGACGCTATTTTGATTGCCCCTTTCATTTCCATGTTGTATGATAACGTATGACTAAATAATGAGGGGCAGCATCTGTCTGCATCCTCGCCACCAGAGGACACTCTTATGATCTCGTGCCAGGAACTCAAGGAAATAATGAATGACGGGCTGCTGTCCTTTCCCGTCACCGACTTTGATGCCAATGGGGACTTCAATGCCAAGGGCTATCAGGCCCGCCTGGAATGGCTGATGCCCTTTGGCGCGCGCGCCCTGTTTGCGGCGGGCGGCACGGGGGAATATTTTTCCCTGACGCTGGACGACTATTCCAAGGTCGTGGAAACCGCTGTCAAGACCTGTCAGAACCACACGCCCATCCTGGCTGGCGCAGGCGGCCCCACGCGCAATGCCATCGCCTTTGCCCAGGAAGCCCAACGCCAGGGCGCAGCCGGCCTGTTGCTGATGCCGCACTACCTGACCGAAGCGCCGCAGGACGGCATCGCACGTCACGTCAAGGAAGTCTGCGATTCCGTCGAGATCGGTGTGGTGCTGTACAACCGCGGCCAGTGCCGCCTGTCGGCTTCCGTGCTGGAACAGCTGGCCGAAGAGTGCCCCAATCTGATCGGCTTCAAGGATGGTGTGGGCGATATTGAAAACATGGTTCGGGTGCGCCGCCGTCTGGGCGACCGCTTCGCCTATCTGGGCGGCTTGCCGACAGCGGAAGTCTTTGCCCAGGCCTATCGCGCGCTGGGCGTGCCGGTGTATTCCTCGGCGGTATTCAACTTCATTCCTGGCACCGCCATGAAATTCTACGAAGCCGTCAAGGCCGGTGACGATGCCACCATCGGCCATCTGCTGGACACCTTCTTTCTGCCGCTGCTGGAAATCCGCAACCGCAAGGCCGGCTATGCTGTCAGTATCGTCAAGGCGGGCGCGCGCATCGTTGGTCATTCCGCCGGTCCAGTCCGCGCGCCTCTGGTCGAACTGAATGCCCAGGAAGAATCCTCCCTGCGGGCCTTGATCGAAGCGCTGCCCGCCTGACCAACAGGAACCACCATGACGGATACAGCAGAACTGGTCCTGCACCTGCGGGACCAGACGGGGGAAAGCCCTGTTTGGCATGCAGGCGAACAGGCCTTGTACTGGGTGGATATCCCGGCGGGACTGTTGCACCGCTGGCGGTCTGCCGATGGTCAGCACACCAGCTGGCGGGCGGACCAGCAGCTGGGCTGCATCGCCCGCTTGCCACAAGGCGGCTGGTTGGGCGCGGCGGAAGACGGCATTTATCGCCTGACGCCCGCGGCGGATCAGCAGCTGACGCAGGATCTGGTCGCCGGGGTCGGGCATGCCCGGGCGGACATGCGCTTCAATGACGGGCGCTGCGATCGCCAGGGCCGTCTCTGGGCCGGCACCATGGTGGGGGATACGTCGCTGGGGGTTCCGGCCGGGGCCTTGTACCGCCTGTCAGGACAGGGGGACGATGCCCGTCTGGACCGTATCCTGGATGATCTGATCACGCCCAACGGACTGGGTTTCAGCCCGGATGGCAAGACCCTGTATCTGTCCGATTCCCACCCCAGCCGTCAATGCGTCTGGGCGTTTGATTTCGACCCCGATGAGGGGATGCCCAGCGGGCGCCGGCTGTTCATCGAGCGCCTGGCAGGCGGGCGACCGGATGGCGCCGCCGTGGATGCGGATGGCTGCTACTGGATCTGCGGCAACGATGCCGGGCTGGTGCACCGCTATACCCCCGACGGGCGTCTGGACCGCAGCTTGCGTGTGCCGGCTGCCAAGCCGGCCATGTGCGCTTTCGGCGGCCGCAATCTGGACACGCTGTTCGTCACGTCCATCCGCTTGCACAACGCGGCGCCGGATGCGCTGGACGGCGCGGTCTTCGCCCTGCGCCCCGGCGTGCAGGGGATCGAAGAACCCGCGTACGCCTGCTGATCTACCCCGAATTCCGCAGCCCTGCGGCAATCCCGTTGATCGTCATGTGGATGGCCCGCTGGTCGCGGGATTCCTGTTCATTGGCGCGATGGGTCGAGGCCGGGCCGGATCGCATGCGGCGCAGCAGTTCCACCTGCAGGTGGTTCAAGGGATCGATATAGGCGAACCGTTCGGCCAATGCGGCTTGCAGCGGTGCGTCGTGGGCCAGCAGGCCGTGTCCGGTGATGTCCTGGAATATCTGGACGGTGGCGTGATATTCCGTTTCGATGCGGGCAAAGATCTGCGTGCGCAGGGTCTTGTCCGTGAACAGTTCGGCATAGGCGCGGCCGATCGCCAGGTCGGTCTTGGCCAAGACCTGTTCCATATTGGACAGCAGGGTGCGAAAAAAGGGCCAGTCGCGGGCCATGGCCTGCAGGCGTTGCAGGCGCGTGTCGCGCGTCAGGGCGTGGTCCGGCCCGCCGTCTTCCAGATAGCGGGTCAGTGCGGCGCCTACGCCGTACCAGCCGGGCAGCGGCAGACGGCATTGCGCCCAGGAAAATGACCAGGGAATGGCGCGCAGGTCTTCGATGCGCTGCAGGGCTTTGCGGGACGAGGGCCGCGATCCGATATTCAAACCGGCGATTTCGCGGATCGGCGTCGAGGCGAAAAAATAGTCCGTGAAGCCTTCGGTCTCGTAGACCAGATTGCGGTATGCCTCGCGTGCCGTCTGCGACATCCAGGCCATGGCCTCGCCGTAGGCGGTGGCGTGCTGATCTTCGTTGCGGGCCGCGGGCGCGCCAGCCAGGCTGGCTTCCAGCGTAGCGGCGACGAAAAGTTCCAGGTGCCAGCGCCCGACCTCGGCGTCCTTGTAGCGGCCCTGGATGATTTCCCCCTGTTCGGTCAGGCGGATCTGGTTGTTCACGGTGCCGGGGGGCTGCGCCACGATGGAGTCGTAGCTGGGGCCGCCGCCCCGGCCCACGGAACCGCCCCGGCCGTGGAACAGCCGCAGGCGTGTGCGGTGTTTGTGAAAGACCTCGACCAGGCGGCGTTCCGCCTGATACAGCGACCAGTGCGACGTCAGGTAGCCGCCGTCCTTGTTGCTGTCCGAATAGCCCAGCATGACTTCCTGGATGCCGTGTTGCGCCTGGCGCACGCGGGCGGCGACTTCCGGCAGGGACAACCAGGCGTCCATGATGTCCGCGCCACGCTCCAGGTCGGGGATGGTCTCGAACAGCGGCACGACCATCAGGCCTGCCTGAGGCGTGGTGTTGCCCACGGTGGGCGCGATCAGGCCGGTTTCCTGTTGCAGCACCAGGACTTCCAGCAGATCGCTGAGGGTTTCCGTGTGCGAGACGATGGACTGGCGGATGGCCGCCTCGCCGAAGCGTCGCCGGCAGCCGGAGGCCATGCGCAGGATGGCGAGCTCCTTGCTCGTTTCCGCCGAATAGTCGACCCAGGGGGACACCAGCGGGCGCGGTTCGCGCAGTTCCTGGCGCAGGACCCGGATCCGGTCCGCTTCGTTCAGTCGCGCGTAGTGGACGGCTTTGCCGTCCAGGGTGACCTGGGCCTGGCGCATCAGTTCGTCCAGCACGCGTTCGTGCACGTCTGAGCTTTGCCGCAGGTCGACGGTGGCCAGGTGGAAGCCGAAGATCTCGACGGCCTGGCACAGATGAGTCAGGCGCAGGCGGCCCACCAGGGCGCCACGGTGGGTATCCAGGGATTCGGCGACGGTGTGCAGATCAGCGGCCAGATCGGCGGCGGTCGGATAGGCCGGGGCGTCGTAGGTGCTGCGCCGCGCCAACCGGCGTCCGGTCAGCGCCTGGGCCGTGGCGGCCAGGCGGGCGTAGATGTGGATGCAGGCCCGCCGGTAGGGTTCGTCCTGGCGGTGGGTGGATGGATCCTGGCTGCTGGCGGCCAGATCGGCCAGGGCGGGCGTGACCTGCATCAGCGATTGGGACACCGACAGTTCGGACCCCAGCTCGTGCACTTCGGTCAGGTAATAGCGCAGCGCGTGGGCGCATTGGCGCAGCAAGGCCTGTTCCAGCGTGGCGTCGTTGACGTTGGGATTGCCGTCGCGGTCCCCGCCGATCCAGCTGCCCATGTGGGCAAAGGGCGGCAGCGGCGTATTGTCCACGTCGAACACCGATTTAGGCGGTTTGCGCAGCAGCGCCCCCATGTCCAGGTGCAGCTGGGGCAGGGTGCTGAAAAAGGTGCTGGTGTAGTAGGACAGGGCATTGTCGATTTCGTCCAATACCGTCAGCTTGCTTTGGCGCAGCATGCGCGTCTGCCACAGGGCGGCGATCAGGCCGGTCAGCCGTTCTTGCAGGTGGGCGGCTTCCAGCGGGGCGTGCGGCGCATCCAGTTGCCGCAGATGGCGGGCGATTTCCTGATGCAGATCCAGCGTGCTTTTACGCTGGACTTCGGTCGGGTGGGCGGTCAGCACCGGCACGATACAGGCCTGGGACAGGTGCTGGCGGATGCGGGCGCCCGACAGGCCGCCGGATTTCAGGCGTTCGATGGCATGCTGCAGGCTGCCGGGCGTGGCCGGGCCTTCGAGCTGCCATTGCTGGCGCTGGCGGCGCGTCTGGTCGCGGTCTTCGGCAATGTTCGACAGGTGCAGGAAATAACTGAAAGCGCGGGCGACTGAGTTGGCCTCGCCATCGGCCAGCCGGCGGATCTGTCGTTCCAGCATGCGGCCATCGCTGTCCTGGCCCTCGCGGCGGAACTTGACGGCGGCGCGGCGCAGCTTTTCGATCACGTCATAGATGGACCGCCCTTCACATTCCCGGATGACCTCCCCCAACGTTCGGCCCAGCATCCGGATGTCTTGTCGCAGGGGGGAAATGACGTCATTCGAGGATGCGGGCTTCACGGGGTCTCCATTGGCGTGAGGGTGAATAGGGCGTGCGGCGCAGGGAGGCCCCCGGGCCGGCAACCAGTCATCATAAGCGCATTATGAACAAAACCGTATAGGGGCTATGCCATGTGCTTATATGGCCGGCAGTATGATGTCCCTGCGTTTTTCCTATATGGATGCGAATTGTTTTCAGTCGCGGGCAATCGCCATCGAAGGGTTTCAGCTGCCATGACAAAAACCCATAAAACTGTTGATTCTCCTGTGCAGGTCCTGGAGCACAGCCTGTTTCGCGGCATGCCGCAGGATCTGACGCCGGTGTTGCTGCGCGATGCCGCCATCCTGCACGTGCAGTCGGGAGACGTGCTGTTCCGGGAAGGGCAGGATGCGGTGGAATACCTGTATGTCCTGGGGGGCGACATCGAGGTGCTACGCCATACCCAGGACGGGCAGGAGCGTGTCTTTCAGATTTTCCAGCCGGGTCAACTGCTGGCGGAGACCGCCATGTTCATGAGCCATGGCCGCTACCCCATGGAGGCGCGTGCGCGCGGCGATGTGATCGTGCAGTGCTTGAAACGCATCGGCCTGCAAGAGGCGGTGCAGGCCTGGCCGGAACTGGCCGTGCGGCTCTTGAACCGCCTGAGCGACCGGGTCTACCAGCGGGTCAATGACATCGAGTGGTACAGCGACAGCACGGCAGCGCAGCGCCTGGCGGACTATCTGTTGCGCCTGCCCAGCGATCATGCGGGCACCGTGCGTCTGCCATTAACCCAGCGTCAGCTGGCGACGCATCTGGGGGTGCGGCCGGAAACGCTCAGCCGTCTGTTGGCGGATTGGGTCGCCCAGGGGCATATTTCCGGTGCTCGCCGGGATTGGGCGCTGCTCAAGCCCGAGCAACTGGCGTCCTGGGCGCAGGCGGCGCGGCGGGATTTTTAAAAACGATCCGCGCGTGATCGCGCGGGTAGGGCGCGGGAATATCCGCACGCAGCGGATCGGCTCGCTGCGCGTTGCGCGAACAAGCCGTACACTTTACGATTGTCCTCAGATATAACCCGTAAGGATCCGATCATGTCCAAGCCTTTGCGCTCGTCCAATATCACCCAGGGGGTGGCCCGCGCACCGAACCGTTCCATGTACTACGCCCTGGGCTATACCGAGGACGACTTCAACAAGCCCATGATCGGCATCGCCAATGGTCAGAGCACCATCACGCCGTGCAACAGCGGCCTGCAGCCGCTGGCGGACGCAGCAGCGGCAGCGACCAAGGCGGCCGGCGGCAATCCGCAGATGTTCGGTACGCCGACGATCTCCGATGGCATGGCGATGGGCACCGAAGGCATGAAATATTCCCTGGTGTCGCGCGAAGTCATCGCCGACTGCGTGGAAACCTGTGTGCAGGGCCAGTGGATGGACGGCGTGCTGGTGATCGGCGGTTGCGACAAGAACATGCCAGGCGGCATGATGGGCATGCTGCGCTCCAATGTGCCGTCCATTTACGTCTACGGCGGCACCATCCTGCCGGGCAGCTACAACGGCAAGGACCTGAACATCGTCAGCGTCTTCGAAGCCGTCGGCGAACACGCCGCCGGCCGCATGTCCGAAACCGATCTGCGCAATATCGAAACCCACGCCATCCCCTGCAGCGGGTCCTGTGGCGGCATGTACACGGCCAACACCATGAGTTCCGCCTTCGAGGTCATGGGCATGAGCCTGCCGTATTCCTCGACCATGGCCAACGTGCACCAGGAAAAGATCGACTCGGCCGCCGAATCGGCTCGCGTGCTGCTGAAAGCCGTCGAATTGGACCTGAAGCCGCGCGACATCGTCACGCGCAAATCCATCGAAAACGCCGTGGCCGTCATTATGGCCACGGGCGGCTCGACCAATGCCGTGCTGCATATCCTGGCCATCGCCCATGCGGCCGAGGTCGAATGGACCATCGACGATTTCGAGCGCGTGCGCCGTCGCGTGCCGGTCATCTGCGACCTGAAACCCAGCGGCGAATTTCTGGTGGTGGACTTCCACAAGGCGGGCGGCGTGCCCCAGGTCATGAAACTGCTGTTGAACGCCGGCCTGCTGCATGGCGACTGCATCACCATCACCGGCAAAACCATTGCCGAAACGCTGGCCGATGTGCCCGACGTGCCCAGCGCCGACCAGACCATCATCCACACCCTGGACAAGGCGCTCTACAAGGAAGGCCACCTGGCCATCCTGAAGGGTAATCTGGCCGAGCTGGGCGCCGTGGCGAAAATCACCGGCCTGAAAAACCCGGCCATGACCGGCCCGGCGCGGGTGTTTGATGACGAACAGTCCGCCATGGACGCCATCCTGGCCGGCAAGATCAAGGCCGGCGACGTGATGGTGCTGCGTTATCTGGGCCCCAAGGGCGGTCCGGGCATGCCGGAAATGCTTGCGCCCACCAGCGCTCTGGTGGGTGAAGGCCTGGGCGATTCGGTGGGTCTGATCACCGATGGCCGTTTCTCGGGCGGCACCTGGGGCATGGTCGTGGGCCACGTCGCCCCCGAAGCCGCCGTGGGCGGCACGATCGCCCTGGTCGAAGAAGGCGATTCCATCACCATCGACGCGCACAAGCAGCTGCTGCAGGTGAATGTGTCCGACGACGTTCTGGCCAAGCGCCGCGCCGGCTGGACGCCGCCGGCCCCCCGCTACACGCGCGGGGTGCAGGCGAAATTCGCCTTCAACTGCTCGGATGCCAGCACCGGCGCCGTGCTGGATCGCTTCGAAGACCGCAGCTGACGGGAACAGCCCGCCGTGCAGGCGGGCCGTTCTGCAGTATCGTATCGGGCTGGATTCTGTGGAATCCGGCCCTTTTTTGCCGCCGGGCCGCCCCAAGGCAAAAAGCGCCCCCTTGGAGGGCAGCAAGCCGAAGGCGCAGCGTGGGGGCCCTTTTTGACGGAGGACCGTATCTTGTTGACCGCTGAACAATGCGCCTTGCAGTTGCAGATCCGCCTGGGTCTGGGGGTGCGCGATCATTTCGATGCCGCTGCCGAAATCGGGCAGCGGGTGGATTTTCTGGCTGAGCTCTTGCGCAGCACCGGCGCGCGCGCCCTGGTGCTGGGCATCAGCGGCGGGGTGGATTCCCTGACGGCGGGCTGCCTGGCGCAACGGGCGGTGCGGCAGGTGCGCGATCAGGGCGGAGATGCCCGGTTCGTGGCCATGCGCCTGCCCTATGGCGCCCAGCTGGACGAAGCCGACGCGCAGGCCTGCCTGCAGGTCATTCAGCCCGACGAATCCCTGACGGTGGATGTACAGCCCGCCGCCGACGCCATGCTGGCGGCGGTGCAGGCATCGGGGCAGACGTTTCGCGATGCCGCTCAGCAAGACTTCCTGCATGGCAACATCAAGGCGCGTCAACGCATGATCGCCCAATATGCCGTGGCCGGCGCGCGCGGCGGGCTGGTGGTGGGCACGGATCATGCCGCCGAAGCCCTGATGGGGTTCTTCACCAAATTCGGCGATGGCGCCGCCGACGTCACCCCGCTGGCAGGCTTGAACAAGCGCCGGGTCCGGGCGTTGGCCGGTGCCATGGGGGCGCCCGATGCCTTGGTGTTCAAAGTACCCACCGCCGATCTGGAGCTGCTGACGCCGCTCAAGCCCGACGAAGACGCCTTCGGTGTCAGTTATCAGCAGATCGATGATTTCCTGGAAGGGCTGGATGTAGCCCCGGAAGCCTTTGACATCATCGTCGGCGCCTGGCGGCGCAGCGCCCATAAGCGGGCGCTGCCGATCGCCCCCTGAGGCGACAGGATCAGGCTTGCGCGGCCTGATCGGGGCGGTCTGCCGGGCGGATCAGCCCCGCCACGATTTCATAGGATCGCAGCCGCGCCGCGTGATCATGCATATTGCAGGTGATCATCAACTCGTCGGCCCCCGTGCGGGCGATGAAGGACTGCATCTGCGCGGCGACCGCGTCCGGTGAACCGATGGCGGCGCACGACAGGATATGGTCCAGCAGTTCACGGGCGGCCGGCGGCAGGCCGTCCAGATACCCGTCCACCGGTCTGGGCAGGCGGCCAGGGCGGCCGGTGCGCAGATTGACGAAGGACTGCTGCCAGGAACTGGCCAGAAAATGCGCCTGTTCGTCCGTGTCGGCGGCAAAGACATTGAATCCCAGCATGACGTAGGGCTTGTCCAGGTGTTCGGACGGCTGGAAATGCTGCCGGTAGACGCGGATCGCGTCCATCATCTGGGCCGGCGCGAAGTGCGAGGCAAAGGCATAGGGCAGCCCCAACGCCGCCGCCAGCTGGGCGCCGAACAGGCTGGACCCCAGAATCCAGATCGGTACGCCGTGGCCTTCGCCGGGGACGGCGCGCACCGGGTTCTGGCCCTGGAAATAGCCCATCAATTCCACCACATCGCGGGGAAAGGCATCGGGGTCGGTCTGCAGCGCCCGGCGCAGCGCCCGCGCCGTCGTCTGGTCCGACCCCGGCGCACGCCCCAGGCCCAGGTCGATGCGTCCAGGGTGCAGGGCGTCCAGCGTGCCGAATTGCTCGGCGATGACCAGGGGCGAGTGATTGGGCAGCATGATGCCGCCCGCCCCCACGCGGATGCGGGTGGTGGCGGCCGCGACATGGTTGATCAAAATGGCGGTGGCGGCGCTGGCGATGCCCGTCATGCCGTGGTGTTCCGCCATCCAGTAGCGGCAGAACCCCCAGGCGTCCGCATGGCGCGCCAGATCAGCCGTGTGGGCAAAGGATTCGGCCGCGCTGCCGTCCTCGGTGATCGGCGCCAGATCCAGGACGGACAAGGGAATGGAAACGTGCATCGAGAGGTCCTGTATAGTCGTGTGTCTGAGAAACAAAGCAGGCAGCGGCATGACTGGCCGCCTGAGATTGCAGTGCCCAACGATAAGCCATTTTCACCGGCCGGCCAAAACGTGACCGACGATGGGACGCGCCGCCAATCGCCCGGTGCAGATGCGCCCTCATCTTCGGGTCAAGACGCCCGATCGCTGAAGGGCAACGGCATGCTGGTGGCGGTCGGCCTGGCCGTGGCGTCGATGATCAGCGTGCAGACCGGGGTCTCGCTGGCGGTGCCCGTGATCGGGGATTATGGGCCGCTGAGTACATCCGCCTTGCGGATATGCTGGGCGGCAGTCGTGTTGTTCCTCTTCGTACGCCCACCCCTGCACCGTTTCACCGCCGCCCAATGGCGTGCAACGCTGATCCTGGGGGCCGGGATGGCCGTCATGTCCCTGGCGTTTTTCGTCGCCCTGGAACGGCTGCCCCAACATCTGACCGTCGCCTTGGAATTCTGCGGCCCGCTGGCGGTCGCCGCCTTGGGCGTGCGCGGTTGGCGGGCGCTGGCCTGGCCCCTGCTGGCCGCCATCGGCATTCTGTTGCTGGCCTGGGGAGACGCGCATAGCGGGCCAGGGGCGGATCCTGTGGGTATCGCCTTTGCCTTGCTGGCGGCTGCCGGTTGGGCGGTCTACATCATCATGATGAAGCGCATTGGCCGGGGCTTTCCCGGCCTGCAAGGACTATCGGCGTCATTGCTGGCGGCAGCTGTGCTGTCGCTGCCCTTTGCGGTGGTGGAATCCGGCACGGTGCTGTTTCCCTGGCAGCAGCTGGGCCTGACGGCGGGGCTGGCCGTGCTGGTGCCCCTGGTGCCCTACATCCTGGAAATGCAGTCTTTGCGCCGTCTGCCCGCCGCTGCCTTTGGCGTGCTGATGAGCCTGGAGCCCGCCATCGGCGCCCTGTCGGGCTGGCTGATCCTGGGGCAGGGCATGCTGCTGGGGCAGATACTGGGGGTCGGCCTGGTGGTCGCCGCCAGCATCGGCGTGGTGCGGGCCGGGCGCTAGGGGATCAGCATTCCACCACGTTGACCGCCAGGCCCCCGCGCGACGTTTCCTTGTATTTGGATTTCATGTCGGCGCCGGTCTGGCGCATGGTTTCGATCACCATGTCCAGCGTCACGTGATGCTTGCCATCGCCGTGCAGCGCCAGGCGTGATGCGTTGATGGCCTTGTTGCCGCCCATGGCGTTGCGTTCGATACAGGGAATCTGCACCAGCCCGCCCACCGGGTCGCAGGTCAGCCCCAGATTGTGTTCCATGCCGATTTCGGCGGCGTTTTCAATCTGCGCCACCGTGCCGCCCGTCACCGCCGTCAGACCGGCAGCCGCCATCGAACAGGCGACGCCGACCTCGCCCTGGCAGCCGACTTCGGCCCCGGAAATCGAGGCGTTTTCCTTGTACAGAAAACCGATGGCCGCCGCTGTCAGCAGAAAATCCACCACGCCGTCTTCGGACCAGCCGGGGATGAAGGTGCGGTAATAGCGCAGCACGGCGGGCAGCAGGCCCGAGGCCCCATTGGTGGGGGCCGTGACCACCCGGCCGCTGGCGGCGTTTTCCTCGTTCACCGCCATGGCGTACAGATTCACCCAGTCCATGGCGAACATCACGTCATCCGGATGGGCAGGGTGGGGTGTCCGGGCCTCGCCCGATTTGGCTTTCAGTTCACGGTACAGCGCCGGGGCG
The DNA here is from genome assembly GCF_034675905.1 of Castellaniella sp. Lineage (GTDB taxonomy): Bacteria > Pseudomonadota > Gammaproteobacteria > Burkholderiales > Burkholderiaceae_B > Castellaniella. The sequence continues at coordinate 93,668 of NZ_JAUCCV010000010.1, read as the reverse complement.
CGGCGGCGGACCTTCAGCCCGCCGGGCAGGATCTCGTCCGCGAAATCGCCTTGCAGCCCGCAGCCACGCTCAATGGCGTCGTCCATGACCTGGGCAATGCGCAAGACCCCCGCGCGGACCTGATCCGCAGGCCGCAGCGTGGATTCGTTGGCCATCATCAGCTGGGGGATGGTCAGCCCATGGCGAGCGCACTGGTCCATCAGTTCCGCTGCATTGGCGAAGGGGTAGGGCATGGGTTCGTGTTCTGGGACGGTCTCGTCGGTTTCGATGCTGTCCAGCGCCCGGATGAAGCCCCCTCCGATCGACACATAGCGTTCGTCCAGCAGCGTATCGCCCTGCGCATCTTTGGCGATGAAGCGCATGCCGTTGGGGTGTTCCGGCAGCGGCTGGACACGTCCGGAAAACACGGTCTTGGGGTTGAAGGCAATCGTATGGTGGCGCCACAGGGCCAGGCGTTGATCACGTTCGACGGCGTCCATCAGCGCGCCGATGGCGGCGGGGTCTACGGTGTCGGGGGCTTCGCCCATCAGGCCCAGCATGATGCCCATGTCGGTGCGGTGGCCGGCGCCCGTTTCCGCCAGAGACCCGTACAGGTGTACCAACAGGCTGGACACCTGATCCAGCAGCCCGCGCACGTCCAGGTTGCGGGCGAAATTGCGGGCGGCCCGCATGGGGCCTACGGTATGGGAACTGGATGGGCCGATGCCGATCTTGAAGATGTCGAAGACGGATAAGGACATGGTCGCCTCCTGGAAATAGGGGTGTATCGCCTGCATGGCCCTGGAATAGGGGCAGGCCTTGCTTGCCAGAGATTCTAGTGATTTGGCAGAATGATGATTGAATGAAAACGACGTTTGTATAGTATGGAAGCGCTGAATCTATTGTTCATGCTGTTTTCCCTAATAGCGGTGAATCCATACGATTTCTTTATCTAGAATAAACACGACTTTATGTTTACATAAATGAATAAAAACGACATTCCATCCATGCCTGAAATTTCCGTGCGCCTGGGGTTTGTGCTGCTGCCGCAGTTCGCCATGGGCGCCTTTGCCGCCTTTACCGATCTGCTGGGGCTGCTGGACGCCCAGACCGATACACCCGGCCCCTGCTCATGGGAAGTGGTGGCCGACACCTTGATTCCCGTGCGTTCGGCCAGCGGCGTGCAGGTTGTGCCCACCGACTTATTGGGCGATCCCCTGCGCTTTGATTACATCGTAGTGGTGGGCGGTCCCCATCTGCCGCAGGATATTCCTGGGCCGGGCTTGCTGGCCTGGCTGCGTCAGGCCGCCAGAGGCGGTCGCCGGATCGCCGGGCTGTGCAATGGCGTCTTTGTTCTGGCCCAGGCGGGGGTCATGGCGGGGTATCGCCTGTGCGTCAGCGGGGATCTATACCGGGATTTTTCCGATCGCTATCCCGTGTTCGGGCCGGACGATCTGGTCACGGATCAGCCCGTTGCTTTTGACCGCCGGCGCATCAGCTGCGCCGGCGGCCCCGCCGTCACCGATGTGGCCGTGCGCATCCTTAGCCGCTACGTGCCCCAGGCGGACATCCGGCGCGCCCTGCGCTTGCTGCAGATCGAGGCCGGTGAACCTCACCGCCAGGTGCAGCCCCCGCCGCCCGATGTGCCTGCCGATAGTCCCCCGGCAGTGCGCCGCGCCGTTCTATTGATCCAGCAGTATGCCGGTCAGGCCCTGGGATTGGCCGATCTGGCCAGCCGCCTGGGCCTGTCGCCCCGGCAATTGCAGCGCCTGTTTCACCAGCACCTGGGCACTACCCCCCAGGCCTACGCCCGTACCGTGCGCCTGCGCCTGGCCGCCTGGATGCTGCGCCAGACCGACAAAAGCATTGCTGCCATTGCATCCGATTGCGGCTTTGCGGATGCTGCGCATATGGGGCGCACTTTCAGGTCCGAGTACGGACAGTCCCCCGGTGTTTGGCGCCGTCAGGCAGACATGCAGAAAAACACCGTATAATGGCGATCCATTTCCGGGGTAGCGATCTGCCACCCCGACCCTGCCCGGGTGGTGAAATTGGTAGACGCAGGGGACTCAAAATCCCCCGCCGCAAGGCGTGCCGGTTCGATTCCGGCCCCGGGCACCATGTTTAGAATCAAAGAGTTGCGTTGCCATCTCGCCGATTCGGACGTGGAAAATTCAGGCGACTGCTACATGTCCATGGGACTGTCGCCATGTGTACCTATCTTCAACGTCGCGGTAATCGCTACTACATCCGTCGTGCTGTTCCTGCTGGGCTGCGTGCCACCTACGGTCGTCGGGAAGTCACTCGTGCTCTGGGCACGAGCAACTATGCCGAAGCCAAGGCCCGCTGCCGTATTGCCGCCGTGAAAGTTGACGGTGAGTTCCGCACAATTGCGGATGCACTGTCGGGTACTCAGTCGGCCACCCATGATGATCTACGGCAGGGAACGGCGGATACGGCCCCAAGATACTCCGGCTGCCCCGCGCTAAGGGGATACTTGCACGGCACAGACTCGAGGCAGCCAGCGGGCTGCAATCGCGGTTGTGAAGGCTTCCCCAACAGATAGAGTTCTGAGTGTCCCAGCAGTCGCCAGTGTCGGTCTGTCGCTGGATGACTTGGATACGTTGTGGAAGAACGAGCGTAAGCCCAGCAGCTACCACATGAAGGCTATGGATCGAGTGGTGCGGCGGTTCCGTGAATACGTCGGAGGCATTGCCCCTGCGGCTATCACGAGGGCGCACGTCGTTCAGTTCAAGGATGCACTTCTTGAGTCCGGGCAGACTGCCGTCAACACGAGTAAGCAGCTTGTCGGTAATCCCCCCATTTTTAGCGATTGCCAGAAGTAGGCAGGCTATGCGGCTGACCTATCCCTTGCCAATAGGCTGCACGGCCTCCAGATGCGTCAAGGGTGAAGGCTACGCCCGGCATCCTCACTCGGTCCCTACGCCTTGCTTCGGGCTGCGGCCTCCGGTCCCGCCCTTGACACCTCTTCCAGCCAGAATCGCTCTGCGCGTCGGATCGCACCATAGACAGCGCGGATGACGGGTCAAGGGATGGTGCGGCCCGCAGCCCTACGGGCGAGGACACGGCCCCTTGACGCGGCAGGAGTGTCCGCACGCTTCGCCCGAGGGAGGGGTTCAGGGCCATCGGCCCGTAACCCCAGCCCCCGAGGCTCCCGTCGGCGAGGGTGGAGAGTCCAGAGAGGCCAAGCCTCTTTGGGAAGTACTCTCACCAACGGGAAGCCGGTATCGGTGTCAATCGGAAAAGCCTATTGATAGGCAGAAAACAAGACAATTTCTGCATGCAACCTTTTTGCTCGTGCTTTCGACAAAGCCCCCAAAGAATCCCACACCTTGTAAAATAGAGTTACCTAAAGCACGGGAGACAACCATGTGAATCGGCCCGGAACCTCTAGACACCCAGATGCCTCATAATGGGGCGATGAGGAGTCATCATGAGCACGAAGGCCATGCAAAAGCGCTTTTCCGAGGAATTCAAGATTGAGGCTGTACGCCAAATAACCGAACGCGGTCACAAGGTGGCCGATGTTGCCGCGCGTTTGGGGATCAGCACCTGGAGCCTGTATCAGTGGCGTAAACAGTACGCCGGTGACGAGGGCAGCCGCCGCGAGGCCGGTGAACAGGCTCAGGAAGTTCGGCGCCTGAAGGCCGAGCTGCGGCGTGTGACCGAGGAGCGCGACATCCTAAAAAAAGCGGCGGCGTACTTCGCGAAGCAGTCCCAGTGAAGTACGCCTTTGTTCGGGACCACACGAGCGTTTTTCAGGTGCGGCGCATGTGCGCGGTGCTCGGTATCCATCCCAGCGGCTACTACGCCTGGCGCCGTTCTCCACACAGCGCTCGTGCCTTGGAAGATCGACGACTCGTGGGGCTGATCAGCCAGAGTTGGCAGGACAGCGGCCGAGTCTACGGCTATCGCAAGGTGACTCACGACTTACGGGATCTGGGCGAGATTTGTGGCAGGCACCGGGTGGCACGGCTCATGCGCGAGAACCAGCTGCGCTCCCAAACGGGTTACAAGCGCAGGCCGGGCCATCGAGGTGGGCGCCCCAGCCTGGTGGCCGAGAACCTCTTGCAGCAACAATTCGACGTGGCTGCGCCCGATCAGGCGTGGGTGACCGACATTACCTACATCCGTACCCACGAGGGATGGCTGTATCTGGCGGTGGTGCTCGACCTCTTTGCTCGCACCGTTGTGGGCTGGTCCATGAGCAGCCGCATCGACGCCGATCTGGTGCTCAACGCCTTGCTGGCGGCTGTCTGGCGCCGTCGACCAAAGACTGAAGTCATCATCCACAGCGACCAGGGTAGTCAGTTCGGCAGCCACGACTGGCGCGACTTTCTGAAGGCTCATCGACTCAAGCCCAGCATGAGCCGGCGGGGTAATTGCCATGATAATGCCGTGGCCGAGAGCTTCTTTCAGCTGCTCAAGCGTGAACGGATTCGCCGCCGCGTCTACGCTACCCGCGAACAGGCCAGGGCGGATATCTTCGACTACATTGAGATGTTCTACAACCCGAAGCGGCGTCACAGCCATGCCGGGGATTGTTCACCAGTAGAATTCGAGAACCAGCATTTTTTGAAAACCGGGACCGTCTAGAAAACCCGGGCCGATTCAATGGTCCAATTAAAGTTATCGGAACCAATGCCCCTGAGTTTCATGACCTTCCACCATCGGAACAAGCCAAACTATTGCGACAGTGCGAAGAAATTGGCAAATCAAGTGCACCGCATCCCGACAAATAAACAAGCACTGTGGATTGATGCAACATAATGGAGATCCGTCTGCATACCTTAGGCAATACATTTTTCTTTGGAATGCAAACTCTCTTCTTAAAGACCATGCTGATCCCAATTGCACAGCAAGAAAAGGATTAGCAAACCAAGCGAAACAAACATATACCACTTGAAACACAGTATTCTGTGTGCAGTTTCTTTGTCGCACTACGGTTTCACAGACACGTACCAAAAACAGGCAATTCGTTATGTCGCTTCTCGAAGATATCCAGGCTGCAGCCATCTCGCAAACTACCGATGTTCCCTCCCTGCTCAGGATGTGCAAACTACTTGCCGCCCGCATATCCCATCAACAACTCGGCGAATGGGTTGACCGGGAACTCAATGGATACCCCAATATCGACTCCTTACCGGACTACCGCGTTGTGCGCGTTGAATCGTACGGTTCCTTTGCAGGCCCCTACAGTCGAGCCAACCGTTTGCAAGTACCCGTATCCATACTGCCTGAGTCCCTTCAAGAAGAATACAGCCATGCCTATATGGGAAACAGTATTAGCGCCTTTGCCGCATATATTGAAGGTGACAAATCAGGGTGTCTGCATGAACCCTGGCCACTCAATCTCGCAATCCATCATGCCTCCAAAATCATGCATGACATGCAGTGTGTCTCTGCATGGAAGGAAATACCCATCGGTGCAATCGTGCGCCTACTTGATTCGGTAAAAACAGCCGTTTTGGGTTATGCCATCGACCTGGCAAGGGAAGCTCCCGACGCGGGAGACACTCCAATAGGCGGCAACCCACCATTAAGCAGAGAAAAAATGACGCAGATTTTCAATACCAATATTTCTGGCAATGTGAGCAACGTTTCCAATGCGGGTGAAGGCTATACCCAGACGGCCATCACACTTGTTCACAGCGGGAATTGGGATTCCCTGGAAAAACGGCTCATAGAACTCGGTTTAAGCCCCGGAGATTTTGCTGGTTTGCGCACCGAATTAGATCAAGCAACAGCGTCAGCCAACGAGCAAAAAAAATCTGATACCGCGAGCAATTGGCTGGGTCGTTTGACGGGGAAGGCTGCCCGAGGCGCCACTGGCGTCGGGATGGAAGTTGCTGCAGCAGGCATTGCAAAAGCAATCACCATGTATCTTGGCCTGCCAGGGGCTTAAATTGAGGCACCTATGATCGCGGACTATTGCCCGAGTTTTATTGTGAACCCCAGAGGGGGGGTAAAGTGAAGCAGCCAAACATGATCGTTCTAGATGCGGAGGAATTGAGAGCTCCCATGATGATGAATATCTTTGGCAACCAACCCCTTTATGGGCTTGATGAAGAATACTCATTTTTCTATGACGAAACCAACAATATCCGGAAGTTCTGGATAACCGAAAACGGACTCAATGAAAAGCCCAAAAATTTTGTGCTTGGCGGGATTTGCCACAAGAAATCCAGGCCTCTTGCCAACGTGGATGAGCTGGTAACGTCACTTCATATCCAGAAGTCGGCCACTGAAATTAAATTCAACCAACTGGCGACGGGAAACTACTTGGGTGTGCTGAACTCCAAAAGGGTACGAACGCTACTTGAGTGGCTGAGCCAAAACGAGGTGTACATCCACTACACCAATTTCAACATCCTCTATTGGTCGCTGGTTGATATCGTTGATTCCCTATGGGACGACAATGGGCTTTGCCAGTACATGCCCTATGTGATGGAGATAAAAAACGAGCTATTCACATTGGCTAACACCAACTTGGATTGCTTGGTTCCCCTGCTCAGGAAGTACCGTTTTCCGAATATCAAGAGGGAAGTCAGCTTTACCTTCATAAACGAACTGGCAGATCTCTTTGAGTCGCAAGTAATGCGTCCTCAATCAGACATTTTCCAACTGGTGATTCATCTGCTTCGCGCAGGCGCCAAGCTGCCTGAGATGCCCTTCATTGTGGACAACGAGGATGATGTCTTGATAGATAGCTTCAAACCTCTGTTCCTAAGACCCCTCTATACTTATCCAACCAGCTCACACGTCTTCGACAACGAATCTGCAGTTCAAGAGGGTTTGGCGAACACCCAGGTGAGCTACAAGGGGGAATTTGTTAACTATTCGTTCATCAAGTCACACGACAGTATTGAGGTTCAGCTATCCGACGGGATATGTGGCTTGCTGGGCAGTCACTTTAACTTCTTGGAGCAGCATACCTTCCAAGAGCTGATAAACATAAAGAAGAATCTAAACCCCGTTCAGAAGCAAGCATTGAGCTTGCTCAGTAGGCTTATTGATTTATCCGATGCACAAAGCAATGGCTTTATTCTCAGGATCGCGCCAACTGATAGTGACTACAAGAACGACTATTTCCTGCATGATAGGCCACTGCCCAAGCACCTCCTGATTTAACAGCAATCGACATGGCTTAAACAGAGTAGAAATGGAGCCGACCCAAGCCATCGTTGGGCCCGGAGGGCTACATGGCGAACACCAAAAAAGGCAAGCCCGCAGGCTTGCCGATAATGGCTTAGAACAGCCCCCTCTCAGCCATCGACAACACCGTCGCCCCGGCCACTATGAAGTGATCCAGCAACCGGACATCGACCAGCGCCAGCGCCTGCTTCAGATGCTTGGTCAGCGCGATATCCGCTGGACTGGCTTCGGCCAGCCCCGAAGGATGATTGTGTACTAGGAAAACCGACAGCGCGTTTCGGTGCAGCGCAATTTTCACGATCTCACGCGGATAGACCGACGCCTGATTGATCGTGCCGCGAAACGGCTCCAGATAGTCGATCAGCCGATGTTGACTGTCGAGCAGAACCAGCCCACATACCTCGTGCTCCAGCGCCGCATTCAAGCGCAATCGTAGAAAGTCTTTGACGAGTCTGGGCTGGGACAGATCCTGTCCATGCAACTCATCGACATTGACCAGCTCGCGCGCCACCGTCAGAATTTCCTTACGGCTGGCCGCACGCACGGCACCATCCGCCTCACGCACCAGCAACGCGCCGGCATTCAAGGTATCGGAATCAAGGGAAAGAGAATATTGCTGCATGACTGCCTCCGGTTCAAAACTCAGGCGGAATTGCCTGGAACCGAAGGGGTCACGCCGCAGCGCCAGCCGTCACAGGGTCACAGACGGCCACCGGCCGCAAGCGCACGTGTGCGCGCCGCCCTTGACGGCCAGACCGGCGTGACACACTGAAGAGAACAGCAAGGCCGCCCCTGCCCCAACAGCCAGTGACCGTGTGGGGTTGGCAAGTGCCCAAGGGCACGCGGCAGGCGTCAGGGATGTGCAAGGCTGGATGGCCCGTCCCGTTAAGGGATGAGCGTATAGCGAAACCTGGAGCAGCGCGGTGCGCGACGCGCAGACGCATTGACTTAATTAGGCAATGAGTTTCAAAACGGCAACACCTTCTTGTTTATTTTTGATACATTCATACAGGTTCAGCCGCCATCGGGGTTAGCAAGGTGGCCATTTTTAATTCGTGGAGGTGCTAGTGGATACAGTTGATGACGGATACTTACAGCAGCTCGATGAGTTTTTGAGCAGACCGGACCAAATGTGGTTACTCGGTGCCGGAGTAAGTTATAGCTCCGGCATACCTCTGATGAATCCGCTGACCGATCGAATAATGGAGCTGTCCGCCACCTCTGCACATAAACCATTATTGGATGCATTATTAGCAGAACTGCCAAAGAACACCCATATTGAACATCTTTTAAGCCATCTTGGTGATTACGCCACGCTAGCAAATAGAAATCATTCTCAAAAAATCACCATTGCTGGCAACGAATACACCATCAAGGCTCTGGAAGAAGCACATTCCGAAGTTCTACAACACATATCTGAAACAGTACGTTGGGGTTACCGTGCTGCGTCTGAGGGTAACGATGCTGTCATCGGCTCATACAAAAACCCCATGGTCTCCGTAAAGTATCACCTAGATTTTTTGAATGCACTGATCGGCAAACGACAGGCGGGACTCGACAGTAGACGACCACCGATTCGCTTCTTCACCACGAACTACGACACACTTCTGGAGGATGCACTGGCTCTTGGGTGTTTCCCATACTGGGATGGTTTCTCAGGCGGATCGGTTGCATTCAGAAATCATAGGTACGGCGACAAAGCGCCAACAGCTGGTTTCCGTGGGCATGTCATTAAACTACATGGATCGATTGATTGGCATTTAGGCGATGACGGCAACGTATGGCGTGTCCGTGACCGAGACCTCTATCCTGAACGCGCTGGCCGGGTTTTGATTTATCCACAAGCAACAAAATACATTGCTACTCAACGAGACCCTTTTGCTGCCCAATTTGATATCTTCCGGCGCGCACTATCTAACGGCAGCGACAATATTCTTGCGATATGCGGATACAGCTTTGGCGACGATCATATCAATCAAGAAATTGAATTTGCACTATCAATGCCAAGCAGTAAAACAACCATTCTCGCCTTTTGCCTTGAGTCTGGCGCGCTTCCTCCTGTGCTTGAAGCGTGGCGCCAATCTTCCTGGGGGAAACGGGTATACGTTATGACCCAACGGGGTTTATATGCTGGACAGATTGGACCATTGCACAGCCGAAGCGATGAGACACCATTGGATTGGTGGACTTTTGAAGGCGTGACCAATGTGCTTCAAAATGGTGCTGAAGGAGCGGTGTAATGGTTAATTTTGAGCTAGTACCAGACCTAAAAATCGGCAATATTGTTGAGGTTGCCGGCACAACCATCCGCGTTGAATTAAGCGGCGACGTAACTGAACTAACACGCAGCCATCAAGGCCGAGTCTATCCTATTGGACAGATTGGCAGCATCGTAAAAGTTCATTTTGGACGTCGATTAGTTTTCGGGTTCGTAACGTTACTGCGGATGCGATCAGAGGAACTAATAGAAAAGGGGCAGCCCATCCCCCCCGAAGCAGACCAACGAGTCATGGAGATCGAGCTTTTCGCCGAGGGGGTTTGGCAGGGAGCTAACAGCACTCTGAAGTTCACCCGCGGTGTCTCCACCTACCCATTGCCGCGCCAAGGCGTATACCTACTTACACGTGACGAATCTGTCGACCTGTACAAATCAGCTGAGGGTCAACTTCACGACGATAAAATCGATCCATTAGTTCCATTCGCCACGTATGTTGGTGCAGACTCAGCGCGCTGTCGCGCTAACATAGACAAAATGTTCGGTATGCATTGTGCTGTCTTAGGATCCACTGGATCCGGTAAGTCGGGAGCAGTTGCCGCCTTGCTTCACAGTGTGCTTGAGCACAAACCGAATAGCAAAGATTTATGTCGTCCACGAATTATCATTATCGATCCGCACGGCGAGTATGGACAAGCATTTGGGGACCGAGCAGTTGTATATCGGGCCTATGATCCCATTGGCCATGAGCAGGCTCAAGGTGAGCCAATTCAGTTTCCCTACTGGTTGATGTCAGCGGATGAGTTTAGATCGCTCACAATCGGAAAGACAGAATTTGAAGCAACTTCCCAAAACAACGTTATTTATAAGGCACTAACTTATGCGAGACTGGTCGCTGCTGGCTTAGTGGAGCCTTCACCCACAAACTACGGCGGAGCAGCTCCCGAGGATGGCGGTAATCCAGACGATCCGCGGCCTAAGGCAGGCGTCGAAGCGCAAACAATCATTGAGTTTGATCGAGACAAACCTCGTCCTTTCTCCTTAGATGAGCTCATTAATCACATAACCTACTTGCAGGGAGCGCGCATCCAAGGGAACGTCTTGGGACGTGTCACTGAAAGTGACTTCACCAAAAACTTCAAATCCATCTTGGATAAGCTCGCAGTTTTACGCCGCGACCCGAGAATTAATTTCTTAATGACCAACTGGGATGAAAATTCCCCAACGCTTTCTCAGGTTCTCTCTCAGTTCGTTAATGAAATTCAGGCCGATGACGACTCGAAGAAAGATATCCGCATACTGGATATATCGGGCTTACCAAATGAAGTGGCAGGCCCACTTGCCGGAATGCTAGCGAGACTATTATTTCAGTACAAGCTCTATCAGACCTTAGACGAGAGAAAGAAAGATCCAATCCTATTGGTTTGCGAGGAAGCTCATAGATATGTTCCCGACCGAGGAGAAGCTGAATATGCTACAGCACAGGCAGCAGTGCGAAGAATTGCGCGGGAAGGACGCAAATATGGCCTTGGCTTGATGCTGGTCAGTCAACGCCCAGCAGACGTGGAAAGTACGGTTATATCGCAATGTGGCACGTGGCTTGTTTTGCGGTTAACAAATCAGGCAGATCAACAACATGTAGCACGCTTTCTACCGGATGGACTTTCTGGAATGACGAAGGCTCTCCCAAATCTCGCACAACAAGAAGCTATCTTTGTGGGCGAAGGAGCCTCGCTGCCAGCTCGAATAAGAATTCGCAACCTTACAGATGACAAACTACCCCGGTCGCAAAGCGCAAAGTTTGCCGAAGGTTGGTCAGGATCAGGGTTAAGCAACGCGGATCTCGAAGGAGTGGCAGCACGGATGACTAGCTAACATTACACATAGCATAAACATACATGTGTAGCTCCCGTTGTATGTATCACCGTTGCAGAGCGTGGCTTAACTTAATCACTTGAAACACCACCCGGGAGATAAGGAAATGTCCGAACTTTTAAAGCGTTCTATTGAGACGCTGAGTTCAATCGTCAATGTTGCAACTGGCCTTGCTCATCCTTTGGATGACGCTAGGGCAAAAGAGCTTTTTAAGGCACTGCATGCAACGGGCGAGCCGCTCACATATAGTGCTGTTGAAGCACTCGCATTGGCCAACAAATGGCCTAGCGGTCACGCGCAAACACTTGCTGAGCTTGCCGAACGTATAGGCAATGGAGGTCGGGTAGTCATAAGACATAGGCGTGACTGGGGCGAGCCCACTATTGCCAGACTTAAAGCAGAGATAGAGTTCAAGAAAGAAACGTCTTAGTCATCAGTGGCTGGAAATTCGCGGCGTCGCATCAAGCTGTCGTCAGGGCGGCGCAGCCCGATGGAGTATCGGAAGGATTTAGGCTTGGTGCCCGCATAAACCGTCCAAGAAAACGTCCGCCCCCCCCCCAGTGGTTCAGATTTCAAGCAATCAGAATCAAAGGAAAGGGAATATTGCGTCATCACTGTCTCCGGCTCGAGAGTGTCCAGAATTTTGTGGGCGAGGCATAACATGAGAGAAAACGATCATGGATATGCCCGTGAAACACAAGAAGCCATCTATTGCGGCCCAGGCGGCCGCCCGTACGGCCCGATTTCCGAAGCTGCCTGAGCATTTGCTGGACGGCCTGGTCGAAGGTCCGATGTCGGCCATGGAGGTCGAGGATCTGATTGATGCCTTTGGCAAGGCGGTGATCGAGCGGGCCATGGCTGGCGAGATGAACGCCCACCTTGGCTACCGTGCCGGCGAAGACAAGCCGGCCCAACAAGCCGACGAACGCAACGGCGTGAGCGCCAAGACGCTGTTGAACAAGGATCGATGCGTGTTAATTCCCCCGACCGGAGGTACCTTCAGCCGCTTTATCCCCAAGATGAGAGCCATTTCCCGGTTTATAAAAACATATCCCCCTTCCCCAGGGGTAAGCGGCGAGATCCAGGCATCCTTGCTGAGACCTATGGCACGGATGTCTCCCCGAGCTCTTAACGGGGGCCCTACGAGGGATACCCAGACGGTGGCCTGCAGAATTGGCCCCTGAGCGCATTTACCCCGTTGGTTTTTTTATTCCCTTCCCTGTGAAATTTCCCCCCGACGGGCTGGGTGGTAATAAACGGGTCTATCTGCCCCCTGGGGAGACACTTTACCGGGGAGGGTGATGTCGTGGGCGTGGGGTGAGCAGAGCCAAAGGTTGGAGGTTTGGGTCCAGGGTCTTTAATGACTCCAAGAACAGGGGTGTCAGGGGTAATCCCCCCCTTTTTATGATTTACAAAAGTAGAACGGATATGGGGCCATGGCCAGCCGCCGTTTTGGGGTGAGGGCGCCCAAGGCCATATTTTGGGGCTCTTGATTGTAGGACCACATCCATTCTGTTGCTGCGCGCTGGACCTGATCCAGATCTTCCCAGTGATATTGGGACAACCACTCGTAGCGCACAGTTCGATTGAACCGCTCGACGTAGGCATTTTGTTGCGGCTTGCCCGGCTGGATGTATTCCAGCTTGATGCCCCCCGTCGCGCCCATTCCCCCCCCCCCCCCCCCCCCCCCCCCCCCCCCCCCTTTCAGGCCAGATACAATCTTCCCCCCAACCCCAGACACACCCCACCCCCCCCCCCCCCCCAGAACCCCACCCCCCCCCCCCCCCCCACCCCCCCCCCCCCCCCAACAAAACCACCCCCCCCCCCCTCCCCCCCCCCCCACACCCCCACACTCCCCCCCCCATCCCCAACCCACCACCATCATGTTCCCCACCCCCCTCCCCCTTCCCACTACATAACCCACCACACCCCCCCCCCCCCCTCCCTTCACCCCCCCCCCCCCCCCCCCTACTTCCCCCCCCCCCCCCCCCCCCCCCCCTCCCTCTCCCCCCCCCCCCCCCCCCCCCCCCCCCCCCCCCTCCCCCCCCCCCCCCCCCTCCCTTTGTTTTTCCTCTCCCCCCCCTCCGCTCTTTTCTGTTCCCCTTTCCGCATCGGACTGCCGTTGTCGATTTACCGATCAGACACTTGCATTTAGCGTTCACAACGAATCGCCAAGGCCCCCCGCCCATCCCCCATCCTACCCCCCCCACCCCCCCCCCCCACCGCAAGGAAAAATCAATCCCCACCCCCCCCCCCCCCCCCGAAACCACCACCCCCCTCAAACACCCCAACCCCACCCCCCCCCCACCACAAACCCTCCCAAAAACCCCCCCCCCCCCCCAAACCCCACGCAACGGCCCCCACCACCGCCCCCCCCCCCTGGCCCACCAGGCGTTTCCGCGGCTTGACCCGCAGGTTCAGCCCAACCCCCATAGATGCGGTAGACCCGTTTGTGGTTCCAACCGAAGCCCTTCACGTTGCGCAGATACAGGTAGCACAGCCCAAACCCCCAGTTGCGGTGGTTGTCCGTCAGGCGCAGCAGCCAGTCGGCGATTTCGTCGTTTTCAGCCTTGTGCTTCCCTCATAGCGATAGCACGTCTGGCTGATGCCAAACGTCTCCAGGCCAACCGGACCATACCCCGCACTCCTCACAACACGTTGAGCCATCTCGCGGCGGCGAGATGGCTTCACCACTTTTTTTCAAAGCCTCCGCGCGCAGCTCAGCCTTAGCTTCTCTTCGACGTACATCTTGCGTAGCCGGGCGTTCTCCGCCTCCAGCTCCTTCATCCGCGACATCATCGGCACATCCATGCCGCCGTACTTGGCGCGCCACTTATAGAACGTCGCGGAGCTGATGCCCAGTTCACGGCACATCTCAGGCACCGTGATGCCGGCCTCCACTCGTTTGATCGCGTCCAGGATCTGGCTGTCTGTGAATCGTGATTTCTTCATGCTGTAGAACTCCTCAATGAGAAAATTCTACTTCTGATCTCACCGCTTTTATGGGGGGATTACCCCAGGACATTCTGATTGCCGTGGTCGATGGTTTAAAGGGCCTGCCCGAGGCCATCAACGTGGTCTTCCCGAAAACGACGGTGCAGACCTGCATCGTGCATCTGATGCGCAACAGCCTGGATTACGCCGGCTGGAAGGACCGTAAGTTGGTCGCCGCCGCCCTCAAGCCCATCTATGCCGCCGCCAATGAGCAACAGGCCAGAGAGGCGCTGGCCGCCTTCGCGGCTGGCCCTTGGGGCACGAAATATCCGACGATCGTGGCCGCCTGGGAGCGGGCCTGGGAACATGTGGTGCCGTTCTTCATCTTCCCACCCGATATCCGGCGCGTGATCTATACCACGAACGCCATCGAGAACATGAATCGGCAGCTGCGTAAAATCATCAAGAACCGGGGCCAATTCCCCAGCGACGAGGCGGCCGTCAAACTCCTATGGCTGGCGCTGCGAAACGTGCTGGCCAAGCCGTCACGATCGGTTCATACGTGGAAAGCAGCCATGAATCAGTTCGCCATCCTGTTCGGTGAACGGTTCACCGAGGCGAGGGATTAAACGATGCCAAACCGCCCCGCCCACAAAAAATCTGACACTCCCTCCGGCTCAAAACTCAGGCGGAATTGCCTTGAACTAAGGGGGTAGCGTCGTAGAGCCATCTGTCACAGGGTAACAACGGCCACCGGCCGCAAGCGCGCACGTACGCGCTGCCCTTGACAGCCAGTCCAGCGTGAAACACTAGGAAATCAGCAAGGCCGTCCACCCTCCCAACAGCAACCAATGCCACGTGGTTTGGCAGGCGTAACGCGCAGGCGTCAGCGATACGCAATGGTGCGTTAGCCCGTCCCGTTAAAGGATGAGTAAGAAGCGAAATTGGCGCAGCGCGGTCTGCGAAGCAAAGATGCAATGGCCTGGTTATGCGATGAATTTGAAAACAGCAACACTCTAAAGTTTATTTTTGATACATTCTTTAATAGTGCAGCGCCGACCGGTACCTAAAGCCGTCTTCTATCCCTTGATCGACGGTCCAATTCTGTCGGCATGCCAAACTTTCCCAATACTCCAGCCGATACATGCACACAATTGCGAGCAATCCCATCACACTACTCCAGCCATGAGCAATCAGAACCAACTCTACAATCTATTGATGTCCGGAAATGAAACAGCATGGACTGGCACTTCATGGGTGATGGAGTACGACCGGGTTTTCGAATACACCCACCCACAGATCAAGCGGCAATTCGAGGCTTTGGACGACACGGCCCTGGCGGCGCTCATGACGCTGCCAACGCTCTTTGCCTATGAGAAATACGTGGGTGCATCGGCGCGTGTGGGGCGAATCACCGGTATCATCCGCAGGCAGAAAGAATTCGCCTTTACCTTCAATTTCGACAACATCGCGGCGCCCATCCCTCACGATCGCCTCATGCAGTTGCTGCCTGCGCTCGATATCGACCCGAAGATGGAAGTAAATCGTAGCCACTGGGCAGTGAAAAACATCGACCTCGCGAGCGTACTGCATCAAGCCGGACTACTGCCCAGTACCATGTTGGGACCCCTACGGCGCCCGCCTCAGACCTTTATTTCATACTCATGGGATTCGCCAGAGCATCGGGCGTGGGTTACTCAACTAGCCATGACTCTGCGGCAAAACGGTGTCGAAGTGGTGCTCGATCAATGGCATGTGCGTCCTGGCGAAGACTTAGCGCACTTCATAGCGCGCGGTGTGCGAGAGAGCGACAGGGTGTTGATGATTTGTACCGAGACCTATGTTCAAAAGGCGCAGCAGCGACAGGGTGGCGTCGGTTATGAACAGATGCTGGTCACCGCGCAGATGATGAGGGAGGTCGGCACCGCAAAGTTCATTCCCATCATCCGGCAGTCAAGCCATTCCCGCCAGTTACCAGACGAGCTGGCCGGACGCATGTATGTGGATCTTTCCGACGGTCCCGAGCAACACTCAAATTTACAGCATCTCGTACGAGAGCTGCACGACATCGCGGTCTCGTTGCCTCCGCTTGGGCAGCGGCCGTTCTAGGCCTAGTGGAGCTACTAATGGATCGCCTTCAGGCCGAACGCATCGCAGACCAACTGCAATTTCCACCGGATTTCTTCGATCCGCCCGTCCCCCGTCCCGATGAATGGCCGGACAACACTGAGCTGCGCCGGGCCGTGGACTGGTTCAAGAGCTTCATTTCCCCTCAGCAATGGATACAGCGCCGGGAGCAAGCAGCCCGCCGGCTGTACCTAAGTGCGATGGGCATCGGCAGTGGGGACGGCCGCTTTTTCGATGCCAAGGACGGTTTCGGCTGGTATCTGTTCCTGGCCGAGGCTCTGCTTGATCACATCGGTAACTACGACTATGTCTTCGGATCGCGAGTCGTCCCTGTTTTTCAAGCCATCGGGCGTGATCTGGACCTGCTGCAGCAGGTTGGTGGCCTCGCTCCGCGCGTTCAGCGCATGGTTGGCAAGGAGCGCGGGCAGCCTAACGGTGGGCTCTTCGAACTACTCGTAGCAGCCTGCTACCGGCGTGCCGGAGCCAGCGTCTCCTTCGTCGACGAGCAGCCGGGTCAGGCTCAGACCCACGACATGGATGTCACGCTCCGTGGTTGCACCTGGGCCGTCGAATGCAAGCGCATGGAGGTGGGAGAGTACGGTGAGGGCGAGCGACTTCAGATCGGCCGGCTCTGGTCCAACTGCTCTGCATACCTGGTGGGTCTGGAGCGCAATACCCTGTGCAAGACCAGTTTCCAGGTCGAGCTCATGACCGTTCCCACAGATTACCTGAAGGACAAAATCCTCGAATGGCTGGCGTCTGGCAAAAAGCGGCTGGCATGGAGCGACGCTACGGCGGTTGGCAGCATCGCTACCCTGAACCTGCGGCCACTGCAGAACGTGCTGTCCACAGATCTGGTGCTGGGTAGCAGCCACCGGCTCCTCGAATTATTGACGGGTCAGTACGTCCGCAACGCAAAGTACCAAACACTACTGCGAACCAGTCGTGGAGACAACCCACGCTACGTTGAGGCCTGCGATCTGGCGGTCGTCCTGAATTGGGAAAGCTTGAGCGAGGACGCTGTGGACAGCAAGGCACGCGACATCCGCAAGAAGCTGTCTGAAGCGAACGCTCAACTACCCGCCGGACGGCCGAGCATCGTCCATATCGGCTTCGAGGCTGTTGAGGGCGACAAGGTCGAACGTCTGCGCCATGCAAAGATCCTCGCCACGGCGCAACAGTTTGATCCAAGAGACAAGCAGCTTGAATATATCTACTGCCATTACTTCGTTCCGGAAAGTCCGCCGCACGAGTGTTGGGCCTTTGATGAAACCACGCAGTGGTGCGCGATCCGTCCCACCCAGGGTAGGCCTCTGGACAGCTGCTTTCTGGTCCTGCCCGCGGGCGGCCACAATCGCGACGGGCCGCACTGGCGGGAATAGGTCTGCGTACCGCACAGGACGCACCGCCATCCAGATTGCGGCGCAAAAATAACTGGGGAGGATGCATGCGCATAGAGGTGCAGGATGAAAGCGACATGGAATAGCACTTTCCAAAATCCACCGGCGAGACAGCACCTAGCTGTACCGCTCGGCGCGGGTTTCGCGATGTGCCTCGGCATAGATGGACGGTACTACGGCCAGGATTTGATCATCGGAAAGTGGCGCGGTGTGCGACGCGCGGACGCCATCGTCTATCTAGTCGATAACCCTAAAACCGCAACACGTATTGTTTATTTTTGATACATTCTTAGATTGTGCTGTTGCCAATAGCGGTCATTCATGGGAGGGCTACAAAATCTGGAGCGACTCACGAGGTTCATACGTCGCAGCCTTTGAGCTGGGGAGCGCTAAGCACCTCCTCAGGAGGATGCGTGCCATCAGCGAAGGCTGCATGCGAATGCAGCGAACCCTGCAGGCTCCGGCCCTTTTGGAAAGCGTTTTATGGATGGCGTGAGCTTCAAACAAATCGATCAATGTGCATTGTGCTGCATCGAAACCCTCTCCGAAGAGCTCCAGACAGCTTTAAGAGAAAACTTGACCCGAATCTGCCACGGCGTCGACCAAGCCAGCCGCGATAGAGTGATATTCAAATATCCCGCCACACTGAAGGCATTCTGGGATAGATACACCAATAAGCCAGAAACGACAAAAACCGGAATGCTCGGTGAGCTGCTAGCTCACGTTGTGATTCTGAAGCTTTTCCCTAACTTCGACGTAGTTTCGCCTTTCTTCAACATGGAAGAAAAAAGTATAAGGAAAGGGTTCGATCTTCTCCTTTACGAGTCGTCCAAAAACAATGTGTGGATCACTGAAGTCAAATCAGGTGGTCTTGGGAACGACAAGACTCCTTGTGTTGCCACCCGAGCCCTGTTAGCTAAGGCACGCGATGACCTTAAGGAGCGGTTAGCCGAGCAAGAGCTTAATCATTGGCTGAACGCGATCAATGCTGCTCAAAAATCCATTCAGGCAAAGACAGACTATAAAGAGTCGGTTTTAGAGATCTTGGAAATGGAGGGTGATATGGTCGCGAACAATAGTGCTACCGCCTCGGACAATAACGTATTCTTAATCTCGGCTTTGTTTAGTGACGTTTCCCGCCGCGTGGTTGACGAGACCGTCTCTCGGTTCACCGAAGACCTCGTCGGAAAGTCAGTCTTCAAAACTGTTTTGGTTTTGTCCCTTCATAAGGGAACACTACAGAAACTTGAAGATTTTCTGAAAAGCGAAGCAGGACGTTAACATGCAAGAGTTGACGATCAGAAAACTAGGCAACACCAAATTCAAGAATCTCTACCTACAGTTTTTGCGTGGAGATGAAATGGTAGATTCCAACATAGTGAAGCTTTTGGCAATCGCCGTTCTACTCCTGAACCACCAAGCCCCAGAAATCAAGCGGCTTGGGTATCGCATAATTCTCTTCTACGGCAATATTACTGGCCGATACGAAGCACTTTACGACGTCGCTCTAAATAGCGGCCTACACCCAGTTTCGGCAGTAATTAGTAAAAGCTTCCCCGAAGATGACTACCGTAGCAACTCATTCCTTAGAAACATTATTGGCAGTTATATTGACACGTTCCGTAATCAGGGCATAGTTCTAACGGAGCAACAGGATGCCTTGAGAACCTTTGTACAATCAGAATACAAAAGTTCCTCAGTCGTGGTTGCGCCGACGTCCTACGGAAAATCTGAGCTGATCATAAAATCAGTAAGGGACAATCCAGATAAGCGAATTCTAATCTTGGTACCTTCGAAAGCATTGCTCTCACAGACTAAAAAGCGGCTAATTGATGCTGATATTGATGAGCTAGGCAAGATTGTCACCCACCCAGAAATGTACTCTAAGGAAAGAAATAATCGAGCGTTTGTACTCACACAAGAACGCCTGAATCGCTTGCTGAATGAATATCCCGCTCTATCCTTTGAGATGGTGTTTGTTGACGAGGCGCATAATCTTCTCCAGGGCGACCACAGGAGCGAACTGCTGGCAACCATGCTATGCATTTTAGGCGCGCGCGACCCTGAAACCTCGTTTAAGTTTCTGACACCGTTCCTTTGTGACGAACTCAATCTCCGAGTACGTTATCTGGACATGACACCTAAAGGGTTCAGGATTGACGAATACATCAAATCAGAAAGATTTTACGTTCAGGACTTCAGATATGAAAAAAAAAGACGGAAAATTTAAGCTCTATGATCACTTTCTCAACGAGTGGCTTGATCTTGACAAACGCTATGACGATTGCTTTGAACTGATTAGAAAAGAGTCGTTGTCGAAAAACATTATCTACGGCAACAAAAAGAAAAGCATAGAAGCATTTGCGTTGGCCTTAGCGGCCACTCTTCCCGTTGTGAATTGCCCACTGATCAATCGGGCATGTGATGAGCTGGAAGAAATCTTTGATAGTAGGTACCGACTCATCTCCTGTCTTAGGAAAGGTGTTATGTACCATCATGGCTCGATCCCTGACACGATCAGGCTTTATTTGGAAAACCTATTTTCCAAATCTCGTAAGCTAAGATACATTGTCTGCAACTCCACGTTGCTTGAAGGAGTAAATCTTCCTATCGAAAGACTGTTTATATTCGATTACACCAAAGGCACGAGCAATCTCACATCGTCGCAATTCAAAAATCTCGTCGGCAGAGTAAATCGCTTCAGCGAGGTCTTTTCATCTGAAGTAGGCTCGGCCCTTAAAAAACTTGAGTCCAGTATTTATCTTATCGGCGTTGATAATTTCACTAACAAGAGGGCCAACTTGCAAAAATTTTACAAGAAGGTCGCCCACGTCATGCAAGCAGACCGAGACAGCGTGAGCAATGTGCTACTAGAGGCTACGGATATAATCGACGAAAAAACTTCCGAAAGATTTAAGGATGCTGTTGAGCGGCTTGAAAACCTTCACCCCGGCGTGGTGAAGGGACAAGAGTGCAAATACGTCACCACTGAAGTAGGGAAGCTGCTAATTGCCAATAGCGTCAATGAGATAGATGTATTCAAAGAAGAGGAACAAATCGACCAAAAAATAAAGGTTTGGATCGAGCTTAACGGTGCGATTGATGGCGCCGATCTCTTGATGCAAACAATCAAGGAATGTTTCATTGATCATTTCGACGAAAACAGAGAATACAGCGATCTCATCCGCCTCAACCGACCTGCTGCCCTCAGTTTCTATGCCATGATGCTCGACTGGAAATTGAAACAGTACAGTACCAAAGAGATCATTCGGCTGACCCTACGATATTGGAGAAAACTTGTTGAAGATGGGCGGAGCGACTACGTATTTGTCGGAAAATGGGGTGATACCAAATATGGCGACAGCCACTATGATCACTGGGTCAGAATTTCAACTAAAGATGAAGCAGAGAGGGTTAACCTCGCCATTGTTCGCCTCAAGGAAGAGGACGATTTTTTTGATCACAAAATTTTTAGATTTGTTGAGGTTCTAAATGGGGTTGGTGCTGTCGATGCTGACTTCTACAAACTAATCAAATACGGCACCGCTGATGACATTACAATCAAATTGATCCGAGATGGCTTTAGCCGTGGCCTAGCGGACCTGATCCTGGCAAAATATCCAGAAATGGTTCAAGTAGCAGAAAACGGAGAAGTCGAGATAAACCCACAATTGGTCAAGCTTATGATCGCTAAACAGGAAAGTGATCTTCTGGTTTTCGAAGCACGGATGAATCTCAAATCTGCGTAAGAGTGCCTCGTTCTGATCATCTTATTGCCACACCTCTTAGCCAATGGTTCGCTAATAAGAACTTAGAAGCAGAAGAGTTCCGGATCACAGTCCATCTTGACCAGTTTTCATATTAGTATCATTGATGGATACAAGGAAGGAACATATCACGATGTAGACTGGAACAATGGCAGCGCTTCTCGAATTTAAGTCGTAAGCGTCGCCTTTATGCAACATTTATATCTAAAGTCCCCCAGGGTGTACCCCTAAAAATAAGAAAACCCCAAAACCCTTATAAACATTGGCTTTACGGACTTCTTTTGATTCCGGCCCCGGCACCATGTTTTCTTGGCTCTACCCCATTCGCGGGGGATGAGCATTCATCAGACCCGGTTGATGACACCGCTCCAACCGCATTGAGCCAAGACTCTTATGCGGTAATTCTCAAAATTCCTGAAGCCATAGGCTCTGCGCGAGAGCATCTCCATTTTCGTATGAAATCCTTCGGTGATTCCGTTGGATTCGGAGAGGTGCCACCTGCGTACGATGGGCTCCAGCCACGATGCACCGTAGTAGCCAGAGCCCTGGCTGGGCTGTGCTCGAACTGACGAATCAGCGGCGCTGCCCAGCAACAAGATACTTACTTATCAGAGCCTTGCTCTTCCTTCTCTTGTTTATTCTCGCTGGATTCAGATTCCTGGTTGGACATCTTTGGGGCTTTCCAGTTAAGCGGCGGCGCGACGATATCCTTCCAGGCGACACGTTTAGGTGTTGACATGGTTTTCTCCCAAAGCAACGTGGCAGCACACCGTGTGCCGCCACTATAACTGTATAAAATACCAGCATTATTGTGTTATGTCAAATACATGGATCCTATCCCCTTAGGTCTGGGGAAACGCTACATGCCTACGATGGGCTCCAACCCGATGTAGCGCGGTCGCCAGAATCGCCTTCGCTGGTTATGTCAGCCGAACGGATATTCCGCCGTCTACGATCATCGGGCTCCCGGTCATGAAGCTGGATCGATCAGAAAGGAGGAACAGGGCGGCCTGCGCAATCTCCTTGGGGCTTGCCATCCGCTTCATGGGATGCAAGCTGGCGATGAACTCCAAGGCGGCTGGATTGCCTTCGCCCCCGCTGGGCGTGATCGTGCCGCCTGGTAAGAGCGCATTGACGCGGATGCCCTCGATGGCATGATCCGAAGCCAGCGATTGCGTCAAGCCGACCAATCCCGCCTTCGATGCCGCATAAGCTCCCATGCCCGGCATGCCGCCGTTGCCGAAACCTACGAATGACGAGGTGAAGACGATCGAGCCTTTTCCGCGCGCCTTCATGGCAGGTATCTGCGCCTTGGCTGCCAGAAAGGCGCCCGTCAGATTGACTGAAATGACATCCAGCCAATTGTCGATGCTCATATCCGGGGCAGGCCGCATCTCGCCCACCGTACCGGCGTTGTTGAATGCCCCGTCCAACCCGCCGAACGCATGTGTCGCAAGGTCGACAAGAGCATCGGCGTAGCCCTGATCCTTGATGTCGCCAGCCAAAAATACGGCCTTGCCGTGGGTTTGATGAATCGTTTCTGCCAGGGCCTCGAGCTTCTCGGACCGCCGTGCGCCGAGCACCACATTAGCCCCTTCGGATGCGAACAGCCGCGCCGCCGCCGCGCCGATCCCGCTGCTTGCGCCGGTGATGATGATGGTTTTACTTTCCAGTTCCATGACGTGTCTTTCCAGAGTGTTACGTCATGGAAGACTAGTTGAGCGATAGACAGTGCTGCTATCGGTTTCTTGCGCTCACCTGGGGTGTAGTCATTCCCGTCAAGTAGACATCGGCGGATATATCCGCGTGCACATGACCTCCCCCTACGGCAACTTCGCAATGATCTTGATTTCAAAATCAAATCCGGACAGCCAGGTGACACCCACGGCGGTCAAGGTCGGATATGGCGCAGCACCCCAATAGTCAGGTACCACCTGCCAGATTTCCTCCGCGGTCGATTGCGGATCGATCATGAAAACCGTGATGTCGACCACATCATCAAAGCTGCATCCGGCGGCCGCCAGGATGGCGTTCAGGTTTTCAAAGGCCTGTCGCACCTGTTCTTTCAGCCCTGCTTGCGGCGAACCGTCTTCCAGGCTGCCGACCTGGCCAGAGACGAAAAGAAAACCGTTGGATTTGATGGCAGGCGAGTAGCGGTGCCGTTCATAAAGAGCCTGGCGTCCGGGTGGAAAAACAGCGTGGCGTGTTGTCATGGAATGGCTTCCTTCGTGATTGGGTTGATGCCGGTTGGAGGCTGGCTGTTAGGCATTCTAGGGACGGACAATCGGCTGATAAACTGGCAAACACACACAAGACTGTTTGTGAAAACCAAACAATGCCAGCGCCTGAGGAGGGCAGATGGATCGTTTCGATGCCATGCAGGCCTTTGCTCGAGTCGTGGAAACGGGCAGTTTCACCAAGGCGGCAGACACCCTGCATCTGAGTAAGACGACCGTGACGCAACTGGTGCAGCAACTAGAGGCGCATCTGCGTGTCCGGCTGCTGAACCGCACGACGCGCAAGGTCAAGGTCACCCCGGACGGCGCAGCGTATTACGACCGGGTGCTGCGCTTGTTGGCCGATATGGATGATGCGGAAACCAGCCTGTCCGGCGCCCTGGCGTCGCCTCGGGGCAGGCTGCGGGTGGATGTGCCCAGTCCGTTTGCCAGCATGATTCTGGTGCCGGCCTTGCCGGATTTTCATGCCAAGTATCCCGATATCCAGCTGCACTTGGGAGTCAGTGATCGTGTCGTGGACCTGATTGATGAAAATGTGGATTGCGTCGTGCGTGGCGGGGAGATAAGCAAGCAGTCGCTGGTGGCGCGGCATGCCGCGGATTTGCCGCTGGCGGTATATGCCGCGCCAAGCTATCTCGCGCGGGCGGGTCATCCCGATCACCCTGGAGAGCTGGATCTGCCGCATCACCGCATCGTGGGATTTGCTGGATCGCGTACTCGGCGTGTCTTTCCGTGCATCATGCATCGTGGCGACGAGAGCATTGAGGTGCAGGGCCGGCCTGCCCTGGTGGTCGACGATGGCAATGCCTATTTGGCGGCAGGCTTGGCAGGGATCGGCGCACTTTGGATGCCGTCTTATATGGCCCAGGCGCATGTGGCGCAGGGTGAGCTGATTCCCTTATTTGCGGATTGGCAGATTGACCCGATGCCGATGTATGTCGCATTCCCCCAGAATCGGCATATCAGCGCGAAATTGCGCGTGTTCATCGACTGGCTGGTGGAATTGATGGCGCAGCGCACGCCTGTCGTATCCCGGCCCAGGCCAGGCATGCATCACGCGACATTCCCCGCCGTCTGATTGGCATGCGACCACTGCATGCCCAGCGCGACTACCGCCAGCACCAGCGGCACAAACGAAACCCACAGCACCATATCCCAGTCATAGGCCGCCAATATCCCGCCCGATGCAAAGGAACCGATCGCCATCGTCCCGAACACGATGAAGTCATTCAGCGATTGAACCCGGGTTTTCTCCTCAGGGCGGTGGCACTCCAAGACCAGCGCGGATGCCCCGATAAAGCCGAAATTCCATCCCAAGCCCAGCAAAATCAAGGTCAGCCAGAAATGGGTGACATCAATGCCCGTCAGGCCCACCGCGGCGGATAGACCGCTGAGCAGCAGCCCTGTCATCACGATGCGTCCGGCGCCAAAGCGGGTGATCAGCCGGCCGGTAAAGAAACTGGGTGCGTACATGGCGATGACGTGCCATTGCAGCCCCAGATTCGAGTCTGTCTGGGAATGGCCGCTCAGGTGCATGGCCAAGGGAGCCACCGTCATCAGGAAGTTCATGAGCATGTACGAGACCGCGCCGCAGATCACGGCAGTCGCAAAGAGCGGCTGGCGCGCGATGATGTGCATCGGTCTGCCGCCTGTCCGCTCTGCGGCGGTGGGCATAGGCAATTTGACGCCGATCAGCACGATGGCGGACAGCGCCGCAGCCACGGCTTGGGCGATGAAGGTGGCTGCAAACATGTGGGGCGGCCATAGGTCCATGGTGTAGGTGACCAGCGTCGGCCCGACGATGCCTGCCGCCACGCCGCCGCCCATGACGAATGACAGGGCGCGGGGTCTTGCCGCAGGGCTGACGCCGTCGGCGGCGGCGAAGCGGAACGACAGCACGACCGCCGCGTAGGCGCCCCCGAAGAAGGTGGCAAAGCAGAACAGCCAGAACGAGCCGAGCATCACCGCCAGTGCCGCCAGCAGCCCCACCAGCACGCCGCAGCCGGTTCCCGCCAGAAACGCCATGCGGCGGCCGTGGCGCCGCGCAATGGCGCCGGCGGGCAAGATGCAGGCGGCCATGCCCACGACGAAAATGGAAATCGGCAGCGTGGCCAGCGTCTTGTCCGGGGCCAGCATATTGCCGATGATGGCGCCCGTGGCATAGACCACGACGGCATTGGCCCCGGCCAGCGCCTGCGCGACCGTCAGGCGCGTGATGTTGTTGCGTTGATCGCTGGCGGAGGGGGCGGGGGGCTCTGTGTGTGCAGCTGCAGATTCTGTGTGTGCCAAGGCGGGCCTCAGGTGACATAAACTTGGGTGGCCGGGGCCATCCAGAATTGTACTGTCCTGGGCGCTGGGTGGTGCGGTGCCTCAGTGATCCAGAATCTGCTCCAGAAACAACTTCGTTCGCGCACTCTTGGGCTGTGAAAAGAATTCCGCCGGCGGCGCTTCTTCGATGATCTGCCCCTTGTCCATAAAGATCACCCGATCTGCAATCGTCTTGGCAAAGCCCATTTCGTGTGTCACGCACAGCATCGTCATGCCGGACTGTGCCAATTCGATCATGACGTCCAGGACTTCCTTGATCATTTCCGGGTCCAGGGCGGATGTCGGCTCGTCGAACAGCATGACGTCCGGCCTCATGCACAGCGCCCGGGCGATGGCCACGCGCTGTTGCTGTCCGCCCGATAACTGGGCGGGGAATTTATGCGCCTGGTCGGGGATGCGCACGCGGTTCAGGTATTCCATGGCGGTGGCTTCCGCTTCGCGCCGGGGGGTTTTGCTGACCCACATCGGGGCCAGGCAGCAGTTCTGCATGACGGTCAGATGGGGGAACAGGTTGAACTGCTGAAACACCATGCCCACGCGGCTGCGGATGAGCTCGATGTCCTTGACGTCGGCGGTCAGTTCCACGCCGTCGACGCTGATGTGGCCGCGCTGGTGTTCTTCCAGCCGGTTGATGCAGCGGATAAAGGTCGATTTCCCCGAGCCCGATGGCCCGCAGATCACGATGCGCTCGCCGCGCTGCACGGTCAGGTTGATGTCTTTCAGGACATGGAACTGTCCGTACCACTTGTGCACGCCTTCGACGTGGATGACGGTGTCTTTGGGGGTAGCGGTTTCACTGGACATGGCGGGATGAAGGTCAAAGGTGCGCGCCTGGCTATTCATCGCCGGCCCCGGCGCGCAGCTTGCGTTCCAGGTTGCGGCTGTACAGGGACAGGCCAAAGGTGAACACGAAGAAGATGGCGGCCACGAACAGATAGGCTTCCGTCGTGACGTCACCCCAGGCGGGGTCGGAAATCGTGGACTGGATCGTGCCGAGGATATCGAACAGGCCGATGATCAGGACCAGCGTGGTGTCCTTGAACAGGGCGATCAGGGTATTGACGATGCCGGGGATGACAGTCTTGAGCGCCTGGGGCAGGATGATCAGGATCATCTTTTTCCAGTAGCCCAGGCCCAGGGCGTCGGCGGCCTCGTATTGGCCGGGTGAAATCGCCTGCAGGCCGCCGCGCACGATTTCGGCCATGTAGGCGCCCCAGAAGCAGCTCATGCCGATAAAGACCCGCAGGAGCTTGTCGAAGGTCACGCCCTGCGGCAGGAACAGGGGAATCATGACGGATGCCATGAAGAACACGGTGATCAGGGGCACGCCGCGCCATAGTTCGATGAAGGCCACCGACAGGCCGCGGATGGCAGGCATTTTCGAACGCCGGCCCAGGGCCAGCAGAATACCGATGGGCAGTGAGGCCACCATGCCGGAATAGGCCAGCACCAGCGTCAGCATCAGGCCGCCCCATTTGTTGGTGGCGACGACCGGCAGCCCGAAAATCCCGCCGTAGATCAGGATGAAGCCGGCGACGGGCAAGACCGTGAAACCCAGCGCCAGCAGGATCCGCCGCCCGGGGAAGCGCGGAATCATCTGCGGCACGAAACACACGGCGATGATGGCGAACACGATGTTGACGCGCCAGGTCTCGGCATCGGGGTAAAAACCGTAGATGAAGAAATTCAGGCGCTGGCTGACGAACACCCAGCAGGCGGCGCCACGGGTGCAGTCGGCTTCGGATGTCCCCAAGAACCGGGCGTTGATGACGGACCAGTCCAGAAAGGGCGCCAGGGTCTGGATCAGGGCATAGGCCAGCAGGATCGTCAGCAGGCTGTTGTACCAGGTCGAAAACAGGTGCTTGCGGGCCCAGCCGATGAAGCCGACCTCGGATCTGGGGGGCGGCAGGTCGGGCGCGGCGCCCGGGGTGTCGGGATGTGCCGTCATGAGCGTCCCCCCCGTAGCGCAACCCCTTGGTTATACAGATTCATGCTCAGGGAAATCAGCAGGCTGATCGTCAGGTAGACCCCCATGGTGATGGCGACGATTTCCACCGCGCGGCCGGTCTGGTTCAGGGTGGTACCCATGAAGACGGCCACCAGGTCCGGATAGCCGATGGCGGTCGCCAGGGAAGAGTTCTTGAACAGGTCCAGGTACTGCGTGGTCAGCTGCGGGATGATGACGCGCAGGGCCTGGGGGATGATCACCAGGCGCAGCGACCGGCTAGGCCGCAGGCCCAGTGCGGATGCGGCTTCGCGCTGGCCTTTGTTGACGGATTCGATGCCGGATCGCACGATTTCGGCGATGAAGGCGGCGGTGAACATGGTCAGGGCCAACAGCAGGGCGCCCAGTTCGGGGATGAAGTTCAGTCCGCCGCTGTAGTTGAATCCGCGCAGGGCGGGGATGCTCCAGTGCAGCGGCATGCCCAGCAGCAGAAAGACCAGGATCGGCAGCCCGATGATCAGGGCGGTATTGATCCAGAAGACCGGCAGGCGGCGGCCGGTGCGTTCCTGGCGGCGGCGGACGTAAGCCGCCCACCCCAGGCTGGCGGCAATAGCCAGCGCAAAGGCCAGGGTGACGAAGCCGAAGCCGGGTTCGGTCTGCGGGGCGGGCAGATAGACGCCCCGGTTGTTCAGGTAGATCAGGTCCAGCATATTGATGCTGTTGCGGGTGCCGGGCAGGCTGCGGATGACCGCGAAATACCAGAAAAAGATCTGCAGCAGCAGCGGGATGTTGCGGAAGATTTCGATGTAGGCCAGGGCGATCTTGGATACCAGCCAGTTGCTGGACAGGCGCGCAATGCCGATGATGAAGCCCAGGATGGTGGCCAGCACGATCCCGATCGCCGACACCAGCACGGTATTCAGCAAACCGACCAGGAACACGCGGAAATAGCTCATGCTCTCGTTGTAGGGGATCAGCGAGAACAGCACGCCGAAACCCGCCTGGTTTTCCAGGAATCCAAAGCCCGTGCGGATGCCTCGGGCCTGCATGTTGTCCAGCGTATTGTTGAACAGCGTCCAGCCCAGCCAGACGACCAGCGCCAGGGCAAGCCCCTGGAACAGGATGGCGCGGATGCGGGGATCGTTGCGCCATCGGCGTGCGGGGGGGCGGTGGGAATGCGTATCGATGTTTGTCATGGATGCATGGCGTGCTGCGCGGGTCCGGCCCGGCAGCACGCGTCGACGGAAAGGCTATCCGCAGGCCAGGATCAGCGCAGCGGCATGGCGTACATCAGGCCGCCGTCGGTCCAGAGCGCGTTGACCCCGCGCTTCAGGCCCAGCGGACCGTTGGCGCCGACCGTGTGGTCGAACATCTCGCCGTAGTTGCCCACCTGCTTGATGACGTTGTAGGCGAACTGATCCTTCAGGCCTAGTTTCTGGCCCATGTGGTCGGCAGTGCCCAGCAGGCGCTGGACCAGCGGATTGTCGGACTTCATCATCTCGTCAACGTTCTTGGAGGTCACGCCCAGTTCTTCCGCCCGGATGATGGAATAGTAGGTCCAGCGGACCAGCGTGTCCCATTGCGGGTCGCCCTTGGCGACGGCGGGGCTGAGCGGTTCCTTGGAGATCAGTTCCGGCAGGATGACGGCATCGTCGGGGTTGGAGAGCTTGACGCGCAGGGCGGCCAGCTGGGATGAATCCGATGTCAGGGTATCGCAGCGGCCGTCTTTGAATGCCGTGATGGATGCCGCCGTGTTGTCCACGACCAGCGGGGTGTACTTCATCTTGTGGGCGCGGAAATAATCGGCCAGGTTCAGTTCGGTGGTGGTGCCGGTGATGGTGCAGACCGTGGCGCCGGACAGGTCTTTGATGTGATCGACGCCCAGTGATTTCTTGACCATGAATCCTTGGCCGTCGTAGAACGTGACGCCGGTGAAACTGACGCCCAGTTCCGCATCCCGGGTCAGCGTCCAGGTCGCGTTGTGCGCCAGCAGGTCGATGGCGCCGGTCTGCAGCGCCGTGAAGCGTTCTTTGTCTGGCAGCGGCGCGAACTGGACCTTGGTGGCGTCGCCCAGAACGGCGGCGGCGACGGCGCGGCAGAAATCGACGTCCAGGCCTGCCCATTGGCCTTTGTCGTCAGGGGCGGCGAATCCTGGCAAGCCCGTGTTGACCCCGCAACGGACATAGTCGCGTTGCTGGACGTCGGCCAAGGTGGTCGCCGAGGCACTGGTCGCGTAGGCGCCGGCGAATCCCAGCGCGAGCACGGTCAATACCGCTTTGGATGTGGTGTTGCGCATGTGTGAGTCTCCTGTTGTGTTGAAGTCACGAAGCAGCCGATGTTCTTTCTGTGATCATGTCCGCCATGCTGGCGAGCGCAGGGTGGGCACTGCCGCCGCACCGGCTGTATGCCGGTGCTACATGATAGGACTCGGTTCTGGAAAGCGAAAGAGAGGAGAACCCCAGGTCAGGTAGGTATCATGGTTTTGCAGGGCACTGGACGGCGCCCGGGCTGGCCGGGTAAATTGCCTGCTCCGGGCGACAAGCGCCGGCCTGCCCGGCACGCGGCGCCGTCGTCCGTCCGTTTCTGATTCGCGCCCTTTGAATGGCGCATCCTCTGATTGGACATCCAACCCCATGCGTCGTCACGATTTATTGGCCTTGCTGCTGCTGGCGGCGGTGTGGGGCGGGTCTTTCCTGTTCATGCGTGTGGCCGTGCCTGAATTCGGTCCCGGGCCCTTGATGGAACTGCGTGTGGGGCTGGCCGCCTTGACCTTGCTGCCGCTGGCGATCCTGCGCGGCCGGCTGCCCTTGATGTTGCGCCGATGGAAGGCAATCCTGGTGGTGGGCGCTTTGAATGCCGCCATTCCTTTTCTGTTGTATGCCTATGCCGCGCAGTCGCTGGGGGCCGGTTTCATGGCTGTGACCAACGCCGTCACGCCGGTGTGGGGCGCCGTGATCGGCTGGTTGTGGCTGAAGGACCGCTTGCCGTGGATGCGGGCGCTGGGCCTGGCCATCGCGGTGCTGGGGATCGTGGTGCTGGTCTGGGACAAGCTGGATTTCAGCGCGGGCGGTGATGGTCCGGCAGTGCTGGCGGCGGTGTCCGCCCCCTTGTTCTACGGCATTGCCGCCAATTGGACCAAGCGGTTCCTTAGCGATGTCGATGCACTGTCCAACGCGACGGGCAGCATGGTGGCTGCTGCCCTGGTGCTGGCGCCTCTGGCGATCACCGACTGGCCATCCCAGGCCGTCTCGTGGGATGCCTGGATCGCCACCATTGCGCTGGCCCTGGTGTGCACCAGCATGGCCTATATCGTTTTCTTTCGCCTGATCGCCAGCATGGGGCCGACCGGGGCGGTCAGCGTGACGTTCCTGGTGCCGGTCTTCGGGGTGCTGTGGGGGGTATGGTTTCTGGATGAGGTCGTGACGCGGCAGATCATGGCCGGGGCCGCCGTGGTGCTGGTGGGTACCGCCCTGGCGCTGGGGCTGGTGCGTTGGCCGGCCGCCAGGGTGGTCCGGCCGTAGCCGGACCGGTCAGGGGTCCCTAGCCGCCCAGTGTCGGGTAATCGATATACCCGTGTGCGCCGCCGCCGTAATAGGTGCTGCTGTCGCTTGCATTCAGCCCGGCGCCCTGGCGCAGCCGCTCGACCAGATCGGGATTGCTGATGAAAGACTTGCCGAAAGCCACCAGATCGGCGGCGCCGCTGGCAACGGCTTGTGCGGCCTGGTCCTTGTCGTAGCCGTTGTTGACCATCCAGGCGCCCAGGCCGCCCGCCTGACGGTAGGCCTGCTTGAACGCAGCATAGTCAAATGGCGTGTCGCCTTGCTGGTAATCGCGAGGTCCGCCGGTCGCGCCTTCGATGATGTGCACATAGGACAGGCCATAAGCCGCCAGGCCCTGTGCCACATGTTCGAACAGCGGCTGCGGTTCGGTGTCGACGCTGTCGTTGGCCGGAGTAACGGGCGACAGGCGGATGCCGGTGCGGGCGGCGCCGATCTCGGCGGTGATGGCTGCGACGACCTCGAACAGGAAGCGGGCGCGGTTCTCGATGGCGCCGCCGTAGGCATCGGTGCGCTGGTTGGAACCGCTGCGCAGGAACTGGTCGATCAGGTAGCCGTTGGCCGCATGGATCTCGACGCCGTCAAAGCCTGCGTCAATCGCTGCCCGCGCAGCGCGGCGGTAGTCCTCGACGATGCCGGGCAGTTCGTCGATGCTCAAGGCGCGGGGGTGTGATGTCGCGGTAAAACTGCCGCTACCGTCGGCGTTGATCAAATAGGTTTTCGCCTTGGCCTGGATGGCGGAAGGCGCGACCGGCGCCTGGCCGCCGGGCTGCAGCAAGGTGTGCGAGACGCGGCCCACGTGCCACAGCTGGACGACGATTTTGCCGCCCCGGGCGTGAACTGCATCGGTCACGGCACGCCAGCCGGTCAGGGCTTCGGCGGTGTACAGGCCGGGCACGTCCGCATAGCCTTGTCCCTGATGGGAAATGGCTGTGGCTTCGGTGATCAGCAGTCCGGCGCTGGCACGTTGCGCGTAGTAGGTCGCCGTGATGGGCGGCGGCACGGCGCGGGGCGAACGATTGCGCGTCAGAGGCGCCATCACGATCCGATTGGCCAATGTCAGGCCTGCCAGGTCAAAGGGGTCAAATAGGGTGCTCATAGGGGCTCGCTTGAACAGGGGCGGGTATCACCCCTCTTTCTGTTTCTGGGATTGTAGCGGCGGCCCCGTCGCGCTGTTGGCTATGGCTGTTGCGGGCTGTCCGGGCTGTCCGCCGCCACAAATCCGCCTGTTTGCCGCCGCCATAGATGCGCATACAGGCCATTGCGGGCCAGCAGTTCGGCATGCGATCCGGTTTCGGCGATGCGGCCCTGGTCCAGCACGATCAGCCGGTCCATGCGGGCGATGGTGGATAGCCGGTGTGCAATGGCGATGACGGTCTTGCCCTGCATCAGGGCGTCCAGGCTGTCCTGAATCGCGGCTTCCGTGTCGGAATCCAGGGCGCTGGTGGCTTCGTCCAGCACCAGGATCGGGGCGTCCTTCAGCAGCACGCGGGCGATGGCGATGCGCTGGCGTTGTCCGCCAGACAGCTTGACGCCGCGTTCGCCCACGGTGGCGTCCAGGCCGCGATGTCCGTCCCGGTCGATCAGCTCCGGGATGAATGTGTCCGCCTGGGCCTTGCGAATAGCCTGCAGGATCTGCGCCTCGGTTGCATCGGGTCGGCCATACAGGATGTTGTCGCGGATGGATCGGTGCAGCAGGGATGTGTCCTGGGTGACGACGCCGATCTGCGCGCGCAGGCTTTCCTGGGTGACGCGGGCGATGTTCTGCCCATCGATAGCGATGCTGCCTTGATGGATGTCGTGCAGACGCAGCAGCAGGCTGACCAGGGTGGATTTGCCAGCGCCGGATGGGCCGATCAGGCCGACTTTTTCTCCGCCGCGGATGCGCAGGTCCAGTCCGCTGAATACCGGGTGCTGGGGGTCGTAATGAAAATGCACCTTGTCCAGCTGGATGGCGCCCTCCGTCACGGTCAGCGGCGGCGCTGCGGCGGCATCCTGTACGGCGCGGGGCAGCGAGATCGAGGTGATGCCGTCCTGCACCGCACCGACGTCGGCAAAAATGCTGTTCACGACCCACATGACCCAGCCGGACATATTGCTGATGCGGATGACCAATCCGGTGGACAGTGCAATATCGCCCACCGTGACTTCGCCTTGGCTCCATAGCCACAGGGCCAGTCCGGAGGTCCCGGCGATCAGCAGGCTGTTCAGTGCCGTCACGCCCGCATCCAGCGCCGTGGTGATGCGGGTCATGCGGGCCAGCTTTTCAGTGTGTTCGGCCAGCGCTTCGGCGACGTAGGCTTCTTCCCGCTGGCGGCGTGAAAAAAGCTTCAGCGTCAGGATGTTGCCGTAGCCGTCCACGATGCGCCCCATCAGGGTTGAGGCCGCCGCCGAGGCCTTCCAGGATCGCTCCTTCATGCGCGGCACGCAGATGCGCAGCAGGGCGGCATAAATGATGATCCAGGCGATCAGCGGCGCAGCCAGGCGGTAGTCCGCATGCGCGAACAAGGCGATGGCGCTGCCGGTGTAGACCACCACGTACCAGAGGGCGTCCACCAGCTGGACGGCGGATTCCCGCAGCGCGTCGCCGGTGCGCAGGATGCGGTTGGCGACGCGGCCGGCGTAATCGTTCTGGAAGAAGCTCAGGCTCTGGCGGATAACGTAGCGGTGGTTCTGCCAGCGGATGCGATTGGTCAGATTGGGGACGATGGTCTGATTGACCAGCAGATCGTGCAATGCGCTAAAGAGCGGCCGGGCGATCAGTGTGATCAGGGCCATCCAGAGCAATTCCCGGCCGTGCCAGGGGAAAAAATCCGGTTCGGGAATTTCCTTGGCCAGGTCGACAATGCGGCCGATGAAGCCGAACAGGGCGACTTCTATCGATGCCACGCCCAGGCCGACCACCAGGATGGCCAGGAATACCGGCCAGACCTGGATCAGATAAAAGCCATAGAAACGCCCCACCGACGTGGGCGGCATGCGGTCATCCGGTTCCTGGAAGACCTTGATCAGGGATTCGAACCAGCGAAAGAGAGGCGTAATCAGGGTGGGCAGTCGGTTGTGTGGATGGACCCATTCTACGCGCAAGTCTTTGCTGAACATCGCTGCGCAGCGCGCCGGTGACAGCTTGTGACGGAAGCAGCCGCGACACCCGGATCGATTTGGCGTACAGTCAAAAAGCCGCTGTGTAGCGGCCTTGATCCGAACCCTTAAGGAGATTCGCATGAGCGTCCGGCTTGCCATTGTTTACTACTCCACCTACGGCACCAATCATCAGATGGCCTCGATTGCCGCCGAGGCCGCCCAGGTTGCTGGCGCCGAGGTCCGGTTGCTGAAAGCCCCGGAAACGGCCCCTGCCCAGGTGGTGGCCGGCCAGGATGCCTGGAAGGCTCAGGCTGAAAAGACCGCCGATATCCCTGCCGTCACCGCAGGCGATATGGAATGGGCCAATGCCTATCTGTTTTCTTGCCCCACCCGGTTCGGCGTCATGGCCAGTCAGATGCGCGCCTTTATCGACACGCTGGGCGGCGTCTGGGCCAAGGGAGGCCTGGCCAACAAGGCGGTGTCGGCCATGTCGTCGGCGCAGAATACGCACGGCGGGCAGGAAGCCACCATCCTGTCCTTTTACACGACGGTCTTTCATTGGGGCGGCATCGTGGTGGCGCCCGGTTTTACGGATCCGTCCATTTTCAAGGTCGGCGGCAATCCTTACGGCTATAGCCATACCCAGGGGGCGCCTTTTACCGACGACGTGCGTGCGGCCATCGGCTACCAGGCCCGCCGTCTGGTCCAGTTTGCAGGCAAGCTGGACTAGGTGAACAGGGCTGGCAGCGCCTGCCGCCCGGGGGTTGATACCATGCGTACGAAACAGGGACCTTTCATACCACCGTCCGACATTACACCTGAAGCCATCTGGCTTGGGCGGCGACGGTGGTTGCAGCAGGCCGCGCTGGGGTCCCTGGCGCTGGGCGCCACCGGGCTGGCGCGGGCCGCCGATGACGATACGCCCGTCGGGCCGGTGCTGGAAGCACCGTTGGACGCCCAGTGGTCTACGATGGAAAAGCCCAATCGCTGGCGGGATATCACTACCTATAACAATTTCTACGAGTTCGGCACGGGCAAGGGCGATCCATCCGCCCATGCCGGGCGCATGGCGCTGCAGCCCTGGGCCGTGAAGATCGATGGCGCCGTGCAGCACCCCATGACCCTGGACCTGGACGATCTGCGCCGGTTGGCGCCCCTGGAAGAGCGCGTCTACCGGCTGCGCTGCGTCGAGGCTTGGTCCATGGTCATTCCCTGGATCGGCTATTCGCTCTCGCATCTGCTGAAACAGGTCGGGCCGACCGCGGATGCGCGCTATGTGGTGTTCACCACAGCCTTGCAGCCCGACGTCATGCCGGGAGTGCGCCAGGGCATTCTGGACTGGCCCTATACCGAGGGCTTGCGGATGGACGAAGCCATGCATCCGCTGGCGCTGCTGACCTTTGGTGTGTATGGGCGCGACTTGCCGGCGCAAAACGGCGCCCCGTTGCGGGTGATCGTGCCATGGAAATACGGCTTCAAGTCGGCCAAATCCCTGGTGCATATCCGTCTGCAGTCCGAACCTCCTGTCACCAGCTGGATGCGGGCGGCGCCGCGGGAATATGGCTTTTACGCCAACGTGAATCCTGACGTGCCGCATCCGCGCTGGAGCCAGGCCACCGAACAGCGGATCGGCTCGGGCTTTTTCGCGCCGCGTGTGCCGACGCAGCCGTTCAATGGCTATGCGGATGCCGTGGCGTCCCTGTATACCGGCATGGACCTGCGGCAGAATTTTTGATGCGTAGCGGCAGGGTTTTGACTATCGGCATCCACTGCCTGGGCTTGTTTCCCTTGCTGCGCTGGATCGCGCTGGGGGCGACGCAAGGCCTGGGCGTCAATCCGCAGGAATTCCTGACCCGTTCGTCCGGCATCTGGGCCTTGGCGCTCTTGTGGATCGTCTTGTGCGTGACGCCGCTGCGTCGGCTGGCAAGCTGGGGGCAGCTGGTGAGACATCGGCGCGCTTTAGGCCTGTATGCATTTTTCTATACGATGTTGCATGTGATCGCCTGGGCGATCTGGGACCGCGGCGGCGATCCGGCAGCGATGTGGACCGATATCTGGCAGCGGGATTTCATCGGCGTGGGTGCGGTGGCCGTGCTGCTGCTTGTGCCGCTGGCCCTGACATCGACCCGGGGCTGGATCCGGCGCCTGGGGCGGGGGTGGAAGCGTCTGCATTGGCTGATCTATCCTGCAGCAGTGCTGTCCGTCCTGCATTTCGACTGGATGCGGGCAGGCAAGAACGATTTCCTGGAACCGCGCCTGTATGCCGGTCTGCTGGCGCTTCTGCTGGGGTTACGGGTCTATTGGTGGTGGGCTGGCAAAGAGAAACGCGTGTGATGAATCTGGTGTCTCCGCTTCCGCTGGAATCTTTGCGGCTGGGCTTTATCGGTGCGGGGCGGCTGGCGCAGGCGCTGGCCTTGTCCCTGCAGCAGGCAGGCGCCTCGGTGGCGTGGGTAGGCAGCCGCCGCCTGGATGGCGCGCGCGCCATGGCGGCGCTGCTGCCGGCCTGCCAGGCGGGGGATCCTCAGGCCGTCGCCGATGAGTGCGATCTGGTGTTCGTTGCAACGCCGGATGCGGCGATTGAACAGGTCGCCGATGCGCTGGTCTGGCATGCGGGGCAGGGGGTCGTGCATTGCAGCGGCGCGACATCCGTTGCCGCTTTGCAGTCGGCCGCCGAAGCAGGCGCCCTGATCGGAGGGTTCCACCCGATGCAGGCGTTCGGGGCCGATCCGATGGCGGCGGTGCGCAGCCTGCCGGGGTGCACGATTGCGATCGAAGCGGCGGATCCCGCGCTGAATGCCTGTCTGTCTGAACTGGCGTCCCTTCTGGGCTGCGTGGGCCTGGCATTACCGCCCGGTGCGCGGGCGCGCTACCACGCCTCCGGCGGCTATGCGTCGCAGCATATCCATGTCTTGCTGGCTGAAGCCGTGCGCCTGTGGCAATCCTGGGGCGCAACCGAACAACAGGCTTTGGATGCCTTATTGCCCTTGCTGCGCGGGACCCTGGCCTCGATGGCGCGCAGCGGGGTGGCGGGCGGCATGCCCGGCCCCGTGTCGCGCGGGGATGCCGGGACGGTGCGTTTGCATCGGCAGGCCCTGCAGGCGGTGGATCCGGCCATGCGTGATCTGTATGACCGCCTGTGCGAGCGCGGTGTCGCCCTGGCCCGGCAGGCGGGCCGCTTGGATGAAGGCCAGGCGCAGCTTATGGAACAGATGCTGCGCCAGCCGCCCGGTCAGAATGAATAGCTGCCGCCCAGCAGGGTCTCAAACTGGGTTTTCTGTTTGACGATCGGGCTGTCGGCGGCATCTCCCACCAGACGGGACGTGGCGACGCCGGTGGAGACTTTGAGGCGTTTGGTCACGGCATAGCCGGCGGTCAGCCGCAGCGACACGTCTTTCAGACCCGACGTGGGGTGGTATTGAGCCAATCCCGAGCGGCTGGATTGGGTGCTGTTGACCCCGAAATAGCCGTTCATGTATTTTTCGTTGGCCCAGTTGGCGGTGACGCTGGGGGTCAACATCAGGCGGTCAGTCGCTGCATAGGGGTAGGCGACCCGCGATTTGATCAGCAGCCCTCGATCCCGGTGCGTGACCGCCTGGGTGGCGGCGATGCTGAAGATCGCCCCTGAAAAATTGGCGGACAGCCCCAACCGGGCGCCGATGGCGTCGGATAGACCGCCGATGCCCGGCGGCACATCGTCCCCGCCATAGCCCCACATCATGTTCGCGCCGGCTTCCAGCGCCAGGTTTTCGCTCTGGATCAGGCTGAGGCCCACGCCGTCTTCCGTGCGGGCGTAGAAACGACCGATCCGGGCGTTGATGATGGGGATGGTGCGGCCCTTGTATTCATCCGAGCCTTCGTAGCGTGGCGTGGCGATGACGCCTGCGCCCAGCGTGATGTGGTCTTTCGCTTGAGCCGTATTGGCGGTGGCGAGCAGACCGAATAAAGCAAGCGCAAGGCCGCGATGCAAGAGAGGGGTGCGCACGGGGCGAGACAAGGCGTAGCTGGCAGGCATGATAAGAGTGTGACTGGTGTTCAAGAAGGTGAAGAAGAGGACGGCATCCTAACAGAAGCAGGCAGGATGGCCGTCAGGGCTGGACGCGATGTTGTCGTCCTTGCCGGATGAAGTTCAGAAGCCAGCGCCCGACCAGCAGGTCGTTGACGGCGCCGCGCAGGCTGTGCCTGGGCGGCCTGCAGCCGTTCGGGGGGGATCCGGTCACGCCGCGAGGCCAGCAGGTCAGCCGTATAGGCGCGGGAAAATTCCGGATGCCCCTGGATGCCCAGGCAGGTGTCGCCGACCTGCATCATGTAGATCGGGCAGAAGCCGCTACGGGCCAGAACCCGGCCCTGGGGCGGCAGCTCGGTCACCTGATCCTGGTGACTGGCCAGCAATTGCAGGGTGGCCGACTGCCAGGGCGTCATCCAGGGCTCCTGCTGTTCCAGAGTGGTCGGATAGGCGCCCAACCCCCAGCCCAGGGGGCTGCGTTCCACTTGGCCGCCCAGGGCCTTGGCAATCATCTGGTGGCCAAAGCAGATGCCCACCAAAGGCTGGCGTGTTTGCCAGAGCCTGCGGATCACGTCCGACAGTTGCCCGATCCAGTCGGCATCGTCATTGGCGCCGCATTTGGATCCTGTGGTGATCCAGCCATCCATGCGGGTGGCGATATCGGGGAACCGGCCCTGATGACAGGCGAAGACCTCGAAGCTCAGTGCGGGGTCAACCGTGTGCAGCAGGGTCTGGATCATGTCGGGATAGTTCCCGTGCAGCCCGATCAGGGCCGGGGCGACATCATCGCATTGCAATAAGCCGATCTTCATGGAAGGGTGTAGCGGGCCTTTTCTTGTGATCAATAGCCTTCGAATTCTTCGGCGCGGATATTGTCTTCGTTGGCGCCGATGGCGATCAGCAGCGCCCGTGTGGCCTTGACCATGCCTTCGGGGCCGGCCAGGTAGAACCGGGGCGCCGCCAGGTCGGGGACGTGGCGCCGGATCATGTCTGCATCGACGCGGCCGTGTTCCGCACCATCCACGCGCGCCTGGGTGTAGACCGGCACGAAGGTGAAATTCGGATGCTGGCCAGCCCACTGGCGCAGTTCGTCGGCATAGGCGGCCTGAGCCGGCGTGCGGTTGGCGTAGATCAGGGTCAGGCGGTGGGCGGTCTTGTCGTGCAGCGCCTGCGCGATCATGCTGCGCACCGGGGTGATACCGATGCCGCCGATGATGAACACCGCCGGTACGGAGTCGGTCTTGTGCAGGGTAAAGTCGCCGAACGGCGCAATCAGTTTGACGACCGTGCCATCGGGGGTGTTCTTGAAGGCTTCCTTGAATGGCGTGCCGCGCATCCGCGTGGCGACGGCGATGTGGGGCTCAAAGGCCGCATTGACGAAGGAAAAACCGTGCATGCCGTCGTGTTTGGGCGTGCCTTCGGGGCTGGGCAGTTTGACATCGCAGAACTGCCCGGCGCGGATTTCCAGGCCGGCTGGTTTTTCCAGCGTGAATTCCATTGTGCCTTCAGCTACTTCCCGTTTGCTGATGAGCTTGACATCGTAAGTCGTCATGGCCTGCCTCTTGGGTGTCGTTGCAATCGCATGTTCGCGTCGTGTCGGGCGGAACGTCTGCCGATAGTATAGGACTGTTGGCGGGCAGGGCCTGGTGTGTCGCTGATGGTGTCAGGGGTATCCGCCCGGGCCGGCGAGATGACGGTGTGGTCTTAATCCCGGAAGTTCTGATATTGCAGCGGCAGTTCCACGTCGGTCTTGCGCAGCAGGGCGATGACTTGCTGCAGGTCGTCGCGTTTTTTACCCGTCACGCGCAGCTTGTCGCCGTTGATCTGGGTTTCGACCTTCAGCTTGGCCTGCTTGATGGCAGCGATCAGTTTTTTGGCGGTGGCTTGCTCGATGCCCTGGCGGACCGTGACTTTCTGGCGGGCGCCGCCCAGGTTTTCCAGCGGGTCCGCTACGTCCAGACAGCGCACGTCGATGCTGCGCGCCGACAGGCGCCCGCGCAGGATGTCCAGCATCTGGCCCAGTTGGAAGGCGCTGGGGGCGGATTGGTTCACCACGTAGTCTTCCAGTTCGAAGCGGGCGTTGGCGCCCTTGAAATCGAAACGGGTCGCCAGTTCGCGGTTGGCCTGATCGACGGCATTGGACAGTTCGTGTTTGTCGACTTCGGAGACGACGTCAAAGCTGGGCATGGTAGTGTCCTGGACAAGAGTGCAATGCCCTGATTGTAAAGGGCTGGCGGTTTACAGCGCCCGCAGCACGACGTAGACCGCCGTGCCGGTGACGATGCTCAGCAAGGTCTGGCGTGTGCGCCATTGCATCAGTACCACGACAGCCACCGCCAGCAGTTCCTGCCAGGGCCCCAGGGGGTTGGATCGCGCCTGACCGGCGACGGTGTCGACCAGCAGCAGCACCATGATGGACAAGGGCAGCGTATCGCCCAGCTTGTGCACCAGGGGATGCCGGCGCAGCCAGTGCCCGCCGATGAAGGGCAGCGCCCGCAGGATCAGGGTGATGGCAGCCATCACAGCGATGATGATCAGAACGTAGCCGGTATCGGTCATGAGGCGTCCGGTTGCTTTGGTGTGGCGGGAAGGCCGGACCGCCTGGCGGGCCGCAGGGCCGCTGCCAACAGGCTGAGAGCGATGGCCAGCGCCAGCGCCTGGGCGGGGAACACCAGCAGCGCGATGGCGTAGGCGGCCAGAGCGATCCAGATGGGCAGCACGTCGCGTCGCACCCGCCATTGTTCGACCGCCAGCACGGCAAACAGGGCGGCCAGAACGAAATCCAGCCCTGTCAGGCCGATCTGCACCTGGGCGCCCAGCACCGCCCCCAGTGTGGTGCCCAACACCCACCATCCTTGGTTCAGGGCGCAGACCAGCGCCATGTGCCGGGCGCGAGCCTGGGACGGCAGAGCGGTCAGGACGGAATAGGTTTCGTCGGTCAGCGCAAAAATGCTGTACCAGCGCTGCCAGCGGGCAGCTGGCATGTGGTTTAGCAACGACAGGCCGTAGAAGATATGGCGCAAGTTCAGCACCAGGGTCGCCAGGGCGATCGCGCTGATGGGCAGCCCCGCAGCCAACATGGGCACCATCATGAACTGCGCGGCGCCCGCATAGATCAAAAGGCTGGAGGCAATCGCCAGCCAGGTATCGCCGCCTGCTTGGACGAACAGGAAGCCGAACACCGCGCCCAGCGGAATGTAGCCCATGGCGACCGGAGCGGTCAGGCTGGGGATGGAAAGGGGAGAGGGGCTGGAATTCTGTGACATGGTGGGCATGCATCGTAGCGGCCTGGGTATCGGGCAGGCCCGGCCATTATACGGATGACGGCATTCATGGCGGAAAGAGGACTGAAGTATCCTTAAGCCCTATATCATAGTGACCTGATACAGATTGTGAGTATGTTGGCGCGCCGCACTGTTAGTGGTCGGTTCCTGTTATTTAGCAAGCATGCCTCTCATGGTGAATTTTGACCCGCGTACCCTGCTCGTTGTAGAAGCCTTTGTCCTGTTTCTGGTGGGCGGCCTGACGTTTCTGGCCGCGATACAGGGTCGGCGTGAACGCACATTGCTGTGGTGCGCCACCGGCATGTGGCTGGCCTGCCTGGGGTTCTTGCTGGGCGTGACGCGTGAATACGCGGACCTGCTGACCCTGTCCATCATCGTGACCAATATGCTGATGATCACCGGGCATGCCTGCCTGTGGATCAGCTTGCGGGTTTTCGGCGGCCGGCCGGTTTCCTGGCGCTGGCTGGGGGCGGGGGCGCTCGTCTGGCTGCTGTTGTGTCAGTGGCCGGCCTTCCTGTCGGACACGGATCTGCGCGTGGCCGCCTATTCGGTTCTGTGCCTGGGCTATCTCGGCGCGGCGCTGACCGAGGTCTGGCCTGAATGGCGACGCTATCCAGGCGTTGCAACGCCTTTGATCGTTTTTCTGGCGATCCACGCCTTGTTCTATCTGTATCGGATCCCGGCCAGCCCAATGCAGCCGCAGATTTGGCGGAACTGGCCGGATTTCACTTTGGTGATGTTCGAAGGGCTGTTCTTTGCCATCAGCCTGTCCTTCAGCATCTTGATGATGGTGCGGGCGCGCGCCGAGCGGAATTACCGCTACGCGGCCTTGCATGATGTCCTGACCGGATTGCCCAACCGTCGAGCCTTGTTCGAGCAGGGGGAGCTCCTGCTGGAGCAGGCTCGTCCGTCCGGGGTGGATGTGGCCGTGCTGATGTGCGATCTGGATTGGTTCAAACAGGTCAATGACAACTTTGGTCACGAGGCGGGTGACCGTGTGCTGGCCTGCTTCGCCCAGATCCTGAGTCAATCGGTGGATGCGCAGGATTTGCGTGCCCGTCTGGGGGGTGAGGAATTCGTCGTGGTCGCCGCGAATCTGGGTCCGTTGGGGGCTCAGGAACTGGCCACCCGGATCCGTAGCGGCTTGTCCGCGCAGACCGACAGCTTGCCGTGCTGCTTGACGGTCAGTGTGGGGATCGCCTGCTCGCGTCAGGCCGGCTACGATCTGGATCGGTTGTTGGCGCGGGCCGATCAGGCGCTGTATGCGGCCAAGACCGCAGGGCGGGACTGCATCCGGGTGTGGCCGGTGGCCGAGGCCGCAGGCCATGTGCCGTCAGTCGCCGTAGCCCGCAGCCGCGGCGGGCGACTTGGCGAGCAGCCAGTCGATGCCTGATTCGCCTTGCGCCTGCAGCCAGTCGTTGGCTTGCTGGAAATGGCCGCAGCCGATAAAGGGGCGCGGCGGCCGCAGGGCCGATAGCGGCGAGGGATGGTTGGACATCAGCACCTGAACCGGGCCGGCCGGCGCCTGCAGTTCCAGCAGTTGACGCCGCGCCTGAGCGTGCGATCCCCATAGCAGCAGCACTTTGGGGCGGGGTTCGCGCAGCACTCGCATGATCAGGGCATCCGTGATGTGTTCCCAGCCTTTTTTGGCATGCGAGGCCGGTTGGTGGGCCTCCACCGTCAGGGATGTGTTCAGCAGCAGCACGCCTTGGCGCGCCCAGCGCACCAGACTGTTGCGCGGCGCTTGGGCAGGCGCTCCGTATTCCTGGGCCAGTTCCTTGAACATATTGCGCAGGCTGGGCGGCGTGGGGCAGAAATCGGGTACGGAAAAGGCCAGCCCCTGGGCCTGGTTTGGCCCGTGATAAGGGTCTTGGCCAACGATGATGACCTGGACGGATTCAGGCGGGGTCTCGATCAGGGCGCGAAACGGGCGCAGAGGGAAAATCTGTGCGCCGGCCGCCAGCCGTTCGGCCAGCATGGCATCCAGCTTGGCCAGCACGCCTTGCAGATGCGGCGCTTCCAGCGTGCTGCGCCAGGCGGGCGGCAGCGAG
Source organism: Castellaniella sp. (assembly GCF_034675905.1). GTDB lineage: Bacteria > Pseudomonadota > Gammaproteobacteria > Burkholderiales > Burkholderiaceae_B > Castellaniella. The sequence continues at coordinate 49,706 of NZ_JAUCCV010000010.1, read as the reverse complement.
GCGATCTGTGTTTGCAAGGAACCCGTAAAGGCGTTGAGGACTTCGGTGTCGTGCGGTGTGGCGGTCATAAAAGGTCTGTCGAGGAGGGCGATCGGTGGTGTCCGGTCGTGCCGGAAGGATTGTGCGCCTGAATCATCAGCGCCGTCAGCAGGCTGGGCAAGCGGGGGTCGTCCATCTGCGATACGTTGAATCGCAGCATGGCGCCTGCCGTCTGGGACAGGCTGAAGACGTTGCCGGGCGCCAGGACCAGGCCGTGCTGCAGGCCCAGTGTCGCCAGCCGGGTGCTGTCGATATCATCCGGCAGCCTGCACCACAGGAACATGCCGCCGGGCGGCAGGTGCCAGGGCTGCAGTCCCAGATGCTGCAGCAGGGGAACCGCCCGGTTCATCGCCTGGCCCAGACGCTGACGCAACAGGCTGATGTGGCGGGGCCAGACGGGGTCCTGCAGCAAGCGGCAGATGACGGACTGGGTCAGTCCGGCGCCGGAAAATGTCGTGGCGGTGCGCAGGTCGGCCAGCGCGTCGATCCAGTCCGCGCGGATCGCCAGATAGCCGCATCGCAGGCTGGCCGACAGGGTCTTGGAAAAACTGCCGACCTGGATCACGCGATCCAATCCGTCCAGCCTGGCCAGATGCGCGGATGGCGTTGGCTCAAAGGCGCTGAAGATATCGTCTTCCACAATGATCAGATCGTGCTGCTGTGCCAGGTCCAGGATCTGCTGCGCCTTGTGGTCTGACAGGCTGGCGCCGGTGGGATTGTGCAGGCCGGAATTGCTGAGATACAGACGGGGGCGGTGCTGGGCCAGCGCCTGACGGAAACGGTCCATATCAGGCCCGTCCGGCAGGTAGGGGACGCTGACAATATTCGCCTGATGGGCGCGCAGCAGCGCCAGGAAGTTGTAATAGCAGGGGTCGTCGACCAGCACAGTATCCCCTGGCCGGATCAGGAACCGGCATAGCAGGTCGACCGCCTGCGTGCCGGAATCCGTCACCAGTATCTGCCGGGGGTCTACCTGCTGGCCGCGCGCCGAGAGTTGCCGGGCAATGGCCGTGCGCAAGGCAGGGAGCCCCAGGGCGGCGGCATAATCGGTCAATGCGGCGTCCGGGTCGCGTGCGGATTGCCGTAGCGCATCCCGGATGGCATCGGCCGGCATCCAGTCGGCAGGCAGCCAGCCGCACCCCGGCTTCATGGCGCCGGCAGTCATGTCCAGCGACTGGCGGGCCACCCACAGGGGATCGACCTGGCGGTCCAGTTGCGGGCCGATTTCAGCCACTGCCAAAGGCGCCAGCGGGCCGGAGACATAAAACCCGGAGCCCGCCTGGGGGCGGATGATGCCGTTGGCCGCCAACCGTTCGTAGGCCTCGACCACGGTGGATTTGGATACCCCCTGGTGGCGGGCCATGGACCGCAGAGACGGCAGGCGCGCGCCGGGCTGCCATTCGCGGGCCGCAATGCGCTGATGCACGTATTGCATGACGTGCGTGGTGCGGCCGGTTTTGGCGACGGAAGTACCCATGCTCAATTGATACCAGTACAGTTTCGTCTTACTGTACCAGACTGTATCTGGCTTAGGAAAGCTCAGGCCTGCATAGTGTTATCCCAATCAGGGATCGAAGAGACGGGAAGGATGATGCAGGCAAGTACACGCGGATGGCTCAACGGCGCGCTGGGCGTGGCGATTTTCAGTGGCTCGCTGCCGGCGACCCGTGTGGCCGTCCTGGGCCTGGACCCTTTGTTCGTGACGGCGGGACGAGCAGCGCTGGCCGGGATTCTGGCGGTGTGCCTGCTGATGATCGGGCGCAATCAGCGGCCGACCGGGGCTGAATGGCGCACGCTGGCCTGGGTGGCGTTGGGCGTCGTGCTGGGGTTTCCGCTGTGCACGGCGCTGGCGCTGCGCACCATCACCTCGGCGCACTCTCTGGTCTTTATCGGTTTGCTGCCGTTGGCGACGGCGATTTTCGGCACCTGGTTGGGGGGAGAACGCCCTTCCCGCGCATTCTGGATTTTTGCCGTGCTGGGGGCGGCCTCGGTGGCGGGGTTCGCCTTCAGTCAGGACGGGTCCGGGTCCCTGGGCGCCGATGCCCTGATGATGGGCGCTATCCTCAGTTGCGGTTACGGCTATGCCGAAGGCGGACGCCTCTCGCGTCGCCTGGGGGGGTGGCAGGTGATCTGCTGGGTGCTGGTGCTGTCGCTGCCGATCAGTTTGCCGCTATCCCTGGTCCTGCTGCCGGCGGATGGGGCGGCGGTCCCGGTATCTGCCTGGGTGGGCCTGGCCTATGTGGCGGTGTTCAGTATGCTGGTCGGATTCATTTTCTGGTATCGGGGGCTGGCGCTGGGAGGCATCGCCGCCGTCGGGCAACTGCAGCTATTGCAGCCTTTCATGGGCTTGCTGCTGTCGGCCTGGCTGTTGGGTGAGTCTGTGACCATGACGATGATCGCTGTTACTGTATTTGTCGTGGTCTGCGTGGCCGGGGCGAAATACACGGCAGCCGCGCCGGTGTCGGCGCCGGGCGCGACATCCTGAACCCTGGCATGTAACCGCGTTCGGGGATTTCCCCTAGATCTTGTGGCATTTCGCATCCCCTAAACAACACGACAATATATGATTCCCAGCGGAGAGGACCTCGGAAACAACACCTTCCATTCTGTCCGATGGGCACTCATCCGCGATCCATGATGCTCGTTTTATTTCAATTTTCGATCTCCAGCGGCCCACGCAAGACCCTCACCAAGGAAAACAATCCGCACCACCACAATCACGGTGGCAGTTTTACACCATCAGATTGCCGATCCGACTCCCCGCACGTTGGCGCATCGGCCCACATTCACCTTCCTCAGTGTCTCTCTCTGCACTTTGATTGGCACCCAGCATAATCTCTCATCTCCTCCTGAACGTCTCACCGTCACGGGGGTGTTGATCAGCGTCCTCTTCTGCGATCATCTCCGGTGTATTACTCCCTGTGCGGACGAACCAGTGCGGATCTTCAGCCTTGTTTTCGGCTTGGTCTCCTTCTTTTTTTGTCCATCTTTCACCCGAGCGCGTTCATCCAGGTGGGCGCCATCGGGACCTCATGGCATTACTCCATTTCGTCATTTTCCCAATCACATCAAATGCGCCAGCAATCCAGCAACAACCCCTGAACCCCTGGAGAACGCGCAAAGCGGGTGTCGGCACACAACAATTACACCCTTCCCTATCCTCCATCTGTCAACGCATTTCTCGCATCGGGCAGTGCCCTCAATTCGCTTTCTTTATCGCGACCGTACATTGCGCAACCATTCAAACATCGCTCGGATCACCTCTCCTCTTCTCGGCATGCTCATCACTCAATCGGCCTCACCAACCGTCGTCGCCTGGCAGTATCCCTGGCGCTGTCGCCAGCAGCGAGCAGATCCACCAATCGTGCAAACCGGTGCTACCTTCACTCAGCGACCCCACAGCCCTTTTTCTCTCCCCACATTTCAACTCGAACCTCCCAGATCGAACCAGTGCCCCCATCAGCCCGGGCTGTCAACAGCAAGGAAACCCCCGGTAACCCAAACCAAGGAAAGAGCGCACTGGGCGCCGGCGCAATCACATCAATACAACAACACGGACAACACAGACGGAAGAATCCGCACCAACAGGGCTGCCGTCGGGAACCTTATTTTGCTTGCAACGACAACGCGGGCCCACTCCCCACCGGCGGCGCGACCCCAAACAATCCTTACATCGATCCCCGGGCATCGACCCATCGTAAACGGCGACCCCAAGGGGGTGACGCGACCGCCGCAATCCCGATCCCATACGGCGCACAGGCCACCCACGCCGGGACACAAAACGGCGCCGTCCGGTAGCGGCGGCCCGCCCGCACGGGACCGAGCAGTGACCGGTCACCCGCAATCGGGCGGCGGGCGGCAATCCCACGATCAAAAAAGGTGGATGGGGCCCGGACGACCCAATCCGAAGCGCCCCAAACCCGGGGCCCACCACCCGTCCACCGCCGCCCCAACGGGCGTCCCCCGGGCGCGAGCCGCCAGCACACCCACGCCCCCCACCCGCACCCCCATCTATGTCTCGCACCATGGGCCCGGATTCGCTCCCCCCCGAGGGCATCCCGCGGCTGCAGGGCTCGGACAGCACGCACCAACCCCCACCTCGCAAAACGGCCGGGAGTGACGGCATCAGAGCCGGGACGCCCGGGCACATCACGCCCCCGGCACCCCCTCCCCCTATCTCGGGGGCGCCGACGGCGGGCCACCGGCACAATCCACGAACCGGACAGCAACCCCGCCACGGAATGGCACCCATCCCCACGGGCACCCATCCCCCCCCCCGGACGCACTCGGCCACGCCCCACACCCCCACCCAGCACCCATCCCCAGGTCACCAATCCCGGCACATCCTACCCGCACCCCATCTCACAGCGCCCGGGGCACGCGACCCGCGACATGCCGGACGCGCGCGACGCCGCTCCAGGGACGCTAATCCCAGGGGCGGGCGCCGCTCCCTCTCTCCACGCGAGTCCCGGGCATCTATTCTGACCATTTGCCTTTTTATGCCCCTCACCCCCGGGTGTCTTTCGTCCCACGCGCCAATATCCGTATCGGCCCTGCGATATTCTTACAAGGGGCCCACCCCACGGTCCCCCAATCCCCGCGCGGTACCCCCTCGGCCAATGCACACCATCCAGGCCCCGGCGCGGTGTCCTTCAACATCACACCCGCGTCGGCGCCCGGCAGGACTCAGGGACGCGACTCCCCAAATCCGCCCTCAACAGCAACCATCCACCCGCCGCACAACAATACGCCACCCGCACAACCGCCAACGCCAATCCCCTTCACCTTCCCCACCCCCCACACCCGCACACCACACGTGCCCCTCCTTCCCTGGACCCCCAAGCCAAAACAAAACCACACCCAACACCACCAATTCGCCCGATGTCGCGGCCCCCGGTCCTCGCCCCATTTCACCACCTAGACCTCCCCATCTAGCGGCTCCGAGGATGCCTCTCGGCGGAGGCCCGCGCCTGCCTACCCCGGGCCCCTCCCCCCCTACAGCGGCTTTCAGCCCTCCACCCGACCCTCCGGCCGCCGCATTACCGCACAGCGCACCTTCCCTACCTCGCCCCTCCACACCCAGCGCGCTACCCCCGGCCTCCCCCCCCTCTCACCAACAGGACCGCCTCCTCCAACGGCCATATCAGGCAATCATGACCACAGGCAAGGCCACGCCTCCGGCACCAAAGGCATCACCGCAACCACCGGCCACGGGGTGCGAGCTGTGGCTGGCCAGCGCCCGCTAACCTAAAAACCACCACTATTCCCCCGCCAGCACAGGCCTCACCGAACACCACCACCCACCAGGACAGCGAAACCTTCGATCGAAATCACCGGGGGATATCTCTCCTCGGCTCAACCATCAGGCGCACTACCATGCGGCGGGCCAGTGCACTCGGAACTGGTCAGCTCGCTCCTCTGCCCCTTCGGACGCAAGTTCGGAAACCCAGGGCCGTCCAATCCTCCCAAGCGGGGTGTGCTGGAACGCGCCATCCGTCATCCAATTTTCACTTCAACCTAACCAGACCCCGCCCGGCCATCACGATCAGAGCACCTGCGCGAGCTCCGGCAGCGCCGCCAAACCACAGCCGGCGAAGCACGCCGGTGTTGCACCCGGGCTCGAGAGGTCGACCGGGATGCACCGCGTGCTGGAGCAGGCCTGAAAATCTTTGCATCGCAATCTACGCCACAATCACGACCGTACACCGTTCTCAGCTATCGCGGCGGTTTCTTTCAAGCGTATTATCTCTCCATGACAGCATCTGGATATCTTGACTCTTCTCAAACACACCCGGCCTGAAGGCGATCAGGCGCATTTTTCTCACCCTGCGCTGGTGGGGCTGGACGCTCCTGACATGCTCTACCTCAATCTTGCGCGTAACCGTGCCGCCGCGTTCAGCCCTGCAGCGTGACCACGAAACGCTGTGTCCTGGGGTCTTGGGGGTGCTGGAACAGGGCTTGCGACGGCCCCGATTCCACAATGACGCCGTCTTCCAGAAACACAGTCTGGCGGGCGATCTGGGCGGCCAGGCGCAGGTCATGGGTGGCCATCAGCATGGTCATGCCTTCCTGGGCCAAGTCGCCCAGCACGGCGACGACTTCCGCCGCCAGTCCGGGGTCCAGGGCGGATGTCGGTTCATCGCACAACAGCACGCGGGGTTCGGGCGCCAGGGCGCGGGCAATGGCGATCCGCTGCTGCTGCCCGCCCGACAGGCTGGCGGGCCAGGCATCGGCCTTGTCGCGCAGGCCGACCTTGTCCAGCAGTTCACACGCCCGCGCCTGGGCACGCTCGCGCGGCCAGCGCTTGACGGTGACCAGGCCTTCCATGATGTTCTGGATCGCAGTCTGGTGCGGGAACAGCTGAAAATTCTGAAACACCATGCCGGTCTGCTGGCGGATGCGTTGCACGGTGGGCCGGTCCGGGTGACGTCCCGCTTGGAAGCGGATGGTTTCCGTGCCGATGGTCAGCGCGCCTTCGTCCGGCGTTTCCAGCAGGTTCACGCAGCGCAGCAGCGTGCTTTTGCCGCTGCCGGACGGGCCGATCAAGGCGGTCACCTGGCCTTCGGGGATGGCGACGCTGACGGCTTTCAGTACGTCATGGCCGCCAAAGGACTTGCGGATGTCTTGCAGCTGGATCATCGCTGGCCCTCGGAGAAGACCGCATGCTGGCTGAAGTGGCGTTCCAGACGGGTCTGTGCGGCTGACAAGAAGGTGCATAGCACCAGATAGATCAGGGCGGCTTCTGTGTACAGGATCAGCGGCTCGTAGGTGACGGACGCGATGCGCTGCGCCGCCTGGAAGATTTCCGGCACGGTGATGACGGCTGCCAGCGAGGTGTCCTTGACCAGAGAAATAAAGGAATTGGACAGCGGCGGCACGGCCACGCGGGCTGCCTGCGGCAGGATCGTGCGCCGCAGCGCCTGGGCGCGGGTCATGCTCAGGGAATAGGCGGCGTCCCATTGGCCTTTGGGGATAGCCTCAATGGCGCCCCGGATGACTTCCGCGTTATAGGCCCCGACGTTCAGCGAAAAGCCGATCAGCGCGGCGGGCAGCGGGTCCAGGACAAAGCCGATGCTGGGCAGGCCGTAGAAAATCACGAACAGCTGCACCAGCAAAGGGGTGCCCCGGATCAGCCAGATGTAGAAGCGCACCAGGGCGACCAGCGGCGGCGGACCGAACAAGCGCGCGATGGCCGCCAGAAATGCCAGCGCCAGCCCGATCAGGAAGGACAGGATCGCTAGCGGCACGGTGAATTGAATCCCCCCGACCAGCAGCGGCCAGAGGGAATTTGCCATCAGATGCAGCCAGTCTGGCACGGTCGGGCACTCCTTTCAGATCGTGTCGCAGTATAGACGGGCGGCTTTATTTCACCCGCGAGGACAGATCGGCGCCGAAGTAGTGTTCCGAGATCGTCTTGTAGGAGCCATCTGCGCGGATCGCGTCCAGTGCCTTGTCGACGGCGGCTTTCAGCGCCGGCTGGTCCTTGCGCAGCAGCACGCCCGATTGGCTGAATTCCGCGCTGGTGTCCGTTGCCACGACCTTGACCTTGGCGGCCGGTTGCTGCTTCTTGAAATCCAGGAACGACAGCTCGTCGTTGATGGTGGCATCCACGCGGCCCGATGTCAGCAGCGCGATGGCGTCGTTGAAACCCTGGACCGGCACGACTTCGGCCCCATAGTGCTGGGCGAGTTTGCCGAAATTGCTGGTGATGGTGTTGGCGGACCGCTTGCCTTTCAGATCCTGGAAGGTCTTGATAGCGGCATTGTCGTCACGCACGATCAGCGCAGCGGCCGAGGAAATGTACGGTTTGGAAAAATCGTATTTGGTCTGCCGTTCGGGGGTGATGCCCACCTGATTGATGACTACGTCATAGCGGTTGACGTTCAGTCCGGCGATCAGGCCGTCCCATTTGCCTTCCACGAATTCGGCCTTGACCCCCAGTTGTTTGGCGATGGCGCGGCCGATATCCACGTCAAAGCCGACCAGTTGGTTGTCCTTCTGGTCGTGAAAAGAAAACGGGGCGTAGGTGCCCTCGGTGCCGATGCGCAGGACGCCGGCTTTTTGGATGGCGGCCAGATCATCCGTCGCCGCCTGAGCGGCGGGCGCCACGGACAGCAGGGGCAGGACGGCAGCCAGGACGAGAGCAGGTAGTTTTTTCATGAGCAGGCCTCGGTAGTTAAGCGGTGTTGTTATATCAACGACGTCTTTTATGGGTTTTCATTCTAATGAGCTGCTACCGGGCCTGCAAAGTTTTTCAGACTTTAAGCATATGGCAAAGGGTTATTAAGCTTCTTCGGCAGGCAGGATCACGACCCGGTTGTTGGCCATGCAGGCCGTGCGCTTGCACCTGGCGGGCACGCTGCGCTGGTGGGGCGTCGATCTGCCGGAGCTGGCGACGGCCCGAGGGGTTTAACGACTTGTCAGGTAGCAGGGCCGTCAGTACATTGACGGGATGGTTCATCCCTAACAGATATGCGGATACATCCCAGCTACCAGGCAGATGCGCGTCGCGCCATCCGTTCCATCAGCGTCCTGATGGTGTTGCTGATTTTGATCAGCAATTTGACGTTTCCTGCTGCGTTTCATCAGCTGGCTCACTATCTGTTGCTGCATAACCTGGCGGAAGTCGTCTCGGTAGTGGCGGCATCGATGATTTTTGCGGTGCTCTGGGGCAGTCGCCACGAAGCGCTGCCCGGCAGCCTGGCGCTTCTGGGCGGCGCCTTTTTCGGGGTGGCGCTGCTGGATTTCCTGCATCTGCTGGCCTATCCAGGCATGCCAGGGTTCATCACGCCCAATGATCCGGACAAATCCATCTATTTCTGGCTGCTGGCGCGTCTGTTGGGCGCGCTGGGATTGCTGGCGGCGGCGGTTCTGTCCTGGAAAGGCGGCAAGACCCGTATTTCTTTGGGGATGCAACTGATCGGGATGCCGGTCCTGGTGGCCGGGCTGGCGGCTTTGTACTTCCTGTCGCCTGACTGGATACCTCAGTCGTTCATTCCCGGGTCGGGGCTGACCGCCTTCAAGGTCTACGCCGAATACAGTCTGATCGCGCTTTACCTGCTGGCGGCGTCGCTATTCTGGCTGTGCATGCGCCGCCCGCGCCGTGTCAATGTCAGTGATCTGTTTGTCAGCGCCTGCGTCATGGCCCAGGGAGAATATTTCCTGACCCTGTACACGGGGGTGACGGATATCTACAGTTTGTGCGGCCATATTTACAAGGTGATCGCCTACGGGTTTTTGTACCGGGCCGTGTTCACCGAGGCAGTCCGGCGGCCCTATGCCTTGCTGCAGGAATCCCAGGCGCACCTGCAGGCTACGCTCGATGCCATGCCGGATCTGGTCTTCGATATGGATGCCGATGGCCGCTATCTGGCGGTTCACACCAGCCGGCCCGAGGACCTGTCCATGCCTGCCGACCAGTTGCTGGGGCGTACCGTGCACGAGGTCATGTCGCCCAAAGATGCCCAGATCGTCCGGGCCGCTCTACAAGAGGCCGCTGCGCAGGGACAGTCGCGGGGCAAGGTCATCACCGTGGATGCCGGTCAAGGCAAAAGGCGCGATTTCGAGCTCTCGGTCTCCCGGGAAACGGTCCCTCAGGGACATGCTCCGCGATTTGCAGTGATCTCCCGCGACATCACAGACCGCGTGAAAAGCGAACAGGCCCTGCGCACTTTGTCGACCGCCGTCGTGCAAAGTCCTGTGGCGATCATCATCACCGACCATAATGCCAGAGTCGAATTCGTCAACGAAGCCTTTACCCGCATCAGCGGCTATTCTGCGCCCGAGGTCCTGGGACGCAATCTGCGCCGCCTGAAACCGGCCCGTACGCCGGCCATGACATTTCGCGCCATGTGGGCGCAGCTGTCGCAGGGCAAGGCCTGGCGCGGGGAATGGACCAACCTCAGCAAGAGCGGTCGGGAATATGTCGAGTCTGTATTGATCTACCCGGTGCGAGACGCCCAGGGCCGGATCACCAACTATCTGGCCCACAACGGGGACATCACCGAAAAGCGCCAAGCCGTCGAGCGCGTCCGGCTGCTGTCGCAATACGATCAGCTGACCGGCCTGCCCAACCGTTCCTTGTTGCGCGAGCAGTGCAGCGATGCCATGCGTCGCGGGGTGGGTCTGGCGGCCTTATGGATCGATCTGGATCATTTCAAGGCCGTCAATGATTCCCTGGGCCATCACATCGGGGATGCCTTGCTGCAGGAAATGGCGCAGCGGCTGCGCGCCTGTTTGCCAAAGCCGGCATTCCTGTCACGCTATTCCGGCGACGATTTTGTAGCGGTGCTGCCTAGCGCGACCCGGCAACAGGCGCTGGCGCTGGCCCAGACTTTGCAACGGGCGATCGCCTTGCCGCTGAAGCTGGCCGGCCAGGATATCTTCAGCTCGGCCACGATTGGTGTGGCAGGTTATCCGGAAGACGCGGCGGAGTTCGATGCCTTGCTCAAAAACGCTGAAACCGCCATGTATCGGGCCAAAAGCGAGGGGCGTCACAGGGTGGGGTTTTTCACGGCTGAAATGCAGGCCCATGTCAGCCGTGAGTTGGTCTTGGTCAATGCACTCAAGCAGGCCCTGAGCAATCACGAATTTTCTCTGGTGTATCAGCCGCAGCTGGCATTCAGCGATGGCGCCGTGCTGGGCGCCGAGGCTTTGCTGCGCTGGGATTCCCCGCAGTGGGGCCGTGTGCCGCCTAGCGAATTCATTCCACTGGCCGAGGCCAGCGGCCTGATCGTCCCCATCGGGGAATGGGTATTGCGCACGGCCATGCAGCAATTGCGCCAATGGCTGGATCAAGGCCTGCCCACTTTGCGAATTGCCGTGAATCTGTCGGCGGTCCAGTTCAATCAGCCGGATCTGGTGGACCAGATTCAGCGGATTCTGGCCGAGACCCAGGTACCGGCGGATCTGCTGGAATTGGAACTGACGGAAGCCGTCGCCATGAAAGCGCCCGAGGCCGCCGCGCAACGCATGGAAGAGCTCTCCGCATTCGGGGTGCGTTTTGCGATCGATGATTTCGGCACAGGCTATTCGTCGCTTAGCTACCTGAAGCGCTTCAGGTTGCACAAGCTGAAGATCGACCAATCCTTTGTGCGCGATATCAATATCGATGCGGATGATCAGGCGATTGCCACCGCCATCATCCAGCTATCGCGCAGCCTGGGGCTGCGCACCATTGCCGAAGGCGTGGAGACCATTGAGCAGCAGGAGTTTCTGAAATCCAGAGGCTGCGAAGAAGCCCAAGGCTATTACTACAGCCGGCCCTTGCCGGCCGAGGATTTTGCCGCCTTCGTGCGGGCGCATCGGCCGCGTCAGGAAGCCTGACGCGCATCAGGCTTCCTGATATTCAGGCGGTCGCGGGCTTACCGTCGTTTCCAGATGGTCATTTCCGACAGCGTGTGCTGGAATTTGCGGCGGGTTTCGCGGATGACGAACGGCACATCCGTGGGGCCGGACACCAGCTCGAAATGGGTGTCCAGGTGTTCTTTCAAACCGTCCAGGGTGGTGTGGTTTTCCGCGTCTTTCTTGAACCCGCCGATCCAGGCCTGGCGCGGCGTGTGTTCTTCCAGCCAGGTATAAGGGGACGCGATCAGCAGCAGGCCGCCCGCGACGATGCGTTCATGGATCTGATCCAGGAAGCGGGCCGGGTCGTACAGCCGGTCGATCAGATTGGCGGCCAACACCAGATCGTACTGGCTGAACTGGGGCTTCAGATTGCAGGCATCGCCCTGGTAGAACTCGACCCGATCGATCGTGTCCTGCAGATCCAGGTCAGCCAGGCTGCGGGCCTTGTACGACACCAGTTCGCCTTCGTCGGCCAGGGTGTAGCGCAACTGGCCGGACTGGATCAGCTGCACGCCCTGGTTGATGAAGCGGGCTGAAAAATCTACCCCGGTGACCAGATCAAAGACGCGCGCCAGCTCGAACGTGGCGCGCCCGGATGCGCAGCCCAGATCCAAGGCGCGCCGCCGGGGGTGGTCGCCCATGGCGGCGATGGCATGCCGCGCCAGGGCTTGGGGGAAATTCGGCACATCGAAATAGGTGTCGCCGTAGTGGAATTCAGCGTATTCGGACATCAGCTTGTCGGTTTCGTAGTAGGCGGCGGGGGCCTCGGCCGGCGCGTGGGATATCACGTAGCGCAGCCCCGCATGCTGAAAGAAATGGCGCCGGAACGCGTAGCGTGAAGCCCGCACCGCCTCGTTGCCGCAGGCGATCCAGGAACCGCCTTTCATCAGATTATGCTGGCCATCGAAAGTCGGCGTCGTGAAATCGTCGTAGATCGGATGCACATCAAAACCGTTGAACGGATAGGTGGGGGTTTCCGTCCACTGCCAGACGTTGCCGACCACGTCGAACCAGTCGCCATGGGCGTGACGGTTGACCGGGCAGGATGATGCTCCGTGATCCAGGTGCAGGTTGGCGGCGCAAGGCTGATCGTCGGGGTCGTGCAAACCGGCGGCGTCATACAGGCAGTACCATTCGTCTTCCGTGGGCAGGCGCACCGGCTGGCCGGTTTCGGCGGCCTTCCAGTTGCAGAAGGCCTTGGCCTCCAGGTAGTTGACTTCGACCGGCCAGGACCAAGGCATGGGGATTTCATGGGTCATCAGGCGCAGCGCCCAGCCCTGGGTCTTTTTCACCCAGAACGTGGGATGTTCCGCCTGGCTGAAGGCCAGCCATTGGCGGCCTTCTTCGGTCCAGTCGCGGTGGTTGCGATAGCCGCCGGCCTCGACGAAGGCCAGGAATTCCTGGTTGCTGACCAGATAACGGCTGGCCTGAAAGGATTCGACATCGGCGGTATGGCTGCCATATTCATTGTCCCAGCCGTATTGCGGATCGGTAAAGGCCTTGCCGACTTGCACCGTCGCGCCAGGGACTCGCACGGTTTCGTTATGCGGGGCTGCGGCGCCTGTATCCGTCTGGGGCTCCCAGCCGGGGGCCGGGCGCACGTATTTCAGGGCATGCTGGCGGATCAGGACAGACGAGGTTTCCAGGTGGATGCGTTCGTGTTCGATGCCCATGATGATGGCCCACCAGGGGTTCTGCCAGTCGATGGGGGATTGCAGGGGGGCGTGGTCGATCAGATCGCAGACCAGTTGGCGCACGCGCAGGCGATAGGCGCGGACCTCGGCCACGCTGGGCCAGTCGTAGTGGCGTTCGTCCAGGTCATCCCAGCTCATTTCGTCGACGCCGACGGCAAAAATGGATTCCAGGCGCTGATCCAGACGCTGGTCGATCAAGCGGGTCAAGAGCAGCTTATTGACGAAAAAGGTGGCGGTGTGGCCGAAATAGAAAATCAGGGGGTGGCGCAACGCGATGGGCTTGACGACGTAGGCCTCTTCGTTGGCCAGGCATTGGAACAGCGATTCATAGCGGTCGCAGGTTTCCAGGAAATATTGCCGGATCGATGCCCGTAACCGGTTGATGTCCGGCTCGGCCAAATTGGGCGTACGCATGAATCGTGTCGAAGTCTGAGGGGCCGGTGCGGAAGAAAGCGGAGTGGCGGTGGAGGGCATGAGGATATCCGAACGAAATAAGGGGCAGGCGAGTGCTTTAGCCTGGCATTGCAGTGCAAAAAATCGCATGGTCTGAGCTTCACATGCATAATGATATATAGATGCAGCATAACCCTGATATGTTTCATGGGGACCTGAACGGACATGGGGTGGGGGAGCAGGCGAACAGTCGGTGGACAGCGGCGGGCTGCGCGCGGGCGCGCGGGCTGGCTGTGGGTGCAATGCCTGCTAAGCGTCTGGCTGGCGTTTACATGGCCGGCCGCCACCGTGGCGCAATCGTTGGATGCGCTGTGCCCGACTTTGTCGCTCTCTTTGCTGCAGCCGGATGTTCCCTCGTTGTCCGGCCTCTGTTTCATGCAGGACGACCGGCAGGAACTGGGGCCTGAAGACCTGCTCAGCGGTCGTTGGCCGCTGCAGCGCCGCGATGCCGATCAGCTGGTTTTCACTCATACCAAGGCCGCGTATTGGGTCTATGTGCCTTTGCGCAACCCCGATTCGGCGGAACATACCTGGTTTTTGCAGCTGGACTACCCTTTGCTCGACGAGGTCGATTTCTGGATTTACGATCTGGATTCCGTCCGCGCCGGCGCTGCGCCGATCCTGCTGCAGGCCGAACGCATGGGGGATGCCAGGCGGTTCGATATGCGCCCTGTGCGCCATCGCCTGTTTCTGCTGCCCCTGGATTTCCGGCCCCGGCAATCCCTGGGGGTGGTGATCCGGGTGCACAGCAGCGGCGCCATCAATATCCCTCTGTCTCTGCATACCGCCGAGTCGGCCATCGCCGGCACCCAGGATCACAGCCTGGCGCAGGGCATGTTCATGGGGTCGATGCTGCTGTTGGCGATCTTCAATCTGACCCTGTTCTTGCGCCTGCGGCTTTTGCAGCCGCTGTATAACGCCGCCTACATCCTGTGCGGAGGGCTGTTCCTGACGTCGATGTCGGGACTCAGTTTTCAGTATCTGTGGCCGGCTTCCCCCTGGCTGGCCAATGTGTCTGTGCCAGTGACGGAAATCCTGGCGATTCTCAGTCTGCTGCTGTTTACCAAGGCGTTTCTGGGTATTCGCGCGGATCACTGGCCGCGTCATACTCGGGTGATCCACGCCCTGTTCGGTGTGGGTGTGGTGCTGTTTGTCGCCAGCTTCTGGGTGTCATATGCACTCATCATCAAGATCAACACGGTTTATGCCCTGGCCAGCATGCTGGGGATGTTCGCGATCGGGATCTGGCACCAGCGTCAGGGTGAACGCGCCGCCCGCTGGTATGTGGTGTCCTGGCTGGTGTTCTATGCCGGTTTCCTGTTCTATGGCCTGGCGGCTTTCGGCTATATCCCCGGCTTCATGGCTCAGGAACGCTGGATGCAGGTGGCGCTGGGCAGCCAGATATTCTTGCTGACCTATGCCGAGGTCATGCAGCTGCGCGATATGCTGGATCGCGCCTTGCAGATAGAATCTTCGGCCCGTAGTTCTTTGCAGCATCAGGTCCAGGCCCGCACCGCCGATCTGCGGGCCACGATGGGCGCCTTGCAGCAGGCCAATCAGCAACTGCGCGAATTGACCCTGCACGATCCCCTGACCGGCCTGCTGAACCGGCGCGGGCTGGATGAATCTCTGGAACAGCTGCTCAGTCATCCCGGTCTGCCGGGCCGTGATGTCGTGCTGGCTGTGTTCGATCTGGACCACTTCAAGCGGGTGAATGATGATTATGGCCACGACGTGGGGGATTTTGTCCTGAAATGGGTGGCCGAGGTCCTGCGTAATCTATTGCGGCGCAAGGCGGACGTGCTGGCCCGCTTCGGCGGCGAGGAATTCGTCGTGCTGCTGCCGGATACGGCGATACAGGATGCAAGCATCCTGATTCAACGGGTGCTGGACCATGTGCGGGATCATGCGGTGGACCTGGAAGACGGCCGCCAGCTGTCGCTGACCATCAGCGCCGGCGTGGCCGCCTGGCAGTCGGGGGACACTGCTCAGTCGCTGTTCCGGCGGGCCGATGAATGCCTGTATCGCGCCAAAGACGCCGGGCGTGATCGCATGGTGATCAGCACCGGACAGGGCGGACCGGACGGCGTTCAGACGGAAACGCTGCAGGATCGGGCATAAGCATATATCGCGATCGGCAGGATATCGGCATAAACAGCCCGATTTGACCCTGCTTTCATTAGGGATGACCCTGACGCCGACTCAGAAATACCGCACAATGGGCGTTTTCACTTCTTGAGAAGGATCAAGATGGCACGCATCGTCCTGTTCGAAAATATTCATGCCAGCGCCAAAGAAGTCTTCATCGCCGCCGGGTTTGACGAAGTCATCACCTATCCGGGGGCACTGACGGGCGACGCCTTGCGCGATGCCTTGCAAGGCGCGCATGTCGTCGGGATCCGTTCCCGTACGCATCTCGATCAGGGCGTGCTGGCGGATGCGCCGGATCTGCGGGCCATCGGCTGCTTTTGTATCGGCACCAATCAGGTCGATCTGGAAACCGCTGCCTTGCGCGGCATTCCGGTATTCAATGCGCCGTTTTCCAATACCCGTTCGGTCGCTGAACTGGTGCTGGGCGAAGCCATTTTGCTGCTGCGCAAGATCCCTGAAAAGAATGCGCGGGTCCACGAAGGCTTCTGGGACAAGACGGCGGACGGCGCCTACGAGGCCCGCGGCAAGACCTTGGGCATCGTCGGCTACGGCAATATCGGTTCGCAGGTCGGGATTCTGGCCGAATCCTTCGGCATGCGGGTGCTGTATCACGACATCGAAGCCAAGCTGCCGTTGGGCAATGCCCACGCCACCAGTTCGCTCAAGAAATTCCTGGCCCAGGCCGATGTGGTGACGTTGCATGTGCCGGGCGGCAAAGACACCACCAACCTGATCGATGCGGATGCCATCGCCGCCATGAAACCGGGCAGCATTCTGATCAATGCCTCGCGCGGCACGGTGGTGGATATTCCGGCGCTGCAGCGCGCCTTGAAGTCCGGCCATCTGTCGGGCGCCGCCATCGACGTCTTCCCGACGGAACCGAAAAGCCGCGACGAGGCCCTGGACAGCCCCTTGCGCGGCATGCACAACGTCATCCTGACCCCTCATATCGGCGGCAGCACCCAGGAATCCCAGGAAAATATCGGCCGTGAAGTCGCCGAAAAGCTGAAGCGCTTCATCAGCAGCGGCACGACCAAAGGCACGGTCAATTTCCCGGAGATCGCCTATCACGAGCAGGCTGGCGCCGCCCGGATCGTGCATATCCACCAGAACGTGCCGGGGGCCATGGGGGCGCTTAGCAACTTGATGGGTGAGTTCGGCCTGAATATCGTCAGCCAGCAGCTGCAGACGCGCGGCAAGATCGGCTACGCCATCACCGATGTTGACGGAGAAGTCACCGACCAGGTCGTCGAAGGCCTGCGCCGCCACCCCATCACTATCCGCTGCGATCGCGTCTGATCGTTTCCGGTGCGCCCGCGGGCCGCGTCTGCGGCCAGGGCGCCTGTCCGAATGGCCGCCTCAGGGGCGGCCGTTTTTTTGGCAGCACCCTTGATTCAAAAGTGGTCTTTAGCTGCTGAGGCACTTATACTGGGCTCGTTCTTCAGTCAGATCACGAGACCCCGTCCTCCTAGGATTCGGTCAATCTTCCGGGAACAGAAAATCCGGTAGGTTTGATCCAGATCATCACCCCTATTGAATGTGGGGTTTATCGTACAGGGTCCTTATTACAGGAGTTCCCTGCATGAGCAACGTGCCTGATGATGCCCGACCACGCCGAAGCGGCCGCCTGCTGACCGTCTGGACTCCCGAAGACAAGGCTTTCTGGGCGCACGAAGGCCGCGCCATTGCCAATGTCAATTTGTGGATCTCGGTCCCCGCGCTGTTCCTGGCCTTTGCCGTCTGGCAGATGTGGAGCGTCGTCGCGGTCAACTTGCCCAATCTGGGATTTCGCTACACCGAAAATCAGCTCTTCTGGCTGGCGGCATTGCCGGCGCTGTCCGGCGCTACGCTGCGGATCTTCTATTCCTTCATGGTGCCGGTATTCGGCGGACGGCGCTGGACAGCGCTGACCACCGCCAGTTTGCTGTTGCCCACCATCGGGGTGGGGCTGGCCGTCCAGGATCCTTCCACGCCGTATTCCACGATGCTGATGCTGGCGTTGCTGTGCGGTCTGGGCGGCGGCAATTTTTCCTCCTCCATGTCCAACATCAGCTTTTTCTTTCCCAAGGAACGCAAAGGTTCCGCCCTGGGGTTGAACGCGGGGCTGGGCAATCTGGGGGTGTCCTCGGTGCAGTTCCTGGCGCCGCTGGTGATCACCATGGGGATTCTCGGGCCGTGGGCCGGCGATCCTCAGGTGGCGCAGTTATCCGGCGCGCATGGCGGCCCGGTCGAAGTCTGGGCGCAAAATGCCGCCTTTATCTGGGCGCCCTTCATCATCATCGTCGCCATGCTGGCCTGGGTGGGCATGCATGACATCGCAGACGCCAAGGCGTCCTTTCGCGAGCAGGCGGTCATTTTCCAGCGCAAGCACAACTGGATCATGTGCTTTCTGTATCTGGGCACGTTCGGGTCTTTCATCGGTTTTTCAGCCGGTTTTCCCCTGCTGATCAAATACCTGTATCCCGATATCCGGCCTTTGCAATATGCCTGGCTGGGGCCTCTGGTCGGCGCCATGGCCCGGCCGTTCGGCGGCTGGCTGTCCGACCGCCTGGGCGGGGCGAAAGTCACGTTCTGGACGTTTTTCTGGATGATTCTGGGGGTCTTTGGGGTCATGGCGGCCTTGCCGGGCGCCGAATCGGCCGGCAGCTTCCTGGGCTTCCTGCTGGCCTTCCTGTTCCTGTTTTTTCTGACCGGCATCGGCAATGGCTCGACCTTTGCGATGATCCCCGTCATCTTCAATACGCTGGCGCAGCGCCGTCATGGCGCCGGCGCCCTGGCGCAGGCCGAATCCGAAGGTGCGAAGGAATCCGCCGCCGTGCTGGGTTTCAGTGGCGCCATGGGGGCCTATGGCGGATTTTTCATCCCCAAAAGCTTCGGCACGTCCTTTGATCTGACCGGCACCCCCCACGCGGCGCTGGTGTTCTTTGTCGTGTTCTATGCCGTTTCCATTGCTGTCACCTGGTGGTATTACTCGCGTCGCCGTGCGGAGATCCCGTGCTGACGCCCATCGACATCCTGCCCTGCAATCCGGGCCGCGCCGCTGAGCGGCGCCTTTTCGAATTCTTTCAAACGGAGCAACCATCGTGAGCCATTTCATCGATCGCCTGAAATATTTTTCCCGTCCGAAAGAACCCTTTTCACAAGGGCATGGCAACGTGGTGCACGAGGACCGTACCTGGGAAGACGCCTACCGCAACCGCTGGCAGCACGACAAGATCGTCCGCTCTACCCATGGCGTGAACTGCACCGGGTCCTGTTCCTGGAAAATCTACGTGAAAGGCGGCATCGTCACCTGGGAAACCCAGCAGACCGATTACCCCCGTACCCGTCCGGACATGCCCAACCACGAACCGCGCGGCTGTCCGCGCGGGGCGACCTTTTCCTGGTATCTGTACAGCGCCAACCGGGTGAAATACCCCATGCTGCGCGGGCGCCTGGCCCGGATGTGGCGCGAACAGCGCAAATCGATGGGCGCCGTGCAGGCCTGGGAATCCATCGTCACCGATCCAGAGAAATCCAAGTCCTATAAGTCCGTACGCGGTCTGGGCGGTTTCGTGCGTTCCAACTGGGACGAGGTCAATGAGATCATCGCGGCCGCCAACATCTACACTATCAAGCGCCACGGTCCGGACCGTATCGCCGGATTCTCGCCGATCCCGGCCATGTCCATGGTGTCGTATGCCTCGGGCAGCCGTTATCTGTCGCTGCTGGGCGGGTCCTTGCTCAGTTTCTACGACTGGTACTGCGATCTGCCGCCGTCCAGCCCGCAGACCTGGGGCGAGCAGACCGACGTCAGCGAATCCGCCGACTGGTACAACTCGACCTTCATCATGCTGTGGGGTTCGAACGTGCCGCAGACGCGCACGCCCGATGCCCACTTCATGGTCGAGGCCCGTTATCGCGGGGCGAAGGTCGTGTCCGTGTTCCCCGATTATGCCGAAGGCGCGAAATTCGGCGATCTGTGGATGCACCCGAAACAAGGCACCGATGCCGCCCTGGCCCTGGCCATGGGGCATGTGGTCCTGAAAGAATTCCATCTGGCGGGCAAGAGCGCCTATTTCGACCGCTACTGCCGCCAGTACACCGACATGCCGTTCCTGGTGCGCCTGGTGCGTCAGGGCGACCGCTACGTGCCGGACCGCAAGCTGCGGGCGGCTGATTTCGCCGATCGCCTGGGCCAGCAGAACAATCCCGAATGGAAGACCGTCGCCTGTGACGAACAGACCGGCGAATTCATCGTGCCTCAGGGGTCCATCGGCTTTCGCTGGGGCCAGAAAGACGGCGAAGACGCCGGCAAATGGAACCTGGAACTGAAAGATGCGCGCGGCCATGATGTCGCGCCGCGCCTGAGCCTGCTCGAGGTCCATGACGAAGTCGTGCCGGTGGCGTTCCCGTATTTCGGCGGGGTGCATCACGATTATTTCAAGGGGACGGATCACGACGAAGTCCTGGTGCGCAATCTGCCCGTGAAACGGGTGCAGACCGCCGAAGGCGAAGTCCTGGTCGCCACGGTATTCGACCTGTTCGTGGCCAACTACGGGATCGATCGCGGCCTGGGCGGCGAGAATGCCGCCTCGTCCTACGATGACGATGTGCCCTATACCCCGGCCTGGCAGGAACGCATTACCGGCGTGCCGCGCGAACAGGTCATCACGGTGGCCCGCCAGTTTGCGGACAATGCCGACAAGACCGAAGGCAAATCCATGGTGATTCTGGGCGCTGGCCTGAACCACTGGTACCACATGGATATGGCCTATCGCGGCATCATCAACCTGGTGTCGATGTGCGGCTGCGTGGGGCAATCGGGCGGCGGCTGGTGTCACTATGTGGGCCAGGAAAAGCTGCGTCCGCAGACCGGCTGGACCATGCTGACCTTTGCCCTGGACTGGCTGCGTCCGCCGCGCCACATGAACGGCACGTCGTTCTTCTATGCGCACTCCGACCAGTGGCGTTACGAAAAACTGCAGGTCTCGGAACTGCTGTCGCCGCTGGCCGATGCCTCGAAATATCAGGGCAGCCTGATCGACATGAACGTGAAGGCCGAACGCATGGGTTGGCTGCCCACGGCGCCCCAGCTGCAGACCAATCCGCTGCAGGTCGTGCGCGATGCGCAGGCCGCCGGGATGGATCCCAAGGAATACACCGTGCAGGGCCTGCGTGACGGCAAGCTGAAATTCGCCTGCGAAGACCCTGACAATCCCGACAATTTCCCGCGCAACCTGTTCATCTGGCGCTCCAATATCCTGGGCTCGTCCGGCAAGGGGCATGAATACTTCCTCAAGCACCTGTTGGGTACCCAGCACGGCGTGCAGGGCAAGGACCTGGGCGAAATGGGGGAAAGCAAACCCCAGGAAGTCGCCTGGCACGACGATGCGCCCGAAGGCAAGCTCGACCTGCTGGTGACGCTGGATTTCCGCATGTCCACGACCTGCGTGTATTCGGACATCGTGCTGCCCACGGCGACCTGGTACGAAAAAAACGATCTGAACACCTCGGACATGCACCCCTTCATCCACCCGCTGTCGGCGGCCGTGGACCCGATCTGGGAATCGCGCAGCGACTGGGAAATCTACAAGAACCTGGCCAAGAAATTCTCCGAGCTGGCGGTCGATGCCGACCTGCCCGACGAAGATCTGGTGCTGCAGCCCATGCAGCATGATTCCCCGGGCGAATTGACCGATCCCTACGCAGTGCGCGAATGGCACAAGGGCGAATGCGATCTGATCCCCGGCAAGACCATGCCCAACATGATGGTGGTCAATCGCGACTACAAGCATGTCTACGAGCGTTTCACCACGCTGGGACCGCTGGCCGAAAAACTGGGCAATGGCGGCAAGGGTATTTCCTGGGACACCAAGGAAGAAGTCGAATTCCTGGGCAAGCTGAACTACCGTGAACGCGAACCCGGCGTCGGCCAGGGCCAGCCGCGCATCTTCACCGACATCGATGCTTGCGAGACCATCCTGACCCTGGCGCCGGAAACCAACGGCCATGTGGCGATGAAGGCCTGGCAGGCGCTGTCCAAGATCACCGGGCGCGATCACACGCACCTGATCCGGTCCAGCGAACACGAAAAGATCCGTTTCCGCGATATCCAGGCGCAGCCGCGCAAGATCCTGACGTCGCCCACCTGGTCGGGCATCGAATCCGACAAGGTCAGCTATAGCGCCGGCTACACCAACGTGCACGAACTGATCCCATGGCGCACCCTGACCGGGCGGCAAGAGCTGTACCAGGATCACCCCTGGATGCGCGACTTCGGCGAGGCCCTGTGCGTCTACCGCCCGCCGGTGGACACCAAGACCATCAAGCCCATGCTGGACAAGCAGTTCAGCAATGGCGAACCGCACGTGGTGTTGAACTTCATCACGCCGCACCAGAAATGGGGCATCCATTCGACCTATTCAGACAACCTGATCATGCTGACGCTGTCGCGCGGCGGCCCGATCGTCTGGATGTCGGAAATCGATGCAGCCAAGGCCGGCATCGTCGACAACGACTGGATCGAGGTTTTCAACGTCAACGGCGCCCTGGTGGCGCGAGCCGTGGTCAGCCAGCGCGTACCCGAGGGCATGACCATGATGTATCACGCTCAGGAAAAGATCGTGAACGTGCCGGGGTCCGAGATCACCGGCAAGCGCGGCGGCATTCACAATTCCGTCACGCGCACGGTCGTCAAACCGACTCATATGATCGGGGGCTATGCGCAGCTGTCCTACGGCTTCAACTATTACGGGACGGTCGGTTCGAACCGCGATGAATTCGTCGTGGTCCGCAAGATGAAGAAAATCGACTGGATGGATGAAACACACGAAGTGTCCGCCCAGACACAGGCCTGAAAGGAGTCGCACCCATGAAAATCCGCGCACAAGTCGCCATGGTCCTGAATCTGGACAAATGTATTGGCTGCCACACCTGTTCGATCACTTGCAAGAACGTCTGGACGTCTCGCGAAGGGATGGAATACGCCTGGTTCAACAACGTCGAGACCAAGCCGGGCGTCGGCTACCCCAAGGACTGGGAAAACCAGGATCGCTGGAACGGGGGCTGGAGCCGCAAGGCCAACGGCCGTATCGAGCCGCGCCAGGGGGGCAAACTGAAGCTGCTGTCGCGCATCTTCGCCAACCCCAATCTGCCGCAGATCGACGATTACTACGAGCCCTTCACCTACGATTACGATTATCTGCAAAAGGCGCCGGAACGCACCACGCCGCCCGTGGCCCGGCCCCGCTCGTTGATTACCGGCAAGCGCATGGAAAAGATCGAATGGGGGCCGAACTGGGAAGAAATCCTGGGCGGCGAATTCTCCAAACGGTCCAAGGACTACAACTTCGAGGCAGTACAGAAGGACATCTACGGGCAGTTTGAAAACACCTTCATGATGTACCTGCCGCGCCTGTGCGAGCACTGCCTGAATCCCACCTGCGTCGCCAGCTGCCCGTCCGGGTCCATCTACAAGCGCGCCGAAGACGGTATCGTCCTGATCGATCAGGACAAATGCCGGGGCTGGCGCATGTGCATTTCCGGCTGCCCGTACAAAAAGATCTACTACAACTGGAAATCCGGCAAGGCGGAAAAGTGCATCTTCTGTTATCCGCGTATCGAGGCCGGACAGCCGACGGTGTGTTCCGAAACCTGTGTCGGGCGTATTCGCTACCTGGGCGTCTTGCTGTACGACGCGGACGGCATCGAGGCCGCCGCCAGCGTGCCCAATGAAAAGGACCTGTACCAGGCCCAGCTGGATCTGTTCCTGGATCCGCATGACCCTGAGGTCCGCCGCCAGGCGCTGGCCGACGGCATCCCTGAAAATTGGCTGGATGCAGCCTGCAATTCGCCGGTCTACAAGATGGCGGTCGACTGGAAGATCGCCTTCCCGCTGCACCCGGAATACCGCACGCTGCCCATGGTCTGGTATGTGCCGCCGCTCTCGCCCATCCAGTCGGCGGCCAATAGCGGCCAGATCGGCGCCTTTGGTGAAATTCCCGACGTCAAATCCCTGCGGATTCCGCTGCGCTATCTGGCCAATCTGCTGACGGCCGGCGACGAGGCGCCGGTGGAAGTCGCCCTGGAACGCATGCTGGCCATGCGCGCCTTCATGCGGGCGCGGTCCGTGGATCGCCAGGAACGGCACGACATTCTGGATCAGGTGGGGCTGTCGCTGCATCAGGTCGAGGACATGCACCGTTACCTGGCCATCGCCAACTACGAAGATCGCTTCGTGATTCCCACGGCGCACCGTGAAAATGCCGAAAACGCCTTTGAAATGCGCGGCGGCTGCGGCTTTACCTTTGGCAACGGCTGCTCCGGCGGCAGTTCCGAAGGCTCGCTGTTTGGCAAGCCGCGCAGCAAGCGCAAGCCGACCGTGGTGTTTCTTGATCCGGCCAAGACGGCGTAGGGGGAATCATGACGCACGCATTGAACGCCCAAGATACGCCGGTTTTTTCCGTCCTGTCAGCCCTGCTCAGCTATCCTGAACAAGACTGGCTGGATGCCTTGCCGGAACTGTCCGACGCGCTGCCGGCGGCAGTCCGGTCGCGGCTGGACCCTTTGTTCACTTTTCTGGAAAGCTTCGACGACCTGATCGATCTGCAGGAAGAATATGTAGCGACCTTTGATCGGCGCGCCGCGCATTCCCTGCATCTGTTTGAACACGTCCACGGCGAATCCCGCGATCGCGGCCAGGCCATGGTCGATCTGCAGCAGGAATATCGCAAGCACGGCCTGGAACCGGCCTCGATCGAACTGCCCGATTACGTGCCGCTGTTCCTGGAATTCCTGGGGCAGATTCCGCCTCAGGCGGCCGAAGAACTGCTGGGGGACGCCATCCATGTGCTGGCTCGCCTGGGCGACAAACTGGGTGAATCCGATAGCCCTTACGCCTGTCTTTTTGCCCAGTTGCGCACCATGACCGACGTGCAGCCCGAAGTCCTGCCCGATCCTCCGGAAGGCGAGATGGAAGAAACCATGGTCACCTTCGGCCCGCAGGCCGACGGTACCGAACCGTTGCTGATGGGCCGTCCCGGCAATCAGCCGCAACCCCTTGTGTTCCACCCGCCCCGTTCGCGGGCCGGCCACCCGAACGGCAGTCAAGCCTGAGGAGACCATCATGAAAGAGACGCTCGATCTGTTTTTCTTCGGGGTGTATCCCTATATTGCGCTGACCGTGTTCCTGCTGGGCAGCCTGGTGCGTTTTGAACGGGAACAGTACACCTGGAAAAGCGATTCCAGCCAGATGCTGCGCACCGGGTCGCTGCGCTGGGGCAGCAACCTGTTCCACATCGGCATCATTTCCCTGTTCTTCACCCATCTGGTCGGCTTGCTGACGCCGCCAGCGGTCTATCACGCCTTTGGCCTCACCACGCAGGACAAGCAGCTGCTGGCGATCATCGGCGGCGCCATCCTGGGTGTCATCTGCCTGATCGGCCTGTTGCTGCTGATCCATCGCCGCTGGTCGGAAATCCGCATCATGCACAATTCCACCGTGTCCGATTGGGTGACGTTGTTGTGGATCCTGCTGGTCCTGGTGTTGGGTTTGGCGACGCTGTTCACATCGGTGCATCACACCGATGGCGCGGTCATGGTCCAGCTGGGCGAATGGTCGCAGCGCATCGTCACCTTCCGTTCCGGCGCCGTCGGCGCCATGGAAGGCGTCCCCGGCATCTATCGTCTGCACATGGTGCTGGGCATGACGCTGTTCGTGATCTTTCCGTTCACGCGGCTGGTGCACGTCTGGTCGGGCTTTGCCTCGGTCACGTATCTGGTGCGCCCATGGCAGCTGGTCCGTCCGCGTCGCTAAGGAAACATCATGATTACCGTTAATGACGTCGTCATCACCGAATCGGACATCCTGGCCGAAGTCTCCAGTCACGAGCAGGAAGCCAATCCGCGCCTGGCGGCTGGGCAGGAACTGGTATTGCGCGAACTGATCCGTCAGCGCGGCGCGGAATTGGCGCTGAATGCCGATTCCCCTGAGGCCCTGCAGGCGGCGGTGCTGGCCGAAGACGTGCGCACCCCGCAGGCCGACGAGGCCAGTTGCCGGCGCTACTACGATCAGCATCCCGAGGAATTCCGCGAAGGCGATCTGATCGAAGCCTGGCATATCCTGTTCCAGGCGACAGCGGATCTGGATGTGCAGAAACTGCGGTCACGCGCCAATCTGCATCTGGCGGAATTGCATCGCAAAGGCCTGGGGCATTTCGCCCAGTACGCCCAGGAATATTCCAACTGTCCTTCCGGGGCGCAAGGCGGCGCGCTGGGCGAACTGACGCGCGGTGAAATGGTGCCGGAATTTGAAAAGGCCGTATTCGCCATGCCGGAGCACACGCTGGCGGGTGAACTGATCGAAACCCGTTTCGGCTTTCATATCGTGCGCACCGGCCGCAAGGTCGAGGGCCGTACCGTGCCGTTCGCCGATGTGCAGGAACGCCTGGCCGCCTGGCTGGAGGAATCCAGCTATCGCCGGGCGGTTCACCAGTACCTGCAACAGCTGGTCGGCGCTGCGCAGATTCAGGGTATCCCCATGCAGGGCTCGGACTCGCCGCTGGTGCAGTAGGGCGGCGATGGGGCGCCCGTCCGGGACATCGGGCGGGCACAGCGCTGGTCCGGGCATCCCCGGGTCAGCGGGCGCCGACGACCTTGCGGGCTGGCGGCGCCGCGATCCGCACGGCGGAGGCGGCAGGGTCCGCCAGGGGCGCAGGGGGCAGCACATCGGCCAAGGTGTGGCTGTCCAGATAATCCATGAAGGCTTTCAAAGCGCCTGCAATCACGGGTTTCAGGCCGCAGTGGCCGGTCAGGATGCAGTGGTTTTCCGCCCCCATGCATTCGACCAGGGCCAGGTCGTTTTCCATGTCGCGGATCAGAGCGCCCAGCGCGATGTCACGGGGCTCATGAGCCAATTCCATGCCGCCGTTCTTGCCGCGCACCGTGCGTATCCAACCGTGCTGGGCCAGCCGGTGCGTGATTTTCATCAGATGCGGCTCGGAAATCCCGTAGAACTGTGCGATTTCAGCGATGGTGCATAAACGGTCGCGATGGCTGCTGAGATACATCAGCAGCCGCACCGCATAGTCGCTCATATTGGTCAGGCGCATGGTCGTGGGCGTCCGGTGCCTAGCGCGCCTGGGCCACGGGGGCGGCCGCCGCTTTTTTGGGGGTGGAGACCGGTGCGGGCTTGTCCGGGCGCGGGCGGATCAGCATCGGGACGAAGCGCCACAGATACAAGCCCAGAGACAGGACCCAGGCCAGCGCGGCCAGGTGCAGCAAGTGCAGGCTGGCAGCTGACGGCCACAGGGCCGCCAGGCGCAGGACGACGGCTGCCACCATCAGCCAGTGCCCAGCCAGCATGCTGCGGTCCAGCGCCAGCGGGCGCCCCAGGTGGCCCAGGGCGGTGCGGGTCAGCATGCCGATGATCAGAATGCAGAATCCCGCCAGGCCGATCAGGTGCACATGGGTGGCGCTGCGGATCAGCACACCGCTGAGGATGGCCGGATCGAACAGATTGCTGAACTGCCAGGCGGCGGCCAGCAGGCCGATGCCGAGGAAGGCATAGCCCAGATACAGGATCCACAGCATGGGCTTGCGCAGCACGGCCTGTGGTTTCCAGTACAGCAATTGCCCCAGGCTGATCAGCCCGGTGATGAACAGGCTGGCCGCCATGATCAGGGGCAGGGCGTGAGGGCCGCTACCCGGCGTCATGGGGGTGCCGGTGATCTGCACCAGCGCGCCGGCCACCAGGGCCAGGACGCTGAATGTCATCTGTACGTGGCCGGAGCGCGCCAGCATGGGAATCTGCAGTCCCTGGACCATACGCATGGCGAAAAACGGAATCACCCGGCGGGCGATCAGCAGGGCGACCACGGCCATGCCGATCAGGCCCAGGTCGAAGCGTTCCATCAGCACTACGTAGTTGCCTTGCAAGACGGCCAGCAGGTACAGCAGGTCGGCTACGCCCAGCATCAGGATCAGGGCCGGCAGCCCGTAATTGCGCCGGCTGCGGCCTTTGATCATGACGCGCGCCAGCGCGATGGATGCCATCAGAAAGAACGCGAGTTCGGCAGCGGCGGCGATCCAGAACCCCGTCAGGCCGCCCAGCAGAAAACCGATGCGGGCGACGCACCACAGGATGCACAGGACTGCCAGCGGTTTGCCCTGCAGGGGATTGAAGCCCGTCCAGGTGGCGCTGGCCGTCAGCAGAAAGCCCACTGCGATGGTGATGATGAAGCCCCACAGCATTTCGTGTGCATGCCAGGCCACCAGTGTCATGGGTTCGCCCAGCAGCTGCGGCGTGAAGATCCACAGGGCGATCGAAATCAGCGCCCAGCTGGCGCCGGCGATGTACAGGGGACGAAAGCCCAGGGCCAGGAAAGCGGCCATGGAAGGGCCGGCCGGGGCTGCCGCCGCCGGGCTTTCTTCAACGTTCAACAGGCGAGACATGGGCGTCGAACTCCGTGATGGGTTGGTCGGGGTGGTGGCTGATCTGATAGCCGTACCACAGGCTGCGGGCGATGCGGTGAGCAAAATCCTGAGCCTGGGCGACGAATGCCGGATTGTCGAATTCGCTCAGGGTTTCCCGGAACAGGTCCAGCCAGCGGATGAACATAGGGCCTTCCAGGCCCGGCAGTGCGACGTGGCGCGGCATGGGGGTGCCGCTGTAGGTGCCGCTACGGCGCAGCAGCGATGACCAGAAACGCACCATGCGCTCCAGGTGTTCGTCCCAGTCGTCGATATGAGTGTCGAAAATCGGTCCCAGCACGCCGTCCTGGCGCACGCGCCGGTAGAAGTGGTGGACGAGGGTAACGATGTCGTCTTCCGTACAGACAAAGGCGTCGTCCATGCAGGTCTCGCAGTCCATGAATTTTAAAGGTACCTATTATAGGAATCTTTATGGGCCAGCGTAAAGCGCTCTGTTCCAGCTTCGGGTGACGCCGAGGGGCCGCTGAGGCAGGCGGATACAGTGGCCTGCCCGGCTGGCCTTCAGTTATCATCAGCATCTTGGCGACAATTGCCCGAATTGCCGATTTTCATTGACTGATCCCATGCCCCAGCCTGCTTTTCTGTCCTGTGTCGTGCCATGCCTGAACGAACAGGCCAACTTGGGCATTTTGCTGCCTGAACTGCTGGCCACCCTGGAATCCCGGGTAGATGCCCTGGAAATCATCGTGGTCGATGACGGCAGCACGGATGGTACGCCCGATCTGTTGCGGCACTGGTGCAGCCTGCATCCCCAGATCGTCTATCTGCGCCTGTCGCGCAATTTCGGCAAAGAAGCCGCCCTGACGGCTGGCCTGGAAGCCGCCCGGGGCAATGTCGTCGTGTGCCTGGATGCCGATATGCAACATCCGCCGCAGATGGTGCCGGCCATGCTGGATCGCTGGCGCGCAGGGGTGCAGATGGTCTACGCCGTGCGGGCGACGCGGCAGGATGAAAGCCCCTTCAAGCGCATCGGCTCGCGCCTGTTCTATGCGTTGATGCGAACATCCGACGGCCGTACTGTGCCGCCCAATGCCGGGGATTTCCGCCTGATGGACCGCATGGTGGTCGATGCCTTGCTCCGGCTGCCCGAGCGCGACCGTTTCATGAAGGGGCTGTTCGCCTGGGTAGGGTTCGAGTCCGAACCCATGCCTTATACGCCGCCTCAGCGCCTGCACGGGGTCAGCCGCTTTCATCCTTTGAAACTGCTGCGCTTCGCCGTGGATGGCCTGACCGCTTTCACTACGTGGCCGCTGCGTTTGCTCAGCCTGCTGGGCGCCTGCCTGTCGCTGGCGGCTTTTCTCTATGGGCTGGTGATTGTCGTGACCTATCTGCTGTTCGGGGATCCGGTGCGCGGCTGGGCCACGCTCATTACCGTGGTGCTGTTCTTTTCCGGCGTCAATCTGATGTCGCTGGGGGTGGTGGGCGAATACGTGGCGCGCATCTTCACTGAAGTCAAAGGGCGGCCGGTCTATCTGCTGCGTGAACGGGCAGGGGGCGGGATAGCGCCCGATCAGCCCAAACAGGCCGGCCCGGATGCGGGGTCGGCGTCCTCTGACGTGCCGCCGGAATCCGCCGTATGAACGCCGCTGCAAAGATCTGCCACGCAAGCCACCGCCTGGTGGATGCCTGCGAAAACACCTGGCAGCGCCTGCAGGCGCGCGCCTCCTGGGGCTGGGTGGCGGTGTGTACCTTTGTCTGGCTGGTGGCGACAACCTGGGCCTATCCCCTGTTGCTGCCCGACGAGGGCCGCTACGTGGGGGTGGCCTGGCACATGCTGATGTCGGGCGACTACCTGACGCCGCGCCTGGATGGCATGCCGTTTTTCCATAAGCCGCCGCTGTTCTACTGGCTGACGGCAGGGGCATTGGCAGTATTCGGGGACAATGCCTGGGCGGGCCGCCTGGTATCGGTTTTGTCCGCCACAGTGCTGGTCACGGTGTTCTATCTCTTTTTGCGCCGGTATGCACGGTTGTCCGTCGCCAGCCGCGCAGTCCTGATCCTGGCGGTGCAGCCCTTTCTGTTTGGCGGCGCGCATTACGCCAATCTGGATATGCTGGTGGCCGCCCTGATCAGCTTGACGGTCATGGCCGGGGCCGATGCGGTGTTTCGTCACGAACAGCAGCGTTCCGATCGCATGGCCGTACTGGGGATGTATGCCTTGGCGGCTGCCGGCTTTCTGGCCAAAGGCCTGATCGGCGTCGTGCTGCCGGGCGGCGTGCTGTTTTTCTGGCTGCTGGGGCGTCGCCGCTACCGGGCCATGGGGCGTTTGCTGTGGTGGCCTGGCATTGCGTTGTTTCTGGCGCTGGTGTTGCCCTGGATGGTGGCCATGCAGGTCCGCTACCCGGGATTTTTCGACTACTACATCGTCTACCAGCATTTTCAACGCTTCCTGGAAACCGGATTCAATAATCCACACCCATTCTGGTTCTATGTCCCCGTCATCCTGGCGCTGACCCTGCCCTGGTCGATCCAGCTGTGGCGCTGGCTGTATCTGCATGGCCCCCTGCACACCAGCTTCGTGCCCCCGGTCCGCCGGCCCGAGCAGGTGGACCGCCGGGTGTTGCGCGGTCTGATGCTGTCCTGGCTGGCGGTCGTGCTGGTGTTCTTCTCCATTCCCAGTTCGAAACTGGTCGGCTATGTGATCGCCGTATTGCCGCCGCTGGCCTGGTTCATCCAGGAAACCTTTGAACAGCGCAAGGAAGAAACCGCGCCGAATGTGCGGCGCAGCCTGGTGCGGCATGCCCTGATCGCCGCCGGCATCTGCCTGCTGGCCGTGGCGGCTTTGCTGGCGGTCCCGCAGCGCAGTTCCAAACCGCTGGCCCAGGTGCTGGCGCAGTCCGCGGCGCCGGGCGATCAGCTGGTCATGTTCAATCAGTATGCCTACGATCTGCCGATGTATGCCGGTTGGCGGGCCCCCATCGTAGCGGTGACGAACTGGGATGATCCCGACGTGATGCGGGGTGACGACTGGCGCCGCGAACTCGCCGATGCCGCCCTGTTCATGCCGGATCACGGGGCGGATGTCTTGTGGCTGCCCTCGCGTTTGCAGGATTTTCTATGCCAGCCGGCGCATCCGGCTACCTGGCTGATGGCCTGGCTGGACGAAGCTGATCGCCTGCCGGCGTTGGCCGGACGGGCGCCGGTGGCGCAGTCGCGTGGCATGGGATTGTGGCGGGTGACTGCCCAGGATGCCGTCAGCGGGTGTGGCGAAACGCCCAGTAGCGCCCCAGAATGAAGGTCATGCCGGCGATTCCGATCAGCACCAGCGCCAGCAGAATGTCGTAGCGGATCGGGGTGATGTTCAGCAGGGTGGCATAGGCTGCTTCGTTCACAGCGAAGCCCAGGGCGGATACCAGGAAGAACCGCAGGGCGGATTGCAGCAGGGGCGCATGCTGGTGGCGGAACGTCAGGCGATAATGGCCGGTGAACGACACGCCAAAGGCTACCAGCCAGCCTGCGACATTGGCCAGCAACGGTGTCAGGCCTGCCCAGGCCACGCAGGCCACTGCCACGGCCCAATGGGTGGCCGCCGCTGCGCAGCCTACAATGACGAACCAGCCGATCTGGGTGTAGAGTTTTTTGAACATGAATCCTGAACGCCCAAGCGCCAGCCCCGCTTCCGAATACCGCCGCATTGTAGTGTGCGCCGATGATTTCGGGATGAATACCGCTGTGGATGCCGGCATCCTGCACCTGGCCGGTCTGGGCCGCCTGTCGGCTACCAGCCTGCTGGTCGATGGTCCCAGTGCGTCGCAGAACCTGCCCGCCTTGCTGACGACCCATCTGCAGGTCGGCTTGCATCTGAACCTGACGGAATCCTTCGGCCAGCCCGGCCTGTGCCTGCCGTTGAAATCACTGATCCAGGCCGCTTATCTGCGCCGTCTGCCGCTGGGGCAGGTGCGAGACGCCATCTGCCGTCAGCTGGATCGTTTTCAGGATCTGACCGGACGCCTGCCGGACTATATCGACGGTCATCAGCATGTGCACCAGTTGCCAGGTGTGCGCGATCAGCTGCTGCAGGCGCTGGATACCCGGACAGCCAGACCCTGGATACGCGACACGGGCCGCCCCCGTCAGGCGGGCTTGCCCTGGCGTTTGTGCTTCAAGGCGCAGGTCATTGCCGGTCTGGGGGCGGCCGGACTGCGCCGCCGCGTGCAGGCGGCCGGGTTGACGCAGAATCCGGGGTTCCTGGGCGTGTATGATTTCAAGGGCGGCGTTCCAGCGTATGAAATCTGGATGTCGCGCTGGCTGACGTTGGCCCAGGATGGCGATGTGCTGATGTGTCACCCCGCGCGGGGCATGGATGCGCACGATGCCCTGACTGACCAGCGTCAGGCCGAATATGCCGTGCTGTCCGATGCGCGAATGGCGCAGCGGCTGGCCGACCATCGCTTGATGATCGCAGGAACCGATCCCTGCAAGGAGCCCTCATGAGTGTGTCTTATCAATCCCTGGCCCCCGATTTTGCCGTGACCGGGCAGTTGCAGCCGGCCGATATGCAGGCCCTGGCCGATGCGGGCTTCAAGTCCGTCATCATCAATCGTCCGGACGGCGAAGACGGCCCCAGCCAGCCGCTGTCGGCCGACGTGCTGCGGGCAGCCGAAGCAGCGGGACTGCAGGCGCGGTATCAGCCGGTGGTCAGCGGCGCCATGACGGCTGCCGATGTGGCGGATTTTTCCCATCTGCTGCAGGAACTTCCCGGTCCGGTGCTGGCGTTTTGCCGATCGGGCGGGCGTTGCACCAAATTGTTTCAAGCTTCCCAGGAATCTGCGCCACATCAATCTCAGGGCTGATCCGACTGTCATTTCAGCCGCCCAGCAGGTATGCTGAAGTCTCCTGTTCAGCTTTTTGGATGATCTGAGTATGTTCAAGAAAATCCTGATCCCTACGGACGGCTCTAAACTCTCGGCCCAGGCCGCCAACAAGGGTGTCTGCTTTGCCCGCACCATCGGGGCCGAGGTCGTTGCGCTGCATGTCACGCAGCCTTTTGCCGCCACGGTCGGGTTCGACGGCATGGCCGCCGCCTATGCCATCACGGACGAAGACTACGACCGCACGGCGGCCGAACAAGCGCAAAAATACCTGCAGCAGGTGCTGGATCGCGCCACCACTGCTGGGGTCAAGGCCACCGCCTGCGCCGTGTCCAATTTCAATGTGGCCGATGGCATCGTCCACGCCGCAAAGGACCAGGACTGCGACCTGATCTTCATCGGCAGCCATGGCCGCAGCGGCCTGTCGCGTCTGCTGTTGGGCAGCGTCACGGTCAAGGTCCTGGGTCTGGCGAAAGTCGCCACCTTGGTCTATCGCGTCAAGGAAAACGATTGATCGCGTGTGTTCCATGAGTCGCGTCATTTATCATCAAACCGAAGACCAGCCTCGCCCGGCGCCCGTGCTGGCGCCGGGCGAGGCGGTGCGCGACACCTACGGGCGGCCTTTGCGGGACTTGCGCATTTCGGTCACGGACCGCTGTAATTTCCGCTGCACCTACTGTATGCCGCGCGAGGTATTTGGCGCCGATCATGCGTTCTTGCCGCATAGCGCCCTGCTGTCCTTCGAGGAAATCACGCGGGTGGCGGCGGTGGCGCTATCCCAGGGGGTGCGCAAGATCCGCCTGACCGGCGGCGAGCCCTTGCTGCGCAAACAGATCGAGGTCCTGATCGCCATGCTGGCGCAGTTGCGCACTCCCGACGGCCAGCCGCCTGAACTCACCCTGACGACCAACGGCACGCTGCTGGCCAAAAAGGCCGACGCGCTGGCGCAAGCAGGGCTGAATCGCGTCACCGTCAGCCTGGATGCGCTGGACGACGCCTTGTTCGAACGCATGAGCGATAGCGGCGTGGCCGTCGCTACCGTCTTGTCAGGCATCGAGGCCGCCGCCCGGGCGGGCCTGGCGCCGGTCAAGGTCAATATGGTGGTGCGCCGGGGGATGAACGACGCGCAGATCCTGCCCATGGCCCGGCATTTCCGGGGGACAGGGCATGTGCTGCGCTTCATCGAATACATGGATGTCGGCAATACCAATGGCTGGCGGATGGACGAAGTCGTCACCGGGGCCGAAATCGTGCGCCTGATCGGGGATGAGTTTCCCCTGCAAGCGGTTCAAGCCCACTATCGCGGCGAAGTCGCCAGCCGTTGGACCTACGCCGACGGGGCGGGGGAAATCGGCCTGATCACCAGCGTGTCCCAGCCCTTTTGCGGTGACTGTACGCGCTTGCGGCTGTCGCCCGAAGGGCGCCTGTTCACCTGTCTGTTCGCCGAACAGGGCCATGATCTGCGGGCCTTGCTGCGTTCCGGCGCCAGCGATCAGGCGCTGGGCGAGCGGCTGGCCGGCGTCTGGCTGGCGCGGGGTGATCGATATTCCGAACGGCGCGGCCAGGCGCATCGCGATCACAAGATCGAGATGAGCTACATCGGTGGCTAGTCCCGATCCGTCGACAGGCGGGCATTCGGGTATTGCCGTTGGCAGGCCGGTCGACGGACTGATCCTGGCCGGCGGCCAATCCTTGCGCATGCGCACCCCGGCTGCGCCGGATATCGACAAGGGCCTGCGCGACTGGCAGGGCCAGCCGCTGGTTGCCAGCGTGTGCCGGTATATGCGGGGTCAGAGCGTTGCCCGGATCTTCATCAGCGCCAATCGTCATGCCGAAGCCTATGCCGCCTATGGCCAGGTGGCGCCGGATGCCGCCGATCTGCAGCATAGCGGCCCTTTGGCCGGCGTATTGACCGGCCTGCAGCAGGCCGTATCCCCCTGGCTGTTCATCTTGCCTGTGGATGTGCTGCGCTGGCCGGCGGATCTGCTGGCGCGGCTGGCTGCCGTGGCGACGCCGGAACATCCTGCCTATGCCCGTACGCCGGATGGGCCGCATCCCTTGTGCCTGGTGGCGCATGGCTCGTTAGCGCCCGGACTGCAGGATTTCTTGCAGTCGGGCCAGCGTCAGGTTCAGGCCTGGCTGCGGGCTTGCGGCGCCCAGCCGGTCGATTTTGCCGACCCCGATTGTCTGGTCAATCTGAATACGCCGCAGGATTGGGATCGCTGGGCT
This sequence comes from Castellaniella sp., assembly GCF_034675905.1. Lineage (GTDB taxonomy): Bacteria > Pseudomonadota > Gammaproteobacteria > Burkholderiales > Burkholderiaceae_B > Castellaniella. Next base: position 14,512 of record NZ_JAUCCV010000010.1, on the reverse strand, counting down.
GGCGGCGTCGCCAGTCAGGACGCCGCATCACGATAGCCTTGATGAGGCATCCCGTGTGCAGCGGCCAAGTCTTAGCGCAGCCAGTCCGATAGCGCGTACCAGGTGACGCCGGCTTCGGATGACAGGCGGCTGCCTGCCGGAATCCGTGCCAGGCCGTCGGCCCAGGCCAGGCTGCTGAGCGCCCCGGAGCTTTGCTGCCTGTGCGGCGTCAGGACAGTGTCGCCCGAGGGCGTCAGCGCCGCCTGGATGCGAATGAAGTCGTCACGGTCACCGCCCAGCGGCCGGTCGGTGTGCAACGTGCCGTATCGCACAGGCGGCAGCGTCTGGCTGCGGCCTTGCAAGCCCCGGATCAGCGGGCTGACCAGCAGGGTAAAGACAGCAAAGGCGGATACTGGATTGCCGGGCAGGCAGACGATGGGCCGGCCATTCAGATCAGCCAGCGCGACGGGCTTGCCGGGTTTCATCCGTACCCGCCATAAATCCAGGCTGCCGCCCAGGGCTTCGATGGCAGGCTTGACCAGGTCTTTTTCGCCGACGGAGGCCCCGCCTACGCTGAGCACCAGATCGCAGCTGTGGCTGAGTTCAGTCAGCGCTGCCTCGATGGCGGGGGCCTCGTCGCGGGCATGGCGCAGCAGCACCGGCGCGGTCTGCAAGCCCTGACACAGGCTGGCCAGCATGGGGGCGTTGGAATTGTAGATGGCGGCGGGCGGCAGCAGCTGGCCTGGCGGGATCAGTTCGTCACCAGTGGTCAGGATGCCGATCTTCAGTGGCGCATAGACGGATGCCTGGGCAATGCCTTGGGCGGCCAGGACGGCGATTCGGCCTGCGTCCAGCAGAGCGCCTTGCGCCAGCACGCGGCTGCCTTGGCGCATGTCTTCGCCCCGGTAGCGGATGTGCTGGCCCGTTTGGGCCGGTGTCTGAAAAGTGACGCCGGTATCGTCTTCGCTGCAGTCTTCCTGCATGACGACCGTGTCGGCGCCTGCCGGAATCACGCTGCCGGTGAACAGGCGGATCGCCTGGCCGGGCAGCAGGGCCTGGGGGGCTTGGCCGGCAAAACAACGCTGCTGGACGGGCAGGGTGACAGGGGCGGCAGCGGTGTCCGCCGCCCGCACGGCATAGCCGTCCATGGCGCTGTTATCAGCGGGCGGCAGGTCCAGTGCGGCGACCACGTCGTCGGCCAGCACGCGACCGGACAGCGCCGCCAGCGGCAGGGTTTCCCGTTGCTCGGGCGTGCGGGCGCGGGCCGCCAGTTGGGCTTGGGCCGTATCGAAATCCAGCATAGTCAATCCGAAGTGCGGGCGCGGTAGGCGCTGGCGAAGTTGCAAGGAGGCTGGCGGCTGTCGAGCTGCGGCTGCAGGATTTTTTCCCAGGCCAGCCGGCAAGCGCCGGTGGACCCCGGCAGGCAGAACACCAGCGTGTCGTTGGCCATGCCGCCCAGCGCATCGGACTGCAGGGACGAGGCCCCGATATCCAGCCAGGACAGATGGCGGAAGAGTTCGCCAAAGCCAGGCACCACCTGATCGAGCAGCGGTGTGACGGCGGCGATGGTGGATTTCTGGTGGGTGAAGCCCGTGCCGCCATTGCACAGAATCACCTGGATGCCGGGGTCGGCGATCCAGTCGCTGAGCATCTTGCGGATCTGGTAGCGGTCATCGGGGCACAGGCTGCGGGCCTGGACCGTGTGGCCGGCTTCCCTCAGGGCGGCATCCAGGTAGTTTCCGCTGGTGTCGTCTTTTGCCTGGCGGCGGCTGGAAATGGTCAGGACGGCGCATCGCAGGCTGACAAGAGGCTGGGTCGGATCGGCTTTCATGGTGTGGACGGGGTATCCCATTGTGCGGTTTTACGGGCATCGGCGTCTTGCTGCTGCACCCAGAACGCCTGCCCATCGGCCAGCGTTTCGCGCTTCCAGAAGGGGGCCTGGGTTTTCAGCGTGTCGATGATGTATTCACAAGCGCGAAAGGCCTCGCCCCGGTGGGCGCTGGCCACCCCGACAAAGACAATGGGGTCGCCCAGCGGCAGTTCGCCGACGCGATGCACCACCAGCGTATCCAAGATATCCCAGCGTTGTTTTGCGCGATCGCAAAGGGCCTGGATTTCGCGTTCGCACATGCCTGGATAGTGTTCCAGGAACAGGCTGCGGGATTCGGAGTCGGGGTTGTAGTCGCGGACGGTACCCAGGAAATGCACCAGGGCGCCTGCCTGTCCCGATGTGCGGGCCTGCAGCTGGGCGATCAGGGCCGCCACGTCGAAGCGTTCAGTTTGAATCTGTACCATGCTGAAAATCCTGCCGGGTGTGTCAAGCGGCGTAGCCAGGGTCAGCCGCCGGTGACCGGATTGAAGACGGCGATTTCATCGCCCGGCTGGATGATGTCCTGGCGTCCGGCGTGTTCTTGATTGATCGCCAGTTTCAGGCGGCTGGATGGCCCCAGCGCCGGGCAGCGCGCCGCCAGCGCGTCCAGCCAGACGCCGGCCTGGACCGGTGTATCCAGGGTTTGGGTTTCCTGGCGGATGCCCAGGTGCTCGGCGACCTGGGCGAAGTACAGTACCTTAATCGTTGCGCCATTCACCGCTTTTACCCCCGGATTTGTAGATCAGCCGGACCTGTTCGATCACGATGCCTTTGTCGGCGGCCTTGCACATATCGTAGACGGTCAGGGCCGCCACGGAGCAGGCGGTCATGGCTTCCATTTCGACGCCGGTCTGGTGACTGGTGCGGCAGGTGCTGCGGATCGTCAGGGTGTGGCTGGCGTCGTCGGCGCTGAAATCCACGCCCGCGAAACTGAGCGGCAGGCTGTGGCACAGCGGAATCAGTTCCGCGCAGCGTTTGGCGGCCAGGATGCCGGCGATGCGGGCGGTGTTCAGGACCTCGCCTTTGGCGTTGGCCTGGGCCGACAGCAGATGCCAGGCGTGCGGGCTGAGCCGGACGCGGCCTTCGGCGATGGCGGTGCGGGCCGTGGCGACCTTTTCGCCGACATCGACCATGCGCACCTGGCCGTTTTCATCCAGGTGCGTCAGACTGGGGGACACTTCAGTTTCGTTCATCGTTCTATCATATCGGATATTTCACCCAGACTGCGGCCGGGATACGGCGCGGGCCTGACCGGATTTCTTTCATGGCCAAGACGATCGGCGCCTTCTTTTCCCTGTATCTGGCAACCCTGATTCTGCTGCTCAGTTCAGGGCTGTTCAACACCTATCTGGGTCTGCGGCTGACCGCGCAATCCGTATCCGAAGTCTGGGTGGGCGCCATGATCGCGTCCTACTATCTGGGCCTGGTGTTGGGGGCGCGGTTCGGCTATCGGCTGATCATCCAGGTCGGCCATATCCGCACCTATGCGGCCTGCGCGGCCCTGACCACGATCACCGTGCTGGTCATGATCCTGGTCCACGATCTGTGGTTCTGGCTGGCTTTGCGTTTCGTGGCCGGCGTGTCCATGGTGTGCCTGTTCGTCGCCATCGAAAGCTGGCTCAATGAGCAGACGGAAAACGCCGCCCGGGGCACGGTCTTCGCGTTTTATATGGTGGCCACCTGTATGGGCACCGTGCTGGGACAGCTGGCCCTGGGCCTGTTCCCGGACCTGAACTACCAGCCCTTGGTGTTCGTCGCGATCTGCAGCGTGCTCAGTCTGATTCCGATCACGCTGACGCGGCGCTCGCACCCGGCCTTGCAGGTGCCCGCTCCCCTGGCCTTGCGCTATTACCTGAATCGCGTACCCATGTCCTTGACGGTGCTGTTCGTCGCCGGCATGCTCAACGGCGCTTTTTATGGCCTGGCGCCGGTGTATGGCCTGCAGCATGGCATGGACAATCACCAGGTGGGGATATTCCTGGCGGCGTCTCTGGCCGCCGGGCTGGTCTTCCAGTGGCCGTTGGGCTGGCTGGCGGACCGCACCAGCAGGGTCAAGCTGATCCGTTTCGGGGCACTGATCCTGGTGGCGCTGGGCATCCCGCTGTGGGGCTGGATGCAGTTTCCCTATCCGGCCCTGGTGGCGTTTTCAGTCATTCTGGGTATCGTCCAGTTCACGCTCTATCCCATGGGCACGTCATTTGCCAATGACAACGTCGATCCCGAACGGCGCGTGGGCCTGAGCGCCCTGCTGTACATGGTGTACGGGGTGGGGGCCTGTCTGGGGCCGCTGCTGGCGGGGCTCTTGATGCGCACCTGGGGCAGTGATGTCTATTTCGTCTTTGTGTCCGCCTGCTCCGCCGTGCTGGTACTGTTCATCCGGGAACAGCGGGTCAAGGGCACCCACGTCAGTCCCGACGCGCCCACGCAGTTCGTGCCCATGGCCGATACGCTGCAAAACGCTCACGTCATGGCGGTGCTGGACCCCCGGGTCGATATCGAGCACGATATTTCGCACGACCCTGTCGTGGACGACGCCCTGCCGCCGGCAGACGATGCCCCCGATGGGGCGGCGGACGGACCGCCGGCCGGAGGATCAGCGGGGAAAGAGCAGCACGATGGCGGCCAGCGCCAGGCCGATACCGGCCAGGTTGGTCCTGCTTAGCCGCTCGTGGAACAGGCCGGCGCCGACCAGCGTGCCGATGGCAATGACGCCGATGTTCATGGCGGCGAATACCAGCGTCGGGTTGTCCGGATAGGTCTGATGAGCGCGGATGTAGAAATAGATATTGCTGAAATTCAGCGCCCCCAGCAGGATGCCCGATAGCAGGCTGCGGGCATGCCACTGCGTGCGGCGCATCAGCAGCCATAAGCCCATCAGGACGCCGGCCAGAATGAAGCTCAGCAGCAGTGTGCTGGTAAAGCCGGATCCGGTGCGCGCCATCTGCTTGAATAGAATGTCGATCGTGCCGTAGCCTGCCCAGACGCCCAGCAGCGGCAGCCACATCCGGCGGCCTGTCTGGTTCGCGTCGTCCGTCTGTTCTATCGATAGGGCCTGGGTATCGGGCGTGTCGGCAGCCTGGAGTGGCGGGCGGCGCAGCAGGCAGGCCAGGGCGCCCAGGGCCATCAGGATGCCCAGGCCCTTCAGTCCGGACAAGGCCTCGTGAAACACCAGAAAGGCCGCCAGAATCGGGATGATCAGCGCCAGGCGCTGCGCCGTGTCGCTCAGCACGATCCCGGCCCGGCGCACGGCGGTCGCCATGATCAGAAAGACCGCGGGCAGCAAGACGCCCAGCAGGCTGAGCACGACCCATCCGGTCGGTGTCTGCTGCCCCAGGGATTCCAGCGGGGGCCGCAGCAGCCACAGGCACAGCACGCAGGCGGTGACGTAATTCATGGCGATGGCCTGCTCGATACGCACCTGGCAGCGCCGGGCGAGCTTCAGAAACACGGACACCAGTACGCTGAAGGTGATGCTCAGGATCAGGGTATGCATGGCGGTTCAGGCAAGATGGGCTTCAGCGGCCTGGGGCATGGGCGTCAGACCCAGGCGCTGGAACAGGCTGGCGTCGGCTTCGGCGCGCGGGTTGGGGGTGGTCAGCAGTTGTTCGCCGTGAAAGATCGAATTGGCGCCGGCCATGAAACACAGGGCCTGGGTGCTGTCGTGCATCGATTCGCGTCCGGCCGACAGGCGCACGACCGTTTTGGGCATGACGATGCGGGTCACGGCGATGGTGCGCACGAATTCCAGCGGGTCCAGGTCCGGTGCGTCGGCCAGGGGCGTGCCGGGCACCTTGACCAACTGGTTGATGGGCACGGATTCCGGGTAGGGGTTCAGGCTGGCCAGGGCGGCGATCAGGCCGGCGCGGACTTCGCGCGATTCGCCCAGGCCGACGATGCCGCCGCAACAGACCTTCAGGCCGGCGTCGCGTACCCGCTGCAGCGTCTGCAGGCGGTCGTCGTAAGTTCGGGTATGGATGATTTCGCCATAGTATTCGGGCGAGGTATCCAGATTGTGGTTGTAGTAGTCCAGGCCGGCGGCCTTCAGGCGTTCGGCCTGTCCGGGCTTGAGCATGCCCAGTGTCACACAGGTCTCCATGCCCAGCGCCTTGACGGCTTGTACGTGCTCGATCACATCGTCCAGTTGCCGCTCGGTCGGGGAGCGCCAGGCCGCCCCCATGCAGAACCGTTGCGCACCCGCCTCTTGGGCGCGCTTTGCCGCCGTCAGGACCTGCGGCAAGGGCATCAGCGGGGCTTGTTCCACGGCGGTCGTGTAGCGAGAAGACTGCGGGCAGTAGGCGCAGTCTTCCGGGCAGGCGCCGGTCTTGATCGACAGCAGGCTGGATTGCTGCACGGCGTTGGCTGGATGGTGCAGGCGGTGCACCGTCTGGGCCTGCAGCAGCAGATCATTGAAGGGCAGAGCGAACAGATCCAGAATCGCCTGGATGGGCCAGGCGGGGTCGAGTGTTTCGTGACGCAGGCAAGAGGGCATGGGTGATGATGCAAAAGAGAGGATAGCGGGGATGGTAGGGCGGCGTTGGGGGAATGACAAATCTCTAATAGACGCTTAAACCTATTTAATTGTCTGTAATTTCTGTTATTTATGGGTGGCTATGCTGATAAATCGTCCGAGCATGAATGAAATCGAGCGTCGGGCGCTGATTGGCAGAGATGTGAGGGTTTGTAAGATCATCAGTTCAGGATCCGTCTTGCAGCGCAGGCGGCTGGATCAGGCGCAAGGGCGGAATGCCGGCTGCGATCCGGGCGACGGCAGTGGCATCCACCTGAGGCAGGGGCGGGATCTCGGCCAGGATGCGTGCGTGGCCGAAATGCTCTATCGCCAGGCGGTTGCCGGGCGACAGGGGGCCGTTCATGATCACTCCCATCACCGGCAGGCCGCGTGCAGCCAGGGCCTGCAGGCTGAGCAGGGTGTGGTTGATCGTTCCCAGCGTGCTGCGCGTCACCAGGATGATCGGCAGAGCCAGATGGGCGGCCAGATCCAGCATCATGTGCCGCTCATCGATGGGTACATACAATCCGCCGGCGCCTTCAACGATCAGCGGGGCGGATGTCTGGGGCAGGCGCAGGCGGGCTGCGTCCAGTGTGACGCCTTCCAGGCGGGCCGCCGCCCAGGGGGCCAGCGGCGCCTGCAGAATGCGGGCGGGAGGGTGCAGTCTGTACCGGCCCGGCCCCAACAGGGCGGCCACGGTGTCGGTGTCGCCGCCCATGTCGATGGCCCCGGTCTGATAGGGTTTCCAGTAGTCGGCCTGCCAGGCTTTTGCCAGGATGGCGGACGCCAGGGTCTTGCCGACGTCGGTGTCCGTGCCGGTCACGAATACCCCCTGGGCGGGTGGCGTATCAGGCTTGGCCTGCATCAGGGACTCCTTGTGGTCAATGGGCTTGCACCCTGGCGACGCCATAGGCTGAAGGCGATCCGGTACGAACAGCGTGCGCCGGATTGTTCGAATGCTGCGCAGACCTGCCGCAGTTGCAGCACAGACAGGGGGCGGCTGCCGGGGCGGGGGGCGCTGGCGCCGATGCCGCGCAGATGTCGCAAAAAACCCAGGGCGCTGCCGCATTCGTCGATGTAGCGGTGCATGTGCATGTCGCTTTGGAAGGCGTCGTTGGGTGGACGCAGGCGTGCGGCGGCCGGAAATGGAATCGTGGCGGACGACAGGCCCAGAGATCGATGGGCGGCGCGCCATTCCGTCCAGCTGCCCCGGATCGGGACGGCGACGGCCAGACAGCCGCCGGGCGTCAGCAAATCGGCCAGCCGGGCCATGCCCTGTGCAGGGTTGCTGAACCATTGCAGGGCCATGCTCGAACAGATCAGATCGAACTGCCGGTCGGCTGCGGGGGGTTCAGGGTGCTCGCCGTCCATGATGTGAAAGCGGGCCTTGTCGCCCAGGCGCAGCGCCTGCCGGGCTTGTTCCAGCATGGCGGGGGCCAGGTCCGTAATGGTCCAGTCAGCCTGGGTGAAGCGGGCAGCCAGCTTCCGGGTCAGGATCCCTGTGCCGCAGCCGATTTCCAGAATGCGCGGAGCAGGCGGCAGCGCCTGTCGGGTGATGCAGGCCAGCAGGTGATCCGCTACGGCATGCTGCACCCTGGCGTGGCGTTCGTATCCGGCGGCAGCTGCGTCGAATCGCTGTTCGGGTGGCCGGGTCCGGCGATGGCGTCCGCGGGATACTGTCGTGCTGTCGGTGGCGGGCAGGGTGGCCGTGCTCATGCCATGGCCTTCTGTGCGCGCGCAATCGCCCGGACCAGCGTATCGATATCGGCGGTGCTGTGCGCCGCGCTGACGGCGATGCGCAGTCGGCTGGTGCCCTTGGGTACCGTCGGTGGCCGGATGGCTGTCACCAGGATGCCTTGTGTGCGCAGATGGCGGCTCAAGTCCAGGGCGCGTTGTTCGTCGCCGATGATGGCCGGCACGATGTGCGTGTCGGATGCACCGGTGTCGATGTCCAGCGCCTGCAGCGCAGTCCGCAGTCGTTGGCTCAGATGAGTCAGCCGGTCGCGGTCAGCCTGCAGGCTGGGCGCCAGGTCCAGAGCGGCATCGATGGCGCCCAGCACGGCAGGCGGCAGGGCAGTGGTGTGGATGAAGCCGGAACAGGTATTGATCAGGTAATCGCACAAGGCGCGCGAGCCGGCCACGTAGGCGCCGAAGCCGCCCAGGGCTTTGCTGAACGTGCCCATGGCCAACTGGACCCCATCGGGATGCAGCCCTGACAGACCCATGCCGCCGGGTCCCAGGACGCCTGTGGCATGCGCCTCGTCCAGATACAGGAAGGCCCCGTGGCGCTTGGCGAGGGCCGTCAGGCCTGGCATGTCGCACTGGTCGCCATCCATGCTGAACACGCTTTCTGTCACGATCATCCGGCGTGCGGCGCCGCCCCCGTGCGACTGGATCAGCTGTTCCAGGTGATGCAGATCCTGGTGGCGAAAGCGGATTTCCCGGATGCCTGCTGCGCGGCAGCCCTGGTGCAGGCTGGCGTGCGCCAGGCGATCGACATAGACCTGTGTGTCGCGGCCCAGCAGCCGCAGCAGCGCTGGCAAGACGGACGCATTGGCTTGCCATCCGGATGTGAATAGCAAGGCGGCCTCGGTTCCTTTGGCGTGCGCCAGCTTTGCTTCGATGGCCAGTGTGTGCGTGCGGGTGCCGCAGACCAGACGGGATGCCGTCGACCCGGCGCCGTAGCGCTGCGCGTAGTCGCAGGCGCGGGCCGTCAGGGCCGGATGCGAGGCCAGGCCCAGGTAGTCGTTGCTGCTGAAATTCAGAATGCCCTGTGCGGCGTCGCGGCGGCGACCGGGCAGGTCCTCATCGCATGCGCTCAAGGTGCGCCGCTGCGACTGGCGTTCCAGCTGGCGCAAAGCGTCCAGGTAAAGCGGTTCGAAGATGCCCATGGCAGGTCTGTGGCCGACGGTTCCAGAAAGAATCTGATAGGAGGCGATAATATAAATTTGGAAGACGAAAAATGGAATTAAATGAAAATAGATACAAGATAGCGGAAGATGAAAGTTAATGACAATACCGATCAATCGCCTCCCATCGTCCCGCTTCGCCCGTCCATTCGGGGCGCTTTGCACGATGCTGCACAGTAGAAACAAACTATGACAACTTCATCCATTCCCTGGCTGGACCAGGGGTATCCGCATATCTGGTTGCCCTACACCCAGATGAAAACCGCCGGATTGCCGGCCCCTGTCCGAGCCACCCGGGGTTGCCGGATCCATCTGGCCGATGGCCGCGTGCTGCTCGATGGCCTGGCTTCCTGGTGGACCGCCTGCCATGGATATAACCATCCCCATATTGCTGAATCGGTCCGGCGCCAGCTGGAGAGCATGCCCCACGTCATGTTCGGCGGCCTGGTGCATGAACCGGCGCTGACGCTGGCGCAGCGGCTGTGCGGCTTGCTGGGACCAGGGCTGGATCGGGTGTTTTTTACCGAGTCCGGCTCGGTCAGCGTCGAAGTGGCGATGAAAATGGCGATCCAGTATTGGCTGAACCAGGGCGAGCCGCAGCGGCAGCGCATCCTGTCATTTCGAGGCGGCTATCATGGCGACACGTTTGGCACGATGGTGGTGTGCGACCCCGATATCGGCATGCATGCCGCCTTTCAGGGTGTCCTGCCCGCCCAGGATGTGTTGCCATTGCCGCATGATGATCAGGGCGAGGCCTTGCTGGATGCCCTGTTGCAGCGTCAACAGGATCAGGTGGCCGCTTTGCTGGTCGAGCCCTTGGTGCAGGGGGCTGCAGGCATGCAGATGCACGATCCCGATGTCTTGCGGCGCTTGCGCCGGGTAGCGGACCGCTATGGCATCCTGCTGATTTTCGATGAAATCTTTACCGGTTTCGGACGTACGGGAACCCTGTTCGCGTTCCAGCAGGCGGGGGTCCGACCGGATATTCTGACCTTGTCCAAGGCCTTGACCGGCGGCACGCTGCCGCTGGCGGCCACGGTGGCCAGTCAGCGCGTGTTCGAGGCCTTCTGGTCCGACGATCCCGCGCATGCGCTGATGCATGGGCCGACTTATATGGGCAATGCGCTGGCCTGCGCAGCCGCCCATGCCTCGCTGGATCTGTTCGGCAGCGAACCTCGATTGGCGCAGGTGCAGGCCATCGAAACTTTGCTGGCAGAGGGCCTGGGCGCGTGCCGCGATCTGCCGTGCGTGCAGGCGGTGCGCGTCAAGGGCGCGATCGGCGCGGTCGAACTGCATCGTGCCCCGGACCGCGCCGCCTTATGCCAGGCGTTTCTGCAGGCCGGCGTATGGGTGCGGCCGCTGGGGCGCACCGTGTATCTGACGCCTGCCTTTGTCATGCCCCCCGATGATGTGCGGCAGTTGACGGCGGCGGTCCTGGCGGTGCTGAGCGCGGTGTCTTGATCGAGGCACGCGTCTGAATTCGCATGATTTATTCCGAAAAACAGGCCCGGCTTGCACACATAAAAGTTTTCGTGCATAATCTCGCTTCTTCGTTAACGAAGACCTTGTTTGGGGGTATAGCTCAGCTGGGAGAGCGCTTGCATGGCATGCAAGAGGTCAGCGGTTCGATCCCGCTTACCTCCACCAAACTTCTTCGATGAATGAATGTCCTGTCCCCTTCGTCTAGAGGCCTAGGACACCACCCTTTCACGGTGGGTACAGGGGTTCGAATCCCCTAGGGGACGCCAGTTTATCTGGCACCGCTGCGGAGCGGTAGTTCAGTTGGTTAGAATACCGGCCTGTCACGCCGGGGGTCGCGGGTTCGAGTCCCGTCCGCTCCGCCAACTATTCAAAAAGCCTGCTAATTCAATGAGTTAGCAGGCTTTTATCATTTCAGGGTTGGTAGCAGATTTGGTAGCAATCCATGCTCAATCTGCCCGTATACACCCGCCAAGGCACCTACTACCTACACACAAGGATTGCCGGTAAGCAGGTCAAAAAGTCACTGGGAACAAAGGACAAGGCAACGGCTATCATTAGAGCATCCAGACTGTTGGAAGCCTTGAAAATGACCATTGACCTATCCAAGATCCAGAAGTACCAGATAGACCTGAGTAGGGGCATAGCCATAGCAGACGGTCAGGACGACCATAAAAGGCTGCTGGAGGCTCTACAAGCCCTTCAAGTGTCAAGGGATGCTCAAGCCTTTACGTTTCCCCCCAAACCCCCGCAGGGGGCTTCTATCGAGGTTCAGGGATTACCTGCTACGCACTCAGGGCTAACGCTGATAGAACTGCTTGACAAGTATTTGCTGTTGAAGCAGGTCAAACCCGCAACAGTTACAGCACTGAAAAACACGGTCAAAGAGTTTTCTGCCTATGTTGGTAAAGGGTGCTATATCCTCGAAGTCCTGAAAAGTGATATGACTCGCTATCAGGAATATCTGGCTATTAAGGGCAACGTGCCAAGAACCATTGATGGGAAAATTGGCTACCTGAAAACACTATTCAACTTTGCCATTAAGCAGGGATATACCAAGGAAGAGAATCCGGCCGAGGGTTTGGCACTGCTGACAAAAAGGCAAAAGTTAACGGGTGGATATGCCATTTTTGAAGATCAGGAAATAAAGGCCATTTTTGGGAGTGAGTATTTCAAAGACCAGAAAGTCAAAGACCCAGACTATTATTATTGTCTGCTGTTGGGTTTGGTGTCTGGCTGCCGTGTCAATGAGATTACCAGCCTACAAGCTGACCAGTTCCAGAAAACAGAAAAGGGTAATCACTTTTTGATTATCAGAGATAGCAAAACACATGCTGGAAAAAGGGAAGTACCTTTGCCTGCTGATTTGTTTGATGAAGACTTTAAGGCTTTTCTGGTTGAGAACTCCAAAAAACACAAAGGGCAAGTTTTCAAATATGGGGCAAAAAGCAGAACAGGGAAAGGGGCAGGTAATGCTGTGGGGAAAAAGTTTGCTCGCCATTTGGAAGAGTTGAAAATAAGCAGAGGGAAACTTGTTTTCCATTCATTGAGAAAATATCTCAATGACCATATGATGAAAAAAGGGGTTGAGTTTGAACCCCGTTGCCAATTCTTTGGTCATTCAGTTGAAAGTGTGAATGTAGCAACTTACTCAAATAAGTTTAATGTTGATGATCTGAGTTCTCTAACTTCTGATATTCAAAATGATCTCTATTCTATCTGCAAGAGATCTACCTAATTACTGCAATAGATCTGCATCTTATTTTAGTTCCTTTGTTCTTTTGGATATTAGATTGAGCGAACAAAGGAACCCCTAACCCGCCAAGTTGACAGGTTAGAAGTCCATTGCTCACGATACTAGCATATCGCATCCCTGACATATAGGCTCATAAATCAGGTTGTCACCCGCGCTCTTCGCGCATGTGCTGGCCGCACAATGGAGACCCTGTGACGTTCGGACCGGGCGGGGCTTTCTCCATACCTCGTTCTAACCCCTTCACTGTCAAAGACCTATTTCTGTTTTCTTGTGATTTCTGTGTAGTTGTTTGCTACGCACAATACTAACGTTTTCAGTCTAGGACTGTATTAATCAAATGTTGGAACCGGGAATCTGTTTACCGTCTGGTTACGGCTTAACTTTTGTGATTGACGTGTACAACAATTAGTTAATCAAATCATACAAAAAAAACCAGAGATGTCAATAACGAGAAAAGCCCCCAAAACTTGGAGGCTTTAATTTCTGCTATCTAATTGTATGCGTCAACATAATCCCGTAAGGAAGATTGTAGGCAGATACTACAATCACACCAATAATATAATCTATTGGTTAGATTAAGTCAATATCAAAAAGCAATTTTTTGATATTCATGGGGTTAAGGGGTGTAGCCCCTTATTATGCGTTAGCGCATAACGCCTTTGATTTTGATTTTTCCCCGTAGGGGCCGCGCTTATGAACGAAGTGAATAAGCATAGTCGGTCGCTATGTCTGTTAGACAGAGCGAAAAAGATTTAAGATAATATGATAAGCCACACCAAAAAACAACAATAAAGGAGGGCTAAAAATGACGTATCAATTTATCCACATCGACGTTTACGCGCGCGTGGGAGCCAAACAAAAAGAAAGAAAAACAGCAAAAGGCAGGATAATAAAGGCCAAGGAAAAATGGAGTATTAGAGACATTTTAGCCGAGGCTGGACGAGAGCCGAGCAATACCTTCCATATTGAAAACCCAAAAAAGCCAAATATTCTTTATGGTGTTTCACTGGCTGAATTGGAAAAAATGGCTACTGAGTGGGGAGATAATGCGAAAGATGCCAAAGGTAGGAAATTAAGAAAAGACGGGGCTTGTCTTTTGGCTGGTGTCATTTCTATGGAAAGAGGTAAAGCCGAAAACTGGGACGCTTTCAAAGCCCGATCTATTGAATGGTTAAAGTTGGAATATGGGGAAAGGCTGAGAACAGTAGTTGAGCATTTGGACGAAACTCACCCTCATATTCATTTTTATGCTGTCCCCAAAGCAGGGGAGAATTTCAATGTTCTACACAAGGGCCGGTCTGCCTCAGAAAAGGCCAAAGAAGAAAACAGGCCGAAAGGGGAACAAAATAAAGAATACTGCCAAGCTATGCGTCTATGGCAGGATCAGTTTCATATCAAGGTAGCAAGCCACTTCGGTATGTCCAGACTTGGCCCCGGTCGTCGTCGGCTGTCCAGGGAACAATGGAAGGCTGAAACTCACCAGGCTAGTCTGTTGCTAACTACCAAACAAAAAGCAAGGAAGTACATTGCCCACTACAAGAGAAAAGCGGCCGAGGCTTGGGCTGGTATGGGTTTTGTGGATAAGTTCAAAGTTGCGTTTCACCTACCTAGCCAAAAAATGAAGCAAAAGGCAAAGGAGGCCGAGGAAGGGAAGGCGGAAGCAGAGAAAGAAGCCGAAAGGCTCAAAGAAGAAAACGCAAAGATTGAGGCAAGGGCTGAACGTAGACTGGAAGAAGGCAAAGAGCACGCCAAAGATAGCAGGCTAAACGAAGATAAGGCCAAGAAATACAAGGCCAAGGCTGCGAAGTTGGAGGCTGAGAACGAGGCACTACGTGCTGAGGTTGCTGACCTGAAAGCCCCCAAGCCTGCCCCTACTCCAAAACACCAAAAAAGGCAAGGATACGCGCTATGATGTGCCTGCTACCAGCGGTATCGAGTTTGGTAGCAAAATTTCCCTTTAGTCAGGCTACTAACCTGTTGATTTAGCTGGGGTTTGTGTTCTGGGATGGTCA